>JAKAEB010000102.1 GCA_021818445.1 Planctomycetota bacterium
CCGGAATCCAAGACGCTGGGCGTGGAATTGGAAAGCCTGTTGTGGGATGGCAAGGTGGATGAGATGCTGCATCGGGTTAAACAGCAGGCGTCGCCAGTGGAACCGGTCTTGCCGGAGCATACCGCAGGGGCGTCGCAGCAGAGCCTGCGTCGCGAACTGGGTTATTTTGAGAAACATCGGGAGCACATGCACTATGACATCTATCGGCGAAAGGGCTGGCCGATTGGTTCAGGAAATACCGAAGCGGGCGTGAAAACATTCAATAAGCGTGTCAAGGGCACGGAACAACGCTGGCGGCTGCCAGGCGCGGAGGCCATTCTGGCATTACGGGCGGCGTGGAAAAGCCAGGATGCACGCTGGGAAAGACTATGGGCCAACCGGCCAGCCTACGTTTCGGCTAAGATCAAAAAAAAGGCTGCATAAACTGTCACAGGCCCACCCGTTTGGTGGACGTAATAAGGTGGTGGTTCATTGAGGAGTTGATGTTAACATGGTTGCGGATGAAAGGAATAAAGCAATGACAAATCAAATAAACAGGCCTTGGCGCAGCGGTGGTATTTTCCTGGCGGTCTCAGCTTTACTGATGGGTTTATTTGTCCTGATCAACTACCATCGCGGTCCGGCCCAAGCGGCCGGCCCGAATTCCGGCGTTGGCAGGGGCCACGCCGCCATTACGCTGCGCGGCCAACTTCTTGGCGGAGGGCATCTGAGCACCGCCAGCTGGAAGGGCAAAGTGATCGTGGTTGATTTCTGGGGCACTTGGTGCCCATGGTGTCTGAGGTTAGCGCCGTACATCGGAAAATTATATCGCCGGTACCATCGCCACGGACTGGAGGTGGTGGGCGTGGCACTCAATGATACCGCAGTGGCGGTTAGCCGTTATCGCAACGCGCATCCCCAAGAAAATTGGCCGCAGATTTTTGATAAACATCCCGGCAACGACACATTAGCACAGAAGCTCGGCATCAGCGGATTGCCGACGGAATTTGTGATTGATCGCCGGGGAATTCTGCGGCATATCATCGTCGGCTACGACCCGCACCAACTGGCCGCCGATGTGCGAAAGTTGTTAGCGAAAATTGTTCCCGCACATTGATATTTGGCGTCATGATGTCGATTCCCTTGAGACGGTCTGGTCACCAGCGATCCTCGTGCGTATGATTGTTTGTGATGCCTGATTTGCGTTACAACATCGGCCAATTGGCCAGAGCCGCCGGAGTGCCGACAACCACGGTGCGTTTTTATGAGCGCAAGCGGCTTATTTCCCCGCCGGGCCGCACCATGAGCAACTACCGGTGGTATGACCAAAACTCTCTGGAGCGATTGCGATTTATCAAACTGGCCCATTCCGGTGGATTTTCACTAAACGATATTCGCGCTATGCTTGAACCCCATGGTGGATCAGCCGCCCAATGCCGCCGCGTGGCGGAACTCATTGCCCATCGACTGGAAAAAGTGAAATCACAAATCAAAGAATTAAAGAGGCTTGAGAAGATTCTGGGTGGCGATCTGCAATTATGCAGCGCCGGGCGCTCACCGCGTTGTGCTGTGGTCGGTGAATTGTGGCGCGCTGCGAAAGACCCGATCTGGGCATGGCGTGATGGTCCGGTCAGCCGCCCACCCAAGGGTTCACGATCGCATCGCCCATGATTCCAAAATGTCGCGTATTGCCGGTCGCCAGCGTTAGCTTATGAACCAATGCGGTGGCAGCCAGCAGGGCGTCCATCGTTTCCATGGCGTGTCTGCGGTTCTCACATTGCGCTACCACGACTCCCCAATGCTGGGCAACGCGGGCATCAACGGGCAATATTCTGCCTTCAAATCGATCGGGCAACGCTTCGGACAGCCAGATATGCAGGCGGGAGCGTTTGGCACCCGTCGGCAACTTTTCCACGCCGTGATGCAGCTCCGCAAGCGTAACAACACTGATATAAAGCAAATCTTCAGAAATTCGGTCCAGCCAAGAAATAACCGCTTGGCTGGGATCGAGCCTCGCCAATTCCGAGATAACATTTGTGTCCAGCAGAAATTTCATAAATCAGCTTTCCGCCATTTTCCTCTCAAACGTCGAGGTTCCAGACCCGAACCCCGAAGGGGCGAGTTCATTAGAAAGTCGGTCAGGCTCTTGGATCGCTTGGCTTTGGCTTCCCAATCCCGCACAGAGGCCACGACAACCGCGGGTCGGCCATGCCGCGTCACGGTCTGCGGCCCTTGCGATTTGGCCTGTTCCAGTAGCGCACTGAATTGTGACTTGGCGGTGGCTACGGGCCAGTAGTGCGTGTGTTTCATATTATTGTGCTCCATAGGTAAACCAATATGACTATAATAGTCATAAATAGAACGGCCGTCAGTATCCATCGCTTCGTCAGTGTTGTTCCGCCGAGGCTATGTCCGCTCACCATTTGCCGCTGTAGCACACCCACCGATAACACCGCGAAAATCACCCTCTTAAAAATAATTACATCTCCGCTTGACCTTGCACCTAAGTACAAGGTGTAGAATTACACAGTGATCCAAATTCCGGGCTTTCCCGGCTTATCCGGAATGAGGATTTTTTGGGGTACAAACCGGGTTCAATAAGGAGGTGGGTATGATTTCGTGTTGTGGTAATGGCGGCCACGAAAAAGTTGCCGGAACTTTGATTATCATCGGTGGCGGTTCGGCCGCCTTTTCCGCCGCCACGCGCGCTGTGGAACTCGGTGCCGAAAAAGTCACCATCATCAATGATGGCTTGCCGACTGGTGGTACGTGTGTGAACGTCGGCTGTGTGCCGTCCAAAACCTTGATCCGAGCGTCCGAATCGTTACATCGGGCTAAGCATAATCCCTTTGCGGGCATTCAGACCGGCGGAGGCCTGGCGGATTTTTCCGCCGTTGTTGAACAAAAGCGTCAACTGGTCACTGAATTGCGGCAAGCCAAATATGTGGATGTGATCCGTGATTTGGCCCAGGTGCGATTGGTCAAAGGGCACGCCAAGCTGCTTGACGCGCACAGTGTGCAGATTGGAGACATGCGGCTCTCAGCCGATCATCTTCTCATCGCCACCGGAGCCACTGCCGCGATACCGAATATTCCGGGGTTGTCTGAAGCAGGCTATCTGACCAATGAATCCGCCTTTGAGTTGGAAACCCTGCCGGAATCCCTGATTGTGCTGGGCGGGCGATATATTGCGCTGGAATGTGCGCAGATGTTTGCTCGCTTTGGCAGTCGCGTGACCGTGCTACAAAGGTCAGAGCGTATTTTGCCGGCGGAATCAGAGGATATCACCAATGCGTTGACCGGCTATCTCGCCGAAGAAGGCTTGGAGATTCTCACAGGTGTGGCGCTGCAACAGGTGAGGCGTGTGAAGCAGGGTGTTGTGGTAACGGCCAAAATCAATGGAGAAAAGCGGGAATTTGCGGCAGCACAGGTTCTTGTGGCCACGGGTCGCACGCCCAATACCCGCAACATGGGACTGGAACATGCGGGAGTGTTGCTTGATGAGCATGGCTATATTCAAGTCAGCCCGACATTGCAAACCACGCTGCCCGATGTTTGGGCAGCGGGAGATGTCTTAGGGAAGAACATGTTTGTGTATACGGCGGCATACGAAGGCGCTCTGGCGGCAGAAAACGCATTTACCAAGGCTGATCGTGTGACGGACTATACCGCGTTGCCTTGGGTGATTTTTACGGACCCGCAGGTTGCGGGCGTGGGCATGGATGAACGGCAAGCTGTTGCGGCGGGCCATGATGCCGAGGCTGCCACATTGCCTTTAAGCTATGTACCACGCGCTATTGCCGCCCGTGATACCCGTGGAATGATAAAACTGATCCGCGATAAGAAAACCGATCTGTTGCTCGGTGCCCGCATCCTCGCTCCGGAAGGTTCGGAATTGCTGATGGAATTGGCCATGGCAATCAAATTCAGCATTACGGTCACGCAACTGCGCAACAGTTTCCATCCCTATCTGACCCTTGGTGAAGGCGTGAAACTGGCGGCTATTACTTTTGGCAAGAATGTGGCGCAACTGAGTTGCTGCGCCACGTAAATGGTCTTTTTACAAAGAGGTGCATGATGAACGCGCATAATCAATCCGATAACACAGGTAAAAATTGCTGCACACCGAAGACAGCGTTGTCCGGCACGAATCCGGACCAGAACGCGCCGAAAACCTGGTCCGCCGGTGCGGTGGCCATTGCGGCGGCCATCATGGCATCCGCCTGCTGCTGGTTGCCGTTGGCTCTGCTGGGGCTTGGCGTATCGGCTGCGGGGCTGTCCAAGTTTATTGTCGGCGCACGGTGGGTATTTGTTGCAATCGCCGTCGCGGCCCTGGGCCTTGGCTTTTACTTCAGCTACCGCCGTAAGGTGGCCTGCGCTCCCGGTGAAGTCTGTGCTTCAGGCAGTCTGGCACGGTTCAACCGTGTGATGTTGTGGGTCTCCGCCGTACTGGTACTGGCGTTTGCAACATTTCCCTATTACAGCGCCCCGCTGCTGCAAGCCGTGGGCGCGGGTAGTTCCAATGTCGCGGTGACTTCCGGTTCATCGGTAAAAACCGCAGCAACGGCACCATCTTCGACAACGATGGCCGCCAGTACCTCCACAGCCGCTCTGAACCAATTCCGTATTTATGCCTATCAGATAAAAGGCATGGACTGTCAGGAGTGTGCCGACGGCTTACAGGCCGCGATTGCCAAGATCCCCGGCGTAAAAGAAGCTACCGTGTCTTATCAACACGGCACCGCCCAAGTGCAGGCCGCCCCCGGCTTCGATCCGCAAAGCGTGGCCAAACGCATCAGCGGTATCGGGTATAAAACAACGCTCGTAAACCCCGAATCCCCGACGGCTACCAAGACATGTTGTCCGTGAACAATGTGAGTCCCGTCAACATTTTCAGAAAGAGGCCTTGACTCAGTACGAAGGTGCGTGGTGTAGGCTGTTATGTGAAGATATTTGGAGCGCTCATGTGGACGGTTGGTGAAATCGCCAGGCAAGCCTTCTCATCGGGGGGCACGCTGACCCCAACCGCCAGTATAGCGTCGGATAGAGCCGTTACACGCCAATTCACGCGGTTGTGCGAATACTGCACGATCTTGCAAACAGTTGCATAAAACGCCCCCCCAAGCCATTCACTGCAACTGTGAAAAGTTCTATTGGTGTCCTGTCGCCCCGATTTTTTCGCCCGCAGGCGAAAAAATAGAGCAGGTGAGTTTAGAGCAGGAGATCAGGAGAGCAAATAAGAGATCGGAAGAG
>JAKAEB010000051.1 GCA_021818445.1 Planctomycetota bacterium
CACCTGCTTGACGATCTGCCGCACTTCAGCGGCTGATTCTTCCGACTGCTGCACACTCTTCTGCCCACTTTGCAATGCCTTGACCTGACTCTGCAGGGCATTGATCTCGGCCTCCAGTTGGGCGGCGGTCGGTTGGGTGGCAGGTGCTGCGGCAAAGCAGACAGCCGACACACTCATTGACATGGCCGCTGCCAAAAAGGCGGCGCGGTGCGGAAACTTACATTTCCCTGGAATCATAGCTCGTTCTCCTAAAAAGCTATCCATTTCGATTTCGACAGGTTCGCCTGACGAATATCTCTTCGCGTCGGGCGGCATTATGCGTTTGATTGTTAATACCGCGCTAAGAAATGATGGGGTGAATGCTAACCGTCGGCCTTATCGGTCGATCTAATGGAATGCTAATCACTTGCACATCCAACACACATATTTTGTTAGGTATAAGTTAGATGTTGTCTGCCAGGCATAGCGCGGCGGCAATGGTGATGATCGCCATATAAATAAAAACTTAATGCATGGCAGGATGGGCATCGCGGGTGAATGTAAAACTCATAATCAGCATTCCGACGCAGGCAACGGCCATAATATTGAATACGGAAAAGATTCCCATCGCACTGGCCACATATCCAAGCGGAAAAAGTCCCATCGCTCCGATCGCATTTGAAAATCCGAGCGCAATTCCCGATCCCATGGCTCGATTTTCAGGGAAGATATCCTGACAGATCACCAGGGTGCTGGAATAGGTGCTGAAGCAGGCAATCCCCAGTAATCCCGCTACGATGTAAATCCATGCCCCGGCCAGATGTGGCAGGATCGGAAGCAAAATCAGCATGGCCACGCTCGAAGCCGTTAACACGTGCCGCCGCCCCCATTTATCAGCCACGGTGCCGCCGGCAAGCTGCCCGATGATGCCGGTAACCATAAGCGTCGAAATAATACCGGCTCCCTGAATGAGGCTGCCTCCGCGTAAATGCCACATAATGGGAATGAAGGCGATGGATCCAAAAACCGCAAAATTGCGAAATGCCGAAAAACCTACCACCAGCAGAAATGGTCTCAGGTGCTTCCGGATCGAGATACTACCTTTTGAAACAGGCCTGGCCGGTTGTGAGGGCACAATTCGCAACAGCCATGGAATGGTAAGGGCGGTAGGAATGGCGATAAGCCATATTTGCGGTAGTCCAAGATGCACAACAATCACGCTGGCCACCAGAGGCCAAAAACCTCTCCCCAGTTCCCCGCCCACGAGAAAAACGGCCATGCCCTGCGCGTGCCGTTGCCCCGAGAGTGAACGCGCCGCCGCCAGGGCTTGCGGGTGAAATATAGTGCTGCCGAGACCCGAGAGCAGCACCAATCCAATAAGTATCCATACATTCGGGGATAATCCAATCAGCGATGCCGCCCCTACACACAGCACCAGACCGGCGACGGCGAAGATTTTTCCACCAAAGTGATCGGCCATTACACCGAATACCGGTTGCAGAATCTGACCAATATAGATGGACGCCACAATTGGTCCGACCATAAAAAGGGGCTGGTGCAGATGCCGAATGACCGCCGGAAGTATGCCCGGTAAAAAAAACGCGCCGCCATCATTAAGAAAGTGCGACCACGACATGCCGGCGAGCCGAAGCGGGCGAATCTTCTGTGTGCCATCATCGGGTTTGGCTGGAATATTTACAGGGGTTGCAGATGACAATGTGGTAGCCTTTTCCTCACTGGGGCCATCGATAAATTTACTGCGGGGCCGCAGGAAACGCTTCAGCATCACCGGCGGGTATCACCAGCGGTTTACCGCAATGGCGGCAGAAGCGGTCGGGGTAGTCGCGAGGCCAACCGCAGTTGCCGCAGCGCAGGTTGGTATCGCCCTCGGTACCGTCCGCGCCGCCATCTACCATGCGTGACATTCGCCGGGCTTGCGCCAGGAGCAGATACCACAGGCCCAGCACCAGCGCGATGCTGGAAATAATGAGCAATCCGTACGCGGTAATAGCCTGAAAAAAGGTGAAATGCCGCAAACGGAAGACATTCCAGATGGCCACGCCGTAAAGAATCCAACCCGGGGCGGCCGTCAGCAATGCCACGGCAAGCATAATGTACGCAATACGACGAAAGCGCCGCCGCTTGCGGATTACTGCCGCCGGCAAGTGGCGATCATGCGGATGAATACTCGATACGCTGGTCACAGCTTATTCCCATTCGATGGTGCCGGGTGGTTTGCTCGTCACGTCGTATACAACCCGGCTGACCGTTCGCAACTCATTAACGATTCGGTTTGACACACGCGCCAGCAGATCATAGGGCAGGCGACTCCAGTCTGCGGTCATAAAATCGCTTGAATCGACGCTCCGTAACGCAATCACCGGATTATAGCTACGGTCATCTCCCATGACGGCCACACTCTGTACCGGCAGCAGCACTGCAAAGGTTTGCGCGGTAGATCGGTATAACCCTGCCGCCACCACCTCCTCCAAAAATATTTCGTCGGCATCGCGGAGCAGTTCAAGTCGCTCTTTGGTAATCTCGCCGATGCAGCGCACCGCCAATCCCGGTCCGGGGAATGGGTGCCGCCACACCATCGTCTCGGGCAGGCCCAGCACTTCGCCCAGTCGCCGCACTTCATCCTTGAACAACTCGCGCAGCGGCTCAACAAGGTCAAAGCCAAGTTCGGCCGGCAGGCCGCCGACATTGTGGTGCAGTTTGATGTTTGCCGCCGTACGCCAGTATCCTTGGCCGCTTTCAATAACATCCGGATACAGGGTACCCTGGGCCAAAAAGCGGGCATCCTGTATGGTCTTGGCCTCGCGCTTGAATATATCGATAAAGACTTTGCCGATGATCTTTCGTTTTTGCTGTGGCTCGGTAATCCCATGCAGCGCGGAGAGAAATTCATCTTCGGCATCAATCACACGCAAGTCAATATGAAAATGATCGCGGAAGGTGGATTCCACATTCTGCCGCTCGTTCTTACGCAACAGCCCATTATCCACAAATATGCAGGTGAGTTGATCGCCGATGGCGCGATGAATCAGCGCCGCTGCCACGGCCGAATCTACACCGCCGGAGAGTCCGCAGATCACCCGGCCACTGCCCACCTGTCGGCGAATGGCCTCGGTGCTTAACTCCATAAAGTTGCCCATCTGCCATGTACCCGATGCTTTGCACACCCGGTACAAAAAATTCTCCAGTATCTTTCCGCCGTGGGGGGTGTGGGTAACTTCCGGGTGGAATTGCACACCAAAAAAGTTCCGGCTGCGGTGCCGAATCGCCGCCAACGGGCAATCATGGGTGGCGGCCAGCGGAATAAAGTCGCTCCCCAAAGCGTTAACCTGATCCCCGTGGCTCATCCACACGCTGGTAGAGGATGGCACACCGGTGAATAAATCGTCCGCTCCGGGCGCGTTCGCAATGGTAAGCCGCGCGGAACCATATTCGCCGGCGTTCCCCTTTTTTACCTTTCCTCCCAGAATCTCGGCGGCAATTTGCATTCCGTAGCAAATACCCAATATGGGCAGACCCAAATCGAATATGTTTTTATCGCAGCGGGGGGCGTCGGCCTGATAAACGCTCGATGGTCCGCCGGAAAGAATAATCCCCACGGGGTTAAGCGACCTAATCGCCTCGGCGGAGGATGTCGGGTCAATTAAAATGGCTCGAACTCCAGCTTCGCGGACGCGCCGGGCAATAAGCTGCACATATTGCGAGCCAAAATCCAATATGGGAACAGTCTCTTCCACTGTGGGCTTTATCTGATTCATGTAACGATTTTATCCGATATTAACTCTTGCGTGTGGGTGGACGCGGCGGGAGCAAATCCTTAAGCCGCCCGTTATGTTGTGCAAGCATGTGGTCCGCTTCCTGGGCCGATACGCCATGGTGATGCATCACCAGTGCCCGTTTAACCCGGCCATCCGCCTTTTGCAGCAGCGCGAGTGAATCCGGCCGACTGCGACCGGTTATGGTTTCAATTATCCGTGCGGCGCGGTCCCACAGTTTGGCGTTTTTACCGGCGTCCACATCGACCATCATGTTGCCGAACACCTTACCGGTTTGCACCATGGCCAGAGTGCTGATGGCGTTGAGAGTCAGTTTGGTGGCCGTGCCGGCTTTCATCCGGGTAGACCCAGTAATGATCTCAGGCCCGGTTGCCAGATGAATGATCAAATCGGCTGAGGTCGATAATGCTGCTGGATCGGTGCAGACGATCAGAGCTGTTCTGGCTTCAGCCGCCCGCGCTGCGGACAAGGCACCATGCACAAAAGGGGTCGTGCCGCCGGCCGCAATGCCAATCACCAAATCCCGCCCGCTGGGCCGCAAATGGTCCAAGGCCCGTGCGCCTGCATCGCGATCATCTTCCGCCCCTTCAACCGATTGTCGCAGCGCCGCGTCACCACCGGCAATGATGGCCACCACTTGGGTGGGATCGCTGGAAAAAGTCGGCGGACATTCGGCCGCGTCCAGCACGGCAAGCCGCCCACTGGTTCCCGCCCCGACGTAAATGATCCGCCCTCTCTGCGAAAGCACCTCCGCCGCCCACGCCGCTGCGGTTGCGATGGCCGCCCGCGCCGCCTGCACCGCCTGAACCGCACGGATGTTTTCCTTGTCCATCAATTGCAGCGCTTCCGTGATGCTCATGGCATCTAAACGGTTGGATTGTTCATTGGGCTGCTCTGTTTGAATGTGGCGGCGGTCGGGAATCAAGGCTGCTCCTGATGGCGCTGCAGGATTTTTTCAGCGATGGCTTCGCCCGCTAAAAACCCTGTCGAAAATGCCAATTGCAGATTATAACCACCGCTCGGGCCGGTGAGATCAAGCACCTCCCCGGCCAAAAAAAGGTCGGGGCAAACACGCGATTCCATGGTGTTGGGATTTACCTCATCAAGCCTTACACCTCCGGCAGTGACCATGGCCTCTTTGAAGCCGCGGGTGGCATGCACCGCAAAGCCGGTATTTTTAATACATTCAATCAATTGGTGCACTTGGGCGTTGGTGACCGAACTGCACACCGTGGTGTCCGGCGTGCCGGTGAGTTGCAGAAACATGGCAACGAGCCGGGATGGAATCGTCTGTCCCAATTGGTTCTTGAGTAATCGCGCGCCGTGCTGCCGCCGCCAATCATCAAAGGTGTTACGCCACTGGTCATGGCTCATAGTATGAGAAAAATCGACCTTGAGGCGGACCGTGGGAAATTTCTCCAGCAGTTCAGCAACCATTTCCGACAGGTTCAAAACAGCCGGGCCGGAAAGCCCGAAGTGTGTGAAAAGTAAATCATTAATACTGGGTTCCGGCTTTCCAGTGGCCAGCCGGGGCAGCGGCCCGGGGGCATCAATCGTTACTTTTACATCACGAACAGCAAGCCCCTGGAGATCAGACACCCATGCTTCCTTTACCAGCAGCGGAACGATCGCCGGCCGGGGTGTAATGATGTGATGACCCAATGAGGCGGCGAAGCGGTATCCATCGCCGGTTGTTCCCATCCGGGTATAGCTCTGCCCGCCGCAGCAGATCAGCAGATGGCGGGCGGTAAGGATGCCACGATCGGCCGCCTGGACAAAAAATCCGTCGCGCGAATCGATGCCTACTGCGGATGCCGCCCATTGCGGCAGGATGCACACTCCAGCCCTCTGCATGGCGTGCACAAGCGTGTTAACAATCGAACTGGCCTGATTGGAATCGGGATAAATCTTTCCATCATGCTCTTCGTGTGTCGGCACGCCCCGGTCCGCAAACCATTGTCGCAATCCGTCGTTATCCAATCTTCTTAACGCCGGTGTGAGGAAGCGGCCATTGCGGCCAAATTGGGCAATGAGAAAGTTCAAATCGCCAGCGTTGGTCAGATTGCATCTTCCGCCGCCGCAGACCAGCACCTTAATCCCCGGGCGGGCATTTTTTTCCAGAATGGCGACTCGTGCGGAGGCATCACCACCCCGGATGAGTGCCTCTGCGGCTGCGTTTGCCGCCATCATACCCGCCGCTCCGGATCCGATGACAATCAGATCAAACGGCATTGCTAATTGCTGTATATCCCCGATGGGATTCATGGCGTTGAGCCTGTCACACCGTCTGGCAACTGAAAATCAATTTTGGCTGGTATCGGTATTAACTGACCGTTTCGATCCACGCAGGCGATGGTGCTCGATGCGGTAGATATTAACACGCGGGATTGCAAATGGAATATTTCATAATCATGATCAATCCGAACGTGGGTTTTCCGGTTGATGCGTGTTACAATTTCCAGTTCGTCATCAAAGCGGGCCGGACGTTTGAATTGAATGCTGAGTTTGGTAACCACAAAAAAGAACCCTTCAGATTCCAGTGTACGGTAATCGCCGCCGCTTTGCCGGAATAACTCGGTGCGGCCCATTTCCAAATAGGGCAGATAATTGGAATGATGCAAATAGCCCATCGGATCGCATTCAACGTATCGAACACGCAGCTTGATTTTACTTTCAATCATTGGCTCTTTGAGATTTTCCATGTAAAAACAGCAGCCCACTTCAGACGGTTGATTGCACGCTAACTTATACCCGCAAAGCGTTCACCGAGGTCATCATAAAACAATCGGGCCAGCCTCTCCGGATCAATGCTGCCCTCGAATTCCACCACGTCGTCCACCAGTATCACGGGCAAGTTCGCGCCGTACTGAGCCTGCAAATCCGCATCCTGGGTAACGTCAATCTCCTCAATCAGTGCAGCGACATGAGGTGTGATGACTAAATCAATCACGCGCCGCGCCGCCAAGCATGCTGTGTCACCGGGTTTAATCATCAGCGTGATCTTGTGCATGGTGCAATCTCCAGCAGTCAACAGCGTCAAGTATACACCGAGGCATCCCCCACGGGGGAAACTATCTATCTCCATCACATCAGCACAGCAGGCAATCCGCCGTATACGGACTCACCTGTGCCTCAAAATCAAACCTGGATCATGCGTTCCAGCCACTCCACGGGATGCAATGCGCTACGGCCAGTGAAATGCCGTATCTGGGCCCGGCAGGAGGTGCCCGTCGCCAATACCACCTGGTCCTTATCCGCGGCCCGTATGGGGTCAAATTCCCGTGCTGCGAAAATGGCTTTGCTCAATTCATAGCGCTTTTGTCCATAGCCGAAGGCACCGGCTAAACCGCAGCACCCGGTCGGCAGAACTTTTCCTTGCTCACCGGCAAAATGCGTCAGCAGTTGCTGCATCGCCTGCTGGCCCCAAAGTGCCTTTTGATGGCAGTGGGCGTGGAATAAGATAGCTGTCGCCGAAGCGGATTCGCAATTCGCCGCGGTGGTTAAGTCCACCTTTTTTATCAGGAATTCTTCGACGGACACAGCGGGGGGCAACGACGCCAATTGCTTCCGCTCGGGTTCAGAAAGCAGCGCCTTCCAGTCGTCAACGACCGCACTTTGGCAGGATGGTTCCAGAAATAATATCGACTCGGGTGCCAGCTTTGCCGCATAATTGTGAATCCGTCTTAAGGTTTCCTTCGCCTTGTTACGCGCCGCATCCAACATGCCCACCGACATCATACTTCGGCCGCAACATCCGGCATCGGCAATGAAAACATCATAATTAAGACGCCGCAGCAAATTTACGGCCGCCAGTCCAACATGGGAATCGATGTAACCGGTAAAACAATCCAAAAAAAGAATCACGCACGGTCGCCCCGGTTGCGGACTTGTACGGCCGGCGCGTTGCACCTGTGCCTTCAGGCTCGGCCGAAAAAGTGGAAGTGGATGATGTGGCGTTATGCCAAGGCGGGGAAGAACCCACCGCCGAAACCACCGGGCCTGCACCACGCTGTTGGCTATTCGCGGTGTGTGGCAGCCGAGTGAATTAAGCAAGCGAATATGTCCGACAAACTGCGCCGCTAATGGTACATGGCCGGCGGTACGATAAGAAGCTGCGTAATACTCTGCCTTCAATTTGGCGATATCAACATTACTGGGGCATTCAGTCTTGCAGGCTTTGCACGACAGGCAAAGGTCAAGTGTGGCCAGGGTTTCTGAATCGTTAATGCTCGGTTCGCCTCCCGGTGCGAGCAGTGCGTGACGGAGAGCATTGGCTCGACCGCGCGGAGAATGCCGTTCGTCCAAGGTGGCACGATACGAGGGGCACATCGTCCCCGGCCCCAATTTGCGGCAGAAGCCAGCACCGTTGCACATCTCCACCGCCCCAACCCAGTTGCCTTGGTCACGGTAATCGTAAATCGGTTTGAATTTATCTTCAGCCGCCGGGTAAACGTGGCCAGCTCGCAATTGGAGGGCAATGGATTCTGGTTGACCGGGATCAACGATCATCCCCGGGTTCAGAATGCCAGCCGGGTCAAAAATGCGCTTAATGTCTGCAAACGCTTGGATAATCTCGGGACCAAAAAATTCATGCAGCAGTGGCCCACGTACACGCCCGTCGCCATGCTCGCCCGACATGACACCGCCGCAGTCACGCGCCAGCCGGGCAACATCCACCGCCATATCCACCATCGCCCGGCGATCGGTAGCAGAATGTAAATTAAGCAAAGGCCTTATGTGCAGCACGCCAACCGAGGCGTGGGCGTAGTACGCGGCCCTAGTGTTGTGCCGCGCAACGATGTCGCGCACGCCTTGAACAAAACGCGATAGTTGATGCACCGGAATGGCATTATCTTCAATAAAAGTGACGGGCTTGGCATCGCTGGATAGTGCATGCAGCAGGGCCTCGGCACTACGGCGAAGCTGCCACGCATTGGCTTGTTCCTGCATATTGAGTTGCTGTACCCGCAACACACCGGCCAGCGACGCCATCTGCCGATCGACATCATCCGGCGTATGGTTAGCGGCTTCATCCCGATCGCGCTGAAATTCCACCAGCAAAAGGGCGGCAACATTTGGGCCGGTCAGGTCAGCCGACGGTGAATTCAGATTAAGTTTGCGCAGTACTGCGGCGGCATCGCTATTTGTGCTGGCGGCATGCAGAACGACATCATCCATTAACTCAACCGCCGTGGGGTTCCATCTCAGAATGGCCGCAACCGCCGCGATGGCATCATCCAATGATGAAAATTGAAGCAGAAAAAGCACGCGACTCAGCGGTGTCGGAACCAGTTTAAGTTCGGCCGATGTAACGATTGCCAATGTCCCTTCGCTGCCGCAGATAAGCGGGACCAGATTCAAATCGACAGGTTGGCATCCCGCCTCAAGCTGGTCAAGAATCATATCCAGCGCGTAGCCAGCGTTGCGCCTGTTCAAGCGCGGAAACCTTTCACGTATGGCCGTGCTGTGTTTACGCACCACATCTGCCACGGCCGTTGCCAATTCCGCCGCCCGCTGGCACCTTCGCCCGGCTCCCTGTGCAAAATGAACCACCTCTCCATCCGCTAATACGGCGTCAATAGCTGCGACATTCTCACTGGTTCGACCGTAGCGTATCGATCGGGCACCCGCGGCATTGTTGCCGATACAACCGCCTATCGTGGCGTGGCTTAACGTGGCAGGATCAGGGGCAAAAAATAGCTCCTCACCTTGTGATTTCAGATAGTCATTAACGGCGTCAATGGTGATGCCCGTCTGCACTCGACAGGTTCGACTGGTGCGATCCACACCCAGGATTCTCCGAAAGTGGACGGACAAATCCATCACTATCGCTCGGTTGGTGCACTGACCGGCCAGGCTTGTCCCACCTCCGCGCGGCAGTAGTGGCAGTTGATGGCAGTGGCAATGCGCCGATAACCGCGAAATGTGCCCGGTATTTTCGCAAATGACAACAGCCAGCGGCTCCACCTCGTAATTGGATGCATCGGTGGCGTAGAGTTGACGGTCGTGTGTGCTGGTGCGCACTTCGCCGATGTTCAGTTGCATTAAGAAATTAATTGATTCTGAATGCCCGGCCATTCCCGTCTTTGTTGGCGGGTAAGCGCCGGGGGAGTCTATAATTTGCGGCAGTCGGGTGCTTTTTGCCATCATGAAGAGATGATAACCGAAACGATTCCGTCATCGACCCCGGGTACGGAGCGGTTAGCCCATGGCAGCGGTATATTCAACGGCCGCACGTTGCCCTTTTGGGTGGGGCGGCCGGGCGTCAGATATCGCGGTGCCTGTCGTTACCGAGCCGCCCCCGACGGACCGATAACCACCGTCGGCAGATGATGGCCATATTCAATAGTTTTTACTTTAACTTTTAATTTTATGCGTTAATTTAATATCGCCTCAAGCCCCGGTTGGCCTGTGCCGATAATCCCCTTGGCCGCGGGAAGCAATCCATGGTGCACCAGTACTGTGGACATCGAGTGGGGACGGTACAGGCGGCAAACCGGCGGATACGCTTACCGAGGTGGAATATGAAAATTGAACGGTGCATGTGGCAAGAAGATGGTGGCTGGCAGAAACCCGTTGATCCGCTTGCCAACCGTGATTCCGCCAATCTGGTGCTGGCTTTTGCCGCACCGAAGTTACTAAAAGACCCGGCACATCTCATGCACCTGCAAAAACGCTTCCCCAAGGCGGTGATCTGTGGTTGTTCGACCGCTGGAGAAATTTCCGGCACGCGCGTGATGGACGATTCATTTACGGCGTCGGCTATCGCATTTGACTCGTCCACCGTTGTCGCACAAGACGCCGCCATAACCGTAAGCTCTGAAAGTTTCGCAGTTGGTAAAAAGCTCGCTGATCGACTGCCAAAATCCGGGTTGGTGCACACCTTGGTATTTTCCGATGGTCTGCGGGTTAACGGGGCGCAGTTGGCGGCAGGCATAGCCAGCGGACTGCCCACGGGTGTCGCCGTTACCGGCGGATTATCAGGCGACGGAGATCGCTTTCAGGAGACACTCGTCATTGCCAACGGCCAAGCCAGTACCGGGCAAGTGGTTTTGATTGGACTGTACGGACCCAATTTGAGGGTTGGCTTCGGCTCGATGGGGGGATGGGATTCTTTTGGTCCGGAAAGACGCATCACCAAAGCGCATGATAATATCCTCTATGAACTCGACGGGTGCAGCGCACTGGATTTATACAAAGAATATCTGGGCGAACACGCGGCCAAATTACCGGCCAGCGGATTGTTATTTCCTCTCACGGTGCGGCGTGACCGGTCGGAAGAAACATTGGTACGCACCATCCTGGCCGTCGATGAATCCACCCACAGTCTGACCTTCGCTGGTGATGTTCCCGAAGGGGCGTTCGCCCGTCTCATGCGAGCTAATTTTGACCGTCTCGTGGACGGTGCCACCGGCGCAGCGCAAAAAAGCCGGCATAAACTGGGCGTTAAAACCCAGTTCGCGCTGCTGGTAAGTTGCGTGGGCCGAAAACTTGTGCTCGGGCCGCGCATCGAGGAAGAGGTTGATGCTGTCACCGATGTATTGGGCACCGACTGCACCGGCGGGTTTTATTCCTACGGAGAAATTTCTCCCGTGGCACCCAACGCCAGTTGCCAACTTCATAATCAGACCATGACGATCACCACGCTTTCGGAGGTCTAATGCCACCATGCATCCTCTACTGCAACGACAACTTAAAAAGTGCTTTGGTACCGCCGTCCCCGATGGCGAACCTTTACGCAAGTTAATTGAAATGGTGGACGCCGCCTACACCCATGCCGATGTGGATCGCGCTATGGTTGAGCGATCCATGGAAATTTCATCGCGGGAACTGCACGACCGAAACGAAAAAATTGCGGCCGCGGAGAAAAAATTCCGGCAGATTTTTGAAAATGTTTCGGAAGGTATTTTTCAGATTGATGCCAATGGCAAATTGCTCTCCGCCAATCCAGCCATGGCCAGCATCTTTGGCTATCCCAATCCCGACGTACTTCTGTTGAATTTATCCGATATTGCCGCGCAACTTTTTGTCAATCCGGCCCGGTGGTCGGAGATCGTTGCAGAAATAGATCGACACGGATCGGTCACGAATTGGGAATCGCAAATGCGGCGTGCCGATGGGGCCACCATCTGGGTATGCAAGACCATCCATCGGGTCGAAGATGGCGAAAGCCGCCCCGTATATTTGGAAGGCACGCTGCGCGATATCACCGTGCGCAAGGCCGCCGAGGCCGAGCGCGAACAAATGCAGCAGCGTGTGATTGATGTCTCGCGCCAGGCGGGCATGGCGGAGATTGCCACCGGCGTGCTGCACAACGTTGGCAATGTGCTCAACAGCGTAAACGTGTCGGTCTCCATCGCTGTCGACCGCCTGCGTGCTTCGCGGTTAAATGGACTCGGCCGCCTGGCAACGTTGCTGCAGGAGCATCAAAACGACCTCTCATCCTTCCTTACCGAAGACCCCAAAGGCAAACAGATTGTGCCTTATTTGGCGAGCCTTGGCGAGTCGCTGCTGGCCGAGCAGAGGGAAATTCTTCACGAGTTATCGGGCCTTATACAAAATGTTGACCACATCAAGCAGATTGTCAAAAGCCAGCAGAATTTCGCCAAGTCATCCGGTATCAGCGAATCCATATCCCTGTCTGAACTGGTAGATGACGCACTCCGAATCAATGCCGAATCGCTCGAGCGTCATCGCATTAAAGTTGAACGCGATATCGCTACCGATCTGGTCGTTAAAGTTGATAAACATCAGGTGCTGCAAATTCTGGTCAATCTTGTCAGCAATGCCAAACATGCCATGCGGTGCTCGGCGGGCGAACGTGTGCTCACCATTCGGGCCGGTGCCCTGAATGCCGATTCCTCCCGCCTGGTCTTTATTGTGCGCGATACCGGCACCGGCATTGCCCCGGAAAACATCACACGAATTTTCTCCCACGGCTTTACCACGCGCACCGACGGTCACGGTTTCGGTCTCCACACATCGGCGCTGGCAGCCAAAAATATGGGTGGATCGCTGAACGCCGCGTCGCAGGGACTGGGGCGTGGGGCGGTTTTTACACTTGAAATTCCACTGGTACTTGAAAAGCAGAAGGAACATTCATGGAAAGCGGCATGAACACAGCGGAAAATAAGCGCATTCTTATTGTGGATGACAACCCGGCCATTCACGAGGATTTCAAAAAGATACTGGCGCCGGCGCAAAGCAATGATGAACTCGATGCGCTGGAGTCCAGCCTTTTCGGCGAATCACGCCCCAAGACACCGCAGGAGGTGTATGTGGTTGATTCCGCCTTTCAAGGTCAGGAAGCCCTCGAGATGGTGCGCCAGTCGGTGCACGACGCCAATCGCTATGCACTGGCGTTCATCGATATGCGCATGCCTCCCGGCTGGGATGGGATGGAAACAATTGAAAAAATCTGGCAGGTGGATGCGGACATACAGATTGTTTTATGCACTGCCTATTCCGACTATTCCTGGGATGAAATTAATAATCGATTCGGTGCCGCCGATCGCCTGCTTATATTGAAAAAACCATACGACACCATTGAGGTGTGCCAACTTGCGTCCGCCCTTTCAAAAAAGTGGCATCTGGCGCGGCACGCCCACCTGAAACTAAATCAACTCAAGGGAATGGTAGCCGAGCAAACCGAAGAGCTGCAGAAGACCAATGAAGAATTACTGCTGGAAGTCAAACGCCACGCCGAGGCCGAAAACCGTTACCGCCTGGCCGAAACCGGTGCCAATGATGGCCTGTGGGATTGGGACATCAATGCCGGTACGGTTTATTTTTCACCCCGGTGGAAGGCCATGCTCGGGTATAAAAGTGATGACATTGGCACATCACCGGATGAATGGTTCAAGCGTGTGCATCCCGATGACCTGGCCGCCTTGCGTGCCGCGTGCGCCGAGCATTTTGCCGGTGCCACCGAACAATTGCGCGGAGAATGCCGCCTGCTTCATCAGGACGGCCAGTACCGCTGGATGCTTTATCGAGGTGTCGCCATTAAGGATGATCAGGGCAAGGTGGTCAGGGCGGCCGGATCATTCACCGACATCACCGAACGCAAAATGGCTGAAGAGCAATTACGCTTTGAAGCGCTGCACGACGCTCTGACCGGGCTGGCGAACCGGGTTAAACTCTCCGACCGTATCGGCGACGCCATCTGCCGCCTGAAACGCGATCCCGCTCATCGCTTTGCCGTTATGTTTCTCGATTTGGACCGTTTCAAAGTTATCAATGACAGTCTTGGCCACCTGATTGGGGATAAATTCCTGGTTGAAATCGCCCGCCGACTCAGCGGATTTATACGCGCCGGTGATGAACTGTTGCAGGCCAGCCGCGACGATGTGGCCCGCCTTGGCGGCGATGAGTTTGTGCTGGTAGTTGACAATATCACCCACGATACCGACGTGCTGCGTATCGCCCAACGCCTGCATGATGCGGTGGCCGAACCCATTGTTATTGATGGACACACACTGCATTCTGCGGTGAGTATCGGGATCGCTATTGCGCATGAGGGATACAGCAATGTGACTGAAATTTTGCGTGACGCCGATACCGCTTTGTACCAGGCCAAGGCTGGCGGTCGATCATGCACCAAAATTTTCGATCCCGCCATGCATCAAAAAGCCATGGCGCAGTGGCGAACCGAAAGTGAATTGCGTGCCGCCATCGACAATCAGGAACTGCGTGTGTTCTACCAGCCCGTGGTTGCGTCCAACGGGGCATTGGTATCGATTGAGGCACTGATACGCTGGCAGCATCCTCAGCGCGGCCTGCTGGAACCGGATGAATTCCTGCCCATTGCCGAGGAATCAGACCTGATCGTTCGCCTCGGGCGCTGGGTGGCGCTTGAGGCCTGCCGACAGGTGCGAATATGGCAGACAAAGTTTCCCAAACACCATGATCTTCCCGTCAGCGTCAATATGTCCAGCAAGCAATTTGCTTTGCCGGGGTTTGTTGAAGAGGTCAGCCAAGTGCTTAACCGGGCGGGGCTATCGCCGCAAAGCCTGCGCCTGGAGGTGACTGAAACCGTCGCCATGCGCGATGCCCACGCCACCGTGCAAACCCTGCTGCGTTTGCGTGCCATGGGCGTGCTTATCGATGTGGATGATTTTGGCACGGGCTATTCATCACTGAGCTATCTGCATCGCATGCCGATCAACGCCCTGAAAATCGACCGCAGTTTTGTCAGTTCCATATTTGACGACAAAGTAAGTGCACACATTGTGCAGGCCATTACGCTTTTGGCCCATTCTCTGCAGGTAGATGTCGTGGCGGAAGGGGTTGAATCCGTATCGCTCCTCTCCAGCGTACGATCGATGGGGTGCGACTACTTTCAGGGGTATTGCATTGCACGCCCGATGTGCGCCGCCGACATGGAAAGTTACCTCGCCAGTGTACCCTCGTTTGACCGCGGGAATGGGGATGGAACCAATGCCTCCATCGAGCAATCCACGGCCGCGTGATCTATCCCGCCAAAGGAAGCAAAATGCGTGCATTCATTGGGACCAGTGGACAATCCGGGATGGATATGGCACGATAACTGCTCATTGAGGAGTTATCTATGCTGTCAGTCTTGTCCAAGTGGAACCGAACGCTTGTCATTGGTGCCGCCCTTGCCGCCGGAATGGCAGTTCTTTTTGCCGACTCTGTCGGTGAAGCAGCACCATCGGTACATGTCATCATCAATACCGCCGCTCACGGTCAGCGGGAAAATCCGCACATGTGGGGGCTGTTTATTGAAAATATATGCAACGATGTGGATGGCGGACTCTATGCGCAGATGATCCAAAATCCCGATTTCAAAAATGACGTGCCTCCGGCGGATTGCAAGGTCGTCAATGGGAAATGGCTAAGCCCCGACGGCCAACTGCATCCGCCGCCCCGAGGCGGTCCCATGCTGGCATGGAGGCCGGTGGCGCTTAGGCCGCATCAGGTAAGCCTGCGGGTCGTTTCCACCACGCCCCTTTCCGCCGCCCACCAATTGAGCCTGCGTGTTCAGGTGGCTGCGGGTTCGGCTGGCGTGGGCAATATCGGCTACTGGGGCATGCCGTTGCAGGCGGGGCGGCAATATCTGGTCACTTTTTACGCCCGAACCTCCGGCAAAAACCTTCCAGTTACCGTGGCGCTTACCAACACCCGGCTGACGCAACGCTACGCCCGGCATAGTGTCGAGATTAACTCCCCGCATTGGCACAAATACCAGATGAAGCTTCTATCTACGGGAGATTCGCATCAGGGAATGCTGGCGTTTACGGCTCGCGGCCCGGCAAAATTTTATGTCACGCTGGCGCAGATGTTCCCCATCTCCAGACACACCGACAAGCCGGAATTTTTCCGCCATGATATTGTTGCACTTTTATCGCGGCTGCATCCCGGTTTTTTACGTTTTCCCGGCGGCAATTTCATTGAAGGTATTTCCCTCGCGGATAGCTACAACTGGCGCAAGACCGTCGGCCCGATGATTGACCGCCCCGGCCACATGAATTTTTGGGGTTATCGTAATACCGATGGTTTCGGATTTATGGGTTGGCTGCGCCTTACCCGCCGCTTGCATACCGAGCCGATGTACTGCACCAGCGCCGGTTTGCTCTGGAACGCCCAGACACTCAAGGGCACCCATCTCAGCGTGTATATACGCCGGATGCTTTCCGCGGTTGGCTTCGCCAATGATCCCGCCAGTACGCACTGGGGAAATCTGCGCGCCCGATTTGGCCATCCCCAGCCCTTTGGCATCAAGTATGTTGAAATCGGCAATGAAAACGGCGGCCCGTCATACCACCGCAATTATCCCATTATGGAAGCCGCTCTGCACAAAGCCTTCCCGTCGGTTATCCCCATCGCCGACGATTGGGGTAGCGTGCCGCCAGGCCACCTCCAGATCATCGATCAGCATTTCTATCCCAGCAAGAAGTGGTTTCGTTACCATGCCAATCAATACGATTCGTATCCTGAAAGTGGGCCGAAGGTGCTTGTCGGTGAATATGCCGTGGGCGCTTCACATTCACACTATGGCGATTTCCGCATGACCTTGGCTGAAACAGCCTTCATGATCGGCATGGAACGCAACTGCAGCAAAGTGATTTTGGCATCATACGGTGTGACGCTTGATAACGCAGGGGCTTCCCGCGCCCACATCAATCTGATCCAGTTTAATGACCGCATCGCCTTCGGCCGCAGCATGTACTGGGTGCAGTATCTTTTCAATCATGAGCAGCCAGCGACCGTATTTCCCACCACCATCATTCGCAATGGTCCGGGACGAATGGTCCAGCATCGCTTATTTGTCGATGCCGGCCTCACCGCCCGCGGCCATCATATGATTATCAAGGTGGATAACGCGTCCGCCTATCCGGTTACCGGGAATTTTCTTTTGCGTGGTTCGGCGCGGTTTACCGGCAGCGGAGTCGCGTACACACTCCACACGATGAATCCAGGTATCGATAATAATTTTCGTCATCCCGACCGCATTGTGCCGATGCGTTCCATATTCACAGCCCACGGCGTAAATTTATCGTACCGCTTTAAACGCTATTCAATTACGGTATTGCGCGTCAATACGCAGGAATGATCTCGATTCAACACCTGTCAATAATGACCGGCCCCATGCCGCTTCACCTTTCGCCCGGCCAGTGGTACACATGCGTGTGGTGCGGCCGGGGCGGCAAAACCGCATTAAAGTAAAGATGCAGGATGGGACGCCCCGCCAGCAGCACGATAATCCCGGCCGCGACCAGCCAGGGGCCGTAGGGAAGTACATTCGGACGACGGCGAATCATGAGGAATACCGCCCAGAGCAACGCCGCGAATGGTGCCAGAAAAAACGCCAGCACCGCGTGTGCGGCTCCCACTACAGCCCCAATGGCCGCCATCAGCGGCACATCACCCAACCCCATAGCCAGCTTTCCCAATGCCAGCGATCCCAATATCCGTGTGATCCAGATCAATCCGCCACCCGCCAGCAAGCCCGCCAGCACGCCTGTGAGCGATGGCAAAAAAAACCAATGCGGCAGGGGGATCGGCAGCGAAGCGGCCACCACCGCGCCGGCACACGGAATCAGAAAAAATAATAATTCCTTGCTCACCTCACGCCGAATGTTTGGCTCGCGCGTCTCGTCCATCACCTCCTGCGATAATTCAATACTCGCGTCAGGCTGCGGCAACACACCCAAAAGAAATACCAGCAGGCCGGCCAACAACGTGGTAATGGCCGCCGTGGCTAAATGGGCAAAGGTAAAGGCCGCCGCGCTCACCACCGCTGCCATCCCCCCAAAAATAAGCCTGCCTGCAATTCCTCCCGCAGCGTTGGGAGGACTGATGGCGCTGGGGCCACCGGGCAGGTGCTTCGACGCGCCCAGAGCATCTGCCGCAGCGGCGGTATCGCCGATATCACCCGGAGATTCATTAAAGCTGCGTGGTAATAATCCAAACTTAAGGCCGGCAAACGCGGCCAGCAATCCCAACGTCCCACCCCAAATGGCGCGGGCCACCCAGCCCGAATCCGCCAGGTGCGGCAAACCCGGCTGGCGACCCAAAAAGCCCACAGCGATGGCCAATGCCATCACCATCTGCGGCAAAATCAGCGGTATCTGAAAAGTGTCGGCATCAATGGCGGCGGTTGCCAGCATCACCGCCGCGAAGCACTCCTTCAGCACGAGACCGGGCACCCCCAGCCACATCGGCGCATGCGCGCTCGTGGTGTACTGCTGGGCAAATATCGCCAGAAAAATCAGGCCGGTGCCCAATTCCACCAGCGGATAACGCGCGGATACAGGCTCGCGGCAATGTCCGCAGCGTCCCCGTAATAATAAATATCCAATGACCGGAATGTTATGCCGCACCTGGATGGGCATCTGGCAATGGGGGCAGTGCGACGGTGGAAAGTTCAGCGTTAACGGGCCGGTTTTGTCGAGAAATGTAACCGGCAGGCCATAATGTGGCAGCCGCCAGATAACGACATTCAAAAAGCTGCCGATGCAGCACCCCAGCAGAAATAAAAACGTTGCCAAAAGCCAAAACGGAAATTCCATCGCCGGTATTATCCGCGCCTTTGCATATTGGGCCAGTGTCGGCCCGGTACGTTAACGTGCGGCACACCCGCATTCCCCAAAATCCCAACCGCCAGCAAGCCGGTGGCTATATAACGCCTGCGGCCGTGCCCCCATAAATAGCACCGGTTCGGGATAAGAAGTCATGGTTAACAAATGTTTCTGGCGATGTTTCAAGCAACCAGCCGGCGAGCGGCCGGTGCAAAGGCTTACCCCGAACACACGTTAACCAAGGTGACACAGGCATTCTTGCCTGTGATTTAGCCTGGAATACAGCGCCACAGACAGGAATGTCTGTGCCACGATGAATATAACAATTTGAATAAACAAAGCTACGGAATTCCTTAGCCCGAATTCACGCCATAAATAGCTCCGGCTTTGCCCGATGTTGCTCATCTGCCGATGCCTCGGGCAATATTGATCGTACGATCATATGTCACACGGAGGAGTTTCATTATCTCTCACAGAGGCGCGGAGCCACAGAGGGAATTATAATAAAAACAATATAACGAAGCGACAACCAGCGAGCCGCCGGGCTTGTCCCGGCGGTTTGTACACGCAAAACCCGCCAGCGCATATCTCGGTCCGTCCGCCAACCGCCAAGGCACCAACCACCGGCAAGCCGGTGGCTGCATAAGGCCCGCGACCGTGCCCCCATAGATAGCATCGGGCCGGTCCGGTATGGGCTTAAATTCACCCGCATTATTCTGCCGCCGCGCAATGCGGCGAAGAAATATCGGAATGCCGGGTTTCAAATGGTCGGCTATTTTTCGCCATCGCCCTTGCAGATGCGACGCCCTGTTACTTTTTGATTGTTTCAAACGCCAGTATTGCCCGGCAGAAATCCGGCAGGTCATCCGGTCGGCGGCTGGAAATAAAATGGCGGTCTACCACCACTGGGGCATCGACAAACACCGCACCGGCATTGATCAAATCATCTTTTATGCCTGGTGAGCCGGTCACCTTCACCCCGCGATAAACACCCGCAGAAATCGCCATCCATCCACCATGACAAATCGCCGCCACCAGTTTTCCCCGCGCTGCCATCTCCGAAATAATTGTTTTCACCTGCGGGTCACGCCGCAACCGATCGGGCGAAAATCCCCCCGCCAATACCACGCCATCAAACATCTCGCTGGATAGCGTTTGAATGGCGGCATCGCTTTTGGCCGGGTACCCATGTTTACCTGCGTAATGCTGCCCTTTTTCCGGCCCCGCCAAAATTACCTCGGCACCGGCCTCGATAAGGCGATATTTGGGATACCACACTTCAAGGTCTTCATACAGGTTTTCAATGAAGCAGACGTACTTTCGTCCTGCCAGCGGCTTATCATGCTGCGTCATGCGATTGCCTCAGCCTTCGCCCATGCCGCAGGATCCCATACGCTTGCCGCAGCCACACATCCCCGGCCCACTTTGGCTCTGGCCGCTGGATGCCGATGCCGCCTGCGCGGCGAAAACGGAAATTTTTCGGCTCGTCGGTCCACCGCACGTGGGGCATCGCGCCGTTTGATCTTTAGCTGACCGCACAAGGTTTTCAAATTCGTGCCCGCACGACTTACATCGAAATTCATAAATTGGCATACAAAGCTCCATGAAGCATATCGCTACCTGCAATTGAGTCTACGCCTGCGCGGCAAGCCATACAAGGGCACCTGATTTAGAACTGTGGACAAGGCTCCCGGCACCCTGCTCATATGGATACTCCGTTCGGCTGTGTCGAACGGAGGCTCAGGGGCGATAGTTGGTGGTCTTGCGCGTAGATTTGAATTTCCGCTTCGGTCTCCGAAGCGATTCAATGAACACGCTGTTAGAGTGTTTAGACCGCCCACGAATCGGTTTCGCGGCTAGCCTTTCCGTTGCCTGGTTCGCGTCAATCCACTCTACATTTTTGCTTTCAAGCTTTCGCATGGCCAGGTCAAAGTCTAATGGATCGCGCAGCCCGCAGCAGTCCTTCACGACAGCCAGTGGTTGCCGCCGTTGGATCAAACCTAAAATCATCATACGGACGACGGACTCCAGCGGTCCGCCCACAATGATCCAGAGCGGAGTTTGTGTTTCAGACAGCAACCGGTCCAATCGTGGCGAGTCAAATGGATTCGCGTCGGGAAGATCAAATATATGCTGTTGTGCCCGGACGAAGCCATCCACCGGAAAGTCCGTCCCGCAGTCCAGAGGCATCTCTTCACGTTGGTCGCATAGCGTAAACGGCAACTTCTGATAGCCGACGGTACCGGGTACGCAGATAGGCTCGGGTGGTGGAGGATCAATCTGGGTCAAGCTATGTAAACGGGTGCTGACGATGGGGGTGCGCAGCCGTTTGGCGGTATCAAACACGCGGGCCAGCGGCTCCATCAGATTGGCCGCATCGGCGAGGCGATATTTTCCG
The DNA here is from genome assembly GCA_021818445.1 of Planctomycetota bacterium. Classification (GTDB taxonomy): domain Bacteria; phylum Planctomycetota; class Phycisphaerae; order WQYP01; family WQYP01; genus JAJZGD01. Next base: position 21,216 of record JAKAEB010000051.1, read on the forward strand.
TCGGCATCAAACAAATCATGCTGGGTGTTGATATCCAGTAAGATCGGCACACGCGTGGCAAACATAGCTCACCTCCGTAAATTCGGGCATTAAGCCCGACCCCTACGGTTAACATCGTCACACTCTACCCTTAGACTATACGCACAATCTATGCCAATGGAATGAAAAAATTGGCAGATCGTCAGTATTTCTTCATACCCCCTTTTTGCCAAGTCGAAATTATTGCATTAACTATCTTTTTTATATGATGTTACGTGTATTTGTTTCAGCTAAGTTTTGAGCCGGTAAGCACCGTTCTCGCAACGGTCTCCCGGGGTTTATGTGCCGCTGACTCGCTGGACTTTACCCGCCATTCATCAGTAATATCCTCGGCGGGGTTGCGTTGCACAGTTTAGCTGCAGCATACCCGGTCGGCCGCGATGGAAGGCGTCAGGGGCTTTCCGGTGGGCCGTTGGAGGTGGCAACCGGGAATTTGCCTCGTGCGGGGCATCGCTGCGGTGTTGATTACGTCGTATTATCGGTCTGTTGCGACTGTCGCCGACGACCTTAAATGCACGCTTCACGCCAATTCTGCCGATAACGCCCGTTGGCAGAGGTATGACGCCCGACGGATAAGAATGGTACTGGCCAAGGCCGGTCTATGAACAGGTGGTAACAGTTGGTAACCAATCGAAACGATAAAAGTAATTCCAAGTCGCTGGTCATTGTTGAATCGCCCGCCAAGGCGAAGACCATCAACAAGTATCTGGGGCCGAATTATGTCGTAAAGGCGTCGATGGGACATGTGCGCGATTTACCGAAGAGTGGCATAGGTGTCGATGTGGATGCCGATTTTGCGCCCACATATGAAATTTTGCCCACGCGCAAAAAGCTCATAAGCGAACTTAGAAGCGAAGCCAAAAAGTCCGGTACCGTTTTTCTGGCCACCGACTTAGACCGTGAAGGCGAAGCCATCGCATGGCATCTGTACCATGCTTTGGGCCTGACACCCGACAAAGCCCAGCGTGTCGTATTCAATGAAATTACACCCGGAGCCATCCGACGGGCGTTTGATCAACCCCGAAAAATCGACCAAAGCAAGGTGAATGCCCAGCAGGCCAGACGCATTTTAGACCGTCTGGTCGGTTATAAAGTATCGCCACTTCTCTGGAAAAAAGTGGCCCGCGATCTCTCCGCCGGCCGTGTCCAAAGCGTGGCTGTCAAGCTGATTGTTGATCGCGAACGCGAAATCCAAGCTTTCACACCGGAAGAGTATTGGAAGATTCAAGCCATCTTTACCACCAATATCCCGGCGGCATCCGCCCTGCGCGCGGCTTGGGAAAATTTCACCGCGTTGCCGGAAGATGACGAAGACACCGATGATGGTACCGATTCTCCATCGCAGCGCACATCGCCCAATGAGGCCCAGCGTCGTGATTGGATGGCTGAAAATCAAAGCTTCAAAGCTGAACTGGTCGAATTTAACGGCAAAAAGTTTGAACCTAAAACCGTGCAGGAATCCATCGACGCCGCCTTTGTATTGGGGCTGACCAGTGTCACCCATGAAACGGCACCCAATGATGGAACCAACGGTCCACGCGGCATCCCCGCACGCGGCCCCGCCGAGACGATCACGAAAGTTTCCGGCGATTTGCCGCCGATCGGAAAGCCACCCTATGTTGTCCGCAGTGTGGCATCGCGACCATCTACGTCCAAACCGCCCGGCCCATTCAGCACCAGTACCCTTCAGCAGGCTGCCAGTAATCAGTTGGGGTTTGCCGCCCAACGCACCATGCGTACCGCCCAACAGCTTTACGAAGGCGTCGAAATTGCCGGGCAGGGGGCTGTCGGCTTGATTACCTACATGCGAACCGATTCGCAGAACATCAGCGCTGATGCGCTCGCCATGGTGCGACAATACATAGGGCGGCATTTTGCGCCGGCCTATTTGCCCGCATCGCCAAACTTCTACGCCTCGCGTCAGGGTGCTCAGGAAGCCCACGAAGCCATCCGTCCCACCGATGTTGACTTAACCCCGGAAAAGGTGCGGGGATCGCTCAATGATGAACAGTTCAAACTTTATGAATTGATCTGGAAACGCTTTGTGGCCTGCCAGATGGCCAGCGCTCAGTGGCGCATTACCGAGGCGCTTATCGTCTGCCAGACCGGCACTGCCGCCAGCCCGCCGGTTTTCAAAGCCACCGGCCGCCAGTTGGAATTTGACGGCTTTACGCGCGTGGCGGGTATCAATTCCCGCTTCGGTGAACAGGTGCTACCACCATTGAAGGAAAAGCAGCCTGTTGCCCCGCTGGACATTCATCCGTCGCAACACTTCACCAGCCCGCCGCCGCGCTACACCGAGGCCACACTGGTCAAGGCGCTTGAGAGTGAAGGGATCGGGCGACCCAGCACCTATGCGTCAATCATCAGCACCATCCGTGATCGGCATTATGTAGATCAGGTCACCCCGCGCGATCGACGTTTTTGCGCGACCGATCTAGGCATGAAAGTCACCGATAAACTTGTGGAAGGCTTTCCTGACTTGATGGAGCTTGGTTTTACACGCCGGGTGGAGGGTGAACTCGATCAGATTGAGGAAGCCGGGCAGGACTGGATATCCGTGGTGCGTTCATTTTATGAACCACTCGCCAAGGATTTAGCCACCGCCGAAGAGCGTATGACCCACGCCCGCGCAGAATCCACACCCTCACCCTACAAATGCCCGAAGTGCGGCGCACCGATGGTTTACAAACTCGCCAAACGCGGGAAAACCTTTTTGTCCTGCTCACGCTATCCCGATTGCGACGGCGGTTCAAGCGTTGATCGCGAGGGCAAACCCGTTGAAGTTCAGTTGACCGAATACAAATGCCCCACCTGCGGCAAGCCAATGATCAAACGTGCCGGCCGCTTCGGCCCATTTTTTGGTTGCTCCGGCTACCCCGAATGCAAAACCATTCAGGCCGCCGATCGCAACACTGGTGAACCACTGCCGCCCAAACCGCCACCCAAATCGACCGGGTTGACCTGCCCGCGTTGTAATAAAAAAGAATTGGTGGTGCGGGCGGGTAAACGTGGTGAATTTATATCATGTTCCGGCTATCCGCGTTGCCGCATGACGCTGCCGGCAGATCGGCTTGCCGAGTTTCAGGCCCTTGCCAAGGAAAACAAATGGCCTCCGCCGGACATATTTGAAAAGGCCGCCAAAGTCGGTGGTAAGGCGGCCAAATCGGCCGGCGCGGATGCCGCGCCCGTCGCCGAGGCCGAAAGCCCGAAGAAGCCGGCAAAACCGCGGCGTGCCGCCAAAGCCGCACCATAAGCCGGGACGCTGTGTAGCCGCCTGGCGATACAAACGCGTGTTCCTCACCGCCGCTGCGGTGGTTTTTGTGCCAGAAATACATAGCACCGGGCTTGCCCGGTGTCGCTTAATTGTCAATATTCGGCCAATGAATCGCGGGTGATTCTGTGACGCAACCTCTGTGGCTCTTTTCTCTGTGCGCCATGTAAACAACTTTCATCATGCCACCGGCATGAAACATTATGTCACACAGAGGAGTTTATTATCTCGCACAGAGCCGCAGAGAGGGGTATAAGAAGCAACAGAAATGACGAAAAACATTTAGCCGCTGGGCTTGTCCCGGCGCGTCTCTCCTGCCAACGAAAATTCTTGGCGTTCTTGGCGCTCTCAGCGGCGCAAACTCGTTTTATTCACCGCAGTGGTGGCGGGGTCCCCGGCCCAAATACATGACACAGAGCTTGTCCCGGCGGTTTGTTCCCGCAAAACCCGTCATCGCATATGGCGGCCCATCCGCCATTGGCCAAATTACCAACCACCGGCAAGCCGGCGGTTATATGGC
>JAKAEB010000052.1 GCA_021818445.1 Planctomycetota bacterium
AGAAGCGGCGACGAGGGCGTATCTGGCGAGGATGATACGCCGAGGAAGCCGCGCCGCAGAGGCCGGGCGAAAGCGGTGCCGCCCGGAGGGTGTGCCGGAAACGCCCCGACTGCGGCGTCCTCGTACCTCGACGACTCATACCAGAGTCGCCGTCGGCCCGACGCCTTGCATCCGGGGCTTTTCCGGCACATCGCAGCTCTGCTATTACTCGGACAGGCTCCTAGGTCTCTGGACTGGTAAATGGTGCGAATCTTTGCATCGAGTATTGTTGGTATCATGTTTCACATTCCTTTGCTGAGTAAAAATCGCGATTCGATTACGTCTGACTAACGCACCTCGGCGAGTTATTGCGCCAATGGGTTGCCCAAATCCTGCGTTACCATGTACTGCTGATATTCCTTCCGCGTCGGCGGCGGCCGCTCTCCGGGATAGGGTTTGGTCTCCATGGGGTAAACCAATCGCCCACTTTGGGGCGCAAACGTCGGCCCCTTTTTCCCAATCCAGCTATTCATCAATACGGGCTGCGGTTTGACCAGCGGCTTGCCGCTGCGGCTCCACCACGACCATGCCACGGGATACCCCGTTTTTCGCCCGGTGTAAGGGGACATCACGGGCATGGTTTCGCCAACATGCACCGCCGCATGAAATGTTCTCCCCGTCACCGCATCAATAAACACCGGGTCATCGCTGGCCCGCTGTGCGGCCGATGGTGCCAGGGCCGTCACCACACGCCAGATTCCAAATATACCGGCCAAAGCAATAAGACCAATTTGGAAGCGGCGGTCTTTAATAAAGCTTTTGAACATATGAATTCACTCCTGCAAGCGATGATGTCAGCGCGCCCACTTTGCGGTACGGCTCATCACTCAACGCTGAACCATCCTAGAAAAGAATAATTAAGAAACGGCCCGCGCCAGCGTTAAATTTTGATGAAAATTGTTAAGACTCGAAATGGATATACACCGGAAAAATATTATTTATGTCCTTGCCAAAGTCCTCCTCCAATCTTAACGATTTTGATACATGAAATTGTTGATGTCTTAGCTATTTCCTAATTCGCATTGACTACACTTTTTTCAGGTTGGTCAGAGCAAGGCTTGAAGCGTCGGTGCCAAGCGCGTTGCACGCATTTAGTATTCGTGTACTCGCCTGGGTGGGCGTTTCATATGACTGAAAACAAGGCGGATTCCTGTTGAAAGGATTCGCCCTGCAAAAATCGGATTCAGAGGTGGTCGGTGGGCTGTAGCCGTCCCAGCTTTTAGCGACGGATTATTGCACCAGGTATCCACAAATTGGGAGGTATCCATGTCAGTCCAGGGAAGAACAGGCCAAAACGCAAGTCGCGTTCGCCAAGCGGTCATTTTTGCCGCCGGCCTCGCGACCGTCGGTTTGGTACCGCATGCGATGGCAACGTCGAATGCCACCACAACCTACACCACCACATCCGTCAACGTGGCGAATGTTGAAGGGACCGCCATTAACACGGATCAAAATCGTGTCACAGCGCAGGGATCGTCCAGCGGCTATTACGCCGATTACAGCACGATGGACTTCAGCACACAGGGGTTGGGAATTGCCCCCGGCACAGCACTTGGTTCCGTCAGTTCGCTTACAGTCAACCTCAGCGATCTGGACGAATACTTCGCCGCTGCGGGCCCGGTTAATTTTTACCTTTCTACCGTCAACACACCGGTACAATCTGCCGGCTCGGGCGGATCATCCGCCAGCTATGTGAGCGGTGCTGCCTACGGTGGCATTGGCACCACATTGGGCAAGGTATCAAATAATTCACTCTTCTATCTTGGCTCAGAAAATTACACCCCCGGCCAACTCGTCATCAACGGGACAAGCGGCCCCGGCGAGACATTCACCTACAACTTTACCAACATCCCGTCCGCACTCAACCAGTACATTGAAAGCCAGGTCAACAGTTTCGGCAATCTGCGGCTTGTGGTTTCGCCCGGGTCACCCGGCGTATCGGCCGATTATGTGGGGCCCAACAGTGCCTCGACCAACACCACACCACCTCTCACCGCCCCATCGCTTTCAATTACGGGCACAACCGTCAATCTCCCTCCATCCGACGCCACACTCTCACTGCCCGGGTTAAGTACTGATCCGACCACGGGTTATCTGGTGGCTCCTGAATTTCAGCGCGTGGTGCAGGGTGCGAATGTAAGTGAAAATATCACGCTGCAAAACACCTCCGCCAGTGGCAATTCTGCTCTTTATACGGTGATTGGACAATCGGCCACCTCAACCACCAACCTCGCAGGAAGCACCGGTTTGGCCATTCAGCCCGTTGCGGCCACCGGTGCCGTTGGCACCGATCCGCTTGCGGCCGGTGCCACAACGCAGATTAGTGTGGGGCTTAACACCGCCAACGCAACACTCGGGCCATCGAATACCATCACCGGCCCAACCGCTGGCGTTGTCACCATTACCAATCAGTCAAATGGCTCGCAAAGTCCGCTCAACGTGCTGGTTGAAGCCAGCGATGTGGTAAAAAATCGGTCTATCAGTAATGTTGGCGGCAGCAATGGCGTCAATTTCGGCAATATCCTCATTTTGCCCAACGGTCAGACCAATTCAGTTACGCAGTCTGTGCAACTTACCACCACCAATTCTGCCTATTCCAGCACGAATCCAAGCGTCGATGGCAGCCAATATTTCACGACGGTTGAACTCAACGGGGCTACCACCATCAGTGCCCCAACCAACGGCCAGGGAAATCTGTTTGCCGCCCCAACCGGCGATAACAGTTATCTCACCATGGCGGCGGATCCCAATAACGCCAATACCACTTTCAACGGCACGCAGACCGAAACCCGACAAGTCACCTACAGTGTTCCGGGTAACGAAGCGTTCGGAGGCAGTTATGAAACCGCCGGCAACAATGGCAGCAACTACTACATCGGCGGGGCTAATTTCAATCTCACGCAGCTTGATAATGCCGTCGGTGCAACCCAGAATCCAACCGGTTCCATTTATGTCGATGCGAACGTCTATCAGTCGGCGCAGTTGACCGATGCGCAGGCCAATATCGTTACCGGCACCGTCTCAACCGCCCAATTAGCGGACGCGACCCCAACCGCTAACTACGCAGTGGGCTCCACCAGTATCGGCCTGCGCGATAATGCCATCATCACCCACTCTGCACCATCGCTGGTGGCCGGCCAGACCGCCTACAGCAGCGACTGGACGCTGGATAGCGGCTTTGTATCAGCGGTATCGTCCGCTAACGCAGCCGTGGCGGTTAATGAAGGTGCACCCATCAACGCCGCTGAATTTAACTACGGCAGCCTTAGTAATTTGCTCAACGGCCACTATGAGGCCACAATTGGGGGCATCACGGCTGAAAACGCACCGACGGACGCCAAAGGCAATCCGATTCAAGGTGCCTCAGCCAATGATCTGGGCACCCATGCCTATGCCGTTACCGCTTCCGTCAACGGCTTTATCGGCGTGGCGGGAACGGCCAACACGGCCGAAGTGATTGCCGGGCAGCGGTACGCCGGCTTCAACATCAGTCGCTCCGCAACCGACCCCGGCAGCCGCAGCACGCAGGTGCAGTTCATTGGCGGCACCGCTTCAGCCAATACAACGCTTGCGGTTCAATTCTCAAATGCCCCCACTGGCAATGCATCGGTCGTCAGCGATGTGGTAAATGTCAGCGGTACCGGCACCGATCGCTATGTGCTGCAGCTAAGCTACAACCCCGCATCGATCAGCAACGGTACCCTGAGCCCGGTGCTGGCGTGGAAGATGGCTAATGGCCAGTACGAGGCGGCGTATCTCAATGTTCCCAATCCATCAAGTTACGCCGGTGAAAATAGCGAGGCCTACAACCCCAAGTATGACTCGGGTCTGGGCACCTACGGTATCGACACCACCAACCACACCGTCTGGGCGGTACTGAATTATTCCGGCATCTCGGCGACAGACCCGACCGGCCAGTTTGCCGTGGTGCAACGCACCCCCGGCGATGCCTTGGGAACGGGAACGGTCAACAATAACGACGTGCTTACCGTGCTGCATAACCTGAACCGGAGCTTTTCAGGCTATGCCGACACTTGGTCGGTTGGCGACTTTACCAACAGCGGGGCCGTTACCAACGCCGATCTCCTGGATACCTTACACAACCTGAATACCGGCGGTGGCTTGGCATCATCCAACTTCGCCGTTGCACCCACTCCGGAACCCGCCTCATTGGCGTTGTTCGGTCTCGGTGCATCCCTGCTGCTGCTACGCCGCCGTGGGCGGAAAAGCATGCCAAAGTAATTTTGTTTCTGCGGGTACGGCAGGCGTGTGTGTTTCCGCCTGCTGATACACCGCCGGTTTAGCGCATTTTTTTAGGAGAATTTCAATATGCGTTCAAAAATATTATCAACTCTTTGTGTCGCAGCCGTAATGGCCACAGTCGGCGTGGCAAACGCCGATTCCATCACCAACATCGTCTATACGTCGGCGCAGAACACCAGCGATGGCGGCATAACCTTGACCATCGACAATCAGGGTACGCCGAATGACGGAAACGGCCATACGCTTCCCGGTTACACCGCCTACGAATTGACTATCAGCACCAACAATGTGGCCGGTGGCTGGGTGAATGGTGTCATCGATTTTGGTGGCGAGCAATTTGACCCTCGCTCTGGCTTTTCCGGCCCGCTGGTGGTTCAAAGCGTGTCGAAGACCGCTAAAGGCGTCACCACCACCACACCGATTCTTTACGATACGGCCACCAACGCCCAACCCAATGCGGGAACTTATTTCAGTGCGTTGGGATCGCACTTTCTTGATAACCAGCCGGCCAATGTTGCCGCCGGGCCTGATGCCTTCGGTACCATTACTGGCACACTGAGTTCCACACCCAGCGACAGCGGTTATTCGCTTGGCACAACGAACACGATGGTGGGCGCGACTGGCTACTATCTTGCAAACCAGATCGCCGTTCAGCCGTGGGCTTACTTGGTAATTCCCAATGGCCAAACGGTGAGCTTTAATGCCCAAGATGTGATCGAAAATGCGGCCGGAACGCAGGACACAATCAACTTCAGCGGCACCATCCCCTCCGCAGCGACTCCTGAACCCGCATCATTGGCACTTATGGGTATTGGCGCTGTGGCCATGTTGACGCTCAAACGCCCGAAGAAAAAATTGGTCTAATCGACCCTTGGCTTAACACGCCCCAATTTCCTGAAAGCCAAGCTCCGCACCGCAAACTGCCACTCTCGCAGTTTGCGGTTTTTTTTATTCCAGCGTTGCCGCTATTCCCAAAGAATGCCGGTCGCCCTTCCATTGGCATACGCAGCGAATTAACTTGTTGCGCGCAACCCGCGCCCGGCAGTACTGCCGGTACACCAATCTCAATATCTCCGTGGCCGGGTTAAAATATCGTACAATATCTGTAGCAGTGGATCGGAAGCGACAGGAGGTTGCGTGCTGGGGATCACGGCTTTTCATCCAGATTTAACTCTTCTTATCGCCGCCGCCTTGGCGATTCCGGTCGGCATCGTCCTATGGCTGAATTCAGTCAGAGAAGCGCCGATTCTTATCACCTTTTTTCTGTCGGCAGCGGGCTTTTTTCTGCCTTGGCTCCTGCCTTTCCATCATCTCAACTTCTTGACGCACGCTTCCATCGGGCTTGGCGGCGTGGTGCTTGGCATCATTCTGGGGACCATTTGCTTTCGGCTGTCGCAAGCTGTGCTGTTGGCCTGTCTGGTCGGCGGGATCCTCGGTGGAGGCATGATGTATCACGATGGAGCATTTGCCAAACGCTCCGCCCCCGTTCGCTCTCCGCATGAAGTGGCGACCCGCCCGGCGGCACATCTGCACAAAAGGCCTGATACACTTAAAGCCGCGGTCGGCCGCAAGCACCCCGACACAACCCGCCATTCTGCATCCGCATCGCATCCGACCATTCCCCAAACTGTGCGAAGGGTGCTGGGGCATGTATACCTCCAGACACGTTTGGCATTTGGACGACTCTCGCACGCACAGACCAGCGCCGTCTGGGCGCTTGTGGTTGCATCTGCACTCCTCACGCTCCTGCTGGCGCTAATTTATCCGCAGTTGGCGTCGCTGGCCGGCGGCGTATGGGCCGGGTCGCTGCTCATGATGGCCGGGGCAGTTGTTGGATTGGAATACTGGCACCCCGAGTGGGTAAGCCGGGCCTTTGCAACGGTTTGGCCGCAGGCGACTTTTTTACTGCTGCTCGTTTTGGGAACTGCCGCGCAAAGTCGTCATCTATTCAAACTCAGGGCTGCCAAAAAAAACGCTAAAGCAGATGGAGGCAAGAAAGCCAAGAGCACAGGTGAAAAGAAATGATTCGGCTGGTCGCGGCATTAATGGTTGGCGGTGGGGGGGTACCTGCATCACCGGCGACTGCCCGCGGCTGGAGTGGTAGCATTCCTCCCTTGTTAAACCACATTACCCTATCCGTCGGATTGTTATTGCTCATCGTCGGGCTGGTGATATTGGTTGCCGCCCGCCGACATCACAAAGTTATTGTTGTACTTCTCTCCGCGGCTGTCGGCTGGTACGGGGCTTTGGCGTTTGTTCATTCATCGCCGACGACGGCGATTATCTATGCTGCTGTCGGCACTCTGGCGGGCCTGCTCCTGCTGGGCATTATGCGTCTGATCGTGGTGCTTTCGTCGGCGACGGTCGGTGCCCTTTTCGGTACAGCCCTCTGGACCACCCTGCAGCGTCCACCCGATTTCTGGTGGATGGCCGCCGCCGCCGGTTCTATTCTTCTTGGACTCATAGCGTCACTGCTGTATGACCGGGCGGTCATTCTGGCCTGCACCATGCTGGGGGCGTGTGGGGCCATCATCGGCGCCGCCGTCGTGCTTCTGCATGCGGGCTATGGCTCTCAGGTAAGAGAGATTTGCGGCACCCGCGCCCAATGGCCATTGCGACTCTCTGTCGCTATCCTTATAGTCACTCTGGTGAGTGTTCTGCTGCAATGGCTTGATCGGCCAAGCGGTCATGACGCGAAAGAGACATGAGTAATATCAATGGAAAAGCAACATAAATATACGATGTCGCTGCATGTTGACCCACTTGGCCATGACATGCGGCACTCCATCGCCCTGGCCGCCGAACTTGGTTACGCTGGAATTTCGGTCGGCATCGGGCATCCTCAACTCAATGCAGCAGACTTCGGCACAACCGCCCGCAGACATTGGATGGCAATATTGCACTCACATCACCTCGAGCTTGCCGCTATCCGTGCGGGTGCAGGCGTATCTGGTTGCGCCGACTGGTCGCACGCAGAAATATTAATTCAACAGACGCACCGCGCCTTAAGCCTCGCTCGTGAATGTCGCGCCCGCGAGGTGATCGTTTATCTTGGCGAGCCGCCATCCGCCATACCCTCGGCATCTCCGGCGGGGCCATCCGATCTGCATCGGGGGGAGCCAGGAGATGCACGCCGACCCGAGCCGGATGCTTACTGCCCAGTGGGCGATGCGGTGATTGATGAAGTGCTCTCTGCGGCCGATCGGGCGGGTGTGAAGTTGGCATTGAGTTCGGGCAATGTCCACTGGCTGAAGTCCAAAATCAAACCTCATTACAGCAAAAGTGTCGGGGTTGCCCTCGATTCATATCGCGTGCTTGCAGCCGGTCAATCGCCAGCGGACGCCGCCTGCGAACTTGCCGGAATGATTCACGCGTGGATAAGTGCCGACGCTCTGCGGCGCGGCGGCGTGATGCAAAATGTACTCCTTGGCACTGGACAGGGTGATTTAGATGCAACATTCCGGGCGCTGGATGATCAGTATTATTCCGGGCCGATGATTGTTGATATCCGCGGCTTGGCCGATCCGACGGGTGCCGCCCGACACGCAGCCCAGACGCTTATGAATCTTTTGGCCGCCGAGCACCCGACGCCGGTGGCTCGCGGATGATGATTGTGTGGTCGTGGTAAAAGTTGGTGTGGGGTCACGGGAGTATCGCCTCATGTCAGGTAATGAGAGTTCTCTTCCGATCGTGCATCGCCTCACGACGACGCCCTCGACGCAGTTGCTCGCTGCCCAGCGAGCCGCCGTGCTCATGGCCGATCATCTCTCGCCGTGCAGTCCCTATTGTGAGGTGTGGATCGCCGAAAGTCAGTTGAACGGGCGCGGCCAACGTCATCGCCCTTTTGCCAGCCCGCCGGGCGGTTTTTATGTCAGTATCCTCATGGCCGCACCCCAGCCATTGCCCATGGATATCTTGCCTTTGGCCGTCGGGTGGCAATGCGCTCAATTGTTGGCCGCTGCCAACTGCGGGCAAATTGAAATCCGTTGGCCCAATGATCTGTGCGTTGGGGACAGGAAGCTCGGCGGCATCTTGTGTCAATCAGTCGTCAATGGAAGCCGGTGTATGTTACTGATTGGTGTGGGCATCAACACCAACTCGCACCTGAGAGATTTTCCTCCCGAATTTCAACCTTATATCGCCACGCTGGCCGATCGTGGCGTACAGGTGGATCATGCATGCCTGTTGGATCAATTTATTAACTCCATGCAGGGCATGCTCCGCGCCGACGAGGTGGAGCACTGCGCAAAATTGGCGGCATCGCTGGACGTAACCAGGGGCCGAACCGTGACCGCCGTCGTCGATGAACGAAGCGTTGAAGGAATATCAGAAAGCTGGGGGGCGGATGGTCGCTTACGATTGCGTACGGCGGATGGTATACACGAACTGGTCGCTGCCTCTATCAGCCAGATCGACGGGCGCAAAATTCGCTTTGAAGCTTGACTCAGCATTGCATTGAAGCGGCAATAAGGACGACGCATAGATGTCCATTCGGTGACGGAACCATAATACCGCTCCCCGACGGGCAGCGCCGGCAGCATTTGACAACTACCCCGTGCGTTAATAACCTACAATTCAGATAGGCATTACGGAGGTTCGATATGAGTAAATTGTATTCCAACATCACCGAGACCATGGGCAATACGCCAATGGTTCGTATCAATCGTCTGGTCCCGCCCGATCACGCCGCGGTTTACGCCAAATGTGAATTTTTCAATCCTCTTGGCAGTGTAAAAGATCGTATCGGTGTGGCCATGATTGAAGCCGCCGAAAAGCAGGGGGCCATCAAAAAAGATACCATCATCATGGAGGCCACCTCGGGCAATACGGGTATTGCGTTGGCCTTTGTGTGTGCCGCCAAGGGGTACAAATTAAAGTTGTTTATGCCGGAAAGCATGTCCCTTGAACGCCGCAAGCTGCTGCGAATTATGGGTGCCCAACTGGTGCTTACACCCGCCTCCGAGGGTATGCCGGGAGCGATTCGCCGTTGCAATGAGGCGGCTGCCGCCGACAAAAATGCCATCATTGCCAAACAGTTTGAAAATCCCGCTAATGTTGACATTCACGCTAGAACCACCGCCGAAGAAATTTGGCGTGACACCGGCGGCAAAATCGACTGCATCGTATCTGCCGTGGGAACCGGTGGAACCATTTCCGGCGTGGCAAGCGTGCTGAAAAAACGTAATCCCAACTTCAAGGCCATCGCCGTCGAACCATCGGCTTCGCCAGTCATTACGCAGTTTCGTGCTGGGCAACCCCTCAAGCCCGGTCCCCATAAAATACAGGGTGCGGGGGCTGGTTTTATCCCGGCTAATCTTCACACCGATTTAGTCGATGACGTGATACAGGTTACCAATGAAGATGCCTTTGTCTGGGCACGGCGGCTTGCCGCAGAAGAGGGTATCCTGGGCGGCATCAGTTCCGGTGCCAACATATATGCCGCCGCTCAGGTGGCTGCTCGACCCGAGATGAAGGGCAAAACCATTGTGACCATCATGTGCTCGACGGGAGAACGTTATATCAGCACGGCCATGTACGATGGCTTGGACGCGTGATACCCTGCTGATGCATCGCCGTCCTCTGTGTTGGCGGTTTGTGCGGCATGTCCAATCGTTGCCACCGGCGCAGGGGGGCGTCAAGATCAGGAGCGCATTCTGATGGACATTTACCGCACAGCTCGCGCCAGTGCCTCAGCCAATGCCCAGCCATTCTTGGATAGGCTTGATCCGATTGTGGCCGAGTTTGTCGATGCCATTTCCCCCGACGCCCTTGCCGTGTGGGACATCCGCCAACATGAAAATGGCCCCTGCTCTCTTCATCTATGCTTGTGCGATGATTGGGCCCACACCCATTGCGAATTTCGCCGCGACGAAATGCCCCCGGAATCCGATTTACATCCGTTGATCGCCCGCAAATTAGCCACGTTTACCGCGGCCCGGCGCAGGGTATTATTCAAGGTGCGCGATGGCACCTGCGCCCACGACGACCTCACCCATCTGCGCCAGACGCTTAATCTGATTCCCGGCATTGCACATCGTGGGCTTAAGGTGGAAAACCGCTGTGAATTCGTCCCTTGCAATGCCTATGTGCCGGCCACCGCCTTCCGCGTTACCGACTTCACATTGGAAGTGGACGCATCGGCAGCCGCCGATGTAGTCGACGCATTGCGGTCAAACGGTTTTGAAATTGAACATCGATCGTATTTGTAACATGAAACTTTTGGCCGAGGATGCGTTTGAGTCAGACCAATCATGAAGCGCCCGTCGTCGTTGAGGGACTCCTGCCCGCCTTCTCCGCCACGCTCATCGCCGCCATTCTATATGCTTGGCTGCCACCCAAAATTGCCCTTGTGCAGCCATGGATTCTCCTGGCGATCATGCCTTTTTTTTTGGTGGCCGTCGCGCTGCTGCGAAAGCGTGGCAAACGCCGTATCGCTCATCATCTTGGCCACATTAGCACGGCCGTCATGACCTGCTTTATCGCGTACTCGCTCATATTCCTGGTTGTGGGGATTTTTCGTGGTGCTGTCGCTGCATCGGTCATGCTTCGCGCTTCGGGAATTCTCTGGGTTATGAATATTATCGTCTTTGCGCTCTGGTACTGGCGGCTTGATGCCGGTGGACCCATGGCTCGCGCCGATCGCGGAAACCATGAGATCGGCTGTTTTCTCTTTCCGCAGATGACATTGCGAAAAATTGATGCCGGTCCTTGGATTCCGCATTTTGTTGACTACTTATTCGTTGCGTTCAACACCAGCACTGCATTTTCACCGACAGATACCGCTATACTTTCCCGTTGGGCCAAATTGCTCGTCATGACGCAATCAATTATCTCGCTCGGGTTGGTTGTGTTGGTGGTCAGCCGGGCGGTAAATATCATCTGAGCCTGGTAATTGTAACTTCACCGACCGGACCATTGGCGAGTTTACCATCTCACCGATATCTTTATGGCAGCATGAGTAAAGAAGTGATACGTATCTTAGTTGTGGATGATGAAATCGAGCACGCCGACGTGCTTTGTGAGGCGGTCGCCCGCATGGGCTTCGCAGTGCGGCAGGCCCACGGCCTTGCTGATGCGCAAAAATTCTTCGCCCAGGACACATATGATCTGGTCATTACCGATCTTCGTATGGATGGCCCCGATGACGGCTTTGAACTTCTGGAACACATCAAGCGATCGCGTCCGGACACCCAGGTGATCATGGTTACCGCCCATGGAGATGTGGCGGCCGCCGTGCGTGCCATGAAGGCCGGTGCCTTCGACTTCATTCAAAAACCGCTGGACCTGGAATTGATCCGTCAGCAGGTGCGTCGGGCTGTTGATCAAGTCCGGCTTACCCGGCAGAATAATAACTACCGCGTCGCCCTTGATCAAAAATATGGCATGGAGGGCATTATCGGTCAGTCCGGCCCCATGATGCGGGCACTGCAACTCGTCCGCCAGATTGCGCCCACCGATATCAGCGTGCTTATTGTGGGTGAATCGGGTACCGGCAAAGAACTGATCGCCCGCGCCCTGCACCAGAATTCCCACCGTGCCGGTGGACGGTTCGTCGCCCTCAATTGCGCCGGCCTCAATGAAAGTACTCTGGAAGATGAACTTTTCGGCCACGTACGCGGTGCGTTTACCGACGCCCGCACCGACCGCCAAGGCCGTTTTGAATACGCCGATCATGGTACGCTGTTCCTTGATGAAATTGGCGATATGCCAATGACTATGCAGGCCAAACTTCTGCGCGTCTTGCAGGACAGGCAGATCACCCGTCTCGGCTCCAACGAGCCTATCCAGGTGGATGTTCGATTTATCTCTGCCACCAACAAAAATCTTGAAGAAGCTATCGCCAAGCGCGAATTTCGCGACGATCTTTACTTCCGCATCAAGGGTGCGACTATCCCGCTTGCGCCTCTGCGCCAACGCCGGGAAGATATTCCTCTGCTTATCAAGCACCTGCTGGAGAAAATTTCTAAGCGTGACGGCAAACCGATGCCGAATCTTTCAAGTGAAGCCCGTGAAATCCTTGTCGCCTATGATTGGCCCGGCAATGTTCGGCAGTTGGAAAATGTCATGGAAAGTATGGTCGCACTCAGTACGGCTGATACGTTGACGGTAGATGACATACCCGCCGATATCCTTGGCCAGTTTTCTGTGCAAAGCGTCACCAGCACGGCGCTGGCACCGATTGACCGCAGTGCATCGACCCAATCACTGGCATTGCCCAACCTCGCCGGCGTGAGTCTGGCTGAACTGGAACGTGAGGCCATTGAAAAAACATTGCAGCTTGTGCAGGGCAACCGTGAACAGGCCGCCAAAATGCTGGGCATTGGTGAACGCACACTGTACCGTAAGATTAAAGAGTACGGGCTTGTGGAATAAGCAGTATTTTTAGTATGGGTGGATAAATATTGATGGATAATATTCGCGTGGGCCTTGGGTATGATCTTCACAGGTTGGAGTCCGGTCGGCCACTGGTGCTGGCCAATGTGCCTATTCCCCATGGCAAAGGGCCGGTCGGCCATTCCGATGCTGATGTGGTCATCCACGCCTTGATTGACGCCATAACCGGTGCAGCCGGTATGCCGGACGTAGGCGAATTGTTTCCCAATACCGATCCGGGCCTGAAAGATATTAATTCCGCCCGTCTTATGGAAAAAGTAATGCTGCATCTGAACGCCACGCCATGGCACATCGTCAACGTGGATATCGTGGTGATAGCTCAGCAGCCGCGTCTTTCACCCCATAAGCTGCTTATGCGATCCAGGCTTTCCCAATTGCTGGGTATGCCTGTGGACCGTATCAACATCAAGGCCAAAACCAACGAACACGTCGACGCGGTTGGGCAGGAACTGGCCGTCGCCTGCCACTGCGTGGCACTGCTGGCGCGTCAATCATGAATGCTCCACGCTCCGAAGCATCGCCATCTACCGCCCGCCGCTCCAGTGCGGATATGCGCTTGCTGGGTGTAGATCCCGGGCTGCATCTGACCGGTTATGCCGTATTAAAATTATCACCGCTTCCGGTGCTGGTTGAGGCTGGCGTCATTCGACTCTCTGGCAAGGCCACTCTTCCCGCCCGCCTTGCCGACTTGCACGAGCAAATCGCCGCCATCATCGAAGAATTTGCCATCAGTCATGTGGGTGTGGAACAGTTGTATGCACACTATAACCATCCTCGCACCGCCATCCTGATGGGCCATGCCCGCGGCGTTATTTTGCTGGCCGCCGGCCGCCTTGGCATTCCTGTTATCGACCTCCCGAGCACACTGGTAAAAAAGACCTTCACCGGTAATGGGCATGCCACCAAAAGCCAAATGCAGCGCACCGCGGCCAGCCGCTTTAAGCTCAGTAAGCCGCCATCACCCCCCGACGTCGCCGATGCCATGGCTATCGCTTATGTGCTGGGCACCCGCCTGATTGTGCCGCAGCGTGCCATCAAACGCTGAGCAACTTGGGTGTGGCAAATTCCCCCCCCAGCAGCCATTGCATTGCGGGGGCCGTTACCTCACATGCATGTATTCGCCGAAGAGCTTGGGCGTATGCCGCAACCGGTGTGTTGCGGAGCGATGTTACCCGCACCCGCGAAAATTGCTCCGTCCAATTATTGGTTGGTTCGCCCTTCCCGTCGCCGATTGCCGGCATTTGCGTTAAGCTACCGCTGCTGGCTAATGATCAGGGAGTCGGCTCATGCGGCAGAAATTGTTTGAATCCATTTGCGGCAATCGCAAAAAACAAATTTCATTGGCCGCTATTATTCTTGCCATTCTTTTGCTGGTTGTACCCCGCCTTTTGACTTTGCCCGTGGCCGACAGCCGCGCACAACATTACTTCAGCCATTCCATCACAGAAGCGGGCGAAGCTTATCTATCCTGCCGCCTTGTGATTGGGGCACTCGGACTGGTAGCGCATTCACAAATCAGCCTTCGGCCCTTTGGCGTCGGCGTGCAAACGGAACCCGGACAGATGCTGGACCCCGTCCACGACATGGCCGAGCGGGCATCCGACGTACTGGTAACTGCCATCGCGGCACTGACGATCGAAGAAATCGGCTATGAAATCACCAAAGCCTTTGCCCCATTTCTGCTTGCGATTCTCCTCTTTGCGGTTGCGGCGCTGGCTTACTGCGGCTTCGGTCGCGAGGACTTAATCTTCCGCCGCATTGTCGGTCTGACTTTAATACTTATCTGTCTGCGCATTGCATTGCCCGTTTCAGCCATGGTTAACCAAACCATCCATCGATATTTTTTTGCCGCACGCATTGCCAAGGCCCGGCAGGGCGTCGACATATTTTCCCAACGCGACCTGAGGGAGGCCACCAGCCTTCGGCTGCCACCCATGGGCGCAAACCCCTTTTCCGATATCGCCGCACCGATGGAATTCGCTGTGCAGAAGGTGATCGCCATCAGCGCACTTATTCATGCGGCAATAAGCCATGCCCTGTCTCTTTCGCAGTCATTCGTCAGTCTCTGTTCGCTTTATGCCGGGGAATTTGTCATACAGGTTTTGCTGCTTCCGCTGTTGGCATGGTGGGTTCTGGTGCGCATCGCCAATGCGGTTTTTGATGCCAATTTGCCGTTGCTGATCCGCCATCGCCGCCCTGGGGCAAAAGCCAATCCACCATCCCCGGACACCGCATCTAAGCAATAATTAATTCATCCATACAGTGCGGCACCCGCCAATGGGGTACTGTGCCCTGTCGATGTGGATGGCGATTAATTGGCGTTTTGATCTGCGGCACGCAGGGTAAAAATATATTATTTATGCTCCGCCGCTGCCAGTTTTCGCTGCTGTGCCTGATACCGCAATTGGGCATCAATAAACCCCTGGATGTCCCCATCCAATACCACCTCCGGCTGGAAAACCTCATAGCCATTGCGGTGATCTTTCACCCTGCGATCATCAAGCACATAACTGCGAATCTGCGAACCAAATGCTATTTCACCCTTTTCACCATATAGTTTGGCCAGTTCCGCATCGCGCGCCGCTTCCTGCATGCGGCGCAACTTGGCTTTGATCAAATCCAGAGCCAGTGCACGATTCTGCACCTGCGATCGCTCGCTGGTACACACCACCTGGATGCCGGTGGGCTTGTGCGTAATGCGGATGGCCGAGGCAACTTTATTAACGTTCTGTCCACCGGGCCCGCTGGCCCGCACAAACGCGATAATTTCAAGTTCATGTTCCGGTATGACCAGTTCGTCGTCCGCGCCCTCAAATACGGGCGTTACATCCACACTGGCAAAGCTGGTGTGCCGCCGGGCGTTGGCATCATAGGGACTGATCCGCACCAGTCGGTGCACGCCCACCTCGCAATTCATCGTGCCGGTGGCATAAGCCCCTTTCACCAGCAACGTGATTTTGCGAATACCCGCCTGTTCGCCATCGAGCCTGTCCACTTCGGATACGTCCCAGCCGCGCCGCTCAAAATATCGCATGTACATGCGAAACAGCATGTCCGCCCAATCGCAGGCTTCTGTTCCGCCAGCACCAGCGTGAATTTGCACATAGCAATCCGACGCATCGTGCGGCCCGGAAAATAATGCCTGTAATTCCAATAAGGCAAATGCCTTTTCCTGTGCCGCGATGGTCTGGTCTGCCTCTTCAATCAGCGCGGTATCATTTCCCTCGCCGCCGAGTTCCAGCATGACGTGGGCATCCTCCAACGCCCGCGCCACCGCATCAAACGGATCCAGGACAGCCTTAAGCCCCTTGAATTCGCGAATGGTTTTATTAGCTGATTCCTGGCTGTTCCAGAAATCAGGAGCGCTCATTTTGTCTTCCAACGCTTTGATTTTTATCTTTTTGCCATCGACGTCAAAGAGAGTCGCGGATGTTTTGCACCCGCGCCTCAAGATCAGCCAATATCACATCCAGATTTTCGCGTGCCATGCCGCCTCCTTAAACCGCGCAGTATATCATCTTCCCCTGATCTCCGCGTATCCTCATCGTCGGGTCCTGCTCGGTGGGCAGGCGTTAATCTGCACTGCCTTCCAGTCCCGCACCCAGCACGCCGGAAGGCCATCGCGGGGTTTATTGCCGGAAGCGTCTCAATGAGGTAGTCTCAATCGCCTTGGCAACCCGACAATTGGTGCCGAAAACTGCCTTTTGCGGCGTGCTCGCCGGCGGGTGATTAAAATCCAGAAAAGTTTTTTGCAAATGTCGCGTAGATTCATAACGTTTTATTGACTAAACTCGGCAATAATGATTGAGTCCGTGCAGCAGCCTGTAACGGTGGAGGTTTTGTTTTTCACCAGGCTGTTGCTACGCTGGCCAATTCGGTTAGATGCGTGCGTGGGACCATCCCGCTGGAAAAAACCATGGGTTTGTGATCCTCGGGTCCGGGAAGGTGTACATCGGTACCCCTGTGGCATAACTGTTTCAGGAATTCAATGAACATTAAATACTGCAAACATGATCGAAATAAAAGGCGCCCGGCACTGCGGCGCGGTTCAGGGTTGGCGGCCATTTGCATGGCAGCCGTGGCCTTCGTCAGCGGTGCCCGGCTCGCTACGGCCAATATTCTCGACGCCAAACGTGGATTTGGTGAGGTGGGCACCAGCTATGACAGTTTGCAGGCGTCCGGTGCCGGCTGGTACTACACATGGGGTACCAATCCGGGAACTCCGGGCAACTATAATGCCGATTTTTATCCCATGTTCTGGAGTGCCCCGAGCCAGACGACTATCAATTCCGTGGTGGCGATGAATCCGAACTATGTGCTCGGCTTTAATGAGCCTGAGAATCCTGACCAAGCGAACATGACCGTAGCGCAGGCCATTACCTCGTGGAAGCAGATATCGGCGGCATTTACAGGAACTTCTACCCAGTTGGTTTCGCCGGCGGTGGCCGACTCACCCACCGGCCAGAGCTGGCTGGAACAATTTATGTCCCAAGCCAAAGCCGACAACTTGAAAGTTAATGCCGTGGCATTTCACTGGTACGATGCGAGCACGCCAAAGGATCCAGGAGCGTCCGCAAGCCAATTTATTGACGCCGTAAACTGGTATCACGATACATTCAAATTGCCAGTGTTCATTACTGAATTCGCCATAAACGATTGGTACGGTGGGTATACGGCAGCCCAGATGCAGGCTGGTAATCAGCAATTTCTTAATGATGTCCTTCCGCAGCTTAACTCGCTCAGCTATGTGGCAGGCTACAGCTTTTACAGTTGGTTCCCCAACACCCCACTTATCAGTGGTTCACCCCTCACCCCTACTCCCATGGCATACAACTATGTCGGGGCAGTAACCAGCGGATCGACCGCCAACATCAGCGGGCAGGATCTTGGCGAACACGTCGCCTACCTTGCCGGCGGTACGCTGACGATGAATAACCAGCCCGGCACCGTAAAGTACATCGATGCGCTGGCCAACACCAGCACCATTACCGGCGGCATTGACTGGAGTCTGGACCCCGCGTCGAACTCCGATTGGGTGCGGGTCTCCGCCGGCGCAACTCTGGTCAAAGCTGGCTCCAACACGATCACCCTTGGCCAAGGCACCATCACAGACGATGGAACCATAATTGTCACGCAGGGCGCGCTGAATATCGGTGCCCCCATCACCGGATCGGGTGCCGTCAAGGTTACCGGTGGAACGTTCATTGTTGGCAGCACCATCGGTAACCCGGTAACCATTGGTACCGGAGGGGTCCTGGCGGGGGGCGGTTCAATCACTTCCACCGTTACGGTGGATGGAACCATCAAGGCCGGCCGCGCCACCGCGCCTGAAACGCTTAACATTCAGACGCTTAAAATTGACAACGGCAGCAAAATCATCTTAGTTCTCAACACACCGAATACTGCCGCCGGTACCGACGGCAACAGCTTGATCGACGCCGGTAATCTGACGCTCGGCGCCGATGTAACCCTAAGCCTGATGCACGGCTACAACTTTGGGGCCGGGGTTTACCACTTGCTTAATGCCACCGGTACCATCACCGGCATTAACAATCTTGATTCATGGGTCATCACGGGTCCCGCCCCATTTACCTATAAACTCAGCGACCCTGCCGGTGCCATTAACCTTACCGTCACGGCCGCACCTGAGCCAACCGCTTTCTGCCTCCTTTTACTTGGTGCGATGGCACTGACGTTACGGCGACGGCGCGCCCAAGCCGATTGACACATCGCGATATTTATTATCCGGCAATCCTTGGCCAACCAGTGACATGCAGCCAGATGAGCTCCATGCGGTTTGGCATTCCATTGAATATTTTTCATGACGGCACCCGACGCGATTTAAATTGGCCCAACCTTCGCAGTTGGGTGGTAAAAATGGCGTTTTCGTTCAACCAGGGGCAAAAGTCTGTACCATAAAGCAGGATTTTTTTGTGCTGTTTTCTGCCTTGTGCGGTGTTGGTGCGGCACGTTGGCCGGCATATATCTTCGGGGGTGACTGGGCGGGAAGCTGCAGGGCCAGTTTATCCAGGATCAATTGTTGTCCCGACTCGGGCTCGGTGTATCGTTGTTTCCTTGGCCTGGCGTCCGGAACTTTTGGCCAGTACCCAGAGTTCGCCCTCATCCTGTGAGAGTTTTACCTCCATACCATCGTGCACCGCCGTCCATGGCAGCCCCAGAGGCTTCTGCTCGACGGCATTCAGTTTCCCCTCGGGCGTACCGACCAGATAGTCGATCTGACGCGGGCGCATGTGGCCAAGCGCGCCTTCCGTCGGAATCCCACGGTCCATGACCCAAACCCGGCGAGTCTGGTTCCGGAATCTAATGCGACGTGAATTCGGGATAAGGGATGTTGTAAGTTGCGCACTCTTCGGGGCGTTACGGGTTTCGCCAAAGCAAATGGCGCGATGTCAGCGGCACCGATGGCGATGCGGACACGTTGTCAGCCGCTTCACACCCGCTGCCCCATTTAGCCGCGTGGATGGTGTACGCGCGTCAAAAACACTTCGGCATTGCGCGACCCGCATCGAAAAAACGCGCTTTATTTTCTATGACTCATCGCACAGCTGTGGGAGAGTCTCTCAAAGTCAATCGAAATCGTGATTTCTTATCCCGAACTCACGTTAAATCCATCTAAATTTGTGAGAATTTCTTGCCGCGGATCGCAAACCGTACCGCCGCACTGAATATCAGGATCATGGTGACGAGAACCAATACCGCCGTCCACGCCTGATGCCGCCATGCAGGATCGGCGGATTGAGAGTAATTATAAATCTGGATCGTAAGGGAAGGATAAGGTTTATTTGGGTTGTAAACTTCATTGCTATTACCCAGGGCGGTAAAAAGCAGTGGGGCGGTTTCACCGGCCACCCGTGCAACGGCCAACATAATGCCCGTCGCAATACCCGATTTGGCAGCCGGCAGCACCACACGCAGGAGGGTCTGGGCGGGCGATGCGCCCAAGCCTGCCGACGCTTCCCGCGCGGCCAGCGGTACGAGTCGCAGCATTTCTTCCGTGGCGCGGGCCACAATGGGGATCATGATCAATGCCAAGGCGATGGCTCCTGCCCAGCCAGAGAAATGTTTCTGTGGCACCACGATCAACTCATAACAAACCACACCGAGAATGATGGTTGGTGTCCCGGCAAGTACGTCCATCACCAAGCGGATAATTACCGTAAACCATCCCTTGGTAGCGTATTCGTGCAGGTAGATGCCGCAAAGCATGCCTACCGGTACCCCAATGGTACCGGCGAGGCCAATGAGTATCGCGGTCCCGATAATACAGTTGCGCATGCCCATGGGAGTTTGCAGCGGTAGGTTGTGGAAAAAGGCGATATTCAGAGACCCCACACCCTTTAAAATCATGTAGCCGACTACCACAAACATAATCGTCAGTGCGAGCAGGGTCGCAAGCATGCATGCGCCGGCGAATGCACGACTAATGTAGCGTCGTAAAAGATTTTGCGACCGGAACGGGAATGGTTCAGTCATTTCGGGCATACAAGTGTCCTTTCCGTCAAGGTGACCGGCACCCCATAAGGCTTTTAATTCCGCCGATTAATTCCGCTTAATAATGTTCGAGCCAGCATGTTGGTTACTAACGTGCTAACCATCAGGACCAGTGCCACATAAAACATGGCGCTGAGATAAATTGGGTGGTCGGCCTCCAGAAATTCATTGGCTAGTACACCTGACATCGTCTGCCCACCAGCGAATAGGCTGGCACGCACCTGATCCGTGTTGCCAATGACCATGATGACCGCCATAGTCTCGCCGATGGCGCGGGCCATACCAAGAATGACTGCCCCGAATATGCCAATGCGGCAATAATTGATCGCCAGTCGAGTAGTTTGCCACCATGTGGCACCCAACCCGCGTGCGCCATTTTCCAACTCCGTCGGAAATTGCAAAAGCACATCGCGTGTGATGGCGGTAATAATTGGCACGATCATGATGGCCAAAATCAAGCCCCCAGCGAGAAAATCGCTCCCTGATGGCCCGCCATGCACCAGATTCGCCGGAAACCAGGCGTAATGATTATTCGGGTATTTACCTACGCGGATCAACTTCACGTGCCGCAGGACGTGATAAAGCCAGTTCTCGCCATAATTTTGCAGCCAAGGTGACATGACAAACGCGCCCCAAAGACCATAAGCAACACTGGGTATGGCTGCCAAAACCTCGATAAGAAACGATACCGGACCTGCCAGAAAGGGTGGTGCCATACGTGTAATAAAAATTGCCACACCGATGCTTGCTGGCACGCCGAAAAGGAGCGCGATGAACGTCGTTAGTCCGGTGCCGTACATAAACGCCAGGACACCGTATTGATCTGTGACCGGATTCCACGCCTGCGTAGCAAAAAAATGCCAGCCAATTTTTGTCAGTGCCATCCACGCACCGTGTATCAGCACCGCAAAAACGATAAGCAAAATGGCAATCATCGCCAGCACGCCGATAAAGCTGGCACCGAAAACGGTATGGTCCAACCACCGGCGATATAACTGGCGCGCGCCGCCGTCTGCTCTTGTGCCAATGGTGGGGTTTGTACGACCGCTGCTCATGATGTCTGGCGTCTCCATCTACAAATATTAAAAAGGGATTCCCGGCCGTGACCGACCGAGAACCCCAATGTACTCACATGGTGGTCCATGCGGTGTTTTTTCGCCGAGACGCTCTTTTCTTAATGTTTGTCAAGCATCGCCATGACATTATGGCCGTGCCACGTGGCCTTATGCAATTCTCCCAGCACCTTTTGCCGCATCATGTTGCCAAGTTTGATGTACTGCATGGAAGCCGCATACTTCTGGCCGGTAGTAAGGATCCAATGGATAAACCGAACCGTGGCCATGGCTTTGGACTTGCTCATATAGCCGAGGTGTCTATCGACGATCAAATATGTGAAGCCTGAAATGGGATAGGCCGTCTTGCCCGTGGGATTGATAATTGGCAGGCGGAAATCAGCCGGTAAGTTCGCGACAACTGCCTTCTGTGCGGCAATGACCCCCGGAATTGACGGGCGAATCTTGTAGCCTTCGCGGTTGATGAGGGTAGCGGTGGGAAAATGGCCGTTAATCGCATAGGCATATTCGAGGTAGCCCAGACCGCCGACGGTTTTGTCAATCAGAGCGGCAACACCCGGATTGCCCTTGCCGCCGCGACCAACCGGCCAACTTACGGAAGTGGCTTGCCCCACTTGGGATTTCCATGATGAGCTTACTTTGCACAGATAACCAGTGAAGATGTAGGTCGTGCCTGAACCATCCGAGCGATGTGCCACCAGAATGTGCATGTTGGGCAGCTTGACTCCGGGGTTGAGTTTTCTGATTGCGGCGTCGTTCCATCGCGTGATACGACCCAGATAGATATTGGCAATCAGCTTACCATTCATTACCAGTGGCTTGTGTACCATGGGCAGGTTGTAACTCATGACCTCCGGTCCAGCGACCTCGGGCATGTGGAGCACCGAACCTCCGGCAGCTTTGATCTGCGAATTCGTCATGGCTGCATCCGACCCGCAGAAGTTAATCGTCTTGCTGATAAGACCATTGATGCCACCCCCTGAACCAATGGCCTCATAGTCCACCTTGATGTTGGGATGGCTGGCTTCAAATAGCTTAATCCATTTGTACATGATCGGTGCAACAAAAGTTGAACCGGCACCCTGAATCTCAACCGCACGGGCACTATGGACGACTCCCAGCGTCAGTGCGGCGGCCAGAGCCCCCATAATCGTTTTCTTCCACGTTTTTTGCATAGCTTTCTCCTTATGCACGAATTACTGCGACCGTATGCCTGCGCCGACACCCGGCCGAGCAATCACGATCTGCACACATATATATGGGACCACGCTTCAATGAATATGGCGTTAAGACGGGGTTAAGTAGTCATAAATGGTTTGCAGCACTGCCGATCAACCCGGCAATGACTGTGGTACCACTAATAGATCGCGGCATCCCGGATGGACAAGCCGGCCAGCCGTATCAACCGAACTGACCCGTTACATATGCCAAAGTCTGCGGCTGTGTGGGGTTATTAAAAATCCTGTCGGTAGGGCCCGACTCAACCAGATTTCCCATGAAGAAAAAAGCCGTCTGATGCGCTACTCGCATCGCCTGGTGCATGTTATGTGTTACCACCACGACGGTCAGCGTCCGGCTTAAATCACTTATAAGCCCCTCGATGGTTTTGGTTGCAATCGGATCCAACGCAGAACATGGCTCATCCATCAGCAGAACATCGGGATCAATCGCAATGGCGCGCGCAATGCACAACCGCTGCTGCTGGCCGCCGGAAAGTGCCAACGCCGACGTGTGGAGTCGGTCCTTAACCTCGTCCCACAACCCCGCCATGCGCAACGACTGATGAACCTTGTCGGCAACTTGCGTCCGTCCTCTGATGCCGTGAATGCGTAGCGGATAGGCGACATTTTCAAAAATCGTCTTCGGAAACGGATTGGGCTTTTGAAAAACCATGCCCGTTCGCTTGCGAAGTTCCATCACATCCGTTCGTCGATCATAAATGTCAGCGCCATGGATTTGTATTGATCCGCGCACTCTGCAGCCACGTATTAAATCATTCATCCGGTTCATACACCGCAGGATAGTCGACTTGCCGCAGCCCGACGGCCCGATAAATGCGGTCACCTGCCTGCTGTTGACATCCAAGTCCACCCCATGCACGGCCCGGCCTTTCCCGTAATACACCTCAACGCCGCGCATCTGGATGGCGGGGCGACGAATATGATGATTGTCGTGCGCATTTTCAGAAAGGTCTTGCGTGTTGACAACAGCGCCCACCTGCCGATTAACCGCGAATCTTGAGTCCATATTAAGTGCGCCTTAACTGCAAAGATACAATAATCTATCTGCCCGTTCGAATTTATCAGCGGCGTCACATGCCGCTCTCTCACTCATCCAAACTTTAGCTTATTGTCCCGTCCTTTTGCAATGAAATAAGGGTCTCAAGATGGGCCTTTAATCAACTTTTAGCCCGTTCTTAGCGCGTTGCTAATGCTCCACTAATAATTACCCCTGGGTGCCGCAACCGTATGCCATATCGCGAACTGACCTGTCCGATAATTGTTCTCTCGATCGAGCCATTTACTTGCAAATCAAAACCCAAATGAATACCTTCAAATGCGTAACGACGCTTGATCACGCCGTGCGCTGCGTCGCGTAGAAAAAATTCCGGGAGGATGCTCGATGGCCGTAATGTGCTTACTTGGTGGCAGACGCCGTTTCCGATCCACCAACCAACCCGGGTTACGTTCCGGTTTTCAACGTATCGACGCTATTGTGCTTGTGGCTTGCGCTGCAGTTCTTTTCAGTTTGGCTATTGCGCAAGCCGGGCGGATCAATAAAATCGCGCGGAAGCCCGTCTGTGCCGCCAACATCCGCGGAATCATCCAATGCTTCTTCATTTATGCACAATCGAATGACAGTTGTTTCCCGACAGTTGTGCCGCCTAAGGGAGGGCATTATGAAAATTCGCCCGGTAACCCGCTCCGAGCCGAGGGGTTGGCCGGTAAAGTTATAAAGGCGATGTTTCATCATGCGACCACGCCGTTGACGCGCAGGGAAAAAAAAGAAAAACCACTTGTCTTTAAGGGCATCAAAGCACGCTCCGCGGTGCATCAGGGCAGTCCCTTGGCCTGTATGTGGTTACTTGTGCTGCAAAATTATTCAACGGCAAAAAGTTTCATTTGCCCCGCCGATCCCTTTGGCACGCACCCCAGCGCCCAATTTGTTGCAAACAAGGAGAACGAAGCCATATTCCCATCGAATTTCGGCCTGCTTTACGAGGGACGCCATAAACCGGATAAACTCGGCGGCCCGGGACAGGGCGAGAGCTATTCCATCGCGTTTCCGTGGAAGGGATCGCAATGCGCCGGCTGGTGGACGGACAACGATGGATCGGACGTGCCGATCGTGAGTGACATGGCCCCAGCGATGGATATTCACGAGCATGGTCGGCATCGGCAGGATTACCGCGATCCTGCCGCACCTGAACATCATCCCAAGTATCAATGGGCGTTTAATACAGGTAATCATGACGGCGCTGGCCAGAATGTCGGCTTTGGCGATGATCATGTGTCATGGAATACGACGCCCTACGTCGGGCAGAATGGCGATAATATTTTTACCTTTGATTCACCGCATCAGAGGCACCCTGCATTCGGTGGTGGAAAGGTTCTGAAACCCGGCCGGGCCTCGCCGTGTCCCACCGGTCAGCCGGCTGTCGCCCCTTATGACATCGTCATGGCACCTGTTCGCAATGTCGCCAC
>JAKAEB010000053.1 GCA_021818445.1 Planctomycetota bacterium
CCCGGCCGAGTTGGCAATCACCGCGATTCGCGGGAGCCATTGTCGGCTGACGCCGGTAAAATATCGGCAATTTCGGGTAAGTCAATGACACCCGAAATTTACGCTGACGCCGCCGCATGATTTTCGATTAAATTGCGGCTCTCAGATGCCAGCTTGTGACGGAGTTTAACGAAATTGAAGACGCAAGAAAAGATTGCCATTTTCCCGGGTACGTTTGATCCTCCAACACTCGGCCACCTTGATGTCATCGAACGCGGACGACACCTCTTTGATCGGCTAATTGTAGCCATAGGGGTCAACTCCGAAAAAACACAGCTTTTTCCCGTGGAGCTTCGTCAGCAATTACTTGAAGCATTGACCAAGGACTGGCCCAACATCGCCGTTGAATCCTACACCGGATTGACCGTTGACCTGGTCAAGCGGCGGAATGCAGTCGCCATTCTTCGTGGCTTGCGTAACATGACCGACCTGGAGTATGAGTTTCAGCTTGCGCTGACCAATCGGGCAATTGCTTCCGTAGACACTGTCTTCATCATGACGAATGAAAAATTCGGGTTCACCAGCAGCAGCCTGATCCGTCAAATTGCTGCTTTGGGGGGCGACCTGAATAAACTCACCACGTTGCTTCCTGAAAGCGTGATCGCAGAGCTGGAGCGGCGGCGGCCAGATATTGTTAAACCATTCGATTAATTTGCCTGTCATTATTGCTGCCTGCGCCCGCCGAGATGAAGCTCGCGTGCGAGGAATTTCAAGTGATCTCGACTTCTGGGATGAAAAAGTTTTAATGGCGCGTAAACTACTGCGGTAGCAGGAATGCACCGCCAAAGGCGGTTATGTAATGGCAGTTGACGAGGAGACGAACAGGTGATCAATCGACCACGCAGCGTAGAAGTAACCGACGGCCCGGAACGAGCACCACAGCGTGCCTTTTTCCGGTCAATGGGTCTCACCGACGCAGATATTTACAAGCCATGGGTTGGCATTGCCAGCACCTGGAATCAGGCAACCCCCTGCAATTTGACATTGGATCGCCAGGCCAAGGCTGCGGCGGAAGGCGTTCGGAAGGCCGGAGGCACGCCTCGCGAGTTTGTCACCATTGCTGTATCGGATGGTATTGCCATGGGGCACCAAGGGATGAAGGCATCATTGGTATCGCGTGAAGTGATTGCCGATTCGATCGAATTGATGATGCATGCCCACCGCTATGATGCCCTTGTAGGCCTGGCGGGGTGCGATAAATCATTGCCGGGCACGCTGATGGCTATGATTCGCCTCAATCTGCCGAGCGTATTTGTGTATGGTGGAACCATCCTGCCGGGAAAATTTCGGGGCAAAGATGTAACGATTGTGGATGTGTATGAAGGCGTAGGCTCGCACGCGGCGGGTAAAATGTCGGATGCCGATCTGAAGGAATTGGAATGCGCCGCCTGCCCATCTGCGGGTTCATGTGGTGGTCAATTCACGGCTAATACCATGGCGTGTGTGGCCGAGGCCATTGGTATGGCGTTGCCGGGATCGGGCTCGCCCCCGGCGGTTGAAACCGCGCGAGATCAGTTTTGCGTGCAGGCGGGCGGCGCGGTCATATCGCTGCTGGAACATAATTTGCGGCCCAGAGAAATTGTTACCCGCGAAGCGATAGAAAATGGCGTGGCCATAGCCGCGGCAACCGGCGGCAGTACCAACATTGCATTGCACCTGCCGGCGATTGCTCACGAGGCGGGTATTAAACTTACATTGGACGATATTGAACGCATCAGCAATCGGACCCCAACTATTGCCGACCTCAAGCCCGGTGGACGGTATGTGGCGTTGGATGTGTATCGCGTGGGCGGCATACCCGTCATCCTTAAGGTGCTGCTGGATAATGGCCTCATTCATGGCGACTGCCTGACGGTAACGGGAAAAACCATGCGGGAAAACCTCAAGGATGTGAAATTGCCGGGCGACCAGGATGTGGTGCTGCCCGTAGACAAGGCCCTAAGCCGGCACGGCGGACTGAAAATTCTTAAAGGCAATCTGGCACCGGAGGGGTGCGTCATCAAGACCACCGGCGTGAAAAAACTCAAACATCGCGGACCAGCCAAGTGCTTTGACTGCGAAGAAGATGCCATGAAGGCTGTGCAGGAATTAAAAATTAAACCCGGCGATGTGGTTGTTGTCCGATACGAAGGCCCCAAAGGGGGTCCGGGCATGCGGGAAATGCTGGCCGTTACCGCGGCGATTGCCGGTCAGGGGCTGGGTTATGACGTCTGCCTGATTACCGATGGCCGATTCAGCGGCGGCACACGTGGATTGTGTATTGGTCATGTCGGACCGGAAGCGCAGGTGGGCGGCCCCATCGGTCTGCTGCGCGATGGCGATATGGTGCGTGTTGACGCCGAACTGGGAACGATTGACGCTGAATTATCCGAGGAAGAATGGACGGCCCGCCGGGCGTCATGGAAGCCGCGCAATAATGGGTACGACCGCGGTGCCTTGGCCAAGTACGCCAAGCTGGTAGGTCCGGCATGCCATGGAGCGGTCACGCACTGAGCCTCGGAGTCTGTCCATGTAATGGCAGAGCTAAGATGTGCCGCAAATGCCCTGGATGCAAGGCGTCGGGCCGACGGCGACTCTGGGATGAGTTCAGCAACGCCGCCAACGGGGCGCGTCCGGCACACCATCCGGGCATCACGGTAGGTTGACCGTGTGCGGGCTAAAGTTACCCGACCAGTTCAAACTCCAAAGCTTTTGGAGCGGAACGGTTCGGGCAGATCCGTCAGTGAATGAAACGTTAATGCCCCCCAGATGCCGGTCGATACAGAAGCGCCCCATCTGATCGTTGGCGTTGAGCGTCGGATCGCCCGTTTGAAGGTTGCTCGGTACCGCGTCAGTATCTGACGGAGCCCCATCGACCCAAATGCTATCGGCGAAGAGAGGCTGATCCTGCACAATTCCCGCCCCATTGGCGCGGGGGTCAAATGATGGCGGCGGTGCCTGCTGGATATAACCTTTACCATGATCATCGTAATAACCGCCAACCACAATGTTACCGCGTATGGAGTGCCCACCACCGCTCGTGAAATTGCCTGCGGCATAAATGCTGCCATTGAGATTCAGTTGGCCGTGAATTGTCACGCTGCCGAGTGTGACAATATTCATGTCGGCCGTTCCCTGTGATGGGAACTGTCCGTTAAAGGTGACGTTGCCGGACACCACCAGCGTGCCGCTACCTTGGACTTGCAGTTGACCGCTGCCACTGAAATTACCATTTACGAATAAATATGGACTGTTGCTGAAGTTGATGGTGTTCCCACCCGAAAACCCCTGAGGGTTATCGTTCTGCATAATTTGGTTGTAGATGGCCGTCACATTTGGCGGCTCCATGCCCGGCATGTTGGGCATTTGAGATCCACCGACAGAAATGGCACCTTTCAGGATGATACCACCTCCGGATTCAATGCTGCCGGTGACCATCGCGTTGCCGTTGGCTTCCACATTCGTCGCGGAAGCCATGCTGCCGTAATACGTGGTATTTCCACCAAAGGTGGCGGTGCCATAGGCGGCCACGACAGGAATGAAGCTATAACCGCCGGCATGTGTATTAAGGCCGTAACTGCAGACCACGCCATGCAGCCAGCCGTAAGCACCGTTGGGGTTCACATATCCCCAAGCGGTATCCGCCGATCCAACACCCAGTGTCGTGCCAGATGGATCTGCGGGGGTGCTGGCATCGGGACAAATGGCATTCTCGGCCATGTTGTTGTCATACGGTTTGATTTCCTGATACCAATAACCCGTGGGAGACTGATAATCGTTAGGAAACTGCCCGGCATGCGCCTCTCTGAAGCTCAGTGCCGCCAGCGAGAGTTGATGCAAATTGGATAGACAGTCTGTCCGCCGCCCCAACTCGCGCGCATGGGTAAGCCCGGCTATCAACAGCCCTATCAACGTCACAATGACAGTGATGACCACAAGCAGCTCGGTCATGGAAAATCCGGCGCGGGTAGTCAGAAGGTTTAGCTTCGTATGCTTCATATTAAACCTCGACCATCAATCAATGCCCTCGTGAATGCACGCACCCTTGTCCGTCCACAACCCAAGGACTCGTCAGTACGCAGGTCGAGACATGAACCAGAATTGGAACGTCCTATTAAATCCGCTTTGATTGTTTGCCGGAGCTATTGGAGTCCTGTAAATGTGCAGTCCCAAAAACTTTCGCGTGCGAACTGTCATTTAGTTTCGGGGGATGGTTATCCCGGCGGCCAACAGAACCAAAAAAGACGTGTCGGTCGGTGACGACCGAGTAGCCATGGACGAGTCGGCTGTTTCAAACAGGACCACCTTGAATTGAGTTTGGTCAGGTTGGACTCAAGCCATTAATTCGACTTCCGTCTGCGAGGTGATGTGATCGCTGGAATTGCCTACCAGTATCTGCAACTTGCCCGGTACCACAACAAATGCCTGCCTTTGAACGTCCCAATAACGGAGGGCAGGGTGATTGTAGGGAAGCGAAAGGCGCACATGCCGTGATTCTCCTGGTCGCAGATTCTGCACTCGTTCAAACGCCACCAACTGCTTGATGGGTCGTTTTACAGGCGATGGAGGGGGAGCTATGTACACCTGCACCACTTCATCACCGGTTCGATCGCCGATGTTTTTTACATCGACATCGATGGAAACCTGCCCCCCGCGACCAAGGTATGATTTATCGGTCGTTAAAGCCGATATTTGAAAATTTGTGTAACTGAGTCCGAAGCCAAATGGGTACAGAGGCTTGCCTGTGAAATACATGTATGTGCGATTATTCATAATATTAAAATCATGGAAGCGCGGTAGCTGCTCCAAGCCCGTATACCATGTCTCGGCCAGTTTTCCCCCAGGGTTGTAGTTGCCGAACATGACATCTGCAATGGCCTGCCCACCCGCCTGCCCGGCCGCGTAAGCACAAAGAATGCCGGGAACACGATGGTTGGCTTGTTCGTGCGGTATGGCAACCGGACAATTACTTGTAATGACAACCACCGTGCGCGGATTGGCCCTGCTCACCACCTCGATAAGTTGGTGCTGCGCACCCGGCAAAGCGATATCCTTGCGGTCGAGTTGTTCATGATCCACCGTCTGGTCATCACCCACCACCACCACTGCTACATCGGCATGACGCGCCGCATTTTCCGCTTCGGCGAGCCATTGTTTATCCGCGGGCCCGGAAACCGTACATCCAAGAACGGATGTAATCTTGACATCCGACCGCCCGGAAATCGGTGCCGTTGGTTCCAATTCAATCCAGTCGAGGTGCAGCAAATCATGCGACGACGCCGGTCCCGTAAATACCACGCAAATGGACTGGTATCCCTGAGTTGGCACCACCGGGGCTGAAAATTCCTTCCATTGGTTCCAGCCGCCCGTTGCCGCCACCGGTATGCGACAGACCAGCGGTCCACCAGCCCAACCGGAATGTATCTCAACCGCCCCACCATCATGGATGGCCGATGCACGAATTTTAATCCTTTTGACGCCGCTGAAATCTGCCGCCGGCAGTTCCACCCAAAAGCCGTTTTGTGCCAACCCCAAGGTCGAATCAGGCAGAACACAGCTGGCGAATTTGTAGTTCCAGTCAATGGTGGTAAAGTCCACCGCCGGAATGCGGTTGGCCGGTAGCTCAACCCCTAGCGCAGAGGCGATCCCTTGCAACGGCGAGATGTGAACAAATGGGCCACCCGCATATCCACCCAGCGGACAACGCGCTGCCAAAGGCCCGATCACGGCCACAGATCGAATTGTCTCCTTCTTCAATGGAAGAAATTGACGGTCGTTCTTAAGCAGAACGATCGACTGCCGCGCCGCCTCCAACGCCAATTGGCGGTGAGTGGGCGAATCAACCACGCTGAATTTAATCTGCTGATACGGAATATTTTCGGGGCGGTCAAATTCGCCCAATAGTGCGCGAATCGTCAAAAGACGGGTGACCGATCGCGCCACCTGCTCGCGGGTAACGAGATTAAGTTCCATTGCCCGCATTAAATATTTGGGATAAGTGTCGCCACAATTCAGGTCGCATCCTGCCTGCACCGCCAACGCCGCCGCCTGCAGACCGGTGGGAACATACTTGTGCGTTTGATAGATATCCGCCACTGCATCGCAGTCGGATGTAACGTAACCACGAAATCCCCAACGGCTGCGGAGAATATCCGTGAGGATGGTCCGGTCCGCCGGACACGGAATGCCGTTAACCTCGTTATACGCCGCCATCACGGTAGCGACTCCGGCTTTAACAGCGGCATCGAAGGGCTGTAGATAATACTCCCAGAAGCTGCGATCATTGACGGATTCAGAAACGGTGTGGCGGTCGTCGTCGGTTTCATTACAAATAAAATGTTTCGCGCAGCACGCGGTCTTCAGATATTGGTCGTTATCGCCCTGCATGCCCCGCACGGTAGCCGCCGCCATTACGCCAATCAGATGCGGATCTTCACCCAGCGTCTCATCCACCCGGCCCCATCGGGGGTCCTTGGCCGTGTTAAGCGTTTGCGGCGAATAGAAGGTTAAATTGGTTCCATGGGTGTTATGGTAAGCACGCGCCTCATCCGAAACGGCGCTATAAACCCGATGCTGCAGATCTGGATTCCAGGTATTCGCCATCCCCAGTGGGACGGGAAAGCAGGTTACCGGCCCGCCGCGCAGCAAGCCATGCAGCGCTTCGTGCCAATACTGATACGCCGCCAGGCCAATCCGCTTGATCGCCGGCGCGGTATTGCCCAACTGCCCCGCCATCTCTGCCGGAGTCATTTTGGCCACAATCGCCGCCGCGAGACGTCGTGCCTCGGAGAATCTTTCGGAGGGAATCGCCCCAAGCACGGCACCAACCTCAGCCTCGCGGTCAGCCCCGGCAAGTGACGGCTTCCATAGCGCGCCAGTCGCGGCCAGCGTTCCACTGGCCAATAAAAAGCGTCGACGATTAAGCGGCAAATTCATCAATAACTCCGTATAACAATTAATACATTTTACCGGTGGTAAAGATTACCCGACCAATAATGCTTTGACTTGAGAAAACGTTCCAGCCATTTAAGTGCTGGACGTGGCTTGCCATCGGATGACATCAGATAGGTATAGGGGAGCCATGTGTGACCCTGGAGAAAATCCCAAAAGGTGATACCCGCCACATGATGGTCATTCCAGAAGAGTGGAAACTGCGCCCGCATCTGGGACAGTTGTCGGGCGCTGCTTTTCCAATTCAGGTCGAATTCGCTGATATAGACCGGCACGCCAGCGCTTTGAACTATCCGCAGGCAGCGGCGAATGGTATTAAGCGGCGTGTGCTCGAGTCCGTGGGCCTGGCACCCCACGCCATCAATGACACCAAATGTTTTGAGCCGCCGTGCCAGCGCCGCATAGGTGCGGGCGTTGGCCGGTGAATTCAGGATGTTGTAATCATTCAACAAAAGTTTAGTATGCGGAAAATCCCGTCGCGCCAGTCGGTAGCACCAGATAACCCAGCCCCATCGCGTGTTTCCACCCGGCAGGCCGGCCCGATAGGCCGGCGGGTGCTGCAACGGTTCATTTACCACGTCCA
This sequence comes from Planctomycetota bacterium, assembly GCA_021818445.1. Classification (GTDB taxonomy): domain Bacteria; phylum Planctomycetota; class Phycisphaerae; order WQYP01; family WQYP01; genus JAJZGD01. The sequence continues at coordinate 7,553 of JAKAEB010000053.1, forward strand.
TCAGTACAGTGCGGCTGGCGTAGCGGCGTGCAAAAGCCGCAAACCATTTTTCCACCGCCCTTTTGGCGTTATGCTGATTCACCCAAATGGGCTGCTGCTCACCCCAGATCAGATTATGCTCTTTGACAATTAAATGGCGTCGGGCGGCGAGTCGGTACATTTTGTCCAAGGCCCACCAGTGGAAGACACCCGGCCGTGGTTCAACACTGCCCCATTTGCCGGCATTTTCCGGCGTTATCTGTTTGAAAAGGGAGCCAAAATAAGGGGAGTTAAACCCACTCCATGTGGTACCGACAAAGCGCCGGCCGTTTGGCGTGCTGCCAAACGCTGGGATGGAAAACGCCAATAAAGCCAACACTACCGAGAGCTGATAAACCCCGATGCGACGACACATGACGACTATCCTCCGGCGACACGCACTTAAGGCCGAAACCTCGGCAGTCACCGACACCACCCGAGTTAAAAGCGTAATTGAAATTTATCGTAATCGCAACTTGTGCCGGGCCGCGAACTGAGAATGGCGCGGCACGTTTTCCGAAGGGGAGCTCAAACCGCCATAAACACGCAAGCCTATGCTTTACAAACTCTGCCCCACCCCATACCTTCCGCATCAGCTTTTTGCAGGTGCGGAAATCCGCGTTTTATGCAGGAGTTATCATCGCATGCGACGAATATTATTTCTGGTGCCCGTGCTGCTTATGACGCTTCATGCCCAAGCCCAAAGTGCCACCTATACCTTATTGGGGAGGATAAGCGTAGCGCGGCTTGATGGCATACTGAAAAAGGGCCGGGCGCAATTCCTGCCCGCGGATAGCCGCCCCAAAGCATATCGGTGGCCGGCCGCTATTAAGGCCAAATATCCAGTTAATATTTACCGTGTGCGTTATCAAACCGTCGTGCCGGAATGGCACAACCAATCCACTTTTGCATCGGGATTGATCGCTATCCCCATAGTGGTGGATGCACATTCCCTGCCGGTCGTGTGCTATCAGCATGGCACGGTTTACGGCAAATATGAGGTGCCATCGTACGCATTTTCCCGGTCCAACCCCTCTGGTTTTTCCCAATATGCCGGCGCTTATGAAACGCGCTTGATGGTTGCCCAATATGCGGGGCAGGGTTACGTGGTCGAGGCAGCGGATTATCTTGGCATGGGCGATTCCCCACTACCGGAAGCCTACACAGTTAAAGGGGCCGAACAGGCGGCCTGCTTGGGTTTGTACAAAGCGGCGAAAGTATTTTTAGCAAAGAATGGCATATTAAAATCAAAATTATTTCTCGCCGGGTGGTCGGCAGGTGGATTGGTTACAACGGCATTTCTTGCTAAACTTCAATCGCAGGGTATCAGGGTGACCGCGACGTTTACTGCCTCATCTCCCAATGATCCCTTTGCCGGACTCAACACATGGCTTTATCACCCCCGCCAGCATGAGGCGATCTGGGAGAACACGCTGTTGGGCTTAACACTGTTTTCATATCAACACTATGATGACCGGCCCGGATTGGCTAAATCGGTTTTAAAGCCGCAGTATTACAAAAGTTTTCGTGCCATTTACGACCGGCAATATCAGAGCGCAGCACAACTGAGCCGGATTTTTCAATCGTTGGTTCAGCCTCGGGTGCCATTGCTGGCTTACCTGCGAAAACGCTATGCCAACCCCGCTTATTTTGCCGATTCACTCTACGGCAAACTGCTGGCGCGTTCGCAGACGATTCGATATCTGTTTCAGTCACCGGTACGGATGTATTACGGATCGGATGACGAGGCAATTCCGGTGCCTCTCGGCACACTTGCCGCACATTACCAGCGTGCCATGGGAAGTGATTCCATCCATGCGATCGAGGTGCGTGGAGGCAGCCATCGGGGAACATTCCTCACCGCCGTATCGCGTTCGTTGCCATGGTTTAACAGACACAAGTGAGGGAAGTGTATCGCGGGGAGAACATTCCGTCGTTTCCCGATCGAAGCAACGTGGCCAGCGATAGAAATGTAGTTTGTCCGTGTTAAATTATGGGCATAGGCGATCTCACCGATCGGAACATCCGGCTATCGACACTAAATAATTTCTATTTTTTTTTGTTGACATGCCTGCGTTCATATAATAAGCTTAGTGGAGTTATAGGCTTGGTAATGTAAGAGGGAGGGCGATGTTCACCCCCCGGGCGAGAGCAAGATCGCCTGCCAAGACTGACGTTCTTTGGAGGCCTTTCCATGTTTTCCAAATCAGTTTCATCCATCCTCGTTGCTGCTGCGGCAGCGGTGTCCGTTTGTGGTTTTGCAGGTGCACTGCGTGCGGACACAGTCACCACCATCAGCACGGCCGGTACCTACAGTTATCTGTATGATGCAGCTTGGGGTGTGTCGATAAACGGCGGCGCACAGACCGGACAGGAGGAAATTCCGCTCGCAGCTAACCCAACCTCGGAGGAATCTCTCTTAGGGTCGGCAGGCTACAACTACGGCGTCGGGCCATACAATGTCCTGTCCACGAACAACATTGGAACCGGCACATTAACTTGGCATTTTCAGACGGCACCCGGCCTCGCCTTCGGCAGTAATTTCACCATCACTGCGGGTGGCCTGAATAATGCTGCAGGCAGTTCGTCAATAATGGATGGGTCGTACAGCACCGATGGCACCCATTTCACAACTTTTTATACCAACAGCGGGGCCACCTCCAGTTCGAACCTGCAGGTGAATGATTTCGCGCTACCGGGAATATCTGGCGCTACTAACCTATATGTCAAGTTCGACGCGAAGGGCACATCAGGGCTTGTCCAGTTCTTCTATGGTGGCGGTACCCTGACTGCACCGTTGCCAACGTACGCGGCGCAATCGGGAGACAATCCATTTTATCTTAGCGGAACAGTCACGCCCGAACCGGCAGCCATAAGTCTGCTGGGCATGGGTGGGGTGTTGCTGCTGGTTGCGCGACGCAAACGCGCATAAAAAACTTGGCGATGGGATAAAGGCTCAACGCGGGCCGATCGAATTAACCAAGAGTGATGCCTATTGAACCGGCTGAGGTCTACCTCAGCCGGTTTTTCATTGGGCATCGCCTTAATTTATGTTTCATACCTACGGCAGGAAAACTTAGGCTAATCCGTTTGGCCCTGCTTCTCTACCAGTATGCGGTAATCAATTCACCGGCTGAATATTTATCGAGGGAAGCGTTTTATTGCGAACGCACTGTTTGGATGACCCAAAAATGAATGTGTGATAATGTTGTACTGGTTCAGCCTGAACAGGAGAGATAGTCCCGATGCCTGGTTTGCCTGATGGTTCACCCGGCAATGCTTACACCGGATGGAACCGCCTATTGGAATATGGGAATTGCCGACCGGTCAGCCATTCACTCTGCCGGTCAGTTTTAGGCATTTGATCGACTGGTATGACTGGCCATTTCCGGACAGCGGTTTAGAATTGCATCAAAGAAAGCGAGGGACGCATTGGGTTATGTTCGATTCTTTCGGCGTGTGAGGGTAGCGCCAGGGTTAACCTTGAACCTTTCCAAGCACGGGGCGAGTGTATCGGCTGGCTTCCGTGGGGCGCACGTTACCGTTGGGCGAACCGGTGTACGGCGGACCGTGGGGCTGCCGGGCACGGGCGTTTATTACACCTCGCATCATGGCTGGCATTCCGGCGTTCACTCTGCACCGCAATTCAGCAATGGTCAAACCGCGCCGTCAAACGGCATCTCAGATAAGAGCCGCCTGTTTACATTTTGCCTGTGTTTGCTATTGGGGTTGTTTGGCATTCACCAGTTTTATGCAGGCCATGCGGTTCGTGGTCTGATCATGCTGTGCCTTACCATGGTGGGCATGGGCGTTATCATTACGCTCCCGTGGATGATGCTGGATTTAATACTCATTGCCATTGGGGAATTCCATGATGGGCAGGACGGTCGAATTAAAAGGTTGTGAACAGCATGTCGCCACGCTGTCGGCAAGAAGGATGGCGGCGATTTGAGATTGCTCACTCTTGCCGCCACACCGCATGGCGACACGGCACCGGACGGCGGCTGATTTCGTCCGCGCGTAAATACATCGGCCGCGTTGGTATTTTATATTGCACCAGCTAGGGCTCGAACCTAGGACCCGCTGATTAAGAGTCAGCTGCTCTGCCAACTGAGCTACTGGTGCTTGCCCATAAGTTTATGGTTTATCACCGCGTTATCAAGTGTACCGCCCATGTTTTGATCCGCATGGTCTGAATTTATGGTCTTTAAGCCCCTGCAATCGGGAATATGCCCGGCGATGCAGCATGGCATGAATTATTTAAGCACCTTTACAACCTGCCAGATGACGATACCCAACATGACCACCACATAAATACGAAGTAACCACAGGAGGATTTGCAAACCGAAGGAAAGTTTGCGACGTGGGAAACGGTTGCGCTTTTTAAAGGCTACAAGCTGGTCTTCTTCCAGCAGAGTGCGGACCAATTCGGGTTTGGCGGCGAGTTCGCGACTTTTGATTTTATGAGTTTCGTCTGTCGGTTGAGTCATTTTCGTCACATCCCGCTTAGTAAACGCGGAAACACGCTCGTCAGGCCATAGCTGATGCCGCAGAGCACCAGCAGCACGGTAACGGTGATTCCGGCGATGTTAAGCCACTTCCCATTGACATATTCGCCCATGACTTCCCTGTCGTTTACCAACAATAATAGAAATAACAGCGCCGGCGGCATGGCGAGAACTGCGATCACATTGACAATCAATACAATAAATTCCAAGGGGGCGTTGGGGATGAGTACCAAAATTCCGGCGGCAAGGGCGGATCCCAGCAAGGTAAGATAAAATGGCAGGGCTTCTCGGATGCTGCGATTGAGACTATGGGCCTGCTTGAGTACCTCTCCAAAGGCGTACGCGGAAGAGGTTGAAATGCTGATGGCCGCCAGCAGACCAGCTTCCACCAGTCCCAGCGCGAACAGGCTGGAACCGATACGACCGACAAATGGCTCAAGGGCCTGGGCAAACTGTGCACCGCGATAATTAACCGCGCTGATGCCATGCGCGAACAATGGTGCTGTGGCAACCACCACCGCCAAGCCAAAGACCATGGCCAGTACCATGCCGATGGTGGTATCCCAACGACCATATCCCACATCGCGCGGCTGAAGGCCCTTATCTGTGGTGGCACCCTGCTGAAAGAAAAGCATCCATGGTGTGACGGTGGCACCAACATCCGCCAGCATAAGCAGCAGATTTTGATTATTAAAACCACCCGGGAGTGGATGCCACGTTACGAAGGCCCATCCAATGGCTTTCCAATGGGGGTGAGTCATCAGTGCCACCGGAACGAAAAGCCCATTAAGCAACGCTACACCCAGCAGGATGCGTTCCCACGTCCAATAGCGCCTTGTCATGGTGACGGCGAGGATGAATATAATCGCCCCCCCCACCGCCATTGCCGGCGGCACACCAAAATATCCCAGCCCGGCGCGGATGCCGATGAATTCGGTTACGAGCGTGAGAAAATTTCCTAAAAGCAGATCGGCCATGGAAAAAAAGCCCCAGAAGGGGCCGAAACGATCGAATATCATTTCCGCATGACCACGATGCGTGACTGCACCGAGCCGGGATGTCATTTCCTGCACGACCCAGGCCGCCAGGAATGTCACGACGATAAATGGGAGGAAAAAACCGATACCGAACTGTGAACCGGTGGCGGAATAGGAAAGCATGCTGGGCGCATCATTCTCGCCCAGAAATACCAGCACCCCGGGGCCAATAAGCAACCATAGCAGTCTTATGCCCCCCCACCTTGTAGGTTTTGGGCCTTGCCCTCGCGCCTTAGCGACTGCGAGGCGATCCTTGGCACGCGAGATATCTTCGGCCAGCAGGCCGTCGGCGTCCGTGTTCACCCCGCGGGCCGACTCCGTCGGCACTGATGAAAGGTGGTCATCACGATTCATCACTTTCAGACCCGTACCACATGCCACATAAACATCTTCATTGTCAAACGCCATAACCCCCGAAACGGCCGTGTTAACGACGGTGGATTACCCGCCGCCATGACTCCTTGAGGATAGACATTTTGACGGCAAAGTCAAATTTGTTTGAATTATCATTCTTTACACTTTGATTGATCAAACGTTTAAGTTATGCTTGCCATTTCAGGCCGATTAAGGTCTTGTGATTGGAGAATGTGATGGCCAGTCGCACCATTGAAAATTATCTCAAGCAGTTGTGGCTGCTGGAACATGCCAGTGCATGCAAGGCAACATCGGGTAAGGGAAGGCGGCCCAAGCCGTGGGTGTCGATGGGTAATCTGGCTGGGACTGTGGGCGTCACGGCTGGAACCACAACGACTATGGTCAAGGCGATGGCAGATGCTGGTTTGGCCCGCTATGCGCCCCGAGCTGGCGTGCAGCTTACCAAGTCCGGTGAGAAACTGGCATTACATGTGCTACGACGTCATCGTCTGGTTGAGCTTTTTCTGGTGGAGATACTTGGCATCGATTGGGGACACGCCCACGAAGAGGCGGAAGAGTTGGAACACGCCATATCGGAATCCGTATTAAATGCCATAGACCGCCTGCTGGGCCAGCCGCTGGTCGATCCGCATGGGGATCCGATTCCATCCAAAGGTGGCACATTGGTCGTACAAAACACCCTGAACTTGGCGGAGATGGGCGGCGGATGCAAGGCAACCATTTTAAGAATATTGGATCAGAGCCGCGAATTTCTTAAATTTGCGAGCCAAAGCGGGCTGGTGCCACGAGCAAACATCACCGTAAAAGAAATCAATGTTAATTCCGAGGCTATGCAACTGCATCCTGAGGGCCACCCACCGATAAGCATCGCGCTGTCGGTAGCAGCCAAGTTTGAGGTTTCATCGCTATTGCCTGAAAAGCCTGACAAAAATACTATAAGGGCTCGCCGCCGGTAAGACAAAAAACGCCACACCGGGAATTAATTCGGCAAACACTCTCATCTTTACACCTTTTTTATACGCCACCGGATAGAAATTAAGTACACCAACCATAAAGGTGGTGGCGGACTGGCGACTTTTTCAATGGCGTTGGAGAAAGCCGAATGATCTGGATTTTGCTTTTACTAGGCCTTTTGTTCTTCAGCAGCAGCTTGGCCATGGTTTGGCTCTGCGATCGGATAGCGAGGATTGAACGATGAATTTTTGGGACTGGGTGTTGTTGGTGATTACCGTCGGCTTATTGATTTACCTGACGGTCGCGATGCTTTGGTCGGAGAAGTTTTAATGTTGTACGATGGATGGATGCAGCTTGCCTTTCTATTGGCGGCGGTGCTGGTACTGGCCAAGCCTTTGGGCGAATACATAGCGCGGGTTTTTACAAAGGGTCGCCTGCCTTTGATCGGGCGCATAGGCCAGCCGGTGGAAGCCACTATCTACCGCATGGCGGGAGTGCGGTGCGACGACCAGCAGAACTGGATACAGTACGCTGTCGCCTGCCTGCTGTTTAATCTCGTGGGTTTTATATTTTTGTATTTGCTGCAACTGCTGCAACAGCATTTGCCATTAAACCCGGCCCATCAAAGCCATGTGCCGGCGGCTTTGGCATTTAATACGGCCGCGAGTTTTGTCACCAATACCAACTGGCAAAATTATGCCGGCGAAACCACCATGAGCCTGCTGACGCAGATGCTTGGTATGACGGTACAAAATTTTTTATCGGCAGCAACGGGCATAGCGGTCATGGCGGCATTCCTGCGGGGTCTGGCCTCAAAGGGCACTGGAAAGCTAGGAAGCTTTTGGGTTGATCTGGTTCGGTCAACACTCTATATCCTGCTGCCCCTGGCGATTATCACATCGCTTGTGCTGGCGTCTCAGGGGGTGGTGCAAACCTTCCATGCCACAAGGCAAGTTCATACATTATCAAATACGACGATGACCGCCCAAGCGAAGGCATCAAAGGCCAGCATCCAAAACATCGCCATGGGACCGGTCGCCTCACAGGAGGCAATAAAGCAGATCGGAACCAATGGGGGTGGCTTTTTTAATGCGAATTCCGCCCATCCATTTGAGAACCCGAACGGCCTGACCGATTTTGTTGAAATGCTGGCGATGCTGCTGATTCCCGCCGCCTCCTGTTTTACATTCAGCCGGATGATTGGCGATAAGCGGCAAGGGCGCGTGATCTTGGTGACGATGGCGGTAATCTTTGCGCTGTGCGCCACGCTATGTATCACCTTTGAGCAGCAGCCCAATCCAATATTGCCGGGCATCGTCAATCAGCACCATACAGGGCTGGCACCCGGCGGCAATATGGAGGGCAAAGAGGTTCGCTTTGGCCCGGCGAATTCGGCCATCTGGACATGCGTGGCAACAGGTACCTCCACCGGTGCCGTCAATTCCATGCTTGATTCTTATACGCCCTTCGGCGGGTTAATTCCAATGTGGCTTATGAAGACCGGCGAGGTGATATTCGGTGGCGTCGGAGTGGGGCTTACCGGCATGCTGATTACGTCGATGGTGGCGGTGTTTTTGTGCGGACTGATGGTTGGTCGCACGCCCGAATACCTTGGGAAAAAACTCGGTGCGTTTGAAATTAAAATGGTTTCTTTAGCGATTCTGATTCCGCCCGCTTTGGTACTTATCGGAACAGCCATTGCTTCGGTGACGCCATCGGCCATAGCCAGCGTGGCCAATCCCGGTTCGCACGGATTTTCAGAAATTCTATATGCCATGACCAGCATGTCGAACAATAACGGCAGCGCTTTTGCGGGCCTCAATGGCGACACCAACTTTTACAACATTCTCGGTGGTGTGATGATGCTGGCGGGCCGATTCTGGTCGATTGTTGCTACCCTTGCGTTGGCCGGTGCCATGGCAAACCGTAAGCCATCACCGCCCAGTGTGGGAACATTTCCAACGCACACTCCTCTGTTCGCCGTCATTCTCGCCGGTACGATTGCGCTCATCAGCGGTTTAATATTTTTGCCCGCGCTGGCATTGGGGCCGATAGCAGAAGGGCTGGCCCACGTTGTGCATTGAATGAACTGAGGAACAACGGTTTTCAGTAACATTCAGGACAGCACAGAGAATCCATTTGTTTGATCAGTGAGGTTTGACTTATGACCACCACCAACGCTAAACGTGGTAAGCTTTTCAGCAAGGACATACTCAGATCGGCATCGCTGGACGCACTGCGCAAACTGTCACCCATGCAGCAGGTGCGCAATCCCGTGATGTTTGTAGTCTATGTCGGGAGCATTGTTACAAGCTGCATCAGCATCCATAGCATGGCGATCGGCTCGAACACCGCCTTGGAGCAGGTGTGGATCAGCGTATGGCTGTGGTTTACCGTGATATTTGCCAATTTCGCCGAGGCTGTCGCGGAGGGGCGTGGCAAGGCACAGGCAGAGTCTTTGCGCAAATCGCGAAAGGATACCAAAGCACGACGACTGGCGACGGCTAAGCGCGATGCCCAAACTGAGATGACTTCGTCATCGCAACTCTCCAGTGGCGACTTCGTACTGGTGGAGGCCAATGAATTCATTCCTGCAGACGGAACGGTGGTAGAGGGTGTTGCATCGGTGGACGAGTCCGCGATTACGGGAGAGTCGGCACCGGTGATTCGTGAAAGCGGCGGCGACCGATCAAGCGTTACCGGTGGAACACGTGTGCTTTCCGATTATCTCATCATTGAGATAACGGCCAAACCTGGAGAAACCTTTCTGGACCGAATGATTGCAATGGTCGAAGGTGCCCGCCGCGGCAAAACGCCGAATGAAATCGCATTGGGAATATTGCTCGCCGGCTTTACGATTATCTGCCTGCTGGCGGTTGCGACTTTGGAACCATTTTCAATATTTTCCGTAAAAGTAGCCGGGCACGGCCAGGCCGTGGGCGTAACATCGCTGGTGGCGCTGCTGGTTTGCCTGATTCCCACGACCATAGGCGGGCTGCTAAGCGCTATTGGCATCGCCGGGATGAATCGCATGGTGCAGGCGAATGTCATCGCCACATCGGGGCGATGTGTCGAGGCTGCAGGCGACGTAGATGTGCTGCTCCTGGACAAAACCGGGACCATCACCATGGGCAATCGCGAAGCAGCCGCCTTTCATCCTGCTCCAGGTGTGCGGGCGGAACGCTTGGCTGATTTAGCGCAGCTTTCATCCCTGACGGACGAAACGCCAGAAGGACGAAGCGTGGTAAAGTTGGCAAAAAAGGAATTCGGTATTCGAGAACGTGATATGCATGCGCTCGATGCGGTATTTGTACCGTTCTCGGCGCAAAGCCGGATGAGCGGTGTGGATATGGGCAAACGCCGCATTCGCAAGGGGGCGGCCGATGCGGTCAGTCGGTTTGTTCAAGAACAGGGCGGAGAAGTTCCGGCACCGCTCATCGAGTGCGTGAAAGACATTTCCCGTCGAGGGGGCACGCCGCTTATGGTTGCAGAAGACCATGAAGCCATCGGCGTTATTGAACTCAAGGATATTGTAAAACGTGGCATTAAGCAGCGCTTTGCCGATTTACGTCGCATGGGTATCCGCACAGTGATGGTCACCGGCGATAATCCATTGACGGCAGCGGCGATTGCGGCGGAGGCGGGCGTCGATGATTTTGTCGCAGAGGCTCTGCCGGAATCTAAACTGAAATTGATCCGGGAATATCAAGGTGCGGGACGCCTGGTAGCGATGACCGGCGACGGCAGCAATGACGCACCGGCGCTGGCGCAGGCGGATGTGGCAGTTGCCATGAATACCGGCACCCAAGCCGCCAAGGAGGCGGCGAATATGATTGACCTGGATTCCAATCCGACAAAACTTATTGAGGTGGTCGAAACAGGCAAACAACTGCTGATGACGCGGGGAGCGCTGACCACATTTTCGGTCGCCAATGACGTGGCAAAATACTTTGCCATCATTCCCGTCATTTTCGCTACCACGTATCCTCAGCTTTCGGCGCTCAATATCATGGGCCTGAATCCACACACCGCCATATTGTCTGCGGTTATTTTTAACGCATTGATCATTGTGTTTCTCATACCCGTAGCGCTACGCGGCGTGCGGTATCGCGCCAAACCCGCAGCCGTGCTTTTACGCGATAACCTGCTAATTTACGGCTTGGGCGGACTGATTACGCCGTTTGCGGGCATAAAGCTTATTGATGTATTGATCGGCGTCGCAAGCCACGGCTTTCACGGGTAAGTCTGGCGGATTGCTACGCACCGCGCCAGCAGAAAGGGGATATTAAGCCATGCGGACAATCATTCGACCATGCTTGACTATTTTCAGCCTTATGGCCTTGCTGACGGGTATTATTTATCCACTGGCCATCACTGCCGGGGCGCAGTGGCTATTTCCGGTTGAAGCGAATGGAAGCCTTATCAACCGGCTTGGGAAAGCCACCACCAATACGGCCAAGGCGGTGGGATCGCGCCTGATCGGACAGAATTTCACCTCGCCTCGCTATTTCTGGCCGCGACCGTCGGCTACCAATCCCCCCTACAATGCGGACGCATCGACGGGGTCTAACTACGGCCCGCGCAGCCCGGCTCTTCAGACCGAAGTGAAGACGGCAGTCAGGCACCTTCAGCGTGCGGATAGGGGGAACCTGCATCCCATTCCCGTTGATCTGGTGACCAGTTCCGCCAGCGGGCTGGACCCGGACATTTCACCGGCGGCGGCTTATTACCAGGCCAGCCGGGTGGCAGCGGCGCGGCATATGCCGGTAGCCCCCGTGAAAAAGCTGATTGCTGAGTCAATCCGTGAACCGTGGCTTGGTTTTTTTGGAGAGTGTTATATTAATGTTCTGGAATTGAACATCCACCTCGACCAATTGAGCGCGAAGTGGAACATAAAACGAAAGTTGCATCACCATGCCGGAAGATCAACGCCCTAATCCTGACCTGCTGCTGGAGATAACCGAGCGCGAGGAACGGCGGCGCAAGCGTGGCCGGCTGAAGATATTTTTCGGAGCCGTGGCAGGCGTCGGCAAAACCTACGCCATGCTGGAGGCTGCGCGGCAACTCGCCATTGGCGGGCATAGGATACTGGTTGGTTATGCAGAACCACACATTCGCCCCGATACCGAACGATTGCTGCTGGGGCTGGACATACTGCCGCATCTGCAGGTGCAATATCGCGGTGTTGCGCTGCGCGAATTTGATATTGATGCGGCGTTGAAGCTCCGCCCGGAAATCATTCTTATTGATGAACTGGCCCATACCAACGCACCAGGGATGCGGCATACCAAGCGCTGGCAGGATGTCATGGAACTTATTGAGGCGGGTATCACCGTTTTTACGACGCTCAACGCGCAGCATCTGGAGTCGGTCAATGATCTTGTGGCGCGTGCAACCGGCGTAAGGGTGCAGGAGACGCTTCCGGATCATGTGTTTGAAAGTGCCGATGAAGTGCAACTGGTGGATATTCCGCCTGAACAGCTTTTGCAACGTCTGGCGGATGGAAAAATCTACCGGGGTTCCGGGGCGGATGCGGCATTGGCCAACTTTTTTACCCTTGATAATTTAATGGCATTGCGTGAATTAGCGCTGCGGCTCACCGCCGACCGCATAGACCGCCAGCGTGACGAGCGAATCGTAGCCGTCGGTGGGCGGGAAAATACGAGCATATCGGAACGATTGCTGGTATGTGTGGGGCCGAGTCCGACATCGGCGGATTTGATCCGGGCCGCGGCGCGAATGGCAAAGATGACGCACTCAAGCTGGACGGCGGTTTTTGTCGAAACACCATCGCTGTCGGTGAAGGATTCATCGCGCCGTCGTCTGGCCGAAGCCAACTTACAACTCGCCGAGGAACTCGGTGCCAAGCGGGTAATCCTGCAGGGACATCACGCGGCCCGGGAAGTTGCGGCTTATGCCAGAAAGGAAAATGTAGCACGTATTATTGCCGGTAAACCGGCGGCTGCAGGCTGGCGGCGATGGGTGGCATCCTCCTTTACGCGCGAACTTATACAAGAAAGCGGTTCAATTGCCATTGATTTGATCCGGGAGCCACCCGGCCCGAAATTGAATCTTAAGCCAGAGGTCCATGCGCAAAGTACCACGGGAAAAGAGGTCATGATTGCGGCTGGTGTGGTGCTGCTGATAACCGCAGTGGGTGTGTGGCTTTACCACGGGCTGGGGCTATCGAACATCAACGTAATCATGCTTTACCTGGTGGGCGTGATATGGCTGTCTTTCCGCATCGGACGCACAGCCGGCATCACCGGGGCGATCCTGGGAGTTATGGCTTTTGATTTTACGGTCGTTCCCCCCTACTACTCATTTGCGGTATCCGACGCGCAATATATCCTCACATTTTTCGTCATGCTTTTGGCCGGTCTGCTCATCAGTACCGTAACCACACGCTTACGACAACAGGAAATGCTGGCGCGGCAGCGACAGGTAAGAATGGGAGCTTTGCTCGATATGACGCAATCCATTGCCAGCGCCGTGGAACTGACAGGCTTAGCCCAATCGGTAGAGCGTCAGATGCATCAATATTTTACGGCCAAATGCGCGGTTATCGTCAATGAGGACGGCAAATGCAAATTGCTGAATCAAAGTGACGGATTTGCATTTAATGACAGAGATCAAGGGGTAGCCGAGTGGGTACTGCGCAACGGCCTGCCCGCCGGTGCAACGACTGATACCCTGCCGGCATCTGAATGCCTCGTTTTGCCGCTCAAGGGTGTGCAGGGCACCGTTGGGGTACTGGCACTTAAGCGGGATAATATCGGTGAGTTGACGCAGACGCAGACGATGGATACGCTTCGCGCCTATTGCGAACAACTGGCCGTGGCGGTCGATCGCCTGACATTTTCTGCACAGACGCGCCGGGCGTGGGCCGACGCCGAACGGGAATCGATGCGCAATACACTCCTGGCGACGGTATCACACGACCTGAGAACACCGCTTGCCGCCATCGCCGGTGCCGCCGTTTCGCTTAGAGATCATGGCCAGACCCTGAAGACGGACGAACTACACGAGTTGGCCACTTCCATTGCGACGGAAGTTGATGCTATGGAGCATTTAATAGACAAATTACTTCGGATGACGCGCCTTGAAGCAGGCGGACTGGATATGCGCAGTGAAATTTTTCCCGTTGAGGAACTTGTCGCATCAGCCGTCGAACGAATTCACCTGCACTATCCCTCATTGAAACTGCAGTTCGAATGCACTGATCACCTTCCACCGCTACGTGGTGATCCCGAACTGATGGAACAGGTATTGCTCAATTTACTTGAAAATGCCTGGCAGCATGGGAAATCGACGACAGAATCCCCCGTTCTTGTCACCGCCACGCGAGTCGGCAACTTTATTGATTTGTCGGTTCGAGATCATGGGCCCGGGCTTGATCCGGAGGATGTACCTCACCTGTTTGAAAAGTTTTATCGATCCAAACATAACCAGCATGGTCGCGGGATGGGCCTTGGTTTGGCTATCTGTAAGACCATTGTGGGGTTGCATGGGGGGCAGGTTGAAGCTATCCACCATCCGGAGGGGGGGGCTGAATTCAAGGTTCGTCTGCCCATTGCCACAGGTTCGTCCCGCGTCACCGAAAGTGAATTGGACTGACGGGTGAGATATGAGTGAACCAAAATCCATTCCGTTGGCAGAAAAAGGGCACCGCGGCATATTGGTAGTGGAAGATGACTACGCGATACGCAGATTTTTGCGTATTTCGCTAGTAAATAGTGGCTACACGTACTACGAAGCGACCACCGCCGCCGCAGCCATTCCGATGCTAAAAACGCCCGATATAGCCGCGGTTGTTTTAGACCTTGGCCTGCCCGATCGCGATGGTGTCGATTTATTGCGTGACATTCGCGTGCTTCACCCCGCGCCAGTAATTGTGATCTCGGCGCGCGGACAGGAGCACAGCAAGATAGAAGCGTTGGATGCAGGTGCCGACGATTATCTCACCAAACCTTTTGGATATGGAGAACTTCTGGCGCGCCTTCGCGCCGTTTTCCGCAGGCAAGCTCCGCGCCGATCGGGCGAGACAATCTTCACGGTGGGTCCCATCCAGGTAAACATTGAACGACACGAGGCGACACTGCACGGCGAAAAACTCATTCTTACCCCGCGGGAATTCAAACTCCTCGAAGTATTAATCCAAAGGCCTGGCCGAGTCTTAACGCATCGCTTCTTACTACGGGAGGTGTGGGGCGCAGGCCATGGCGATCAAACACACTACGTAAGAATTTATATGAACAGCTTACGGCATAAACTACAGCGTAACGATACCGAGCCAAGCTATATTTCAACGGAAATTGGCGTTGGTTACCGACTGCGCGATGAGTTGCAGTCCTGAAACATTTGCTGATTCTTACGGACCGCTGCCATCGGGCCAGCGCCGCAGCCAAGCCGGGCCATGCCAATGCAGCGGATAGGCACCAGGGCTGGAGAGGCCGGATCGCTCCAGCAGCGTTCCCTCCTCCAGATAGAGGGCTGCCAAAGCGTCAAGATAACTGACGACGGATTGAGCCTGGGTCAACTGGGCCGCGAGCAACGTCGTTTGGGCCTGGGCTACCTGCAAGGACGTCGCCTCGCCCACACGGAATTGTCCCTGCGTTGCCTTAAGCGTCTCGGCCTGTGCGGCGGTACTGGCGATGGCGGCGGAAATCTGCTTGCGATCCGTCTGGGCCGTGATGTAGTCATTGCGAATTGCCAATTCGACGGTCTGCACCAGATTGGCCAGTGAAGCCTCAAGCTGATCGCGGGAGAGCTGAGCACTTTGGTAGGCTGCCCGCGCCGAACGATTCAAAAGCGGATAGCTGAAGGATAGACCTCCGCCA
Source organism: Planctomycetota bacterium (assembly GCA_021818445.1). GTDB lineage: Bacteria > Planctomycetota > Phycisphaerae > WQYP01 > WQYP01 > JAJZGD01. Next base: position 23,285 of record JAKAEB010000053.1, read on the forward strand.
ATCGAATAGCCCGGCCCGTTAAGATTGGAGAACGCATGACCAAAATCACTCGAGTATCCAGTTTTGCCAAGTGCAAGAAACAGATTCAATTGCGGCAACAATCCGTTGCGGGTCTGAATGACCGATAAATCCCCCTGCTGGATTTCCAGTTTGGTCTGATTGATGACCGGACTCATCTTCATCGCCAGTTTGACGTGCTGCGTCAAGGGCGAAAGATTCTGGGCCGGAACAAACGGTGCATTGAGCAGCACAATATGACGCCGCCAGAAAGCATGCTGGGGTGGGGTGATTAATTGAAGTAAATTCAGACGGGCGGTTTGCAGGGCTCCTTTAGCTGCAATAAGGGATTGTTCTTCGGTTGCCAATTGGGCCAACGACGCGGGAAGTTGAGATCCCGCAATCCGTCCCACGCTTATAAACGCTTTGGTCTCCTCCATCTGCTGCCGAGCCACGTTGACGGCAGTTTGCAGAATTGACACGTTCTGTTGCGCCAGTGCATAGGCCCAATAGGCCGTGATGATATTAAAGACCGTGGTTTGAGCGACACCGCGCAATTCATAGTTGGAGATACGTACACCCAGCTTTGCGGATTGAATGGACGCCAAGTTGGCCTGCAGATTGCCACCTTTGAGCAGCGCCTGGGTAATGGTTAATGAGCCGCCAATGTTGGTGGACTGGCCCACCCCACCGCTGCCGTTGTTGATCGAAGTATTGGCATTGGCCGAAATGGTAGTTCCAGTGGGCAGGAATTGTGAAATGCCTACCTGGCCTGACGTGGTATTGTTGTCTGAATCTGTGTTGCCGTTGGGAGTACGCGTTTGTGTGCTCGATGCAGAGCCGGTGACTACGGGATCAAAAACGCCCCGTGCACCGAGGACATTGGTTCGGGCAATTGCCGGTGAGTAACGCTGCACCAGCAGTGAAGAATTGTCCGCCAGCCCGCGGATCAGAGCCTGGCCAAGGCTGAGCTTGAGTTGTTTATGCCCCGCCTTTTTAAGCATGGGCTTTTGCTGCCCCCCCTTTTCCACCACCACGGCGGTACGTACCCTTCCCTCATCGACCTTTTGCTGGTGGGCAACAGCGGCGACCATGTAATCTTCGTAACCGCCTGAATCTATGCTGGCGCATCCTTGGATTCCACATGCCAGTGCCAAGGGGATTAACATTGAGATACACTTCACTACCGGCGCTTGGCCGGCGTGCAGGCGTTTATTCATATCGGAGAGCCTCGATGGGATTAAGCCGAGCCGCTCGGCGGGCGGGATAATAACCAAAAAATATACCAATTCCAGCAGAAATAAATAATGCGAGAAAAATCATATGCGGCTCGACCACACCACTGAAATTGCGGAATTTCACAAAGTGTGCCGATACCACTCCCAGTCCCACCCCGAGTAATCCACCGAGAATGCTCACGAGAACGGATTCGATGAGAAACTGACGAAGTATGTCACGTTGGCGGGCACCGATGGCCTTACGAATACCAATTTCACGGGTGCGCTCGGTAACGGTCACCAGCATGATATTCATGATCCCGATGCCGCCTACCAAAAGGGAAATGCCGGCCACCAGATC
>JAKAEB010000103.1 GCA_021818445.1 Planctomycetota bacterium
ACATTGCTCCTGCCCGTTGTTCACCCGCGGCCGCGGCAGCACCATATTATGCTGCGCGTTTTTCCGCCAAACAAACATAGTAACGTATCCGAAGGCCAAAAAGTTCCAGGAATGTATTGAACACCGTAAAAAATGCCCCCGAACTTCCCCGACCCCACCGTCTGCGGGAATTCCGGACTTGGAATGAACTCCCGGGGCCTTGGCAGGAATCAAGTTCGAAAATGACGTCAAGAAAATCAGCCGCCGGATTTTGACAATCCACAACAATTGACAATAGCTCTCACTTGGCTTGATTTCCCAGCCGCGGGAGTCGCGGACGGGAAAATCTGCGGTGCGCACTCGGCGGGAATGTTTCACACAGCACCGCGCCAATACGGCCGCCTTCGCGCCATTTCTCGCCCCGCTCCCACGTTATCCGCAAGCCACCCAGCCAATCAGATCCCCACTTGTAATCAAAGCCACCGGGCCCACAACCCCCTGGGGTACGGCATCTCCCGATTTAGTGCGGCGCACCCGAGCTTTTAAATTCCCCGTCGGCAGACGCGACGATGCTTTCCCCAAGCGCCATAATGGCTGGTTTAGAGCGGAAAGCTCGCCAAACCGTGAGCAGGCCGCCGACAATCGTGGCACCGATTGCTCCCCTCATTCCATAGCCACCAGCCGCGCCCAACACGATCACAAATGTGGGGAATGCGAATCTCCAATCTCTCAGAGCCACGAGCCTTAGATTCGTCACACGCGGACAATCCTCAGGTGACATCTTTGTAACTCCACCCCACCATAGAACCACGCGCCCACCAGAGATAAATCCGCAGACGGTTCCTTGCTTGGTGGCGAGCGAAAGTCCCGCTTTGACTCGCAAGTTCGGTACGTCTGCCACAGCAGTTCTGAGTACCGTCACCATCTGGATGAGAGATATATCGGTCACGATATTAACGTTCCGTAGAGTTCGGCCAATGGCGTCGGTTGCATCGCTTACGGGAGAGATCAGCGATCCAACTGAGCCCGGATTCGAAGGATTGTCGTTGAGGTTTTTGGTATCGTGTCGTTCGGATTGAGACCTCATCCATTCCTCGAAGCGCCAATTGCGATATCCCTGGCTTGTCGCGATAGCGATCCCCATAACAGCGGCACTGATGCCGACTGCGGCTTCCCATTTCTGCAGCCGAATGAGGAATAATATCATTGAGGATGCTTCGGGCTTTTTTGGATGTACGGTAGATACTGCGCCGCCACTCTTCCCGGCAGTGAGGCGAGACGGAGACGATTCCGTAGCTTGCGACACAATAGTGGCATGCGTGACGGCCAGTATTGTCAGTAAACACAACGCTATACCGATGCACGCTCTCATAGTACGCGTATCCCAGAGCACCTCAGTCCATCGATTCGCCATAATTGATCCCCGGAAGACGCATCCCGCTTGCGGCCTATGAATTATTTGTAGCGCCCCCGATAACGAGCGACCCAAGGCCCAGCGCCACGCCAAGAGGTTCCAGTCCCGGTACCACCGGGCACGGCGGGGGCTGGAAGGGGCATCAATCGTTCGATACATCATTCATGGTGGAATCCGCATTAGCTAGGCTCCCGTTCCACCCTTATTTGGCCGTGTCTTCACACCGCTGTCCACGCCCCCCTCGAACCCCGCTGTTTTGCATGACCTACTCAACCCCATTCCGACGAGCATCCTCCCGGGCCTTCTGGAGTTCCGGCCCCAACACCGAAAGAACCAGTTGCTCCAATTTGATTGCGGATTCAGAACACTCCGGCCTGAATCGGGCGCAATTGCAGACCGCATTGCGGAGCAGGACCCGGTCGCCATCCAAAAAGCCTGCCGTTGCGACCCTTTCTGCTTCCTCGTGCAATATTGCCCGCAGTTTAGCCTCGACTTGGTCAAGCGTACGGGAGGCCTCCGGGAGGCTCTCCCACGTGTAGCGGATAGCCAGCGCGATCCCGGCGTTGATCGGGTCCCAGAATAGGTCCTCGCTGAGCGAGAATTTGCCGCCGCCAGGCTTCCAGGGTTGCTGTAACATATTTCCGACCTCCAACTTATGAGCATATGCATGTTGTGGTTGAGAACGGGAAAACCTCGCCTACGGCGAGGGTCATACAAAAGCCCATGGCACCTGGTTGGATCTTTGGCGTGTCGAATATCGCGCATGGCGCGCGCCCCTCTTCACAGCACGCACCCAAGCTGCCCGCCATCGCAAGCTCTACGGTAAAATTTGTGACCCGCGTTCCGCAGAAAAATGGTTTGCCAACCGTGCAGGTGCGTTGGCAAAAACAGGCCCCAAATTGGGGGGAGGCCGGAATGCAGAAGTACTTCTCGGCAACGGTGCCCGAATTTGTACACGCCGGGTCCGCCTCGGCCCCAGCCCGTCCCCCGAAATACTCATACAAATTTATCCCACCAGCGACGCCGATCGGCTCGCGTTGGATCTCCCGAGTGGTTGCTCCCAAAGCGTTTCCGGATTTCGGCTCCTGCCTTAACGCGACATAAGCTCCCGGGCCGGCGAAAATGATGTTATTACCGCACGCATCGGCAGCTCGCTCAGCGCTCAGAAGTTTACCCGGGCGCACCGGGGAGCAACGACCAACGGGCAGTGCGCCTCTTTCACCACCAAGGCACAACGACACAAAGTGTCCCGCCAGCGATTGGTTCCCGCGCCGGCATTCCCGAACTTGGGTCAAATTGTCATTCAACGCGACCATGGGATTCTCTTATTTAACGGCTGGGATTATTATAACACCAACCCCCGACCTTCGCCTGACAATTCACCGCGCAATCCAGGCGATTCGTGTCTCCGTCGCCATGGAAATTCTTCTACTCGGCCCCACGGCACCACGATCAGGTCACGGAAAAATCCAAGAACTAATCGCGTCCCCGTTTCACTTCCCTGCCCAACCTACAACGTTTGACAGCAGCTCCCATCTCAGTGTCTCGCAACCTCCTTCCAACTTGCTGTTCCCTGATCGAAGCGATACCGATTTCCGGCGAGCGTTGTGATTTCATCAGGGTTCTGCGACGCGGGGATCCCGCCCTTTTTCAGCAGGACCGCCTTGCCATTGGCGAGCGCGTACATGCCATACCGGAGCGGAACCCAGCTCCCATTAATATGGGCGTATGGGCGATTAGCGACATATTTGAGGGCGAAATGGCCCGTTAATCCGATGTCCGTCCAACTGTTGGACTTGCCGGAGGGGCCCGTTGAAAGGTATGCCTCAGGTAGCCCATACCGATCCTTAAACTGATAGCAGAAGAAGCACCCGTGGCCGCCCGGACCGCTGCTCAGAGTAACGTTCCCGGCTGATTGGGAGTTATTCACCGCCGCGCCCACATCCAGTTCGAGAAGTATATGCTTACCGCGCGGCGACGTTACCCAATAGGTACCGGGCTCAAGTCTGCCCTTGGGAACTGCACCAAGCTCCCGGAGGAGTTCCTCGGTGGTGAGAAAGCTTGCGTGATGCAAAATGGAAACCGCCCCCACCGCTGCACCAGCGACGAAAGCCAGGAAGAATATCCCGCCCTTCCTGAACCCCGGGAGTATCTTGGCACTGTTAATCGACGTTCGCATTCGCAAATCCCCTGAATCCGCCGGCTGGCTCGGCCGCTGTGCCCCCATAATGATCAGCGCTCCCGGCAAGGCTGATCCCGTCCGAATCTGTCATTTGGACCACGATTCTATCCATTTCCACCAACCCATTTTGGCGTTGCGGGCTATCATTTCCTGCACAGCCTGGTGCTCTGCGGGCGTCATGGATGATGTGTCATCTTGCGACCATTTCTGAAGCCCCAGATACAGGGGGTCTGTTTCGGGGTTGATGGGGGGACAGTGGTGCTCGCCGTATTTTTTCCGATTCCGAGCGTCCCGCACCAATTGAAACCTCGCAAAATACGGCAGAGCCCCCGCTGCCTCGGTGAACTCCCCTCCGCCGACGGCGTGGCCCGCCGCACTGCCGCCCCACTCAAAGATCGGCCAACTGAAAGGGTTGTACCAGTGCCATAAACCCGATGGATCCAGATTCTCCACCGCCCGTCCCCCGACATACTCATACAAATTAATTCCGCCAGAATAGCCGATCGGATCGCGCTGTACCCACCGGCCGATGGTTGGCGAATAGGTACGATTACGCACGTAATACAGTTCCGTTTCCGGATCGCTTTGATTGAGCGGGGCGGCGGAGCGGCGGCGTGATGGCGAGGCATCAGACAATCCGCGAAATCCCGCCCCTCCGAAATTTACAACGGAGCCTCCGTGTACCTCTTCCGACCTCTCTGTGAAATCAAAATCCTCGATCACCTGCGGGGACAACTGCCCACCTGAGACCAGGTTCCCGCTGTGCGAAAACTTTTCATTCAACGCGACCATAAGACGCTTTCCGGAAAACTGATTGATTCAATGCTTGCATTGTAGGATTCCGGGCTATAAATGCAAAGCAAAATCCGCTTTTATTTTTGCCAACTATTGGCATAACCTTTTTGTAGCCAACTTTGTGATAAACTCCCTCCGCCACCTCCTGTACCTCTTTGTAAAAACAACACTCTTCCCTGATCGCTTTTATTTACGGTTATTTACAAGGAGTAAACGGAGGTATGTTGAGGTGGCAAAGAACCAAGGGTTTCGCCAGATTCACACAACGTTTTGAGATTTTTCAATTGCCAAGGCCAACATGCCCGCATTCCCAAGAAACTTCCGCTCAAACTTGGCGTGCGTAATCTACCGCCACCCGCATTTTTGCAAACGCATTTGACCGGGCAAATTAAGGAGGCCCCATGCCGGCTTGCGCTTCGGAGGTTTTATCTCGGCCGCGAAGCACGTTGCCGGGCTGGAGGGGAAGCGTCCGCCTCCGGGCTTAACCAACCCCCGCTTCATGATCACGGTTTGCGGGAAAGCCCCCAACTGCGGTAACGCTGGTGTGGCATTACGATTTCTTGCGATAGACATTCAGGCCGACTTTTTCGTCTCTGTCCGGAACGGAAACGTTGCCTTCGGTAGATGCGATGATGATCGTTTTTCCCGATGCGGAAGGCCCGAATTCCTTGCTCAGATCCACCTTGATGGTGAGAATATCGCCTTCAACTTTCATTTCCACATTTTTCATCAGACGCTCCTTTTTTATTTGCCGCGGCATGCATCCGCCGCGATTCATTC
>JAKAEB010000054.1 GCA_021818445.1 Planctomycetota bacterium
TCCGATCTAAGCAGAAGGTGGTCAAAGAATTCAACTTCACCAAGGGGATTCTCGTGGCCACCTTTTCCGGCATCATGAGTGCCTGTTTCAACTTCGGCCTCACCGCCGCTACGCCCATTGTGCACGCTTCAAAGGATATTTTGGCAAAAAGTCACCACTCCGTTATCTGGGATGGCCTCCCCTCGCTTGTTGTGCTGCTGTGGGGTGGCTTCACCACCAATTTTATCTGGTGCCTGATCCTGCATCTGAAGAATAAAAGCGGTAAGCAGTATCTGGTGCCATTGGTGGCGACTCCGGCTGAAGCCGACGCCGACCGCATCGTCGCGGGATTGGATGGCCCTGGTTACACCCCCGGACCGACCGTAGGCCCGGAGAAAGCCCGTGTTCCGCTGGTGGGGAATTATGCATTTTCAGCCGCCGCTGGGGTAATTTGGTACTTTCAATTTTTCTTTTACACCATGGGCCAGACTAAAATGCCAAAGGCTGGAAAATTTTCAGGTTGGACGCTGCATATGGCCAGCATTATTATTTTTGCCACGTTATGGGGCGTGGTGCTTCATGAATGGAAGGGCACCAGCAAAAAAACGCACTGGCTTATCACCGCCGGCGTGGCCACGCTCGTACTTTCCACCCTGATCGTCGGCGCTGGTAACTACATCAAACAAAATGAGAAAAAGTCGCCTGCTAAAGTGGTGCATGCCGCATTGACGGTTCATCAGCATGCCTGATGCCAGCCAGTCGCGCTTTCCGATGGTGTCTGCCCGGAGATAGCGCCCGCCCATTGCGCTCCGCTCAGCATGTACCCAATGTCAGCGACTGATGCCCCATGGCCGGTCTCTGCCTTACCCCTCGTTCGTTTTCGCCTTGCCTTTGGCGGTAACCCGCTGCCATACCCGGATACGCCATGTGGATGCAAAATAATAGTGCCACTGGTAATACCACTTAAAATATTTGCGATAAACCAGGTGCCAGTCCGGACCCAATATTTTATTAATTGATTTGGTTGATAGCGGACCCGTGTGGATATCGCCATTGCGATCGGCAAATACCAGCGTCTTCAATCCGCGGTTGTAGTAAGCCCATTTGGCAATATTTCGCCAAGGTCTCGCTCCGTCCGGCAGCAGACTGTAACGCGGAATTTGCCAATAAAGCGGATTGGGGAAATTCCATCCCGGATAAGACTTCAGTGGCGCATGCATTTCCTGCAGCATGTTGATGGCTGCATCGTCCTGCGGATGATTCGTCATGGAATATGCAATAAACATACCCAGGTGATCCTTGGGGTTGTAGTAACGCATCACCGCTCGGTTTACAAAGGCCCACGGCTCCTGCCGACAAATCAGGTTATTGGTCAGTGCCGACGCCAACATGACGATACATAGAAATGTGCCCGCAACTACCCGCACCACCACTCCGGGCAGTCGTGTAATAGACCAGCCCAACCAGAGAATCCATCCCATCGCCATAAATCCCATGTATCGTGGCAACCATATAACAAAGTGCGGATAAAGCGAAAAAGGATTGGATTTGGGTAGTGAACCGAGTCCAAAAATAGCACCCGGAATAAGCAGCCATAGAGCTATAAACCACCAGCGACCTTGACGACCGTCCGCAACTTCCGACGACCCACTAACTGCCGTCGCGTTTGGCTTTGTTCCGCGTAGCCTCTGCCAGGGCAAAAGCCCCATGACCAGTACCGTCACCATCACCACCGCGGTACCAAGTTCCAATTGTTCAATGTAAGGCAGACCGCGCGTTGCGAGATGGTGAAGGAATTCAGGTCCGAGCCGATACCAAGCTAAAATTTTCTGGCTTGGCGGATAGGTGGGCCATAAAAAGCCCAGCAAGCTGATGGCGGGCTGCCCCAGCACTGTCCGCAAGTCCATGTGCGTGTATCGCGCTACCCAGGCAATTCCCCCTTCCGTGTGGTGATATGCCACGCCCTGATAAAACCATGTGTGATACCGCCACCACCAGTAAGTCAATACGCCGTCAATCCCCAGGGCCGTGACAAATAGCGGCATATCAATTCCTCTTCGCCGCGTCCGCAATAGCATCCACGTCAGCTCAACAGCCAGGAAAAGCCACCCCAGATAATCCGTCATGATCATCGCCGCCGCACTCGCCGCATACAGGGGAAACCATACCCACCAGCGACCCCGCAACCAGCAGAGGAACAGGGCCGCATTGAGCGTGACAAAAAAATAAAACGCTCCGTACATCTTCAGATCGCGGCTGTAATAAATTAAAAATGGATTTATGGCAAACAGCAACATCACCAGAAGCGCCGTTCGACGATTCATAAATTGTCTGGCCAAAAGATATCCTGTCGGGGCTATTAATGATCCCAAAAATGCCCCGGGTACACGCATGACCGATGGCGTAAAAATGTACCCCGTGGACATATGTGCAAAGTGCCTTAAAAAATATCCCCACGCCCATAAAAGTGTGTACCATCCGCACGGAAATCCCTGCCCGTTGAGTGTCTGCATCAAATTGCCGAACGTACCCGACACCCGGCCAAGCGTGGCGGTTTCATCACACCAGAACGATTGTTCGCCGAGGCGCCAAAATCGTAAAAAGGCCCCAATTGCAAATATGCCAAAAAAAACTGCCCAAAACAGTATCCTCGGCCATTTAGGTTGCGGCCCTTTGGCCGCTGCCACCGACGTTGTTGCTGTCGGTGAAGCACCGGGTGGTGCGCAGGTTTGTTCGCCGTGCTGGCGGGGCTGCATGTTGGAGGCCATAATAGACATCATGTGTATAACGCGAGGAAGCATGGTTTGTTGTATCAAACTTTTTGCCGGAGTGGTCTGATACCATGACGCCCGTAAATTCTCTTCTGGCTGCGACCACCAACCCCGGCAAAATACGTGAAATTCAGCATGAATGGACGGTCGGTGGCATGGCGAATGTACATATTTTGTCGCTTTCCGACTTCCCGGGCTATCAGACTCCAACTGAAGATCAAACATCCTTCATCGGTAACGCCATTATAAAGGCTGTCGCCGCCGCTCGCTATTCGGGCGCATATGCCTTGGCCGACGATTCCGGCCTCTCTGTAACGACGCTTGGCGGTGCACCCGGTGTGCAGAGCGCTCGCTTCGCGGGTTCGGACGCAACCGATGAAAAAAATAACGCTAAACTCGTCGCAGAATTACAGCAACTGCCACAAGACACTCACCCAGCGGCATACGTTTGCGTCATCGCCATCGCCAGTCCCGATGCGGTGTTGGCGACGTTTACTGGCCGCCTCGATGGTGAGATTGTTCTTTCGCCGCGCGGTGATGGCGGTTTCGGCTATGACCCCTATTTTTTTATTCCCCAGCTTAACTGCACCGCCGCCGAATTGACGATCGAGAAAAAATCGCAGATATCCCATCGTGGTGCCGCCCTTCGCGCCGCCATAAATTGGTTGCGCGAAAACGGTGGCCGTCTTCCATAGGGCGGTGACATGTGGAAACGCGCTTGAAGACGGCGTGCGGAGCGGCTCGGTACGGCGGGGCGTCCATGACGCGACCACCACCCTTGACTCATAGTTCATATTTTCTCCCCTTCGCGCGGCATCAGGTAACCAAGCTCAATTTATCTCCGCAGGCTTAATGCCCCCATAGCCCATGCCTCCAGGAGCAAATTGTCTTTCGTCGGATGTCAGCTCACCGCCCAGTACCCATCGCGTCATGATCTCGGCGCTCTTTGGTGCCATCCCGATGCCCACCTTAAAGTGTCCAGCACAAATAAAAATGCTCGGCAAATCTGGCAGGGGGCCCATCACAGGCTGACGCTTCGGGCCGGTGGGCCGGAGTCCGGCCCAAGTTGATTCAACACGGGCGTGGGCCAAAGCCGGGCAAGTTTCAATCGCTCCGCGCGTTAAAAAATCCACACCTGCCGTCGTATTAGTTGTATCGAATCCCGCTTCTGGTTCTGTGGTCGAGCCAACCAATATGCGGCCATCCGGCCACGGCACCAGAAATATCGCACCGTTTTTTACAATTCGCCCAACTGCGGGCCGTTCGCTACGCATCAGCAATGCCTGACCTTTAACCGGCTTTATCGGTGGAAGCGTTTGGATTTTCTCGGATAGGCCACACACGCCAATTCCGGCACATACCATCAGCCGATCACTTTCGATAGGCCCATCTTCAAGCATCACACGCGGTCGCCCGGATTGCAAAGCAATTTCCATCACCTTGCAGTGCGCCCGCATTTGCACGCCGGCTCGCTCGCATGCCAATCGCAATGCGGCCAGCAAATCGGCTACATCAACTTGCGCCGATCGATGGCACATCACCGCACCCCAATCGCCCACGGCCGCATGTGGTTCACGTTTGCGGGCGTCATCACGATCGACAATTTCCATGGCAGGTTTTGATTCTTCGGTACCGACCATTGCGGGCCAGTGGTGATTGGCAAATTCCACCTCTCTCCGGTGCTGCTCCAATTGTTTTTCGGATGCGATAATTTCCAGCTTTCCCTGCTGCAGATAACCCACCGCGCGACCGGCCGCCGCGGATAGTTCTCGAATAAATTCCGGATATTGCCAAAGGCTTTCACGTTGTATTCGCTGAAGTGGCCCGGGGTTGGGCATTGCCGACGGCCACAAAGCCCCCAGTGCCGCTGAACTTGCACCAGAACCGAAGCTTCCTTGATCCAGCAGCATCACTTTTGCACCGCGCTGCGTCAACCGCCACGCGCAGGTCATCCCCATCACTCCGCCGCCAACAATGGTCACTTCCATGGTACTTTCCATCCCAATCCGCTTTAATAGTCGCCGCAGAAACGTCGGCAAGACATCTCAGCATGCCAACTTCCTGCCGCCGGCACGCAAGGTCATCCCCGCATATGCCGTCATCGGTTGCCCTGTATGGCTGCGTTATGCGCGGTACCACTTACCATGGCTTTTGCATGGAGTCGACAATCCGCCGTGCCAGACGCTCGATAACAATTTGCTCGGCGTCCGGCAGTTGTGTTCCGATGGCGGGCACTTCCGATGCCGATGCGGAAAAGTCCTTCCTTACTTCAAGTACCTTGCCAGATCGCAAGTCGCGCCATGTGAAATCCACGGCAATACTCACCTGCGTCTGCTGTGGCAAATTAGTCTGAAAGTTGCTGTTGAGAACATTTTCCTGCACGGAAACGATTGTCCCCGTCAATACCGAATCCGCAGTAGATCGCGACGCTAAGCGGAAGGGCGTACGGGCTTCAATATTTTTATCAATGGCCTCCGTCAGTTTAAATTGCAACTGCCGCCGGAACGTCTGGTTACGCCACATGGGTACCGCAACTGTTTTAATACTGGAATTATATAACGATGCCGTGCTATAGCCGCATCCGCCCACGGCCAGCGTAAATATAAAAAATGCCGTCAGTCGAATCATCAATCGCATCAACCCGCACCCGCCCCAAAATGATTTGCCAATGCCTGCTTCGCCCGGACTGCCCATATGGTATCCGGCCAGCCGTTAATCACCCGATGAAAATAAAACTTCGCGGCACCCGGCTTACCAAACCGCAGGTAGAATTTTGCCACCAATAATTCCTTCTTTCCCTCTATCTGATAGATGCGTTCTTCCAATGCTTTGGCCTGATATTTCTGTGCCAGGCGCGGATGGTGCCGAATGATGGAATCCAGTTTTGCTTCCGCATTCCGCAGCGGTGTTAGATCAAATCGCACACCCTTAAACGTTCCCAGCATGCACTGCGCCTCGCGAATGTCCGCCTTGATTACAAACTGGCTGTATGGATACCGCCGGACAAAGTTACGATACGAATTCAGAGCGGAATTAAACTCCCCCTGTTTGTAATAATAATCCGCCACATGAATACCCGCGAGTTCTGCCAATGGCGATCCACGCTGGCGATCCTGTATTCGCCGTAGCAGTCGCAGTGCATCGCCGGTAACCGGAATAATTCTCATGCCCAGTAAATTGCGCTTGTAACCCGCCAGAAAGGCGCAGGCGATGTTGTATTCCCGCTCCAGGCATGGCCCGTACAGTGGACTTTTGGGAAAGTTGTCCAGCAAGTCTTCATACGGAAAAAGCGCCCGATATTTGCGGCCCACCATGTTGTAGGCATCACCTTGCAACAGCAGCACCTGCGGTACGAGCGGATCGGTCTTGTCATGCTTCAAAAACTTTTTGCTTTGATGAATCACCCGGTACGGCTGATTATTGTGCAACTCGGCGATCATAGTCGCCACCTGTCCGGCGGGCGATGTGTTACCGGGTTGAACCACGGGTATCCAAACGCCATGCTTAAGTACCCACGTTGCAGTGGGGCGGGTCGGTAAATTAACCTTGGGCTTGGACATAAATGCGCAGCCACCCAGTGCCGTCGCCGCCATAGCCATGCCCGTTATTCTTATGCCCAAACGCCTCATGCTGCGGGAGTATACGGCAGTGACGCGGCGTCGGCCATACTCGGTCGGTTTAATTGGCAGGCATCGATAGTCTCGGGGGCCATTCACGGCGGATTGCCAACTGACGAAACCATCTGATGCGACCATCGCTGCTCGTTGCCTGCCGCGCGGTCGATCCGGCGTCCTGAGATTGATGCGTGAATAATGCGCACCGTTGGCAAGTCTTCCAGCGGTGTTTGACGCCCGTGCCCGGGGCGGTATTGCCCTCGCAATCGTGTATATTTTTCAGTGGTGGCATCGCGCACACGCTGCTTTTCCACCAAATCTGTCACCGGTTTTATAACGCCGTCAATGATCACCGATGCGTAATCGTCCATCGCTGGCGAACAATAATCCACCTCAAAGCACACGTGCTGATTTTCGGCAAGAATCGCGCCCTTTCGGCCGGTCATGGGAAGACGGATATATATGGAATCGTTGATGTAACAAAATGGCATTGGTATCACATATGGACGACCATCCGACGTGGCCATAGCCAAACGCCCCAGCAATTGATTTTGCAAAAATGTCTGAATTTCCAGCCGCGACATGTCTTCCATGGCCGCACCAAACTTTCCCCTTGCCCGTTGCCCACAATATAACCCGTAGCACGGTCGAATCAAATGTGGCTCGCCGTGCGGTTGCCGAATTTTAGCCCCCGCTTTAACTTATCTTGACGTTTTAGAGTTCAACCCGATTAGGTTGCCGGTCTGATTTTGCTACCGCACGGGCGGATTGGCTCCCCGGCGTCCGTGAAGGTGTTCCGCGAGGCGCAAACTTCGGTGGGGTTGGAAGGCCCGAATTTTCTGCCACGATGTTTGGAGACACTTGGATGCCGTGCGGCGCTCGCCACCATTATTCAACGGTAATCCCGGGTGCGCTCCGCGTGTCAGCGATCTATGCCGTCCATTGCGGGGCCGGCATTGATCGGGCAGCGATTTGTCGAGTTTAGTTTGCGGCTTGTACCCAAATTGCACATGGGGTGGTAGTTATGTTTTTCTTTCTCCCCTATCTGGTCGACGTAACCATGCGGCGATTGCCTTGGGCCAACTGGTTGTTGATTCTCATCACCTGTGCTGAAAGTATCCAACTGTTCCCGGCTATGCGCAAGTTCGAATACGGTTACGGCATGACACACACCTTGAACTTAATGGTTCTTCAACCCGACCATTTTCGGATCACACAACTTGTCGGTTCGCTGTTTGTTCATGCCGGGTGGGTGCACCTTTTGGGCAACATGTATTTTCTTTGGCTTTTCGGCAATGCTGTCAACGCCCGGCTGGGGCAGTGGCAGTATCTGCTGCTTTATTTTGGCACGGGCATTATTGCCAATCTGGCCATGCTCTGGTTTGGTCCGCACGTGCCATCCCTTGGTGCATCCGGTGCCATTATGGGCGTGATGGGGGCATTTCTGATCCTTTATCCGCGCAACGATACACGATGTTTCCTGTTGTTTCTTCTGACCCCACGCCGTGTGGATATTTCCTCTTATTGGCTCTTGGTTCTTTACTTCAGCCTCGACGTAATCGGGGTGGTGGTGGGTGGAGGTGTCGTGGCACATCTGGCACACGTCACTGGCTTTCTCACTGGCGCTATGGCGGTGGGTTTACTGGCTTGGAAGGGAATTATTTCCCCGAACCGGAATGAGGAAAATTTGCTTCAAATGCTCCGCGTTGTCCCGGCACATGCAGACTGACTTTTGCTTTTCCGCCGCCTGATGTCTACCAGCAAGATACAATGGCTATTGGCAATGGCCGCGGCCCTGCGCAAGTCCCGGGGGCTGGGTTGGTTACTTGGCCTTGGCCCCGCTTTGCCGTACCATACCGGTCTACCGTGCAGTCCATGCACTCCGGGGCGTAGCTCAGCTTGGCTAGAGCGCTTGGTTCGGGACCAAGAGGTCGCAGGTTCAAATCCTGTCGCCCCGATTTTGGCCAAAGGCCAAAATACAGTCCCGATTCATCGGGGCAGTCTACTGCTCACCTGTTCAGATTCCACCTGTTCAATAAGGCAATGGGCGATTCACCAAGGCTGACCGTAAAAACTTTTTCACAATTGCCCGCGGATCGGCCCAGGAGTGCGTTCCCCTCATCGAGCTTGCCCACCGACGAGGCCTGATAACCGGTGCGCAATATTCACAGTTTTGCCCTGGGCTGGAAATCATTGGAAAGATGCTCTCCGGCCTGATCAACGGTCTGGACAACCGGAAGTCCTGAGAATGATTTTTTCACCTGCCGTCGAAAAAATAAAGTCCCGATTCACCGCGACGGTACCTCCATCCTTGGGATCATTTTGAGGCCGTTATCGGACACTGACGACCGCCGAATGAGGAAAAAACGGCTCCGGGCCATGGTTTCTCTTGGACCGGCAGCATATAAGTTCGTGGGATACGTTTAGGCCCAAAAATAGCTCACTTGAGTTGGCAGATTTGACCGACGAATGGCACTAAGATATGATGTCTTTGGCTTTAAGTATTGGTCCACGCTCGTGCCGCTGATGGTACGGCGTGTGTATAATTTCCGGAGCTGGGCACCTATGGGTGTCCAGCTCCCTTTTTTTGGGTAGCGTTAATGCGAATCGCGATGGTCTTTGATGGGAAAAACTTCTATTCGGGTTGGCGCGATAAAACCGGCTCAACGCGGATTGACTTTAACAAGCTCGCTCGATGGATCGTGACCGAAATTGGTGGATCAGAGGCGAGATTGGTGGGGGCCTACTATTACACGGGCATCGAAACAGGGCCTGCAGCAGAGACTGAATCCCAAAAATATTTGGCGACATTCCTGAGCAAAGTGGAACTCCTGCCGGGATTTTTTGTCCGACGCTTCGAGCGCAAGGCGAAGCGATCGCGATGTCGCCACTGCGACATGGAGCATGTATTCACCCAGGAAAAGGAGGTGGATACGACTATGGTGGCCGACATGCTGCGGCTGGCCGCCGTAGATGCGTTTGACGCGATCGTCCTGATTTCCGGCGATGCAGATCTGACCCCGGCGGTGGAAGGTGTGCAAAGCCTCGGCAAGCAAGTGTATGTCGCAAGCTGGGGTGGAACTGGGCTGTCGAAAAGGATACGAAAGGCCGCCTTCGATCACATTGATCTCATCAATGGATTGAAAAACGCCACTCTACCGGCCGCCGAAAGCCAATCCACGCGCAGTGCCTCGTTAGTTCTTGAGAAACCCGAGCGGAAAACGGACAATCCGAGTACCACTACACCCGAAACAGGTGAGAGCGTCCTCTTGAAGGAACTCGCGCGGGCCCAAGTGCATTTCGGGAATGGATTTGTGGGACTGCATTATTTTGTAAATAGATGGGAATCGCAGACCTTATCGTCCGACATTCAAATTCGATCGCGCATCTTGGAAACGCTGATCAAAACTGGCAAAGTCGAAAAATATAATATCAGCGGCAAGATCGCCATCCGGGTGAAAACCTGACCTGTGCGTAATCCTCGTCCGGATGTGCTGGCATCACCGTTTCGTCGCGGCAAACAGCCCATGGACGCCCGTCCGGAACCAGCCTTCGCCCGGATTGTAGAAGATGTCCTGCGCCGTAGTGCGGCAGACGGTTCCATGCAAGTGATGCAATTCGCCGCTGCCGCTGGAACTAATCCATGTGTCGCTCGCGGACGATGTGATACACCGCTCTGTGGCAGTCCTTCAGGAATTTCAGCCAACCCTCCGCGTTATTAAACATCACCTCTTGCTGAGGCTTGCTCCAAAACCGCACCAGCCCTTTGTCGAATGCGACGTTCTGCTGCTTGCCTTCCCCAGCAAGATAATCCGAAAAATGCGACAGGGCGTTGCGAAGAATCAGGATGAGTTTGGCCGCATTTCCGCCCACCGTCTTGCCGCCAGAAGAAAAACTCACTGCGTAGTCCGTAGCAACGTCCTTGCTAAGTCCGGCCCCAACAAGAGCCTCCTCGTCGTAACGCTTGAGGAAGGAAACGATCGGAATGATATGGGCAACCGCGGACTCCTTGACGAAGACCGGGGAATCCAAGATTTCGCGAGGCACTTCCGAAATTCCAAGCCGGCGTTGACAGATTTTTTTCCACACCCGTTCGGCGTCCGGGTCCTGCTCACGTAGTACAAGGTCCTGTAGATGCAGGACAACCCATGCAACTGAATCGTGGTTTATCAGAAGTATCGCAAGTTCTTCATTGGTCATTGTTTTCGCTCCTCGTAAGCATTTAACAGAGTGGTATCAATAAACTTTGACCCTTCACTCAAAAAAACCGCTCAGGTGTATTCCCGGTCGCGTAATTCCTGGCTAATATAGGCTTGGCTTCCCCTACTACCTGTTCTCCAAACCGCTCCGGCAAGTCGTACGGTGCCAACAAGTCCACAGATACACCCAACTGTGTTTCTAATGACCGCTGCAGACGCACCATATAAAGAAGGGTAAAGCCGCGTGGAACATCCACCAATAAATCCAAGTCGCTGCCTTCTGTATCCTCACCGCGCAACATCGAACCAAACACGCGAACATTGCGGGCACCAATTTTCGCAGCGATGTTTAATATGGCGTCGTGGTGATACCGTAGAATTTCAGACGGTCGCATACGCCAATCCAATGCCTGGGTCCTTGGCACAATGCGCTGCCGCTGGTACGCGGCCAAGACCTTGGCCGCAGCCACCGGGCCACTTGAGTATACCGTAGGAAAGACAGCAGGTGTGGCAAGCTTGGGCACAAAAATTAGAGCCCCGACGCATCGCGACAGTCGGCTGTCCACCCACTCATCTGCTCGCCTGTTCCCCTGCTCTTCCATCGCTTAACCATTCGATTCCGATGGTTAATGAATTGCCTTTTTACATGCGGTGCCGTTGCTTATGCATGAATGCAATATCAGCCTGCGGCAAAACGCTCAAGAACCGCTTTACGGCATTAATATATCCGGCGATTTAACCCGCCGACGTGGTTTAAGACTATAATTTGCCGCCGATGTTTGAATAGGAGAAATAACCATGGCATCTGAACCCGTTGTCGCCCAAAAGGCCCCCTACGCAGTCACTCTCAAACCGGGAGAATATTATTGGTGCGCCTGCGGCCAGTCTAAAAATCAGCCGTTCTGCGACGGCTCACACGCCGGGTCGGGAATTTCGCCTGTACCGTTTAAGGTGGAAGAGGAGAAAAAAATGTTCCTTTGCGGTTGCAAGCACACCGCCCATCAACCCTTTTGTGATGGGGCTCACAAAAAACTCTAATTCGGATTTACGGCTAAAAATATTGAATTAACCCCTGTGCTGCAAGGGTAGGGGGTGTTTTGTCATTTCCAGTGGTTGTGTCCGGCCAAAATCCATGCCGGCGCAGTTCCTGTTATTACTCGGAAATGCCACGAAGGGAGGGTTTCGCAGTCACCGGCGTCGCGCCGATACCCTTTTCTTTTTTTTTGGACAGGGCCGCTTTCTCGGCCACCTTTAAGGCGGCGTCAATCTTCGCCACAGTGGCGGCGGTGGGATTACCCTTAGCCCGTTCCAGACGGTTCAGGTGCGCTATCGCCATGCCCGCTCGCCGGGCCAATTCAGCTTGCGACAGCCCCAGCCGACGTCGAACGCGGATAATCTCCCGGGCAATGGACGCCCGCAGGTATTCCCGTGCCGGATAGTTACCGCTTGGCAATTTAGCAGGCACGAGCGGCATTTGCAGTTCCGGTGCCGGTCTTCCTGCCTGCTCCAGCAGCTTCAGATACTCGGCTTCGGGAAGCAGCGTCAGGCGCTGTCCGGCCACGCACGACCAGCGGCAACCTTGCCAAATCCGCCCCGGCAGCCTCAGATATTTCCACACGGGCCGTTACTCTGCGCTGTAGATCATTGCCATTTAAGTTATTGGAAGCAACTTTGCTTTCGGACGAGAGCCCCAGCTATGCCCCCATTTGGCGCTCCACGCCAGCGGAGTGGGCCCACGAGGCCCTTGTGGTCGGCAAAATCGGGGGCGTTCAGGTGCCACTGCATTTTTCACGAGCGCATAATGCATAGCTGGTTGGTGCAGCCGGGGGCGGTTTGGAATTCCCAACGGCACCATCCCATCCCCTCAGCCCAAAAGCCCATTACTCACGTATTATCCCATTTCCGGCTGGATCAATAAAGCCTGGGCCGTCTCACTGTGTCAGGCTGAACTCTCAAACAGCTATTTTGGCTTGCTGGCAGCGGTCTTTATCTTTGTAACCCGCAGGACTCGTGACTTTGGCAAGGCGGTTGCTATACCGTAGGCCGTAATGTCGTACACGCTCCCATTCAAAACGCAGGCGGAGGCCCGCATTGACTGTCCGTCCTTAAGGAAGACGACGAATCGTGCCGCAGGTGCAGGCGGCGACGGCGGGGCCGTAGGCAGTGCGCGTATTACCGGGACCTGCAGTGACACAAGCCTTATCTGCAGATCGATGGACGGGAAGTACACCGGCTGTGCGGAGTGGAATTTGATATCCTCTTCGACGGGAATGGCGAATATGCTTTCGCGCTGTCCCCGTTTCCATCCTAATACGCTCAATTGGTTCGTGCTGAAGGATATTTCATCGTTAGGGAGATCGGCCTTCAGCTCCGCCAGTGCCGCATTCCGGAGCGATCGCCGCGGGTAAAGCGCCCTCAATTCGGCAATCAGTCGCGGGGAGATGGGAACCCGCCCTCGCCATGGGAGGACTCCCTCGACTTCATAACCGCCTGCTTTTTTCGGCTTCACGTCGCTCACGATAAACGGAATGCGAAACGGCGAGCCAAGGAAACCCCCGGATATCTTTTCAAGTTTTTGGCGGAAACGGCCGTCGTATAGCTGCCTCACTGCGCTCGTTGAGCCGGGCGGATAGGATGCGGTCGCAACCAGAGCGTCAATCGCCCGCACCCGCCGCTTGACCGCGTCGACAATATTCCGAATGCGGGTTGGGTGTCCGTGCAACGCCGCGTACAAACCACTAGTGGAGGCCAATTGGCTCAAATGCTCTTTGCGGTCAAACTTGCTCCAATCCACACCGGGCGAGCCCGAAGCAAACGGTACAAAGGTGATAGTTGCAGCCGCGGCAGCGGCAAAAAGCCCCCGCGGGCACCGAGCACCCAAGCGGCGGGGTAGTTGCGGCAACGACTTCGGCTGCTCGATGCTCATCGAGTTTCTCCTCTCGGCGACATCTCTATGTTGGGGCCCATCAGGCCTGTAACTTACCCTATCAACCCCAAGAGTTTAAGGGCCGCCCGTCGCCCGGTCAACTTCTCCGCTTCGGTGCCGCCGCCGGAAGCATTCGCCCAGGCAGCGGCAATCTTTGATATCTAGGCCGTGGCAACTTGGAGATGGCTCAACCGGGGGCGTATTCGGCGCAGCCATTGGCGGAACTTTGCGGCGGTTGCAAAGATTTTGACATGGCGGATTTCATGGATGGTTGGCGCTGATCTCCGAAAGCTTTTTAATCGTGTTGGTGTTGCGGACGGTGGCTTCTTTCGCCAGCTCTGGCTGCTTAAGCTTGCCGCGGCCGATGTCAACGGGGTAGTAAATATAAACCTCCCGGCCGGAGAGGGCCAACTTTTCTCCGCACGGGCACCAGTAGACGGGAAAATCCCATCCCCTTCGCCCAAAAATCCGGTCCGCCATTTACAACGGAAGCAACACAGCTCCCGCGCCTGTCCGCCTCATTGGAACTCGGAAGCGGCATAGGCGTGGCCAGCCATTTGCCTGCCCATCCCCACATCGGCAAACGGGCCGCCAGGGTTTTGCGGTTGCTGTTATAATCAAGTCCGCTAAATGGCAACGGCCTTCGAGGAACAGCTAATGAATGTGCTGGCCAAGACATTCCATCGCGAGCAGACTGGTTTTGACGCCGGTCAATTCTTTATATTTTTACTCATCTGGGCAGCCTTAATCTCCTCACTAATTGTGGCGCAAGATTATGCAATACCGGCTTACGTGCCCAATGTGATGTGGGCCTTTGGCCTGTGCCTCCTACTGCTTGACTTCGCCTATGTCACGCTAAGCATTGTGTTCACCGGCGGCAACTGGCGGCAATATTGCGTCTATTTCATTTTGATAGCAGTGGGGTTGCCGTTGATAATCGGCATGCTGCTCCCCGGCCTCGCCCACGCGAAGGAGTGATGAGTGTGAAGACAAAACAAGGGTGCCGTGGATCAAATGACGGATCCGGTCCAACGCGGCTCCCGGAGCGAAAACTGAAATTCGGGCTCAACGCTTTCGCAGCGGCTATGCAGTTGTTTCTATTAGCGGGCATCGTGCTTGTCACTTGGGCCAAGTGGCGTTGGCCAAACACCTCGCCCCTACTAATCGAGGCATCAATGGTGAGGGTGTGTGTCGCCATCGCGCTTCTTATTTGTCTGCCGTTCACGACTTTATCTGCATTACTCGGGCTGCGGAAACGTGTTGGTGCCGGAAGGGCACCTGGCCAGCCAAGGCAGGTTTTCACCGTGGATTTGCTCGCCTTGGGCGTCTGCGGATTGTCGGCGGTGATGCTGGCGCTGCTGGCATTTGCGGCCCCGCCGTTTATTGATTAATACCGGCGTGCCCTGACGGCCCAAAAATATGACGCCAGCGAGGAGATCGCCCCATGCAACACGGGCCGCCAAATAGAGGACTCACCCGCTTGGAAGTGGCAGCGATGGTGGTAGTGTCCGGTATATTCGCATTCCTGGTGGCAAACGCGCTCCCGCTTTTGAACGGCGAGGGGAGTTTGCCGAGGCGCGCGGTCTGCAGTGCCAACATCCGCGATATTATTCAAGGCATGTACGAATACGCGCAAAGTGATAACGGCTGCTTCCCCAACGTGCCGCCGGCCGGTGGAATCTTTATCAACGGGGCTATCCCTTGCGCCGTGCCGAGCGCACGGGGCACCTATGACAAGAAGACCGGATTTATCCCATCTCGCAAAAATGGTCGAATGGCTGTGCGGTCGCTGGCCGGCTCACCGTTGGCATGCCTCTGGCTCACGGTGACGAATGGGTGGGTACGTCCCACAGCTTTCATTTGTCCCGCCGATCCGAATGCAATATCCCCATCAATCGAATTTGCGGGACGAGTTGACAACAGCCGTCGCTACTACCTCAATTTTGGAATGGGGTACGATGGGCCGCTGCGCTCAGGCGGCGGGGAGAGTTATTCATTCGCCTATCCTTGGGTCCACGGCGGTCCCGCCGCATGGTGGAACGACGGCTCGAATATCCCCAACTCGTACCAGACCCCTCTCGTTAGTGATATGGCACCGATGCAGGATTTAAGGGCGGCGGGACGGGAGAAGCGAAACGTCACTGAACCGATCAAAAACAGTTACGGTCAATATATTTATAATTCGGGAAACCATGGCGGCGACGGCCAGAACGTGGGATACGCTGACGACCATGTGGCATGGACAATCAACCCGTATGTCGGCATGGACCATGATAACATCTTTACCTACGGAAAGGCGGGGACACACGGTGGCGGAACGCCCATCTACCCTTCCTTGATCGCTCCGGCACCCGAGTTATCAAATCACCATCCATTCGATATCGTTATGGTGCCGACTCGTAACGTTGCCACTGGCCGCTGGTAGCGCCCCAAAAAGCCCGTACCACTCTGCAGACATCTGGGCGGGATTGTATCGCCGGACGGAAACGGAGCGGGCCGCCATATGCAGCGTCAAATATCAAATAAAACGGAGAGAGTGGGATTCGAACCCACGTCGCACTTGCGCACGAACCGGTTTTCGAAACCGGCGCCTTCAGCCACTCAGCCATCTCTCCGGGCACCCACAATCATCCGCGCCGCCACGTTTAAGGTCAAGGGCCAATCACGCCATCCGCCGCCACTATTGCCCGCCACTCGTAGGCTGTCCGGCACTTCGCCGCTCTGTTATTACCCGGAAAGACTCCTGGCGGCATATGGACAGGTCGGTTCGCGCAGATGCCGCGCTACATTTTCCACCGCCAGTTGGCCACCTCCGGCAAGTCGACACCATACCGCCGCACATAGTCGCGATGGGCCAGCAATTTATCCCGCAGCGCCTGCTTGAAATAGGCTGCCTTTGATCCCAACTGTGGCAGCCGGTCAATGACATCGCCCGCAAGATGAAAGCGATCCAATTCATTGAGCACCGTCATGTCGAAAGGTGTGGTAATGGTTCCCTCCTCCTTGTAGCCTCGCACATGCAAATTATGATGGTTGGTTCGCCGATACGTAAGCCGATGAATCAGCCACGGATAACTGTGATGGGCGAAAATAATGGGCTTGTCGCGGGTAAAGAGTATATCAAAATCTTGATCAGACAGGCCATGCGGATGTTCGCCGGGCGGCTCAAGTTTCATTAAATCTACCACGTTGATAAAGCGGATTTTCAGGTCCGGCAGAAAATCGCGCAGAAGGGAAATGGCCGCAAGCGTTTCAAGGGTCGGCACATCGCCGGCGGCAGCCATTACCACATCCGGGTCGCCGCCGGCATCGTTGCTTGCCCACGGCCAGATGCCGATCCCCGCAGCGCAATGGCGGGCGGCCTCGTCCATCTTCAGCCATTGGGGGGCGTCATGCTTGCCGGCGACTACCACATTGACATAGTGCCTTGATCGCAGGCAATGATCCATAACTGAAAGCAGGCAATTGGCGTCCGGCGGCAGGTAAACACGCACCACTGAGGCCTTTTTATTGATGACATGATCGATAAAACCGGGGTCCTGATGCGTAAAACCGTTGTGATCCTGCCGCCATACATGCGATGCCAGCAAATAGTTCAGTGATGCCAGCGGACGACGCCACGGCAATTCGCGCGTCACCTTGAGCCATTTGGCGTGCTGATTAAACATTGAATCTACAATATGGATGAAGGCCTCATAGCTGTTAAACAGCCCGTGCCGCCCCGTGAGCAGATACCCCTCCAGAATGCCCTGGCACATATGTTCACTTAAAACCTCCAGCACCCGCCCGCCGGGGGCTAAAAATTCATCATCGGCCCGCCATTCAGCATCCCATTGCCGGGTGGTGCACTCAAACACATGGCTGAGATGGTTGGAGAGTGTTTCGTCCGGTCCGACAATCCGAAAGTTTTTCATGTCGTCATTAAGCTTCACGATATCACGCAAAAATTCGCCCAGCACAAGGGTATCCTGGGCGTCGACAACGCCGGGTGCCGGCACCTCCACGGCGTAGGTGTAAAAGTCCGGCATGCGCAGGTCTTTCAGCAGGGTGCCGCCATTGGCATGCGGATTGGCGCCCATGCGCCGATCGCCCGCGGGGGCCAGAGCGGCAATCTCCGGCATCAGGCGGCCATGGCGGTCAAAGAGTTCCTCCGGGCGATAACTCTTCAGCCATGTTTCCAACGCTTTGAGATGCCGCGGATTTTCCGCCGGATGCGACAGGGGCACCTGATGCGCACGGAAAGTTCCCTCGATCTTTTTGCCGTCCACCTCCTTAGGCCCCGTCCAGCCTTTGGGGGTTATTAAAATAATCATCGGCCACGCGGGCCGCCCGGCCTTTTTACCACTTCGTGCGGAACGCTGATACCCCCGGATCTTTTCCACGGCGTAATCAAATGTGGTGGCCATTTGCTGGTGCATCGATGGCGGCTCATGTCCTTCCACCACCAGAGGCTCCCAGCCGTAACCTCTAAACAGCGAAAGCAATTCATCCCGGCTGATGCGGGCAAGCAAAGTCGGATTACTGATTTTGTACCCATTGAGATGCAGGATCGGCAGCACCGCGCCGTCGGTGGCAGGATTAATAAATTTACTGATATGCCACGACGCGGCCAGCGGTCCGGTTTCCGCCTCGCCGTCGCCCACCACACACGCGGCAATCAAATCCGGGTTGTCCAGCACGGCCCCGCAGGCGTGGGCAAGGGAATAACCCAATTCACCCCCTTCATGAATTGACCCGGGAGTTTCCGGTGCCACATGGCTGGGAATTCCACCCGGAAAGCTGAATTGCCGGAACAATTTTTCCAGCCCGGCCTCATCGCGCGTGATGTGGGTGTAAATCTCGCTGTAGGTTCCTTCCAGATAGTTGTGTGCCACTGCGGCCGGCCCGCCGTGGCCCGGTCCGGAAATGTAAATCATGTTCAAGTCGTTATGTTTGATGATGCGATTTAAATGCGTGTAGATGAAATTCTGCCCGGGTGTGGTGCCCCAATGGCCCAGTAATCTCGGCTTAATATGTGCAAGCGACAGCGGTTTGCGCAGCAGTGGATTGGCCAGCAGATAAATCTGCCCCACCGAAAGATAATTGGCCGCCCGCCAATAGGCGTCCATTAAATTCAGCTCGGCGGCGGTGAGTGGTCCGCCTATCGCGGCACTTGCCTTGCCGGTTTTGATGTGCCGAGCCTTGGCCCGGCCGGATGCCTGCGTCATAAAACTGCTCCTTTTAATAATCGTTTGGTAATGAGCGCCATTTCCAGTTCTTCGTTTGTCTTCAGGCACCAGATTCGCACGCGGCTGCCAGGTGGGCTTATCTGTGGCCCGTTGGCACGATTGGCGACCGGATCAATCGCCAACCCCAGAAAGGCAAGTTGCCCGATAATCCCACGTCGGATTTCCGGTGCGTGTTCCCCAATGCCACCGCTGAATACTATTGCATCAATACCCGCAAGCTCCGACGCGCAGGCAACGATGTGGTGGGCAATGCTGCGGCAGAATATGTCAACGGCCAGTCTGGCCCGCGCATCCTTACGGCGTAACAGTGTTTGCATATCTCCACAACCTGCTATCCCGGTCAAACCGCCGTTTTCGGCCAGCCATCGCTCCATTTTTGCAGGTGTCAGTTTTTCCCGCTTCATGATGTAGAGTATCAGGCCGGGATCAATATCGCCGGTGCGCCCGCCCATCACCACACCCGCCAAAGGCGTAAATGCCATGGTCGTGGCCACGCTGTGTCCATGTTTGATGGCCGCCACACTGCAACCCGACCCCAGATGCGCCATCACGATTCGGCCGTGCGCTGCGCGTGGATCGATCGAATGGATTTGCCGCACCAACGAGGCATAAGAAAGTCCATGAAAGCCATATCGCCGCACCCCGCGCTGATAATAATCCCACGAGATCGGCAATACCTTCGATTCAAGCGGCATGGTTTGATGAAATACCGAATCAAAACAGGCCGTGTGCGGTATGCGGGGAAATGCACTGCGGCAGACGGCAACAATCGCCAATTCCAGGGGAAGGTGCTGCGGATCAAACTCGATCAATTCCGCCAGTCGCTTTCTGGTTTCTGCGGTAAGCAGTTGATGCTGCGATAGCCTGGGCCCTGCCAATACAATGCGGTGTGCCACGGCCGCAATCTGTTGGGGGGATATATGAGATTCAACCATGACGGATGCGAGCCATGGAATAAAGCCATCCGCCATATGGCGTGAACGGTGGATAATTCGGCCTGCCGTTTCCGCCGGCCTACGGCCAACCTGGCGCATCGCCGTCAGGGTTACAGATTGTTTAATCACGCTGCGAGCGGGCCTATGGAACCCGCAGATGCTGATTTTTATGCTTGATGAGCCGGCATTGATCAGCAGCAGCAATTTACGATTGGATCGGTTGGTTGGTCTGACGTGCCGGGCCACCATGTCACCCCATTGCGCAGCTTAACGCATCGCCGCAATTTTTCTGCCCTTCATGGGGAGTGTAGCCGATTGTTTCAGATCGTGCATGGGCAGGTCGAACGCGCAGGTATGTCTGATGCAAACACGCCCGAAACGTGGTGGGCTTGCAATTCGGACGGTCCACCGATACAAACGTGGCCTCCTATGGAGGCTTAAACCAATGCGCTGGTCAAAATCGTTGATTCCCACTACCCGTGAAGTGCCGGCCGATGCCGAGATTATTTCGCATCAATTGCTGGTCCGTGCCGGCTTTATCCGACGCGTGAGTGCCGGTATTTATGACTGGTTACCGCTGGGATGGAAATGCCTCACCAAGGCCAACAGCATTATTCGCGAGGAGATGAACGCGATCGGTGCGCTTGAAATTCATCTCCCGGCGCTGCTGCCGGCGGAATGGTGGCGACAAACGGGTCGGTACGCCGATTACGGCCCGCTTCTTTTCAAGGTTAAAGACCGGCGTAATGGTGAGATGATTCTGGGCCCCACGCACGAAGAATGCGTGACGGAACTGGTACGGGCTTACATCACCAGCCATCGCCAACTGCCAATTACGCTTTACCAGATACAGGGTAAATTCCGGGATGAAGCCCGCCCACGCAATGGGCTGCTGCGCGTGCGCGAATTTTTTATGAAAGACGCCTACAGCTTTCATACATCTCTTGAAAGCCTGTCGCAAACTTACCAAGATATGTTTCAGGCGTATGTTAAGATTTTTCGCCGCTGTGGCGTTCCGGCTATTCCCGTTGAGGCGGAGAGCGGTCCCATTGGCGGCGATGCCAGCCACGAGTTCATATGTCCCTGTGATGCGGGAGAGGACGTCATTGTGCGGGCGGAAGATGGCCACTACAGTGCCAATTTGGAACGCGCCGCACACGGTAACTCAAACGAACGGCGTTTTTCAGATGCACCGAAGATGCCGCAGGTGCCCCTGACGGAAATCCAAACACCGGATGCAACATCCATTGAGTCGGTCTGCCAATTACTTAAAATTGTGCCGCAAAAGATGATTAAAACCATGGTTTACATGCGGACGGACGGAGCCGAGAAACGATTTGTCGTGGCGTGCGTGCGTGGCGACCATGAAGTGAACGAGAATAAACTGCGCCGCTTGGTGGGTCCCGTGGAACTCGCCGACGAAACGCTGGCCCGCCAGCATGGTTTCGCCATCGGTTACGTTGGCCCGCACGTTGCCAATACCACGCCGGTAACGCTGGTCATCGACGCCGATGCCCTGATGGTGACCGACGCCACCACCGGCGCGAATAAGGCCTATTGGCATGTGACCAATTTTTCATTTGCCGCTCATATCGACGTTGCCAAAGCCGGCGAGCCGTTGGTGGGGGATATCCGTCTTGCCGCACCGGGCGACCTGTCGCCCACCGGCTCTCCGCTGACCTTCAGCAAGGGGATCGAGCTTGGCCATGTATTTAAATTGGGCACCAAATACACGGATGCCCTTGGGGCGGTTTTTGCCGATGAAAAACAGGTAAACCACAGCATGATTATGGGGTGCTACGGCATTGGGCCGGGCAGAATTCTGGTTGGTGCCATTGAAACGTCGCATGATGCCGACGGCATGATCTGGCCCATTAACATCGCTCCGTATGAAGTCGTGATTACCCCCGTCAAATATGAAGGCCAGGCGGCCAGCGCCGCCGACGACTTGTACCATCGCTTGCGTCATGCAGGGATTGATGTCATTTTGGATGATCGAGATCAACGACCGGGGGTAAAATTTAAGGATGCCGACCTGATTGGCATCCCGCTGCGAATTGTGGTGGGGGATAAGGGGCTGGCCGCCGGGCAGGTGGAAATGAAGTTGCGTACCGAAAAATCGCCCAGGCTAATTCCGTTGTCGTCGGCAGGTGATGCGGTAGTGGAAATGGTGCAAAATCTGCGGTCCCAGACCGATGCCTGAAATCCAGGAGCCTGTCCGAGTAATAACAGGGACCTCGACCGCGACGGCTGCCATTGATCCGTAGTTCACCGGCGGGGGGATCAGAGCGGGCTGCCCGGCCATGGTTTTGGTCGCCAGTTAAATTTTTTTCCCATACTGTGTTAAGAATACGCAAACTTGAGTATAATATATGGTTCGGCCAGTCGGTAAGTGGTGGGCACGTTGATGTCCTCGGGCCGACACCGTGAGGCCGCTCATTGCGTGGTGCGTGAGTGACCTGAAACGTGGCTTGTGCCTGAAGGTGGCATGGTTCGGTGGTTAATTCGACCGAGTCCATGGATTTGTTTTCGGTAAAGCCGATAATTTACCTTTTTGCTTATGAACGCTCATGCTTTGCATGTAAATGTCCCATTGGACGATCAGGAGGATTCCGTGACTCAAACCGCCCATTCTCAGGTGCAGCCACCTGCGACGGTTCATACGGTGTTGCCCGCCAACGCCAACTCGAACATCGCGTTGTTGCTCGAGCGTGGCAAATCGCAGGGGTATCTCACCTATGAGGAACTCAACGAACTGCTTCCAGACGATGTGATTGCTCCGGATCGCCTCGACGCGTTAATGCAGCAGTTTGACGAATTGGGCGTGGAACTGATCGACAAAACCGGAGAAGAAGAAAAACAGCCGCCGCCATCACCCGATGAACCCGATGAATCCATGATGAACGAGGCGGAAGCCGAAATCCGTGAGATCAAGGAAGTTGACCCAACCGACGCGAGCAGCAAGTCGATTGAAGACCCGGTGCGCATGTATCTCACGCAAATGGGTGAAATACCGCTTCTCTCGCGGCACGATGAAATTCAATTGGCCAAAAAAATTGAACTTACCCGAATGGCCTTCCGCCGTAAGGTACTGGAAAGTGATTACTGCACGCAGGCGGCCGTACAAATTCTGGCGCAGGTGCAATCGGGTGAGTTGCCATTTGACCGCACCATGCGGGTATCCACCGCCGAAGAGGATGCCAAGGCCACCATCAGCAAGCGTATACCGGAAAATCTCGCCACCATTCGCCTCATCTCCGAGCGCAACCGCATGCGTTGGGAAAAAATCATTGACCCCGCCACCAGCGAGACCCAGCGGCGGGAACTTCAAGCCCAGATCAGCAGCAGCCGTCGCAAGGCGGTTACCCTGCTGGAAGAGTTGTCGCTGCGCACCAGTAAAATCATTCCGCTGATGCGCAAATTGCTGTCCATCAGCGACAAAATCAATAACCTTCGCAACCGCCTGACGGACAAAAACGCACGCCTGACGGAAGATGATCGCCTTGCGATGACCGACGAATATCAGGGAATGCTTGATCTGGTGCTGGAAGATGCCGACTCGCTTGCCCAGCGCTGTCATCGCATTACATCGGTGTTTAATGAATATGAAGACGCCAAGCGCAAACTATCCGGCGGCAATCTGCGATTGGTGGTTTCAATTGCGAAAAAGTACCGCAACCGCGGGTTGACGTTCCTCGATATTATTCAGGAAGGCAACACCGGTCTGATGCGCGCAGTTGACAAGTATGAATACCGCCGCGGATACAAATTCAGCACCTATGCTACCTGGTGGATACGTCAGGCCATCACACGGGCCATCGCCGATCACGCCCGGACTATACGCATTCCGGTGCACATGATTGAAACCATGTCGCGATTGCGCAACATAAGTAAAAAATTATTACAGGACCTCGGTCGCGAACCGACCATTGAAGAAATTTCCCGCGAGGCCAAAATGCCTCCCTCAGAATGTCGCCGTGTGCTGAAAATCGCCCGGCATCCCATCTCGTTGGATCGGCCCGTGGGCGAATCGGAAGATTCCTACTTTGGTGATTTCATCGAGGATGAGTCGGCCGATAACCCCGTGCAGACCGCCACGCAGGAAATGCTCCGCGACCGCATTGATCAGGTGCTCAAAACTCTCACCTACCGGGAACGTGAAATTATTAAATTACGCTACGGCATCGGCGATGGATATACCTACACGCTTGAAGAGGTGGGGCGCATATTCAAAGTCACGCGCGAGCGGGTGCGTCAGGTGGAAGCCAAGGCCTTGAGAAAGTTGCAGCATCCCGTGCGGTCACGCAAATTGGAAGGCTTTCTTGATGGATCGATCATGTCCACCATTGGACTTATGCCCGGCGGTAGCCATGCCGCAACCGATGACGCGCCGGACGGTGGCGATGATGCGTTGGATCATGGTGATGACGGCAGCATGGTGCCGGACGCTTAAATGTGTCCGGACCGTCGCATCAGCCGCAATGTTCAGTGGCCGCACCGATTGTTTTTCGGTAATGGTGCTCGTACCGCATGAGGTACGCCATCTGGCAAACGCTCATGTGTTGCCGACATCCGGGCGTTTCCGGCACACCCTCCGGGCGGCACCGCTTTCGCCCGGCCTCTGCGGCGCGGCTTCCTCGGCGTATCATCCTCGCCAGATACGCCCTCGTCGCCGCTTCTTGATGCCCGCCAAAATCCATGCCGTCGCAGTCCCT
>JAKAEB010000104.1 GCA_021818445.1 Planctomycetota bacterium
ATGGCAATCTGGTTGGAGTTGCCATCATATTCAAAGCTGGTCTGAATGCTTCCGGCAATCTGGCCCTGCCCGGAAGTGTTAAACGTGGTGCTCAGGCCGCCGCCGTTATTGACCGGAGGATTGCGGCCCAGACCATTCTGGCGCAGCTGCTGGCGGGTCTCCAACTTTCTGCCGGCACCGTCCCACAACACGGTTACGGTATTCCCGTTGGGATCGATGCTCAGCGTCACATTGCCCCGGCTGTCATAGCCGGTAAACGTGATGCGGGACAACGTGGTTCCCGCCACCGCCGCAATCGAGCCGTCCGGGCCGTGGCTGAGCCAGCAGTACCTGCCGATTCATGCAATCCCACGCCATGAGCGTGGTAAAGACTTCGGCGGTCTGGCTCGGCTGGGTGATGGTGGAAAGCTCGGTTCTGGTGATACTGACGGGATTGCCGTTGCCGTCAAATTCTGTGGCGGTGGTATTGCCCAGAGCATCGGTTGCCAAAATTGGACGATTGGCACCGTCGAAGGCGGTGGTAGCAACCGCGGCATTGTCTGTGGCACTGGCGATGCTCCGGCCAGCGCGATCAAAGACCGTGCGGGTTAGGGTATAACTGATTCCACCGGTGGTTAGTGTTACCGTGCCGGTATTGGAATTGGTGGTGGAATTGGCGGCCAGGCCGCCACCGGTGTGGGTGGCGGTTCTACCAGACGGAATGTTGTGCGTCGGCGTGCCGCCGGAGAGGCCGGTATTGAGAAAGACATTCTGCTGCCTCTCATAAGGCCGCCCGGCCTCGTCGCAGCGGGTCTGCAAAAGCTCCAATGGCACGTTGGTGTTGCCATTGCGGTCGGTCGGCGTGGGGCCATTGGGGCTTCCGAATATCTGCCTCTGGATATTCTGTCCGGTGGGATCGAATGTATTGCTGGTAACACCACCAATGGCGTCGGTGGCGGTGATCGCACGGTCAAAACCGTCAAAAGTGTTGGCCATGAGCCAATCTCCGGTCTGGGTAAGGGAACTGCTGGATCCGAAGGCATCGGCGGTGGTGACGCTGAGGCTGTTGCCGGCTGTTCCCCGCTGGGCCGGGCCGATGATATCCAGCAGATTTCCGTTGGTGCCAAAAAAGCTTACGGTAACCGAGCCGGGTTCGGGGGGGAGTGGCATTGGGGGCATACCCAATCCGCTGCGCGATCCTGAAGTTGCGTTCGTCATAATCATACTGAATCAGGTTACCGTTGGGCTTGGTAATCTGAATAATGTTCTGGTTGGGATCGAAGCTGTAACTGGTAAGCAGGCTCGCCGGATTGGAGCCGGTGGCGTCGATGTCATCCTGAATTCGGTTATCAAGCATGTCGAAGGTGTAGAGGTTGGTAAACCAGCCGGGGCGGATTGTGCCGCCGGGGCCGGCGCTCATGGGGGCGTGGGCGGTAATACCCGAGACGGTAAGGCCCAAATCAGCGGGGCAGGCGGAGTGCCGGAATGTCCGGCAATGGGGCGGGAAACCGCGCCACGTGGGGGCCTGTGCTACGCTGCGGTCGGACTCGCTTCGCTCGCCCTCCATGCGCTGCGCAGAGTCCCCCACGCGATCCCCCGAAGGAAGCTAAACTTGGATGCGAACAGTGGACAGGAATGTGACAACTTTAGATCAGGAGTTGACAACGCTTGATCTCCAACACGGAGGATGCGGAGGAGGGACCGTCCACAGATTGCAAAGGTTCCGCTGGTGCCACAAGCACTTGCTTTTTGCTTCCGGACTCCGGCTCCGGCTCCCTTCGCAAACCCGTCGTTCGATGCTACCATTAAATTTCCATGCTTCCTTATATTTTTGATCGTTGACTATTGACCATCGCTTGTTGTGGTCGCCGCAGCGATTTCACCTTAAAAAAGCGACTGGCCAGTCCTCCCTTACGCATTCTACCTATGCCACGGTTTTTCTCGACGCGATTGGCCGAACCTCCGTGCCGTCTCGGCCGCAGCCGCAATCGAAACTCCGCTTGGCCGGTCGTAGGAGGCCTTGCCCTCTGGGCCGGTTGGGTCAACGCGGGCGGTTTTCGCGGATTAGCGTGGCCATGGTGCTCCGCTTTCAGAAACGAGAAAAACGCGACGAGGGCGGATACATAAAAGCTTACGACAAAGATAAAAACTGCGGTCCCTATGGAACTTATTACCGTCCCCGCGATGGCAAGTCCGCGTGGCTCTCTTTTTAACCCCAGCAGGCTGAAAATTAACGAGATGGGTGATGCGACGCCAAAGAAAAATATCAGGCTGACGATGGAAAGGATGAAGCCGACGAGTCCCATCACATTGGAACCGGCGGAAGCCGCGCGTTTTGGAGGACGCCCAGCGGCGAGTACCCGTTCCGTCTGGGCCACCAATGCGCGGTGGCACGATCCGCAAACTCGCTCATTGCCATCCCACCTTGGAGTTTCTGCATCCGTAATCGCACGTCCGCATTTTGTACACGTAGCCATACCAGTTCCTTAAAAATCTGCCGCGCTGAGTACCCCTCGGTGCGTCACCGGACATCGAACGTACTTGACAGGTATCCGGGCTCCTTCTATTGCAGATCGCCCACGCTTGCCATCTCCTGCTGCGCCATGGAAATAAATAATATTTACATCATGATGCAACCAATATTAACGGCCGCCGCCACCAGCAAAGGAAACGGCTCCTTTCATTACCGCATTGAACCAAGCGGCTAAGTATGGCCAAGCAAGAAGGCCCATGACCGCCAGCCAGAGCCAAATCCTTATTAACAAGATTTGCCATCGCCAAGTTCTCCAAGGGCCTGGCCCGGACAGTTTGGGCGGCACAACGTGATCTGTCTGCAAATCAATGAGTTCGCCCTTCACGCCCGATGGCATTTTGGAGGCGCAGAAATGAAGACACTCTTCACCCTGCCCGCTGTTGCTGAAAGCCCTTTCCGGCACAATGATTACAAAGTCGTGCCCACGTATTGCAGTAAGCAAAAACAGTCCGCACTTGTTGGAGTCAAAACAAATCATATTCGTCCATGGTATGGCAAGGGTGGCACCGGCTGCGGCCACGGAAACGCCAGACTGGCTGATGCTAACCAATTGTCCTCCCATCCACGCCGTAACGCCAAGCGGCTTTCTCGCCCGCCGCACCTCAAGAGACGCTCCCCATCGCGCCACAAACTTTCTGGGACCCAGGCAGGCTGCCGCAGAAATTAGTATGTAATAACTGGCAAGCAGAAATATCGCGGGACCCCTGGCCACCAGCGCCAAAGGGGCTGCAAAAATCCATGGAAAAATCAAAATCCCGGCTGCAGTACGGCGGAACGCCCGCCGGCTTACCCCAATGAGCCATTCAGCGGCAGAAAATATGTCTTCTGGGATCGTCGCATATTGAAATTCATACATTGATGCACTCCCGTGACGGTAATCCCGCGGCCACACCTGAAGAGGCTATAGAGGCGCTGGAACTTTAGCACCCAAGTCCGACAATCCCTGACTGATTAAGGCAATTACAAGCAGCGCTTCCTGCTCCGCAGCCGCGAGCGCCGACGCGATTACCACCTCGGGGAACATGGCAGCCGCGACCCCAACCAAAGCACCCGCAAGTGCCCATCTGTTTAAAGTGGCTTGGCCAGAAAGCGTTCCCTCGAAATCAAATCGTATACAAGCGCATTCCTGCTTAGACCAACTCAGATAACTGCCGGTGACCTGAACCCCCTCGTAAATGGAAACCAGTATTCCACCTATCCACACGCCAGCCATTAGGTTAACCGAGAACACGCCAAAATCGGTGTTGGTTGTGGCAATCAGACCGCCAGGGATCAGGAATAACGAATGCGATATATTAGGCGGAATGATCCACTCATTCCGACACTTGTTCCTAGGAATAGATGTTTGCACTTTGGAAACGCCAACGGATCCCTCTATACCGATTCCCGCCAGCTCACGATCAAGAATCGTAAGCTCGGCTACAAAACCCACGATGACATTGACTGAGTGGCGTCCGAACCGCCAATGGAATGACGGCTGAGTCCAAGGGTTGAAACCAGATTGAAGTCCTTGCGGATCTTGGCCAATCGTCGGCCTAGCCAGGACATATTCATACAAATTAATGCCCCCCGCATACCCAATCGGATCGCGCTGGATCCAGCGGCCGAGGACGGGGTTGTACGTACGGTTCCGCACATAATACAACCCGCTTTCCGAATCATGGCGGTACCCGCAATAGATGATCTCATTGGCACCATAATTCGATTGCACCGCAGCATCGCTCCACCAGTTACTGCTGGAATCCGGTGCGGTGAATATCAAGGTGTTTCCATAAGCGTCGCAATCATAAGCCTCGACAACGGTACCACTGCTGTCCGTCAACGCTACCGCACGATGCAGCAAATCTTGACATAGGTAATAGGTTCCAGGTGATAGGTTCTGGGCACCAAGGGTTACAAGCGTCGTTAGCTGGATACATTCGTCGATGTATGTTCCCCAGATATATTGCTTGATCGGCGTATCGGTGGAACCCGATCCGCCAAAGGGATTGCGTTCCTCCATCACCTGGCTGCCCAGCCAGATGTAGTCTGTGGTTCCGTCGAGAATATTGCCCGATAAACCGCCATTGGTGATGGTTTTGCGCACCCGGCGGTTCATGGCGTCGTACACATAAGCACCAATCACCAGGCCATCGCTGACACGATTGACCTGAATAAGTCTGTTGAGCGCATCATAGGCGTAAATCAAAGTGCCGTCCTTGGCCAGATTACCATTGGATGCCCCGGACTTGCCATCATACTGGAACACCACCTGCGAGCCGGTGCCAACGGTTCTCTGCGTGATTTCATTGACGTAATTGTGGTTTCTCTGATCGGTGGTTTGGCTGCCGCCCACCGGCGTGAAGCCGGTGGCTCGCCAGTTTCCTAAACCGTCGAGTGTGTAGCTCCTGCTCTGATCGGTATTGGGCAGGGTAATGGCCGTGGTCACGCTGCCCCCGCCGGCAAGCTGGTAACCGCCGGTGGAATTCAGTGTACCGCGCTGATATTGCAATAACCTGTTGAGATCG
>JAKAEB010000105.1 GCA_021818445.1 Planctomycetota bacterium
ATCCCAGCCGGAAAATCCACGTCCGGTATTACCACTGGTCAACGATGTTTCACCTTGTTCAAACTTCCCGCAAAATGCTTATCGGACAGTTTTATGAAGAAAGTTTAATATTTTTATCGGCTGAAGAACCCGGCGGGCCGCCAAACCCCACCGGCATCGCCCCATCACATGCCGCCAACGCCCCCGCCGCTGCCGTCTGTGGGAGGACTAACCGGCCGGGAATGGAACCATTGAGGTTCAGGCCGCCGCATAACCGCAAGTACTTCATACCCAGAGAATATGCACACCCGGAAGATACGCGGTAGACGCGGCTCATAGGATGGACAGGCAACGGATGCGGGTACGTCACGAAAGTTTGGCGAGAACGGTAGCAGAACGCCAATGCGTGATTGTGCCAGTATCCTTGTAGGGGAGCGCGAGAAAAGACCGCTGTAGAATAGGAAATAGTCGGATCAGGAGCGTCACGGACGCGATCCACTATTCCCAAATGTATAACGGGAGTCTGGCATGTTTGATTTTATATTGAATATTGTTGAGGTCATAAATTCTCGGTTGGGCAACCATTCAAGGAAACAACAACGGGAGCCTTGATATTCTCGGTGAATTGGTTGACCATCGTGACTGACGACACTTCGCCAGCGAGCAACGCCGCTCCTATCAAACCGGCGTCATTTCCGGCTTCGGTGATGCGAATGTCGGCCCGAGGCAACTCGACATTCCAATATTGTTCCCGAAAATGTCGCGTTACGCCACGCAGCAAAAAATCCCCAGCCGCGGCCATTCCGCCCCCGAGCACGATGACCTCCGGGTCGGTTAAGTGAGCGGCGTTAACACAGCCAACCGCGATGTAACGGCACGTCTCATCCCAGATTTGCATGGCGAGAGGGTCTCCACTTAACGCGTGCGCCACAACGTCGCTGGACGTTGGGGCCCCGTGCCGAAAATCAATGGACCGCAGGCTGGATTCCGCGCTACTATTCTCCAGAGCGCGGAGTGCACGGTTGTGGACTCGACTCGCAGCGGCGTACACTTCAAGGCATCCTTTCTGCCCACAACCGCATAGTTCGCCTCCCAACTTAACAATTGAGTGGCCGAACTCACCCGCCCTGCCTGCGTGACCTTGAACCAGCCGACCGTCGAGAATGATCCCACTTCCGACGCCTGTGCCCAATGTAAGCATGACCATGTTACGAATGGGAGAGGTCCTTCCCGCCCCGACTCGATATTCGCCGAATGCCGCCGCGCGGCCATCGTTTTCCATTGCCACGGGTTTACGCAAGGCTTTGCTGATAAGGTCGCATAATGGCACGCCATCCCAGCCGGGAAGATTAGCGCAGCGGATTACAACACCCTTCCGTGTTGAAAGCAGGCCCGGCAAAGCAATTCCAACCGTGGCGATTTGATTCATACCAACACCCGCACGCTTCATTAATGTATTTACGGTTGCCACGATGCTGCCAACCACAAAATCAGGGCCACAGCCGGTTGGAACACTCGTCTTGTGGATCACGTTGCCATAGAGATCTACTATCCCAATTTTTAGGTTTGTCCCACCAAGGTCTATGCCTATGCGTAGATCACTTACCATGGATATTACCCCCTGTTTTTCGCCTTACGAGCCATCGCAGTGCGAAGGTTGACCGATAATCTCTAATTGTAACATCTCCGCAAGGCACCTATTTCGGTTCTCCGCAAGCCAACGGAACGGACGAGGCATGGCCTTGCTCCCGATCCCCGGGATCAAGTGTCGGCCTCAATTTCATTTTGACAAAACCTTCCAGTGCCTCATATTCAGCCAGACCGAGGCGGTTGAAAATGTCGGCGGTGCCGCGGTTACGGTCCTCGGCCCGCTGCCAGAATTCCCGCTGATCGGTTCCCGGAAACATCGCTCGGTCCTTCTGGCTCTGATGTTTGAAAATCGCATCACGTTTGCGTGCCAGTTCCCCCGGGCTTAATGGAATGGCCATGTCAATGGATTCGGGATCCCATTCCTGCCACGCCCCGCGGTAGAGCCAGACCTCCGGCGCATGACCCGTGTGCCGGTCCATACGTTCTACCGCCTGCAATAGCGCTTCCAGGCACATGCGGTGGGTGCCATGTGGATCCGACAGGTCGCCGGCGGCGTAGATCTGATGCGGTTGCAGCGATTTCAGCAGATCCAAGATGATCTGCACATCCGTCTCGCCGATCGGGTTCTTGCGGATCAGGCCGGTTTCATAAAACGGCAAATCCAGAAAATGCACCTGTTGCGGCGGTATGCCGCAGGTTTTGGCCCCAGCCCGGGCTTCGCAGCGCCGGATCAGAGTCTTGATGGTCCTTAACGGCGGGGCGTCAGAATCCCCGGCCTTCTTGCGGACCACAAATTCCTCCACCTGCCGTTCCAGACGCTCCACGGAGGCGGCATCCAGACCGAAGCCGCGGTTGAATTCCGTGACAAAATCGGCATAACGCAACGCATCGGCATCAAAGACCGCGATGTTACCGCTGGTCTGATAGGCTATGTGTACTTCATGGCCTTGATCCACCATACGGATAATCGTGCCGCCCATGCTGATCACGTCGTCGTCCGGGTGCGGACTGAATACCAGTATCTTCTTGGGGAATACCGTATCTCCCGGCCGGCGAATATCCCCCGGGCGCCGGAGCGTCTCGGGCTTACCGGCGGGCCAGCCGGTGATTTTGCCCACCAGTTCCCGGAATACGCCGAGGTTAATGTCGTATGCCGGCCCCTGGCCAGCCAGTAAATCCTGCAATCCATGTTCCCCAAAGTCTTCATCGGTAAGTTTAAGGATAGCTTTATTGAGTTTCCGGGCCAGCCAGATCACCGCCCGTTTGGTCATATCCGGATTCCAGGTTACCGGCCCCAGCACCCAGGGGCTTTTACAGCGTGTCAGTTCCGCCGCCGCCGCATTATCCAGCACAAACTGGACATGTGGATGTTCCTGCAGGTAACTCGCCGGCACATTGGTTGATTGATACCCTTCCACCGCTTGGGCCACAATTGCGGATTTGTTCTCACCAAAAGCCATGAGAATAATGCGGCGCGACTCCAATATCGTACCGACACCCATAGTGATAGCGCGTCGAGGAACATATTGCTCTCCGTAAAAATCACTCGCAGCATCTAAACGAGTGACATGGTCCAATGCTACCAGCCGTGTCCGGCTGTCGGCGGGGGAACCCGGTTCATTAAAGCCGATGTGGCCGGTTCGACCAATACCCAGCAACTGCAGATCCAACCCCCCGGCTTCCCGGATTTCCCGTTCAAATCGCTGGCAATATTCGCCCAACTGTTCCGACGGTAAGCCACCCTCGGGAATATGCACGTTCTCGCGTGGAATATCGATGTGGGAGAACAGATTTTCCCACATGAAGCGGTGATAACTCTGACTGGCGTCATGAGCAATACCGTAGTATTCGTCGAGGTTAAACGTGATGACATTTTGGAAACTTAACGCTTCTTCCTTGTGCAGTCGCACCAATTCTCGATACACGCCAAGCGGCGTGGATCCTGTGGCCAGTCCCAGCGTACAGTTCCGGCCCGCAAGAGTACGGGTCTTGATGAGATGAGCGATTTCATTGGCAACAGCAGTGCTGGCTTGCTCGGCTTTGCTGAACACGGTTACCGGAACTTTTTCCGGGCTTTGCCTCCGCGTGGATATCGGGGAATCGTTGTCCATCGAAATATTCGCTTTTTCTGTTGGCCTCGTCATGGTGTTAAGTCTCCAATTATTAATTATTACAGTAAATATTCAATTTTCAGCACCGCCACAGATACCATACCGCCTTTATATCTTTTTTAAAAGGCCTTATCACGCATTATGAATAGAAGCCTGATTCTTTCATCGAATCAATTCTAGCATAATTTTTATCTAATTCAATAAAATTCCGGCGGATTGGCGACCATAGATATCCATTTCGCGATCAGGCCGGATAACGCATGGCCACAACCACACAATATTTCCTTTCCGGATTCCCTCCGTTCGGCTATTTATCATCTACCGCCGGGTGGATTGCACAACCAAACGAGACGGGGCGCTGGAACGCTCGGACGTATCGATGGCCACACTGCGAACCTGCAGGGGATGACCGGGAATCAGCCTCACATGAATCGGGCCAACATATCGAAACGACCGCGCGTTTGGAATTGCGCCGTTAAGCGTATAATAAATTACAGCATCCGGGACTGGCTCCCGGATATGCACGAATCCGCTGTGGCAAGCCGTTTTGTAATCGATCAGATTCCGATACGGATTACGTATAAACGTGGCATGCCCGCCGGTACCGACAAAATGCAGCGATGGAGGCGGGACGCGAAAGTTGTATCCGTTGGCTCTTAACCAGAGGTATTGCCGAGTTGTACGTTTCACAAAGTCGGAATAATGCTGATCTTTCAACGGCGTCCAACTGATTTCCGCCAGTGCCATTTCCCTCGGCAGTAATTGATAAAACAGGTGGCGGGCCGTCGGCACAAATTCGGTCCACAAGCACCCCTCGACGCCCAATAATCTATTGCGCAGCGATTGTGGCAATTCCGACGAAGGATCAAATCCATACATTTCCCGCAGGGTTGTAAGCCCCTCGGTGGGGTGGGGCTCGTATTTGCGATCCCCCTGGTAGAAATCAAAGTATAATTTGACCGCGTTCGCGATAATGACATCATGCCCTTTTTCAGCGTAGGCACGGGCGATCCCAGAGCTGTCTCTGGTCCAGCACTCCACCACGGCACCGGCCGGCAGGCTCCTCGCGGGTTGGGCATTCCAGACCACACCGTGCCGGCCTTTTTCTGCAATGAATCGCACCATCTTTCTCACGAAGTGATCATAAATTTGGGATGGCGTTTCCCATCCCTTGCTTTGCATCAGTTTCCGCACCACCGGATCATGTTCCCAGACATTCATAGCTTTGCCGGATACTTCATCACCGCCGAGATGGATATATTGTCCGGGGAATAATGACACCAGATCGCCGAACACGGTATCGAGAAAATGGAACGTCC
>JAKAEB010000055.1 GCA_021818445.1 Planctomycetota bacterium
GGATGTTCCCAAGCCTTGGAATATTAGTCGCTTTGAGGAAGTTCTGGGAGAGCCGATCCATTTGACGCTTCTACGGGAGATGTTTGAACAATTCCTCAGGAAGCTGGGAATGGTGGTGCCGGACCTGGGGCGTCATACGGCGGGCGACTCTTCATGCCTTAGCGCCCGTGGCGACAGTAAGTGTCAACGGGCGCTCAAAACCAGCCACCTTTGAGAGGAAAGGGATTGACCGGTACGCTCGGCTCTTTCATTTTTATGAAAGGGTCGGGAAAACATGGTCAATCAACTCAAAATCCAGACACACAGGCGATTTTGGCATTGCATGCGAAGGGCTGGTCGGCGCGGCGGATCGCGCGTGAACTGAAGGTGGATCGTGAGACGGTGGGCCGCCAGATCCGGTTGCGTCGTGGGGCGGATTCAAAACCAGCCAATGCGCCCACCGGCTCCGGGGGGCTTTCCGCCGATGCTGAGACCGCCGAGCAGAACCAGCAAGATCAAGGGGGGTGAGGTGTGACCACTGCCGCCGACATACTGATCCGCGCCCGGCAACAGAGGGCGGAATTATGGCTCAAAGA
Source organism: Planctomycetota bacterium (assembly GCA_021818445.1). Classification (GTDB taxonomy): domain Bacteria; phylum Planctomycetota; class Phycisphaerae; order WQYP01; family WQYP01; genus JAJZGD01. The sequence goes on from JAKAEB010000055.1 coordinate 576, forward strand.
AAACGGGAACACCGGGTACAGGGATTGTCCTCCGTATCTGGTGGAACAAATCCGACGGTACAAACCTGAAATTGTCCGCATGCTGCGCCAATACCAACCGCGACGGCACGGCGGCGAATTCTCAACATTCTCAGCCAATAAAGAGTTCCGATGCCGATACCACTCCGGCCATGCCGAAAACATTCAACCGCCTTGAACTGGCACAGGACGCTCTGGCTAAGCTCATCCCGGATCAACAGATACGACGCGGATCATGGCCATGGCCCAGGCCGCCGCCAGGAACTGGCGGCTCCTCAGCATCGCAACCTATCAGCATGTTCTGGCCGGCAACATCATGGATCAAGTGGAATCTGCATCCGGCAAACTGATTTGCTTCCGGGGTGCACACGAACAGGACAGATTCAGCGGTTGGTTTACACGGGATGCGGAACATGAATGAAGGCATGAAACTACAATGATTGATTGGTGATACGCCCAAAGCAGTTGTCAAACTCATACAGATAGGCAGTCAAGGCCGGTTTAAGCTCCAAAATCGTGGCGGCATCCATGCTTGTTTCCTTCCAGTATACGATTCCTGAATGTGTTCTCGGCGCGCCGCCTGAGTTTTCTTGAGCTTTTGTAGCGTTGTAGCATTAGCATCCGGCCATGTCCCGGCGAAAATTCCGCGGCGTGGTGCCAATGTAGCGCCGAAACAGGATGCCCATGCGGGTCGCGTTGGCAAAGCCGGCCCGGGCTGCGATGGCCGGCATGGCCATGTCGGTTTGCATGAGAAGCCGCTTGGCCACATCCACGCGTGCACGGCGAATCTCTTCCTGCGGGGTGTGGCCGAGCGTTTTCTGAAATTTTTGTTCCAGGCGCCGGCGGGATATGGCCACCGCCTCAACCACCTGCACGATGTTGATCGACCGCCCAACGTTATGGCGTATGAATCGAACGGCATCGCAGACATCCTGGTCAGGGATGCTCAGGATATCGGTCGAAGCTCTGGTGATCACCGGCCCGGGATTGAACAGCCGGCAGGTTGGCGATGGCACTTGCGCTTTGATGGCCATGTCCAACAACGTGGCGGCGGCAAAACCGATGCCCTCGGCCGGCTGGGAAATGCTCGACAGCGGCGGGCGGGCCAGCGAACAGAGCGTTTCATCATTATCCACGCCCAGAACGGCGACACTGCCCGGCACCGTGATGCCTGCCTGTTGACAGCACGACAAAACCGTCAATGCAAACAGGTCGCACGCGGCGAAAACTGCCACCGGCTTGCGCAGGTGAAGAAGCCATTCCTTGAGTCTTTCGTTGTCGGTAACCCAGAACGTCGATGGATGCCGCGATTTTTCCTTATCGACGATCACGATCTCTTCACAGGCATATCCCTCAACGGCAAGCGCGGCCACATAGGCCTGACGGCGCATTTCTGAAAACCATAACGCCTTGCCTCCGACGTAAGCGAACGTGGTGAAGCCGCGCTCGATAAAATAGGCTGCGGCCAGCCGGCCGATTTTTTCATCATCCATGCCGACCCGCAGGCACGACGGATTCTGCAGGCAATTGCTGATGTCCACCGCCGGCACGCCCATTTGTCCCACAAGTTCCACCAGCCCCTCATTCTCGATGGAACCGATGACGCCGTCCGGCCTCCAGGCCAACAGTTCTCGGCGGGCTCCCGTCACAGGCAAGGTGCCGCGCCAATGCCAGTGGGGCACGCTCATGGCAAAGCGGGCTATGCCATGAAGCACCTGCCGTTGAATGGCCGCTCGCATGTTGAATAAAAGTGCAATCTTACGTTTACGCAGATTCATTGTGCCAAATCCTCCGGTTCCGTCGTGAAACTATGATAGAAATAGATCCCGAAATCGCAAACCCACGTCTCGCTTCGTTGCCTGGGAAGGCTTTTCACCCCTGACTCCTGCGCGGAATGAAGACATTTTTGCGCCCAAGGGTAATGTCTGTCATATATTATGCCCCGTGGTTGAACTCAGCCGACTCTGGGCCAAACCGATGGGGGCCACCCGCGGGCGGGGGCGCTTCGCCGAGAAATTAGAGAGTCGTAAGCAGAACGTGGATATCAAGGAAATTCTGGAGAGTTGAATGATCGCGGTGACCGAGTTGAAGACGGTAGTCGGGCGACGTGAGCGGCGCGGAGACCTCGGCGTCGTCAGGCACAAAGGGAGGCGACTGCCTGGCAGTTTCTTTTTATGCAACTCGATCTGCAGCTTTAGGACGCGGATCTGCTCGCTGCGTCGGGCCGAAAAGCGATCAGGCGTATCACAAGGCTCAGAAAGAATTACAGAGCCTGGAAAAAAAATGCTGCGGAAGAACGCCTCGAAAGTCTTGGTCTTTCAGGATGAGGTGGAAATTCATTTGCACCCCGTGCTGGCTCGCACTTGGGCCAAGGTGGGCAGCCAATCACAAGTACCGGCTCCGGGAAAAAATGAGAAGCAAGTGGTCTACGGCGGTGTGGATTATCTCACCGGCAGGATTACCCACACTGTCGCCGCCGCCAAGAGCGGCGTGCACTTCCTGACATTCCTTATGTTCCTGGTGAATGTCGATGCTGGGAGAAAAATTCGCCTGATGTGTGACAACGGACGCTTCCACCATACCAAGTCGGTGTACGAATGGCTGGCGTCGCACCGCGATCAGATCGAGATTTACCGGCTACCGCCGTACTGCCCGAGTCTGAACTTGATCGAACGGCCGTGGGGCCATCTCAAACGAACCGAGCTGGCCAATGTGCTGTTCCGAAACATTCATGACTTAACGGACGCATTCCGTAAAGGCGTTGGCCGCGTCAATGGCCGCCGTGATAAAATAGGATTTATGTTTGATCACGACGACATATTGGGTAACAAAGTCGCATGATTTATTCTGCGTTCCTACTTAGTCGGTCGTAACCGGAGGTATGCTTATCGAATCGTCTTCTTCGCCCCGCGTGAAGTCAGGAGGATGTAAATGGATGTACACCCATGCTTGGCTTTTCATCGTTGATGTCGCCTGTATTGCCGTAATTTTCACGGCATCATGCGCATCGGCCGCGGCCACCCGCTGGTGGCCGGCGTTTCCTTTGCCGAATCGACTCTATGTCCTTGAAGATCAGGGCTCATACGCCCGCCAGGTCGCCGCCGAAACCTTGGCCGGTCTGCTGGCCCGGCGCGACCGGTTGCGAGGGCCAGGGCCGATGATCTGGCTAGACCAGGGCAATCCAGATTACACCCGCTGGCTGCGGATGTTTCTGGCCCGCCACAAGGTTCCCGAGACGCGACACCCGGGCGGCTTGTGGACCTTGGTGAGGAAGTTTCACCGGGCGGGCATCGTCCGCGGGTATATTCTTTACAACCCCGGGACGAAAGATGACCCCCACGACCTCTCGGTCAACTGGGCCACATCACTGTGCGGTCCCATGGGAGGCATCGCGGTCGATGCGAGCCAGCAGGCCGAGGCTAAACGCGTCGGCCTACCGATGCTGGCCGATGCGCGAGGCAAAGACTTTGCATGGATGCTGGCCAAACTGCATCACCGGTACACGAGGCGGCAGCTTTGCCTTCTACAACCCGGACAACCAAACTTGCGGGATGAGGCGGTGGCCGCCGGAGCTTTGACGACCCTGGACGTACCGGGCGGCGGCTACCGGCATGCCCTGTCCCTCATGCAGCCCGGCGGGATCGTCTTTGGCTGGGGCGTCAGCGAATACAACTCGGTCATGATGGCCTCGCGATACGCCCTGCGCGTGGTTTGCAGCGACTGGGCGAGCAACATTCCCGTGCTGTCATCGGGCCATACGGGATTGGCCTACATGTATGCTCCGGCCGCACCGCACCCTGCCCCCGCATATGAGCCGGGGCACCGCTATCTGAGTTTTATCATCAGCGATGGCGACAATTTACAGTGGGCAATCGGCGGTTTTGGCTCGGATCCCGACCTCTGGGCCTCGCCGCAGCGCGGCCGGATACCCTTCGGCTGGAGCCTGCCTTTAATCGACCTGATGCAGACCAATCCGTACGAGATAACCTGGCTGCAGGCCCATGCCCATCCCGATGATGAACTGCTGCAATTCGGCCTAGGCTATTTTTTCCTCGACGACTACGGTCAAACACGTGGCGGCCCGGCGGCATTGACCTCTTTGCTTCGGACCGAGCGGCCTTACCTAGCCCGGCTCCACCTTCACGTGTTGCTGGTGTTCACCCACAAGTGGGATTCCCCCGCCGCCCTGCGCGGGTATGAAGCCATCGCCGACGAATTGCCCGATGTGCGGGCCGTTCTGGCGATCCAGTACGATCCCTATGCCGCCGGTCGCGGCGCGATCCGATGGTTCTACCACCTGTCAGGTCGCCCCATGGCGGTCATCACCCCCCGAACCTTCTTATGGAACCAAGGCCAAGGCCAGAATAATGACTATTTTCAATGGCCCGACTTCGCCGCCAAAGCGCTCAACACGTGGGCTTCGGGGCGTCCCGGCGGATACGCCAGCCAGTTCGCCTGGGTCGGCATACACGCCTGGTCGAAATTTCCACTGGGAAAATCCGGCCGACCGATCAGCCAATACAATGCAGCGGTATATACGGCGAAACATCTTGGTCGGACCATCACGGTGGTCACCCCCGGGCAACTGGCGGACCTGCTGATCGCCGCCCGGACATCACAGGAGTAGTGGACGATCCAAATAAGATGTGACAGTTTGACGCCAAGAGTTACTGGGGTCGAATCCGAGATTCGACGCTCCAAACGGGCATCGATATCATGCTTTTGGTTGACTTGTCCACCCCAATACAAGGCATGGAAGCAGGAGCTGTGTTTATGTCGCCAAGAGTATTCCCTGTGATCGGAGCCGGTTGCGATGTTAATGGCGTTACGAACTGAAGCATCTATATGGTGGATGCGGAAAACAGCGTTACCCCACATTCCGCAGGGGATATGGGACATGGCGTTGCGAATCAGCCCGCTGTGAAAAATCTTTTCGTAATTTTACACCAGCATGTACTTAACGCGGACGCCTGTTGCGTTGCAGAATCCCCGATTGGGGTGCCATTGGGGTGTCTCCGTCTTTTACGCTGCGTGTACCATTAAATAATGGGATATGAGAATCTGTTGCCGTCGCAAGCGAAGGGAGAAAGGCGATGGCGGTAAAACGTGGCGGTCATTCATGGAATCCCCTGCGGGAAGGGTGGCACCGGCGCGGCAGTACGGGCCTTGGCGTTGGCGATAATAAAATGCTGTCCAAACCGGTCGTTGGCCAGGGCGGAGAGCTTCTGATCGAGTGCTTTTTGCACGAATTATGTCCTGTCTGATCCCGAGTCATACGAGCGTCTGGAGAGATAGTTCCGCATCAGCGGATATAACTCCCCGTACTGCTCCAGACTTTCTTTATATACGCTGTGATGTTTTGCGCGGGGGTAAAATGTTTCTGTCCGCCGCACGAACCGTGGCACCGCATCCGCAACGCCAGGCAACTGGCCGATAGCCATACCGGCGATCATTGCAGCACCAGCGACGGAGCAATGAGGTTGAGCCAGTCGTGCATAGGGCACATTGAGAATATCCGCCTTGATCTGCAGCCACAGGTCTGATCCCGCACCACCACCGGTCGCGATAAACTCAGATGTGTCGATGCCAAGCGATCTTAATTGTTTAATCGGTTCGACGAAATAATACGTAATTGACTCCAGCAACGCTTTGTATATCTCGCCGCGCGTTGTTGACGTTTTCAGCCCAACAATAACACCCGAAGCGTCGGCGACGTAGCCCGGCGCGCCGGTGGGTTCAAAATATGGCAGCACCAGCAGATTCGTGGGGGCAACCGGTGATTCGGCGTCTAGCCGCCGGTATATTCCCGGGTCAGATCGTTCACTGGCAGCAAACGTATCGCGAAACCACCGCAGCAGTGAGCCAGCCTGATTGAACAGAAATGAGACATAGTGGCCAGGGGTAACATAATGTTCAGTGTTCAGACCCAAGGCCAGCATTTTGGCTGGATCTGGTACGCCGTGATATACCGGTGTGATACACTCATAAGTACCGATTCCATCCACGGCGCGACCCGCCTCGGCAATGCCCGCACCCAACGCATTGCAACACTGATCATGCCCACCCACGACAATCTTTACATCTCGCGGCAGTCCAAGTTGCGCGGCAATATGGGCTGACACAGTCCCCGCAACGGCACCGGCCGGCAGGCAACGCGGTAGTTTGGCCCGATCCAGCCCGTTCAGGGTGAGCAAATATTCCGACCAATCTTGCTGTTGAATATCAAACAGCAAGGTTCGATTTGCAAGGGAATAGCTGATGAACGGATCAGCCCCCAGCAAAAACTCCACCAACCCGCCCCAGAGTAAAAAATAATCTGCCGCATGATAAAGGTCAGGGGTATGCTCTTTCATCCACTGCAGCTTGGGCAGCGTATAACTCGAGGTAAGCACGTTGGGGTTGATCCGATAAAATTCTTCCTGTGAAATGTGTCGCAGCAGCGCATCAATATACTCGCGTCCGCGGACATCCGAGGAAAGAATGCTGGGACCCAGAATTTCGCGATTTTTATTGGCCGGCGTGGCGGCTTCACCCATTGAACTTACGCATAAAGCCCGGATCGGATCCGCTTTTGTGGCCGCCGCCACTTCGGCGATCGCATCCTTTACCTGGCTCCACACGTACGGCGCGTCCAGTTCCGCCCAACCCGGACGCGGATAAACCGTGGGATACTCGCGATATGCCAGATGAATACACGTTCCATCGGAGGAGAATGCCCCCGCTTTGCAGCCGGTCGTACCGATATCAATACCCAAAATGCTCACGCTTTTGTTACCTCGTAGTTCAGGTAGGCGCTAAATGCGTCACGGATAGGACCCGCCACGTGTCCGGGCGTGACACCAACATGGTGGCGATGCCCGGTCATTCCGATTGTTTGCAGCAAGTCCTGTAAATTCGCGATCTGAACCACACCTGCGCAACCGAAAAAGTCGTCGGCAATTTCGTCTTCGGTAAATCGGCCTTGTCCAACGTAACATCTAATTTTCCCATCTTGCGTGAGCACATTACCAAACGTGATTGGCATAGCAGCGATGCGGCCGGTATTACAACCCCACGAGCATCCGGCCCCCACCGTGTGGGCCAGCATGCTGTGGTCCGTTACGGTCCCCTTGGCCTTCATCATCCGTTGGGGGACCGGACCGCAGTGGAAAAGGATGCACTTATCGGGATCGTCGCCGTAATTGTTGTTCCAATCCAGACATGTGGTTACCTGGCCCGATGCCAACCGCAAGGCTCGCATCATAACCGCCGATCCTATATCCACTTCACACGCGGTGGCAACTCCGCGATTATTTAGCTCGCTTAACAGCGTGCAGGGTGATATATGCAGTTTTTTCTGCAGTTCGATCCAGCATCGAATGGCGAGAGCATCAAGCTGAAACTCTTCGGCGATCTGATCCAACACCACACCCAGACGGGCCATGTTGGTGACGGCTTCCCCTGGCACAGCGGAAAAGTCGGTGTAACCGGTAAGAAACGTCGCCTTCTCTCGCACCAGCTTATTGCCTGCATCGAGCGCTTCAATTCGAAGGAAAATGTCTGACAAATCAATGGTTTCAACGGTAATACCATGCCGCTGCAATGTCAGTTCGTCAATCCGCACCGTCTTAAACGCCGTCGTGCGGGCACCAATGGCTCCTATTGTCATGCGGCGCATTCCGCCAACCACCCGACAAAGCCGGTCAAAATAATCGATATTGTCCGCAAAAGCATCCGAAGTGGGGGCTACCGTGTGCGGCTGTAACGCTGTAAACTTGATGCCGTATTGACAAAACACATCCATAATTGAGAGCTTGCCGCAAAACGAATCTCGACGCATCGTGGGTCCCATCTTGTCCAATTCGTCGGGGTAGGCGTGTATCAGTATGGGCACCCCCGCGTCCTGCAATGCCATAACGGCACCGGTCTCATCACCAAAGTTTGGCAAGCTTAGTATCACGCCGCCGAATTGCCCGCGGTGTTGATTTAGAAATTCCGCGTAACGTCGGGCTTCCACGCGCGTTTCGACAGCACCGTGGCGTGTAGCTTTCTCGTCCAGCATGAGCACTTTGTGGCCCATTTGTTCCAATCGCACCTGCAATTCCCGTCGTGCCCGGGCGATCAGAGATGCAGGGAAAAAGCCGCGATTGCCGAAGAATAATGCGAATGTTGTTTTGGGAATCGTTTCCATCATTGTTCCTTTCAGGGGTTGATAACTGATGCCGAACCGGTGACATCCAATTCATTCCGGAGTAGCGACAAGGTCGTGTCGTATACCGCCTGCTTCGCCTTTACCACCGAAGCACCACGCGTCTGCTCAAAGGGCTGACGCAATGCCGTGCCTATGTTGATTTTAATGCAGCCGTATTGCACCGCATCCAGAATGTACCGTCGTGCAATCCCAGTTCCACCATGGAGTACCATCGGAATGTTCACCACTTCACTGATGCGCTGCAAATGTGGAATATTGAGCCGCGCCTCCACCTTTTTCTGATCCTTAAAGGCGTTTGAGATCGCGCCATGAATGGATCCGATCGCCACTGACAGCCAGTCAACTCCGGTCTGCCGGACAAACTGCTGGGCTTCGGAGGGATCGGTGAACCCCTTGCCGCTGGCAAATATCTCCTCGTATGAGCCTGTGGGGCCATCCTCGTGCCCCATCACTGCGCCCAACTCACCCTCAACTGCTACACCGGCGGCATGCGCCAGCTCCACCACCTCCCTGGTCGCCGCGATGTTATTCGCTAAAGACAAACGCGAGCCATCAATCATGACCGATTGAAAACCGGCGGAGATCGCGTTTCTTATGATGGGTAAATAATTCACACGAAGGTTGTCTTCGTCAATAACTGGCACATGGTCCAGGTGCAGGCGCGTATAGCGTTCATCTTTCACGCGATGATACTCCTCTGCGACCGCCGTCAGGCTCCGTGCCTCAAACTTCATCCATTCCAGTCGCGCCACCATAACCAGACCGAACGAATTGCAGTCGCGCAGAGCCTGCACGACCGGTTCGAGCATCGGCAGATATGGAATATTGAATCCTGGAACGATCATTTTCTTCCGCCACGCGCGCTGCAGCAATTCATTGGTACCAACATTCATTTTTCTACTCACGTGGAGGTTGCTATTTTCAGTAATATTGACCGGTGCACCAATAATGTCCCGGCGGGGCGTCGAAAATTACCTCATCTCGCAAGATGCGTATTACATGCACTCCCGCACGATGCAACAGCCGGTGATTGATTTTTAATTTCTGCGGATCGGTTGTGGGCAAATAAACACGGGCCGTGGTATGTGCCGGAACGACGAACTGTAAATTTAAGTGAGTTCCGTGCCGTTGCCAATTGCTGACAATTTTTCCCAGCACCGAGTCATAACTGACCCGCACCCATTTCAGATTGCTCACAATCGCGGGCCGGATTTCCAATTGGTGCCCCGGCTTGCGGGCCATATCAACTCGTATCCCACCCAAGCCGCTGTAAAACCACTGCTCAATATGCCCCAGCATGAAGTGGTCCTGTGAATCATCCGGATTGCAGTTCCATGCTTCCGTCAGCGCCGTCGCACCGTGGGCGATCTGATAACCATAGCTTGGTGGGCTTGTCCGCGTTGCCATTTTGTATAGCAACTGCGATTTCCCCGCATCCGTCAACGCCTGTACCACATAATGAAATCCGATGTCCCCGGCTGTGGTATGATCATGGTGCTGATGAATGTTGGCGATTAAATCTGCCAACACTTTACGCCGATCCGCCTTCTTCACTATTCCGGTGGCCAGGGCCATTGCATTGGCGCACTGGCTTCCGCGATCATATTGACCGGTCACGGGATGGTAGAATCTTTGGTTGAATGCCGCTCGGACATCTCTGGCCTCGGCGGCAAAATGCTGTGCAGCATGTGCATGACCCAAGATTCGTGAGATTTTTACCAGTGTCATCAAATCTCGATACCACGTGGCAGTGGCAGTTACTCCCAAACTTGTCAGTTGCTCCACGCCGAGCGCCCGGGGGCCGAGGTCAAACCAGTCTCCCAGGCCGAACATGAGAATATGGTGTTTGGCGCGGGACTTAAGGTACGTAAGGTAGCGGATCATCATCTGATAATTCTGCGACAATATCCGCTTATCGCCGAAGTATTTGTAGGCCAGCCATGGATCAAGTACGCATGCGCTGCCCCATTCCGGCGAATTGATAAATCCGCCAGGGTAGTTAAAGTATTCTGGTGCGAAATCCGGCACCATGCCATCAGGCCACTGGGCGTCACGCATATTGGCCGCGGTTTGCTCATACAACTTCGGCACAAGATAGTTGTCCATAATCCCCGGTCCCACCAGATACGTATCTTCCAGCCAGCCGGTTTTTTCGCGGGTGGGGCAATCCGTTATGACGCTGACCATGTTGTTGACCATGGCCATGGTGATCAGATGATGGATTTGATTCAGCAGTTTATTGCTGCATGAAAAATGGCCGATGGTGGGGGACGAACTATGCGTAGCCTGTCCGAGCACACTAAGCACGGCGGGTCTGCGGTCCAAACTGGATTTACTGGCTGGCACCGCGTTAATTTGCACATATCGAAACCCAAAATAGGAGAAAATCGGGTGAAATGTCTCTACACCTTTGCCATTAAGTGTGTAGACACACCAGATTGGCCCGGCGCAGGATTGCCACTGCGTACCGTTCGGATGCAGCAACTCCGATGGGTACACAATGAGCTTTGAACCCGCCGGTCCGCGCGCTTTGATAACAAATCGCCCGGCTATATTCTGACCCAAATCATAGACGCGTACGCCCGGCTTTGGATGGGCTATGTCAATGGCGTGATAGATTTGCATGACTTTCACGGGCGGTGCTGTTTGTGGTACCAGTCGGCCGCCCGGCCCCTGAACCACTGACGCTCGTTGCCAATGATTGTCATCAAAACCGGGTTTATTCCAGCCGGGAATGGCATAGAGAGCGTTGTAATCCTCTCCGCCATAAATTGAGGAGAAACGTACGGGGCCAGAAGTTGCACGCCACCGGCTGTTGCTGACAATATCTTTTTTCACACCATCTTTAAATACCAGGCGCAATTGCAAAATGAGTTTTGGTCGGCCAAACGGATTCGGAGCGTGCTCGTATCGGCGCGTTCCCTCCGGGCAGTCATACATACCTGTGCCAAGCATGACACCGATAGCGTTGCCACCACGCCGTAGCATTGATGTGACATTGTAGGAGTTATATAAAACGGTCTTTTTATAATCCGTCCAGCCCGGCTGCAAGACATCATCGCCGACCTTGCGACCGTTGATAAACAAATCGTACTGTCCCAATCCGCACACATAAACCACAGCGCTTTTAATCGCATGAGCTGCAACAAAGTGGTATCTGAACAGCGGCAACGCCTGTCGCGGATTGGGCCGATGGCCCCACGGCTTTAGCCCCCAGCGGGCGACGGATTTGGCGTGGCTCCAACCTGTCGTGTTAAAGCCGGCCTTATTCCAGTCCTGCTTCGGTTGCTTCTCGGTGGTCAGCCACGTGGTGTCTATCGGCACGCGAACCTCCGCCCCGGAACCGAGGGTGATAGCCAGAGTACCGATCAGTCCGGCATGATTGATATTATCGCCCTGGCTACTGGCGGAAATGGCCAGCGTATTGAACCCGCCGTGTAATAGTTTTGTGATGTTCGGATGATAGACAGTATTCCAGTTTGCTCCGCGCCACTGTGTATTTTGCGCAGCCCGAACACCGTTGACATAGAGTGTGAACTGTTCGTCCGCAGTAATATTAAATATCGCTTTGCGAATGACGGCATGGCCGGGCAACTTTACTTGTCGTCGAAACCAGGCTGTGCTCGGAATTGTGCCGCCGCCACCTGTGCGCCCCCATACCCAGCTTAGTTTACGCAACGGATTATGTGGCGGCAGTGGTGCGGAAATCCAGTCCGCTCGTCCAAAATCTGAACGTGTCAGTCCTTGAATGTTTTGCAGAGGATTGCCCGCCTGCGCGGCGATGGCATAGTGGTTAATACTGGCCAAAGCAGTAAATCCAAAAGCAAGCAAAGCCAGTAGCTTTTTAAGCCTGTCGTATAACATAACAGGTTCCTTATTCAAGTGATGGTTCATGCACATTTCCTTTTTTTGATGCGATCCCCGATCTTTGCGCGGGATATGCTCTATCGTCCCCAACTGCGTGCGATCGCCCAGTTGAGCACCCGTTGTTGTGCCTGACGATCCGTACCACGATTCCATACATAGCCCAATGGATACCCCACCAACACCGTGTTATGATTTCGTATCAGCGGGTGAGATAACTCGGGCGCGATCGGCAGACCGGCTGCGCTGCGGGCGAATTCACCGATTCCGGGCGCATGCGAGACAAAATTGGCGGTTCGTCCGGTAACCGAGAACGCCGCCACCATCCCCGTGGCCTTTGCGCTGGAGCCTGATAAACCGTAAAAGCCCGCGTAAGTCGTGGCCGATTTTACAAATCCATGCGTTTGTCCGTGAAATTCATCTGAAATATCATGCCCATTGTAAGATACCGCCGTCACGGCACCCGTATTGGTGTTAATCTGCAGAGATAACTTGTAAAACGCTTGCGCCCGCCAGCCGAGAAAAGGCGCTGGTCGAGGCGGCCCAACGGGAGTTCCATGGACGCATAGTTGGATTTGTCCATTGATACGATTGATAATTAATCCGGAAAATCCGTCGGTAACACTGGTCGGAGGTCGGGAGTAGTAGCCCAGGCCAACCTGATCGCAGGTGTTTACCTTTATGCGAGCCTGGATTTTCAACAACCCCGGCACATGATAATGGCGCTTGCCGCGAAGTTTGATATATGCGGCATCGTTAAAATTAGTAGCGCAGCCACGCGTAGCAGCCGTGGGACCCTCAGCAATGCGCATTGGTGCATGCGCGTATCCAGCACGGTCTTGCGCAAAGAATCTCCAGCGGTGCCCCGTCCGGTCCGTTGCTGGAATGTGTCCCACCGGAAGAACGGATCCCATCTCACCGTTAAAATGTTCGACGATCATGATGTGCTCTCTTGCTTTCCGAGGAATGTTCGCCACTTCCACGATCGTGGGTATAACCGATTCCAATTTCAATAACCTGCGACGAGTTGCTGATGGCACAAGTTGCGGCGGCGAAAAAGCGACATAAAGTCCGCGGTAATTAGCCAGGGATTCTTTCAAGTTGTCCCCGCAGATCATGCGCACATGAAACCCATCGTGCGTTAACATACGCCAAGCTCCGAATTGCGCCCTGTTCAGCCATTCGGTTGGCTCACGATAGCAATAGTTGGCCCATTTAGAGACGTATAACAAAATTGTGCTTTTCGCATCAGGACGAATTGCTTGCGCCCGCCCTGCCTCGTCACACATCTGTCCCCACGCCTTCATGTACGAATATCCGGATGGAAGGGTTTTAAATCCACCCGCATTGCACTCCTCAATCCCGCATCCTTCGCGAACCGCCGCCTTTCCCATCGCCGAAAGAAAGGTCGGCGTGTAACCCACACTGGCCATACCACCAGGACTGTCAAACTCAATGGCCACCGGCTTGAGCGTTATGCCCTGAAAGGCGGCCAAGTCCGCCTGCATCTCCCAGATTCTCTGATGAGCATGCCACCAGAAGTCATAGCTTTGCAAAATTTTATCCGCTCCGCGTGACATCCCGTAGTAGTCAAGGTTGGACATCTGCGCAGAGCCACTGCGATAGCTTTCTCCCAACTGCACAACAATATGCGCCTTGGAATCACCGGCACGGATTGCAGCGTTAAACCGCCGCAACGCCACCCGCCAATTCTCTTGCCGAAATGCGATGAAAGCCAAATCCGCGGGCGAGCGATCGGGTGTGCCGTGGGTTTCGTCGGGAATCGGCGGCGTTTGCGGCAACGGCGCATTGCCGACAATACGAACCAACCAGCCTGGTCGCGGGCGGGCTCGAATGCTTTTCCGCCAGAGACGCAAACTCGCCGGATCAAAGGTACACCAATTTCCATATTTATTTTCCGCCTGTGAGCCGATAAAGGCACACCAATCAACGCCCTGTCCGCGGAAGTGCCTGGCCAAGTGGGTGCAAAAAGGCGAAAAGGCCCGCCAGAATCGCGGATCGTTAATAGACGGTATGCCGCCCTGCGCAACCTTACCGGAAGCATGTTCCCATTTATCGACCTTCAGCCATTGTGGTGTTGCACCGCCCCAATAGCTGTTGATCCGAACGCCCAATTTAAGTCCAAGCTTGTCGGCAACGGCTAAACGACGGGCAATAAAACCAAAGTGATAATCATCTGGTTCAGGTTCCAACCGATTCCATGCGGCGGAAATGTATATTTCCGTTCCTCCAACGCTCTTGAAATCTTTGGCCCATCGTCGAAACTCCTTTAATTTCGCGCATGATGGATCCCAATTCCAAAGCGTCAGGGAAAACTCACGGTGAGACACATCCTGGCCTTGCGCCAACGGCGAGATGCACCCAAGCAGCAACATCATCGTGGTTAATAAGATCACTCGCATTGTACGCATTATTGCGCTCCATATGATATGTAAATCATTTTTCATCACTCTTATCGGCCGACTGCCGGCCTCGGTCTTCCCACCTTAACGAACATCGATCCATGACTGGGTAATTCCATATCCAAGCCATCGCGATGCCCGAGGTTGCGCCGCATCCATAAATCACGCGTGGGCTGCTTGCCGGAAAGCACCATATCCCGCGGCAAGATAACGGTAAGTTCCGACCACCTCACGGACGCTTTTTCCGCCACCGGCCCCAAGTTGAATATTCCAACCGCCGCGGTCCCGTCCGCCAGTGGCCGCGCCCAAATTTGAATGCAGCCGATCTGTTTGATGCATTGGGCCTGCTTTCCCAGCACATCCTGATCCACGGCGATCACTTCCGTATTGGAAAGCAGGTCCAGCGTGAATGGATCCAGTTTAGACAGATCGCAGCCAATAATCAGCGGAGCTGCCAGCAATGACCACAGCGTGATATGTGTCTGCTGCTCAAGCGGTGTCAGACGCGAGGGCTGCGGCTTGCCTGGAAAACCTAACCCGGCATTGGTGAAATCCATGGTTCCAACTACAAGCATATCCGGATCATTCCAATGTCCCGGGCCAGCATAGGCTGCGATGTTCCGGTCACAGTGAAATCCGTTAACGCATACAGATGCCCAGAAATCTATCAGGTCATCCGAAATCCGCCACAGGTTGCCGCGTACTTGCGGCCCGGCGGCCCATTTCCATGGATCCGCCATGCCATACTGGCATAAGCTGAAAACAATATCTCGATCTACGGTTCCAATGGCCTGCCCCATTATCGCGTAAGGTTCAATGTATTCAGCGGTCTTCGGAGTCGCGGTGATGGTCTGCCCATAGCTGCACCAGTCATATTTGAAGTAATCCACACCCCATTGTGCATAAGTCTGGATATCCTGTATTTCGTGACCATAGCTTCCGATAAAGCCGCCACAATCCTCCGGTCCCGGCGATGCGTAAAGGCCGAACTTCAGTCCCAAGGCATGCACATGGTCAATCAAAGCCTTGATGTCCGGAAACTTTGTTTTGTCCGGCATGATCCGCCCGGCGGAGTTCCGCTGACCGGTCCAGCCCGCGTCAATGTTGACAAAGCTGTAACCCTTTCCCGCCAAGCCGGAACGGACCAGCAGATCCGCCGCCCGCCAGACTTTCTCCTGATCAACATTCACTCCAAACGCATTCCAGGAACTCCAACCCATGGGCGGCGTTTGGGCCAGCATTCGTTCTCCGGCGCGTATTTCCAACCGCCGACTGGTCCGGCCAAGGTGGTTTCGGGCGACAATCTCCACCTTGTAAGAACCGCCATGCTCCACGCTTCCCCGCAGCACACCCTGCTGATTCAATTCCAGGCCTGCCGGGAGGCCCGTGACGCTCAGGTTTATTTTCCCCGAGCCCGTGACGGGAATCCTGAAGATAAATGGCTTTCCCGGCGTTGTCCCGATGGCCTGCGGCCCATGGAACTCAGGCTGTTCAGAATTACCATGCGCGATTTCCGGTACACTCATATCCGGCTCGTACCGTTGCGCCTCCGGCAGTGCCGTGGCATGGGCTTGCAGCGTAATGGCCGCATCCCCCCAGTCGGCATAGTTATTCCAAGTGTGGTGCCCGGCCGCATCCACCACCAGGAGCATTTTTTTTGCACCCTTGAGATTGACGAAAATCTGCACCGGAGCGCTTCCTCCCTTTATCGCTGGTGTTCGGACCGCCACCCGACCATCCACCACAACGTAAAACCTAACACATGCACTGGGTCCGCCGACGGCGTCCGGTCCAACCCACGCGGAGAATGCCTTCGCCGCACCTTTGAGATCTATTTGCAAAATACTGTCTGCCACTGTGCCCAGCCCGGATTTGAATTGCCGATGGCCTATTGTCAGGCTCTTGCCCTTGCTTCGGCAATTGCGTTCTGGCCTGCTCCAACCCTGCCGTGTTAATTCAATTGCCATGTCCGATAATGCCAATACGCGTTCCGCCACCGAGATTGACCGTGATTGCTGAGCTCCAACGCCACCGACCGCCCGCACGGTGCTCACGGCGGCAATATTTTGGATAAGCTCGCGACGATTAAGCATGTGTTTTTTGAGAGTCAAAAGCCACCTCGCCGCAAAATAGCCGTGGCCGGAAGATATCGTCTGGTAATCAAATGCGATAGCCGTTGTACCGTGTCGGCATCGGTCCTGCGTTGCAAGTTGTTATTCATGGCTATATTGCGGCATGCGGCCAGACTTATCAACCCATGGGTCGCCGTCACCGGCGGGGTATTGCCCACCACCGCATTACCCGTGACGACCGCCCCGCTGACCTTACGCAGCAATATCGACGCTGGTATCGCTTTAATTGATTTCGCGGCAACGCCGCGTGTCATCTGTCCGGTGGGAACCGCTCCGTAACTGGTAACGTCGCCTCCGGCCCGTCCGGGAATAATCCGGTATCCCAGCCCAGGATCTACCAGCAGGTTGTTGCGAAGAATCAGTTTCTCCGCACCGTCCACCCTGATAGCCGCATGTCCGCTTCGAAATATGACATTGCCCTCGATTCGCACGTTTTGCAGCGGCCGCATGTATCCGCTCAGAACAATCGGCGAGATAACCGGACTGATGGCAGAATTATAAAAGACATTATTACGTATGGTAATGTGCGAGGGATTTCCGCCTTCAATGCCGTCGGGAAAACACGTTTCAAGAACCAGACTATCTCCCATGCGAAGCATGAAATTATTCTCGAATAATCCATGGCCGCACTGCACCAGGATTCGCTGGTAGCAATTCACGAAAAAGCAATTGCGGATAACCCATCCCTGGTTGGAGAAACGCGGGAAAAATGCTGCCAGCTTACCGGGATTGCTCCTCAATATTTCCAACGGCCCGGCGAAGCGGAGCGTACGACCCTCGATCAGTTTAATCGGCACAGAGGCCAGCAGGCCGGGCTTGGTTCGATCATAAATATCGACTCGATCGCCGGCAGCCAGCCCCTTCGGCAACGGCGCTGTGAACGTGATGCTCTCTGGTGTTACGCTCTCCGAGAGCTTCCAATGTGAGTGATTGTTATACGGATCATCGGTGGTACGCCCGGTTACCACACCATCCATCAGCGATCCATATTCCATTCCATTGCTCATTGCGACGCCTTCTCCACCCAGTAAATTGTTGGTGCCGGGGCGCGAAATAAACCGGCAATTCAAATAGCGATGTGCCCCGTAACCACCGTTTTCACTCACAAAGCTCTTGGCGGCATAGGATTGACAGTCCGTAAGCGTGATGCATCGACTCTCATGAATGTGAAAGGCGGCCGCCACACTGTAAAGCACTGCGATTAAATCGCCGACTTCCAGCGTTTCCCCTGGTCCATATGTGCGTATCCAGTCCGGATCTCGCGCCGTTTTCAGCAGATTACGCGTCTTAAGTTGCAGTCGATAGGTGCCATCGCGCTGCGCCTTAAGCTCTGTGAAAAGATCGTTCTCCGGCCCCCAACCGCGATTGATCTGGTACAAAGCGGGCATGTTGTCGCCATTGGCCTTGAACGGCAAAAATCGCACCCGATTGTTATCAGCAATCGCCGGATTGGCCGGCTTAATCAACCGTGTGCCCGGAAATGGCCGTATCACAATCTCGTTGTTGGTGTGGTCAAGCTTAACAATGCGACCCTCCATGCAACCGCGCTGGGCGCTATCCACGGTTAATCCCTGGATGGTAATATTTGCGCAATCCTCAATTCGCACCATAAGGTGGTAATCCGGTAATCGCGACTCCATAGGGAACCAGAAGGTGGCACCATGGGCGTTAATTATAAAAGGATGATCTTTGGGCCGCTTCAGCCCGCGCAATAAAAACGCCTTCGTATCCGGATGGTAAAAAGATGAAAAGCGATAATCTCCGGGCGGAATATCAACTGTGTAAGCGCCGTCATGAAACGCCGCAATGACAGCCTGGTAGATCTTTTCTCCCGCGGCCCACTGTTCCGCAATTTGCGGGGCGGTAAAAGACGGCCCCGGCGGCGCTTCGGGGTTGTAGGCACCAATGGTAGAGCTTGAAAACATCTTTGTTGCGTCTTGAACTTTCGCGCTCGCGGCAGATGTCCCGATCGCAACTTCAGGCAACCCGGCAAGTGCCAATGCCGCCAGCTTGATCAGCTCGCGCCTGTTGAAATCACTACTCATTATTTGTACCTCTGCAAGAAAAATGGAATCACTGTCATACCGCCTTCAAACTGCCAGGATGCTTAAATCCTAAATGGCCGTCATATCTGAAAGACGCAAAAAGTCCAGTTGTGCTCCCATGAAAAACATCCATGAGAATCGTGGCCGATTTTCAGATAATATCGGGACGACCTCACTTGCGCCGTTGCGCATCACTTCGCCTTCGATGCCCCCGGAAGAACAATGCGGCACAGCCCGCAGCCGCTCCGAGAATTCTAAGTCCGCACGGCTCGGGCACCGGCACCGTGGGCAGTCCGAATGTATCTTGAGCAGCCAATTGAAAGGCGCTCTCCTGGGCAGGATCGTTCTGAAACGCCCACATGTAACCCAGCGGATATCCAATCGTCATGATATTCCCCGGTCCGGTGACGAAGGTCCGGCTCAAGGGCATGATCGGCAGGGCGGAGTCGGTGGTCATAACGGTGCCGAACGAACTCGTCGCGTATGTGTCCCCCGCTTGAGATTTCAATCCTGGAATAGCGCCGTATTCGATAATGGTTGGAATCGACGACTCCAGCCTGTACAACTTGGCCGCGTCGGTTGATGGCAATAACTGCGGGGGAGAGAATGCGACATAGAGTCCCCGATACCCGGATAGATTCTGCGATAGGTCGCTTTCGTTGATGATGCGCACCGCGTATCCGTTTTGTTCCAGCGTCCGCCACGCGCCGAATTGGGCCTGGTATACCCACTGTGTGGACTCGCGGTAGTCATAGTTGGCCCAATTGGAGAGAAATAGCAGGATGGTATGGTCCGGGGGCGGCTGAGCTGGTGACGGGGCGCTTTGCAACTCCTTCCCCAGTGCCACCAGGTATGGATATTGTGATGGCAGTTTAGAATAATAACTGAAGTTCGCCACCTGAAAACCATTGCCTCCGGCAGCGAGCACATCGCTGCCAATGTTTTCAATATTTGTGGTGCTGAAGCCGGCCGCTTGCATGGTGGTGGGGGAATCAAACTCGAATGTCGTTGGCAGGCCGCTAATGCCCTCGAACGCGGCCACCGACGCGGCGGCCTGCCACGATTGATGCAGACTCGGGTTCGCCGATGAATGCATGTTGAAGTCCCAGCTGTGCGCAATTGCGTTAGCGCCAAGTGACAGGCCATAATAATCTTGGTTGGCAAACTGTGCACTCTCCGCCCGGTATCCCTCCCCCAATGGTACGCTCACCTGCGCACCGGGATCACCGGCGTGGATCGCATTTACAAAGTTTGCCTCCGTCGTACGCAGTATATGCTGGCGAAACGCGATAAAGGCGGTGTCGGCCGGTGTTTGGTCCGGTGTGCCATGTGTGGGACCGGGCACTGGCGGGGTCTGTGGAAGCGGTGCATCTCCAACTGCATTGGTAAGCCAACTTGGACGTGTTGACGCATTAATGCTCTGCTGCCAGAGCTGCAAACTTGCCGGATCATATGTGGACCAGCCGCCGTACTTCAGTTCCGCATCCGGCCCGATGAACGGGGTGTACGTGATTCCGTCCCCTTTGAATTCCGCGGCAATATTGGTTGACAGCGCATCATAAGCGTTTGAAAAATTGGCATCCGCATAAGAGGCGGGAGATCCCGCGATCGGCTGTCCATTGCCCCCCCAAAAATCGCAGGTATTCAGCCAGCTTGGCTGGGCCCCGGAATAATAACTATTAATCTCCACCTTCAGATTCATACCGTAACTTTGGGTAATCGCCAGGCGCTGGGATATGTAGCTGAAATTAAACTGCCCCTGTTGAGGCTCAAGCTGATTCCAAGGCACGGAGATGGTTATCGTCGTGCCCCCGATGGATTTAAAGTTACTGACCCAATCGGAAAAAGTCTGAAGGTTCGAGCATGGCTGAGTCCAATTCCAGAGCACCAGCGAGTAATGGCGCTTAGCTGGCAAGCAGTAGAGCATCTGTTGTGAAGTGCAGACCATGGCAATAAGCGCTAGAGCGGAAAGCATGCAAGCTTTCCTCGTTGCCATGCCATGGTAGTCGCTGAGGTTTCTCATTCTAAGAGCCTGCACAGTACATTATAAAAGTCGATTTCGTGTTCCGCCCGTATCTGCCACCGCGTTGCGGATGTTCTGATACGCTTGCCTGATCCCAATGGTTGGCGCAAAACATTTCCGGCCGGCAGTTCGGATTGGATTCGAATATTTCAGCGTCAACCCAATAAAGGCCATGACGATACCGCAGGCTAGCCCGCAATCAAGGCGAAGGATGTCCATCGCATTGCTGGCGGCGAGGATCACCTTCCGGTCACACACAAAGCCTATTGAGCTTGGATCAGCGCGCTGCGATGGAGCGTACTATGCTGAATCAACTCCAGTTGCTCGCAGTAAGCTAAACGATAGCAAAGACGATCGCCCCCGGCAGTCCTTATCTCCAATAGGCCAAACTGTTCGATTGGTTGCCGACCGTGAGCCCGGTCGCCGCCGGATCAGGTGGTGACGACCCAAACCCGTTATGCAGCATGTCGGGCGGCCCCACCCAACTCACAGAACCGTCATTGTAAAGCTCATTCGCGCCGTCCGGCATTCCATTGGATGAAGAACTATCAACATGGTTGCTCAAGTCAGAACCGGAGATGAGCCAAGCGCCGCTGGCGGTCACATCAATATCCGTAGCTAAAATACTCGATCCAGGACTGGTTGGCTCTTGAACGTAATCGTGGCCTGGCTCATAATTACAATATTGGATTATACCCGCTGCACCTGGGCTGGGTTGATAGCCCTGCTGCATTTTGTAGCAATAGCAATATCCTGCACTAACATTAAACCAATTAACCTGCTTCCAGTTTCCGTTAACTTTATTAAGGTTGTACCCTAAGCCTAAACTTCCTGCGGCGGTGTTTGTACCGCTTTCCCATGGAAATTGACCCGGCTGGGAACAATAGATCAGCGCGGGGTTCCGCAGTATGCCCGAACTGTATAACAATGCCAAACCGCTGGGCTGGAATAGCGAGGTTCCAGGTTGGTACGGTGGTTCTGATTGCGGCTGCGTGCCCGGATAAAACGCGAGGCCACCAAACGCCCAGTTATATGCATTGGGAGTTGGATATTGTCCACGGTTGCTTTGTGCATACTCATAAATACTCTGTCCGATTTCCCTTAGGTTTGAGGAGCATGTAACGCGGGCCGCAAGTATTTTTGCCCGCGCCAGCGCCGGCAGAAGCAACGCTATAAGAACGGCAATGATGGAAATAACCACCAACAATTCTATGAGTGTAAAACCTGAAGGTTGCCATCTCATTTTCAGATTGCGAGGTGAATGCGGATGAACCATTGGTGGCACGCCAATCATGCCGCCAGCCAAACCCTGAGAGTTCAACATAACCAACTCCTGAAAAAAGTGTACGAATCGAAACAGACCAAGAGTGCTGCGTGGGGCGCAGCCCTCCGCAATCACGAATTCTCTGCCGCGATCAGGTACCGACCTTGCGCTTCCGGGTAACCAGCAGCAAACCAAAGGCACCTAATGCAAAAAGGCCCAGCGTCGCCGGTTCCGGCACAGCAGCGGTTGTTGAGACGGAAAAATTATCAACATAACCATTTTCGCTGGCGCTATATGGACTGTTTCCATAAAACCCGGCGAATGTCGCCACGCTTGGAGTAAAGACTGTCAGCCCTGAAAAAGAATTTGTGAGGTCAGTGCCGTCGAATGTCAGTTGCGTGATAGCCCCCGTTCCGGTATCGATCGAGTATGTTAGCGTGTTGAACCCGCTGATATATCCACCGGCAATGCTGGCGCTACTTGGTGCCGCAGCCTTTGCCGTTGTACTGGCGGTTCCGTTATTAATAAACGTAAGATCACCATACGGATCCATTGTGATCCCCGTAAAGCCCGTTGGCGCACTCTGTCCGGCTACCGGCAGGGTGTTCCAAAATCCCAGCCCGACGCCGTACGCGTTGTAGGCCAAACCTCCGCCCACAATGGTTCCCATATTTAAATCGCTGCTGATCGTAAGCACAGAGGGTTCGGTATAGCCCATGGAACTGGCGATGCTGATTCCGGCAGCATCGTTAAAGTTGGTGTTGGCGGAGGGTGACGGATTACCCAGCGACGTATCTATTGTCATGGGGCTTGCTCCGGTTGTATTCTGCTGCACGACTTGCCATGCCGAGCCGGGGAGATTGGCACCATCGGGTGTGCGGCCATTAATATCGGAACCATTCGTCCCCGAGAACCCATCGGAAACGATGATGGTTGACGCGCGGGAGGCACCCGCATAAGCCGCGATGCCCAATGCCGCAGTAACCAATGTCAACAGTGCCAGACGAGATGTGGTAACCATGAAACAACTCCTTTTGGCTCCCTCAGGAGCGATCTGATTTTTCCGCACAACCGGGCGGATTGCGGTGTCACCGCAACAGGTGACGCAGAATTTTGAACCAAAGGGCTGCCATCACCTTTAGCTGATCGGCAACCTGAATTTCAACTTGTCGATACCGAAGCACTTAGCACCGGTAAATCGAATTACTCAAATTTTAGTACATTTCGGATTGGATGTCAAGGGCAACAGCCACTTTCCAGCCGTGACGAATGCTACGCCAAGGTAGCCGTGGCCGTGGCCGGTTGCCGCCGTGGGCTCCGGCATAGCGCAGCAGACCGACGCTCGTCGTGATAGGGCACGCGAGTTGCACGGGGGCGAACGGGGCGGATTCGGCGGGGTGAGGGATGGACGATCTTATCGGGAGCATGCACTACAGTACGCCATTCAGGAAGAATTCAACCGGATT
>JAKAEB010000106.1 GCA_021818445.1 Planctomycetota bacterium
TCTTTGTGAATAAAAAGGTTTGTCGCCACGAAGGCACGATTACAGTGGCTGGTCAGTAGATTCAGTACCTGTCCCATGTGCCGGGGCTCGTTGCTCGTTGTTCGTTGTTCGTTGTTTCCCGGCGCGCCGGGACTCGTTGACGCCCCCCCCCGATATCCGCGCCGGGACGGTGTGCCAAAAGGAGCTTTCAGAAACTTAATGGCCCGGAATTAATTGCAGAGTATTGGCAGGAATCAAATTCGAAAACGGAGCCAAATAAATGAGCCGCCTGATTCAGGCAATCCACAATGTCTGGCAATATCTCCATTACCATTACCTGCCTGCTCATCCTTATATTTTGGTCCTTAATCGTTGATCATTGGTCATCCTAATCGCTCCACTGCCATTGCTGCAACCACTGCCCACAACCGCCGTCACCGCCTCGTAGTGGATGCCACCTTTTAGCGTCCCTCCCTCACTCCTCGATGCCGTCTTCGCGCTCCCAGCGGTATATCGCGACGCTCGACGCGACCCGTTTGATAAAGCTTTCTATCCGCCGTGAATATTCGGTCCGCACATAATCCGCAAGACGCGCCGAATACACCTCGCGCGGACCCCTGAAAAATTTGGACATCTCATCGGTCGCCCTCCGAGGGAGAGCAATCGGTTCAGCGTAAGGATTGCCACCATGGCTGCTTGCGACCTCGATCCAAATTCCCCGTCCTAAATGACGGAGGGCGATACAGAACTGTTCCCCATTTGGTAACGTGCAGCACATCTTTCCCTTTCCAAGCTCGGCCTGTACCTCCGGAAGCGCGGCCAAGGCGACACGGGCGTCGCTCAAGACCGAGTCAAATATAACGGCTTGGGTGCTGCGCCAGGCGTCTTCCGCGTGCCGGTCAATACCGGCCAACGCCGCGCGCCTTGGCTGCATATCTTGGACCGCGGCCAACGCAATGCCACGCCAACGTTGCACATTCTCGGAATCGGGCACGGCTGTCACCTCCTCCTTTTCATGAGATCATTCCGCCAACTCACCATACCACACTCCCTAACAGCACACCGAACCTGCCTCGGACGAATTGGTAGCAAAGCCCGACGTGAATGCATGGCTGGGTGTAGTTTCCTGTCCAACATATTGATCCTCGGCACGTCAATCCTTAGGCACAATGCCTGCGTCAAATTTGTAAGCAGTTAAGAACGCATCGTTTATAAATAAACGCGTGCTGCAGAACCAAGCACCTCCTAAAATCAGCCATAACCCCAGTGCCGCGTCCCGGAATAAAATGCGGGCGGCATCATATTGGGACCCGGCAAAGAATGGTACCTGAGTCGGGAGGTGCCCGCATCGCACCCGCAGATTTATCTGGAACAGGGCACCAATCGGTATACACAGTGGCGGTTCAGAGTATAACGTCAATCCAGCAGCCATTGCATCCGTTCGCCTCAACGCAATCCGCGAAACACCCCAGGAAATCACAAGCCATGCCTGAATTATATGTGTAGCAGCAACTCGCAACACAACCTGCCCCGACGGGGTCGATATCGCCCGGGCACCAAGCGCAACCTACAAACCCCCATTTGTCGGAAACGCCGAAGGCATCGTCGCACGAGGCGTAAAATAGAGCTGGCCCAGGTATTCCGGCCCGGATGAACGTTCCCATCGGATCCAACTCCACCACCGCCCTTCCACCCACATAATCATACAAATTAATTCCACCGGAATAGCCGATCGGATCGCGCTGAATCCACCGGCCGAGGAATGGCATGTAATTTCTGTTACGTACGTAATACCCCGGTCCTTCCGGATCGTATCGATAGCCGCAATAAATGATCTCATTGGCACCATAATTCGATTGCACCGCAGCATCGCTCCACCAGTTACTGCTGGAATCCGGTGCGGTGAAAATCAGTGTGTTTCCATAAGCGTCGGCAATTCGCTCAATGGTCAACGAGCAACGACCAACGAACTGGGAATCCGTTTTACCAGCAGGGCATAACGGCACGAAGTGTTCTGCGGTCCCCTGGCCCCTGCATCCGCATTCCTGATCTTGGGGCAAATTGTCATTCAACGCAACCATAAGAAGCTTTCCGAGAAGCCGATTGATTCAGTGCGTGCATTGTATGGTGCCGTGAAGCTGCTGCAAAGCAAACTTCACGTTTTTTTATTGCGCGGATTTTCGCGTCCACCAACGCGGCACGAACGCTCTGCCGGTAGACCACCGGTACTGCCGGGAGTTTGGGCTTCCGCGTGAACTTCTGCGTTGCTATGGCAAACGGCTTCCGAGCACACGATGTGGTGCCTTCCTCCGCGCCCACTATCCCCGGGGAAGTCCACGGCCCGGAATCAAGTCCGCACATATTGGCAGGAATCAGATTCGAAAATGGAATCACAAAATCACCCGCCTGGTTCAGGCAATCCACAACATTTGACGGGTTCCCACTCTAACGCGGAGGTAGCGGCACGCTAAGCCAGGCACGAGTTTATGGTACAGGCCGTTGCCCCTGGCTGCACGCCAGGGCGTTCGCTTGTGCCATAGTGCGACGGGGGTGGGTTAACCTTCCGCATCCTCTACCCCCAGCAGGCCCCTTATCTTACGCATCGCAGAAATACCCCCCCGCACCGTGTCGATAAAGCCACCGACGAGCGGTGCCTCCCCGCGGAGCCAGAGCGACGCGGCAATCACCGGCATTATGTTACCGGGCGCGAGCGTCAACGAGAAGGTTGGAACGAGGCGCAACCTCACATCCTCGACATGGTAGACAACTAAGGGCCTAGTAAATGGCACGATCGCGCCCGGTGGCAGCTCCGCCCGATGGTTTACCTCCAACTCCCTGACCTGTCCCGCGGTAAAGAGCGAGCCCTGGTCACGTATTTCGCGCAACGCCGCAGCCACAGCCCCGGGAGTGGCTGCTCTAAATAGGGTTCTGCGGCGGATGCGGTAGGTCCGACCGCGCACCCCGTAAACCTCATGCAAATACCGCAACCTGGCCAGCACATGCCTGCGTGATTCGCCCCCGCCGTAGCGGAAGGGCACCGTGCAGAACCGCAATTGCTTAGTCCTCATCGTTGGGCCCTCCGCCGTAGCAACCGCATTGTCTTTGGCCCTTGAGGATTCCGCTTATAATGGTGGCCCACTGACAACTGCGTCCACTTCCCCGCGCGCCGCATGGGCGGCCGATGTCACAGTCATAGAATTCGCATCCGCTCTCCCTGTTTCGCCGCGCGCACTTTACCTTCGCCGCCCGGCGAGCCAAATATAGCAAATAGGCGGCTAATAAGGCTGCGATGATTGCCTCCGTTACAGCTTGGGGGATGCTTTTTGGAAGCGGAATGGCGTCATGCCCCATCGGGTCCACCGCCACCGCCGCCCGTCCCCCGACATACTCATACACGTTAATTCCGCCTTGGTAGCCAATCGGATCGCGCTGCACCCACCGGCCGAGGAATGGCATGTAATTTCCGTTACGTACGTAATACCCCGGCCCTTCCGGATCGTATCGGTAGCCGCAATAAATGATTTCGTTGGCACCATAATTGGATTGCGTGTCGTCGTCCGTGAACCAGACGCCGTCCGCGCCGGGTCCGGTGAAGATAAGTGTGTTTCCGTAAGCATCGGTGTCGTAAGCTTCCACAACGCTGCCGTTGGAGTTGGTCAATGCCACCGCGCGGTACAGTAGATCCTGCAACAGATAATATGTGCCAGCGGGAAGCGACTGCGGGCCAAGCGTGGTCAGCGTCGTGAGCTGGATGCACTCGTCAATATAGGTCCCCCAGACATATTGCCGGATCGGCGTATCGGTTGATCCGGCTCCGCCGAAGGGATTGCGTTCTTCCACCACCTGGCTGCCTTGCCAGATGTAATCGGTCGTGCCATTCGGGATATTGCCTGTGGTGCCGCCGTTTGTGATCGTCTTGCGAATCCTCCGATTCGCGGCGTCGTACACATAGGCCGCAATGGTCACGCCCGTTGAGGCAATCTGCACCTGAATCAGGCGGTTAAGCGCGTCGTATTGGAAGTTCCACCCGCCGGTGTGCGCCAAGTTGCCGTTGCTGGCACCGGGTGCGCCGTCGTAAAGGAAGGTTCCGTTGGCCCGCTGCGTGATCTGGTTGAGGCGGTTGTGGTTGCGCTGGCCAGTGGTTGTCGGACTCCCGCCGACGGGGAGGAAATCCGTGGACCTCCAGTTACCCAGCCCATCGAGGTCGTAGTTGCGGCTTTCGTCCGCACCGGGTAACGCGATCGCCGTCGCCACACTTCCACCCCCGACATTTTGATAGCCGCCGGTGCTGCTTAACGTTCCCCGCTGATACTGCAGCAGCCGGTTGACGCTGTCGTAACCCGGTGTGGGCGAGGCGATATCGCTATTATTATCCACGGGCTGGTACAGGAAGCTGCGTTCCTCGGCGTGCAGGGCTCTTTCGTAGAACTTATTGTCCGCCGGATCATAGGCTGTGGTATTGCCCACAACCGGTGTGGTGTTGTTATACGCAAAGGTCGTGGCATTGATGCCGCCGGTGAGGTAGCGTTTGGCGATCATCCGGCCTGCTCCATTCCCGAAATCCCAAGTGTACTGAGGGCCATCGGGACAGGCTCCACCCATGCGATCACTGGATGGCGTGCCCCACGCCGGGTTGGGAACGGTGTTGTATTGCACTGCGCTGTGCGTTCTGGCGTTGTTGAGCATGGTTTGGATAACGCCATTACCCAGCACAACTTCTGCCACGCGGTTCGGCCCAAAAAACTGCCAACTGGCGATTACAGCGCTGGTGGATTGTTCGATTACCTGCTGCCGGCGATACAGCTGGTCGAATGTGTTGTTTATCTGGCGGGCATTGGGGAATGTGAATTGGCTTACCGGCAGGGAAGTAAAGGCATTGTTGGTGACATAGCGCGTATTGCCGCCGAAGCTCTGGGCCTCTTCCACAGTTCGCCCGATGGAATCGTACACCAGTGTGACATCGGCGTTGTTGCCGTTGGCGGTATCGCGGG
>JAKAEB010000056.1 GCA_021818445.1 Planctomycetota bacterium
CAATGGCTCCCACGCGCATTGTTCCCTTTGAACATCTTATCAGTCGCCTTGATGAAAGGAATATCCAAACCATGCTGGAAGAAAATCAAACCGCGTCAGCCGCCTCACCGTCCGCACAGCAAGGCAAAGCGGCCGGGGCCGGCGGTGTCACCTCGGCGGCCAGCGCCACAACGGCACCTGCGCCCCATACGGATGCGGAACCGCTTGCCGCAGTTTGCACCATTGAGCAATTTGCCGCCGTGGATCTGCGGGTGGGCAAGGTATTGAACGCCGAGGCCGTGGTTGAAAGCGACAAGCTCATGCGGCTTGAGTTGGACGCCGGCCCGCTTGGAAAGCGCCACATTTTGGCCGGTATTAAAAAGGCGTATACACCGCAGCAACTTATCGGCCGCACGGTGATTTTTTGTGCCAATCTCGCCCCCCGTAAAATGAAGTTTGGTGTCAGTGAGGGAATGATTTTGGCTGCCGGTCCGGGTGGCAAGGATGTTTTTGTTCTGGGCGTTGATTCCGGAGCCAAACCGGGCGATCGAATACATTGACCAGCCGCCATCACGATGTGCGGTCCGTTTTGTTTATCGTCGCGTGGGTGAATCGGACGATACACTTACACTAGGCAGGATTCCGATTGCAAGGATGATTCAGTTTGGGTATTCCGTGTGCCATCGTGGGTGTCGATATTAATGCGTCGCAATGGGTGAATGCCATTTCGATGGCGGTCAAGGGCGGCGTTATTGATCTGGTTGCCACCGGCCAGCCATTCCTCAATCAGGCCCGCGAAACCGGTACCATCTTCGATGTCCCCTTCTACGCAGATTTGCGACGCATGCTGCTGGAAACGTCGCCGCGAATCGCCATTGTTGATCGATCAGCCCGAATTTCACTCGACTTCATTGAAGCATTGTTGAGCCAGGGGATTGGTGTATTTTCGATTGGTCCTCCCGTTCATACGCTTCCCGAGGCGCACCGCATCGCGCACACCCTTGAACCGAGCACGCACCTGCTTTATGTCTGGCCGAAAATGACGCAATCCTGGGCCATGCGGCAGTGCATGCAGTCCAGCGGCATGCTTCAAAGCCCGAAGTTCATCTCCGCGGTCTTTCACGCCCCGGGGTTGATGATGGGACGCAAAAACACGGCCGCCGATTCTTTTGTACGTAATCTTGTGGTGCCCGCATGGGATGCCATGCACACACTGCTTGAAATTGCCGGCCAGCCCTCGGGGCTTTTTGGATCATTGGTGGGGGCCGCCGGCGACCGCGACAGCTTTGCGGGCATTTCCGGACACGCCGCCGGGATCGCGCGTTTTCTTAATGCGGCGACCGCAAACTTCACCGTGTCAGATCGCGATCCTCAATGGAAGCGGCAAATGACGGTGGTGTCCGACGAGGGCACCCTTGAATTAACGGAATCTTCGTATCATTTTTTTGACTCCACAGGCAAGTCCATTGAGGAAGATTCCATTTCGCCTGTCACCATTGAAAAAATGATTGCCGACGAGCTGGAACTTTTCTGCCAGCATTTTTCCGCACCGCCTTCACCGAGCCGCGGCTGGCCGCACCTGCTGACCGAAACGGCGTCCATGCTTACGGCGTTGCTGCTATCGCAGCGTACCGGCATGTCGGAATCACCCATGCACCTGCGATCGCTGGCAACTTGAATACTCCAGGTGCGCGTTGGTAACCATGCAGGATGCGCGAATGCCCCGGAAGCCTGTCCGGGTAATAGCAGGCACTGCGACGGCATAGATTTTGGCGGACATCAAGAAGTGGCGACCAGGGCGTAACGGGCGAATAATGTTATGCCGAGGAAGCTGCGCCGCAGAGACCGGACGAAAGAGGTGCCGCCTTGCATCCGGGGCATCTTCGGCACATCGCAGCTCTGCCGCTACTTGGACAGCCTCCCACCGTCAAATGGGTAAAGTTTGCCCGCCACGAGGCACCCACGCGGCTGGCGTCGTAATGGGTAATCGTTAGAATACCGGTCGTGAATAAACACTTGCAGAACGCTTGCCGCCGTTGGGTTTGGCTTCTCTCCTGTTTGCCAGTGATGGCCGTCATTTTATTGCCGGTGGCGACAGCTCATGCGCGGGCCGGCGGTGGGGAGGGGTTCGGCGGTGGAGGATTCAGCGGCGGTGGCGGCTCAGGTGGTGGTAGCGGCGGTGGCGGTGCCATCCTGCAGATTATTATCTATCTCATTATTGAACAGCCGGAGATTGGCATCCCACTGCTGATTGTCTTCTGTGTGGGCTATTATTTTACACACCGATCGGTCGCCAATGCTGTAACCAACAACCGCATAGATCGCGGCATGCAGGCTCAGGATGAAGTTCGCACCAGTCAGGGGATGCTTAACCTGCAGGCGTCGGATCCCGCCTTTGATGCCCGGGCGTTTTATCAGCGTGTCACCGAGGCTTTTCTGAAAATGCAGGACGCGTGGTGCGCCCAGGTTCTGGCCAGTGTTGACGCCTTTATTTCAGACGCCGTGCGGGAACGCTTCAAGCTGGAATTTATGCAGGCCCGGCATCTCGGTGAAAAAGATCGCATGGCGCAGATTCAGGTGCAGTCGGTATCGCTGGCGCACGCCACCAACGATCATCTGTACGATACGGCGGTGGTGGCTATTGACGCCAGCGCGGTGGATCAAACCATTTCCGCATCGACAGGCAAAGTACTTTCGGGATCGGACGAAAGTGTGCCGTTCCGGGAGTACTGGACATTTCTACGGCGGCGGGGGGCCAAAAGCAGTAATAAGCCGGGGCTGATGGAGGGAAATTGCCCCAATTGCGGCGCGCCACTTTCCATTAATCAAAGCACGCAGTGTCCCAATTGCCGTGCGATGATTTTCAGCGGTGAATTTGACTGGATAGTCACCGAAATTACGCAGGCGTCGGTCTGGCGGCCGGAATCGGAAACGACCGTGCCGGGTATTGAAGATTTAATTAAGCGTGACCAGAATTTTTCGCTGGCCCAACTGGAAGACACCGCATCGGTCATGTTCTGGCGTAAGGCATCTGCCGATCTCGATGGGAAGATCAATCCGCTGAAGAAAATATGCACCCCGGCATTTGCATCCATGTATCAGGGGCTGCTTAAACCCGACCGTAATGGCGTCCGGGCCGCGTGGGGGCACTGCGCCGTTGGCGCACTGCGCACCCTTGGCATCATCGCCGCCGCGAAACCCGGCTCGGCAACCCATGAGGACCCCACGCCCGTGCCTTCGGCAACCAGCGTACAGGCCGGTGGCAATTCAGGAGACGCGGAAGCCATGGACCGGGCACTGTTGCAGATAGACTGGTCTGCCCAACGCTTTGAGATTAAACCCGATGGAACAACCTCGCACAGTGCGCAGACGGAGGTGTTCCATTCCATGCTGGTGCTGGAACGCAAGCCCGACTGCCAAACGAATATTCATACGGGCATCAGTTCCGCCCATTGCCCCAACTGCGGCGCGCCGCTGAGCGATGATGCGGCCGACAGTTGTCCGTATTGCGGTGCGGTGTTAACCGACGGGTCCCATGGATGGGTGCTGGCCGGTATGCTGCCGCTGGCAGGAACCGACGCACAAAATCTACTCTCTCATCTCTCGATACCAGACAATACCGATGAAGCGGCACCCGCCCCCGCACCTCACATGGTGGCGACAGCGCCGATGCTGGTGAGTTGGGCGGTATACAATGCACTGGCCGGGGATACCGCGGACGATCAATTTGACGGGCTGCTGATGAAACTGGGGCAGAATCATGGCCTGCCGGCGCAGATGACGCGGCAGATGATTCTTGCGGGGCACACCCATTCACTTGCCGCACCCAGGCCTGAATCGCCGGCGCAAGCGCGGCAATGGCTGGGAGAGATGATCGAAACTTCTCTCGAGATGGGGCCGATGACGCCACAAACGCAGGCATTGTTTGAACGCATTGCCGGGGCGCTCGGCATGGGGCCATATGATCTGAAGCTGCTGGTCAACCAACAGCGCGGAGCGCTGCGTGACCGGGCCACGCAAGCCCTGCAAACCCGGCGCACGGCGGCCGCCGCATAAGGGCCAAAATGTCGCGGCAGATTGGTGCCGATCGCGACGGCTAATGCGAATTAGGCTCTACGATAGACTGCGTGCGGATCATAACCCGCGCATCGCTAAGCAGGTGGAATCCTTCAATGTGAACAGCACGCCGATGCAGGGCCGCCACCAAAACCGAGATGTAATCCGTCTGCCCCAATTCGGTTTTCCGATGGGTTATGATGCCATCCTGTTCGTCGGCAATGCGTTGCAACTCGCCGACGGCATTTTCAAACTGGGTGTCGGTGAGGTGCTCCTCATTGAGCGTCAGGTAGTAGTGATGATCCGGCCCGGCTTCAACGTCAAATTGCTTATCGCCTTTGCAGGGGAGGCGTTCAACCAGGCCGCGGTCCGGGAGAGACTTTTGCGGAAAGCACGCCAATTCGCAAATGGTGTGGCGATGGGTGACGCCGGCCATATGTCCGCCGCCTTCAATCAGCCACATCGTTACATCAAACTCACCCATGGTGCGAATTCGGCGAGCGGTGGTTGCCACCAACTCGGGATGCAGGGGGTGGTCATAAACCAAAATATTTAAGCCGGCACTCCGCGGCTTTTTACTGCCCGTGCTGAAACTTAGAGCCGATCCTCGTACAACCTTACCATCCATAGCGTGCAAACCTCCGGTTAAATTGGACATCTGCGCATCTTACGCTGATGACTGGCGTTACGATGATCGACGGGAACGGGTCTGGAGAGGCAGCCGACGCCCCCCCGCCAAATCCACCAATGACACCCGCCAAGTATTACCGGCCCCATACACCGATCCCAACCTCAACGGCCGCGACGGCATGTGTAAAGGGCGGCATGTAACGCCAACTAATAAAGGGCTTTGCAGTTCATCCCAAGCTGGCGGCAAAGCCCTTACGCCCGTCAGCTACGTATAATTATAAAGTTGGTTGATGATTAAGAGAAGAAAAATCTTGGATTTTTTTACTCCGCACCGGCGCGTCCCACAACATCATGCTGCATAACACATTTATTTACAATATGTTATGCCTTGATATGCCATTTTCGCTCATCCCGATAATAGCGCTGGTACCGGGAGGCTATCCACCTGAAAGCACCCGGCACCACGCGCACTTGAGATACCAACCTTGGGGGAAATCGGTCATAACGGGATGGTCCGCACCTGCACCCGATACGTCCCATATTTGCAGCCGCCGTCCACTGCTGCGCGCTGCTCCTCGCAGCATGTCTAAAAAATCTGCCTGGCTCAGCAAGCCGCTGCACGAACAGGTAAGCAAAAGCCCCCCCGATTTGATGACGGACATGCCAAGCTTATTAAGATCAAAATAAGCCTTGCGGCCCTCATCAAACCCGTCGCGATCGGCGATCAATTTGGGCGGATCCAGAATTACCACGTCATATTCACGCCCATTGGTCTTCATCTGCCGCAGATAGGCATATCCATCGGCATGCACCCACTGAAGCGTGCGCGTACTGATAAGATTGAGTTGGGCGTTGCGTCGGGCGATGGCCACAGCTTTTTCGTCCAAGTCCACACCGGTCACGGATTCCGCGCCCCCTTTGGCCGCACCGACCGAAAAGCCCCCCGTATAACAGCAGACATCCAGAACACTCTTGCCGGCGCATTGTTCGGCCAATCGCCGCCGATTTTCCCGCTGATCGCAAAAAAAACCGGTCTTGTGGCCCCGCTGCAAATCCACATGAAATTTAATATTATTTTCATTTATGACGGCCAGTTCACCATCGGCCGCCTCCCGCCTGGGAGGCAAAACAAATGCCTCCGAGCGCTGCTGATCCTCATCGGCGCAAAGAATCACCCGCGCTGCGCCGCTGGCGGCCTTCACCGCGTCGATAATCTCATCGCGCCGCTTAAACATCCCCAGCGATATAATCTGCACCACCGCCGTTGGGCCGTAGCAATCGACAATAAGTCCCGGCAGCCGGTCGCCTTCGGCGTTAACGAGCCGATAGGCGTCGGTATGCGCCAATATTCGCAGGGAACGCCGCAATTCCGATGCTGCGCGAATGCGGGCCGCAATGAAATTATCTTCCAGCTTTTCCGCCCCGAAACTCAGCATTCGCAACGCCACGGGCGACGCCCGGTTCAGCATGCCAACGCCAAATAACACCCCGTCACGATCGTAAACTCTCACCACGTCGCCATCACGGGCATCGGGTGAGGTGCGGCCGATCATCTTGCGGAATAAATTCACGCCGAACTGCAAATTACGCAGTTGCACCCATGGGGCATGGGCGTTTTCAATCCGCTTGATGCGCGCACCGCCGTCGCCAGCGCCACGATTGTTATGAACTGGTGCCGATGGACGTGGCCGAGCGGTGCTTATCCGCGTGGATGGTTCACGCCTTGGAGGCATGTGATTTTTCCCAATCCTCGAGGAATTTCTTCAAACCGCTGTCCGTCAGTGGATGGCGCAACACCTCTTCCAACACCTTGTACGGCACGGTCGCCACGTCAGCCCCGATCATCGCGGCCTGAACCAGGTGGAGCGGGCTGCGAATGCTGGCTGCCAAAATCTGCGTTTTGTAGCCATAGTTATTATAAATTGTGCGAATTTCCCGAATCAGGGTCATGCCGTCCTGTCCGATGTCATCGAGGCGCCCGAGAAACGGGGATGCAAACGTTGCACCGGCCTTGGCCACCATCAGCGCCTGGAGCGGCTGAAATACCAGCGTCATATTAACCTTCACGCCCCGATCGGAAAGGATTTTGCACGCCTTAAGCCCCTCAGCGATGGTGGGGAGTTTAATGGTCACATTGGGGGCAATCTTGATAAGTTCCTCGGCTTCTTTCAGCATGCCGGGAGCGTCGGTGCTTACCACTTCGGCACTCACCGGCCCTTTAACAATCTTGCAAATGTCGGCAATTCGCGTGTGGAAATCCACACCCTTTTCCTTGGCAATCAAAGACGGGTTGGTCGTCACGCCGTCGAGCACACCCAGATCGTTGGCCTTTTTTATTTCTTCAAGGCTGCCTGTATCAACAAAAATTTTCATCGAGTTTCTCCTTACGCATTTGAGCCGGTGTGACGCACCGTGCGACCACCACTTGGATTATACGCATTTTTATAACGGGGTGGCCCATGCCGCATAAATAGCTGCCATATTCAGACGGACGGGGCCGAACTACGAACCGATCTTTCCAACTGAAATCCGCGCTGCGAGAACGGCAGCTTACCGAAAAGGTTTGGCTCTTCTGGCGGGGCCTGGCAGGTGGGGCAAAACCAACTCCAATGGCCATCGCGACCACTGTGATCCACGGCAATCGGCGTTCCGCAGTTATCGCATGGTTCGCCGGCCCGGTCATAAACACGCGGCTGATCGTGCAGCGGAAAGGGATGACCCAAGGCGCGGCGATAGGCGGCGTCGGCAAGTTCGCGAACCGTCTGCAGGCAGCGTTCCAAGTCTGCCATCTGCAGAGACGAGATGGCCGTGGATGGATGTAAATGCGCCGTAAAGAGCGTTTCGCATTTAAGTTCATTGCCAATGCCGCAGGCAATTGACGGATTCATCAATGCGTGCGAAATGTTGCGCGGCTTGGCCGCCCGTACCCGCAATGCCCATTGGCTGATGGTCAGTGCGGGATCAAAAATATCGGGCCCAAGTTCCCGCAAACTGGGATGGCGGGCCACGGCATCGGTCATCAGCACCAGAAAGATCGGTCGCCCCGAAAGGGTCAATACAGCGCCATGCGGAAAAGACAATTTTAATAGTGGACGCTTACCGGCGCGGGGCACAAGCGGTTGAAAGTCGGCAGGATTATGCTGCAGCGATTCCAAAGACCAGCGCCATTGGCGCAGCGGATAGCACACCCAACTGATGCCATGGCTGAAATCCCAGATCAGCCATTGGCCCAGTGACCGAATGGCATTGATGTGTCGCCCCGCACAGTGCTTGAGCAGCACGTTGGCCTGCCAGCGGTCGGCCGGTACATCAATCCGGTCAACTTTCCGGCCGAGAGTCAGTTCGCCGAGCCGATCGGCCAAAGCTTTTACCTGCGGGCCTTCCATGGCGTGAACCTTCCCAAAGGACGCGCGCGTAACAATCGGTATCTGCGACTATTTTGCCGCCTGAACCAGCGCCTTGCCCATATCGGCAGGCGAGTCGGCCACCACTATACCGGCACTGCGCATGGCCGCAATTTTACTTTCCGCTGTACCTTCACCACCGCTGATGATGGCACCTGCATGGCCCATACGCTTGCCCGGCGGGGCGGTGCGGCCGGCGATGAAACCCGCCACCGGCTTGGTGACGTGTTTTTTAATAAATTCGGCGGCCTGTTCCTCGGCGGTACCGCCGATTTCCCCGATCATGATGATCGCATCGGTAGCGGGGTCATTTTGAAACAGGCGGATGACATCAATAAATTCCAGCCCCTTGACCGGATCGCCACCGATACCCACGCACGTGCTCTGCGCCCAGCCCATCTGCGTGGTTTGCCAGACGGCCTCATAAGTTAATGTGCCGGAGCGGCTTACAATACCCACATTTTTCTTTCCGGCCGTTGGTGGCTGGTGAATGTAGCCGGGCATGATGCCGATTTTGCACTCGCCGGGAGTAATCACACCCGGGCAGTTAGGCCCCACCAGAATAACATCGTCACCCAGGCCAGCCAGATACGTTTTGGCCTTGACCATATCCAGCACCGGGATACCCTCGGTGATGGCTACGATTAATTTAATACCGGCGGCGGCGGCTTCGCAGATGGCATCGGCGGCAAACGGCGGCGGTACAAAAATCATCGTGGCGGTCGCACCGGTGGCGCGCACGGCCTGCTCTACCGTGTCAAACACAGGTAGACCATTGGCATCTTGGGTGCCCCCCTTACCCGGGCTCGTACCACCCACCATCTGCGTGCCGTAATCCAGACACCCTTTGGTGTGAAACGCCCCGCCTCCGCTGCCCGTGATGCCCTGACAGATCACCCGTGTATTTTTATTAACCAATATCGACATGATTTACGCTTCTCCAATTTCCTTTCAATGCCGCCCATTATGCGGCGGCGGCGGCAACAATCTTTTTGGCGGCATCGTTGAGGTCGGTCGCCGATTGCAGCGTGGGCAATTCACCCCGCGCCCCGGCCAGCATGTCGCGTGCCTTTTCCACATTGGTGCCTTCCAGCCGCACCACCACAGGAACCCGAAAGCCAACTTCCTTGCCGGCCTGGA
Source organism: Planctomycetota bacterium (assembly GCA_021818445.1). Taxonomy (GTDB): domain Bacteria; phylum Planctomycetota; class Phycisphaerae; order WQYP01; family WQYP01; genus JAJZGD01. The sequence goes on from JAKAEB010000056.1 coordinate 9,210, forward strand.
TCAGGGCTTCGGCAATCAGGTCGCATCGGGCGATACCGCCGAAGATATTGACCAATATGCCGCGGACTTTTTTGTCCGACAGCAGAATACGGAAGGCCTCAATGGCCCCTTCCTTTTTAACACCGCCTCCAACATCCAGAAAGTTGGCTGGCTTGCCGCCGTGCAGACCAATGACATCCATCGTTGACATGGCCAGCCCCGCTCCGTTTACCAAGCATGCGATATCGCCATCGAGTTTGATGTAATTCAAATTGGCCGCCGCGGCTCGCACCTCCAGCGGGTCAGTTTCCGAATCATCCTTCATGGCTTGCAGGTCGGCATGGCGGAACATGGCGTTGTCGTCAAAATTAAGTTTGGCGTCGATGGCCATGATCTCGCCGGTCTTGGTAAGTACCAGCGGATTGATCTCCGCAATGGAGCAATCGTATTGCACAAAGAACCGTGATAGCTTGAGCAAAATATCGGCAGTTGTCGCCGCCTGTTTACCTGTCAGGCCCATGCCAAGTGCGATGTTGCGTGCCTCGAACGGCATAAGCCCAATGGTAGGATGCATGGTGCGGCGGATGATGGCGGCCGGATTTTTCTCCGCCACCGTTTCAATTTCCACCCCTCCCTCAGCCGAGGCCATCACCGTCACACCCGACTTGGCCCGATCCAGCACCAGCCCGACATAATATTCATGGGCGATATCGACAGCCGCTGCGATGAGCAGTTTTTTAACGGCAATCCCCTCCGGCCCGGTCTGCACCGAAACCATGCGGTTTTTCAGCATGAAATCGGCAGCTTGATAAGCCTCATCTGCGGATTTAACCAGTTTTACAAACCCCGCCTTGCCGCGCCCGCCAGCAAATACCTGCGCCTTGATTACCTGCACCGGCAGCCCATTACGGACAAATGCCTCTTTGGCGGCCTGGGCCGTTTCCACCACACCGGCCGGGGGCACAGGAATGCCGGCGCGGCTGAGCAAATCCCGCGCTTGATACTCGTGTATTTTCATTTGTACATACTCCCATGGAGGTTCATAACATCAAGCCGGAGAGAATACGCGATTATTGACCAAAATTAAACCCTGCGCCGGGCCGGGCATGTTCCAAGGGAATTTCCACCGCTGATCGCTTATAGTAAATGCATGGCGCAAGGTTATACGGTACTGGCGCGACGCTATCGCTCGCAGGACTTCTCGCAGTTGCTGGGCCAGGAGCCAATCGCCCAGACGCTGCGCAACGCCGTCACCTCCGGACGCATCGCCCATGCGTTCATTTTTACCGGCACGCGCGGAGTGGGTAAAACGTCTGCCGCCCGAATTCTGGCCAAAGCCATCAATTGCCCCAACAGCCAAGGGGGCGAACCGTGCGGCCAATGCTCATCCTGCAAAGCTATTGCCATTGGTGAAGATATAGACGTCATTGAAATTGACGGTGCATCCAACAATGGCGTCGATCAGATTCGGGAACTGCGACAAAATGCGGGTGTTTCGCCCACGCGCTCAAAATTCAAAATTTACATCATCGACGAAGTACACATGCTGACCACGCAGGCCTTCAATGCGCTGCTTAAAACGCTGGAGGAGCCCCCGCCGCATGTAAAATTCATCTTTGCCACCACCGACATCCACCGCGTACCGGCCACCATTTTAAGTCGATGTCAGCGGTATGATTTTAAAAATATCCCCACCGACATCATCGCCGCCCATCTCGCAAGCATATGCAAAGATGAAAATGCGGCCGCCCAAACCGCGGCCCTGCACCGCATAGCCGTGCTGGCGGCTGGTTCAATGCGTGATGCACTATCGCTCTTGGACCGCGTGTTATCGCTGGGTGCCAGCGAAATTACCGAAGCGCTGCTGAATGATCTGCTCGGTGCCCCCCCGCTCACCGACATGTGCAATTTGGTAAATGCCATGCTGGACGGAGACGCCGCCGCCGCGCTGGCACAGACCGATGCGCTCCTGGCGTCAGGTATGTCAGCGGAATATCTGGTCAATGAATTGACCGGTATTTTCCGCCATCTGATGGTCATGGGCATCTGCGGAACGGACACCGTACTGGTGGATGTCACCAGTGAAGCGCGGCAACAACTCGCAGGGCTTTCTGCCCGGCTCGCACCGCAGTTGGCGGCGCATCACATTGCCATCTGCGACCAGGCCGCCCGCCAGTTGCGTAATTCCACCATGCCGCGACCATTGCTCGATGCACTGATGGTGCGATTTTCTATGGCGTCCGACTTTACGCCCATACGCCAATGGCTGAAGGAATTGCCGGCCGGTGGTCATTCCGCCACCGCAACGGAAAAAAAAAATGACACCACGCCCCGTTTAACGCCGACGACGGCCGCGCCGACGATTGCATCTGCCCCAGCCGTCCCTGTGAACGCTGCCGCCGCAACCCTTGATCGACCGGCACCCCCCCCGCCGGCCGACAGGCCGATCTCCGCCCCCATGGCGGCGGCAAAACCGCGCCCCGGCAATGCCAATGCCGGATTGAACGCGTCAGCCAGCGCCTCGATGGCGGCCCCCGGGGAGGCTGGTTCTTCGGCCACCGGGCCGGCGGCAGCTACAAACCCGACGACAGATGACGGCCCATCTTCACCGGAACTTGCAACATTTATTGAATCATTGCGGCAAACGGGCGGCTCGTCGGCGGAGGTGATTGTCGGCAGCGTGCTCGGATGGAAATGGATGGATGATTCCAGCGGCGTGGTTTTGCAGATCAATAAAAAGGTGGAGCAATTTGTCTATGGCCAGCATGCTCGATCGCGAATTGAAGCTGCGGCCGCCGCGACGGCAGGACGCCCCGTCAAGGTGGAATTTGAGCCCGTAGCGGTGCCCGAGGCAACCAGCAAGCCCGCCCAGCGCAGTGCCGCCCAGCCGACACCAGCGCCGCAGCGCATCAGCCCTGAACTTCAGCACGAAGTGCAAAGCCATCCGGCGGTTAAACTTTTACAGGAAAAATTTAATGCGCAACTGGTGCATATTGAATCATTGGCGGCCTCCGACGATGAGGCAGAAACGCCCGCTGAATCGTAGCCATTTCGCGGCGCAAAACGCCTTGCCGTCAAGCATCGCTCCGCTGCGGCTGACTTTCCGCCTCGCTGCGACCGCAGCTTGCGCCATGGCGGCGTATGCATCCCATTACGCAATGGGACACGTCGTCCCCCGCAATCTCCGACCCACGGCCTTTCATACCCCATTTTTTGCCGTCCAGCTTGGCTACACGCCATCACCGCTGCCACAAATCATTGTGCAATACAATTCACGGCAGAACGCATACGCATCGAGTGCCGCAGTGCCTTACACACGCGAAAGCGTGCGGCAATGGCAAACCAGCACGCTGAAGTTGACCCATGTCGATTTTCAGGGTCGACAAAATGGCGGATCGGATTTTCGCATTTCTGCGCCGGCGGGCGTGGCGGTAAGCCATGTGTCGGTCTCGCTTCAACCGCCCCATGCCGGGGTGATTCACGCCATGATCGACTCGATCTCCCTCGGGTTGCCTGCCACAAGCCCGCATGCCAAGCAGAATTGCGGCCTGTTACAAACAGTGCTCGGCGGACACACCGGCGACAGCCGCTATCGCGATGTCAGGCTCGGCGGTGCGGTGGCCGATTTGCTGACCCGCAACCATGGGGATTACCTCTATTTTCGGTTGGATCGGCGCAGCAAATTGTATCGGCAGCATCCGCGCACCGTGTGGGTAACCATCAGATGGACGAGCGTTAAAGCTGCGGCCATCTGGACGCGTAAAACCTTCGCCCACCTGCATGCCGAAGGTATTACCCGGGCGGAAATCAATCTGGATTGGGGAGCGATTGAGCCGCTACCCGGTAAATTTAATTTTAGCTTGCTGGACCGCACATTAGCCCATGCAGCCAGCGCGCACGTGCGGGTCATACCGATTTTCTGGTACAGCGTGTGGGGCGGTAATCCGCCGTTGTGGATTAATAAATTTGATACGGGGTCATCCGGTGCCGCCTCGCACGTTCCGATCTGGTGGAGCCGATATAATCGTCAGGCGTATTTCACATACGTTTTGCAGACGATTGACCATCTCCGGCATGCTGCAGGTTTCGGCGGGGCATTTTTAGACTTCGGATGGTTGGATTACATGTGGGGACCGGCCCCAAAATCGGGCGACGTCAATGGCTACGCCCAGCAGGATATTGCCGAATTCCACCGGTGGCTGGCAAAGCGCTACCGCTCACTGGCCCTGTTTAACCGTCGCCTTCACACCCACTATAAATCGTGGATGGCCATTCCAGCTCAAGGGCCGGGGCGACCACTGTTTGCCGCGTATCAGCATTTTCGCCAATGGAGCGTCCGGCAGACTTACAGCCATTTGACGGCAAGCGTACGCCGTCTTACCCATGCCCCGCTTTACTATTACTGGGGTGGTGGATACTCCGGTGCGGGCATCGCATTTAATATCCCGGATATCTTTTTCCAACTGGCCCACCGCTACCACGTTACGGTATGCGAAGATTGTGCCGACCGCACCGGCCTTATGCTGCTGTTTGCTGGTTTAGCCCGTGCATACCACGTCCCGCTGTTGGAAGAATGGACACCCCACCCCGGATTGAAAAACGAAATAATGCAATTTCTCGGTCATTACGGCTTTGAAGGGAAGCAGGCCGCCGGCATGGATTTTTTTCTCTATCACGGCGGGCGTGAATTTAATATCGGCTTTCCACCTTACATCCATTGGCTCCCCATGCTGCGCCAGATGCACGGACGCTATCCGCCAGGCCGCGTCGGTGTTTACTTTTCATACCGGCCCGTGTTCACCCATCCGGCCGCCTTGCAGGGGCTGTCTGCAAAGCTGGCCACCATCTGGCGTCAGACGCATGTGGCGTTTTCGGTGATAACCGACCGCGAACTTCGCGCCGGTGTAGTGCATTTGCGAAACTTCAAAGCCATCTATCCTCTCAACGATCGCCATGGTCAAACGCTCCAGGCCTACCGAAGGCATGGCGGCCGGGTGCCTGATACGGTAAACCAATGGATGCACTATGCACGCCCTTATCTGAAGCTGTACCCCGCCTATGCCGGGCTTGAAGCCGTGCCTATGGTGGACGTGCGGCACCACACCGTTTGGCTTTCATTGGCGGCCTGGCAACGGGCGACGGCATACCGGGGCAGGGTGGCGCTTGATCTCAAAGCCTTGGGGTTGGTGCCAGGCCATTACGAAATAACCAATATGCCGACCGGAAAAACCGTGCGATCTGCGGCAACATCCACTGGCTTAACCGCTCCGTTGCGCATTGCCCCGGGCCAGTTATTCATCTGGAAAATTGCACCCCCCGGCAACCCGTGATGCGACGGTATCAGCGGTGCAGCAGGCCGTAGCAGTTAAGGGCTTTGGTCGTGCTCACATACACGCGGCCGTCGGCAACCGTCGGTGTGGAATTCATATCAATTTCGTGACCGATGATTTTATTGGTTAAACCATGACGGCCCACCCTATGGTTGCTGTCAAACAGCGGCCGATGAAAGCTGTCCGCCCGGTACGCCAGCAATCGATTGCCATATCGGTTCAGCAGCCACACGAGCCCATGTCGGCGGCCATCGGCGGATACCTCCGGCGTGGAGCCAGGATAGCCAAACCGGATGGGCGATTCTGCCACGGGGTGTGGATTGATGTGTGCATGAGTGATGAAAAATGCCTTGGCGTAATCGTTTACTTCGGTGTAGTAAATCCAGCCGCCATGGTGATGCGGTCCGGCAAAAAACGCCCCGGTGCTGAACCCCGCACCGGTGGCATGCACCAGTTGCTGCACGACGGCATTGTAGCCGGACCGTCCGTCCCCCTTTTTCCCGCCATGATAGCCGCCCATATCATCCCGATCTAATAAATAAATAGTCCCCTGTTTATCGTTGATCACCAGCAGATGGCGATGGTGACCATCGCCCACCGCCGCCGGCAGCAGAACCGGGCTTGAGGAGCCCAGATCAAGATCGCGATGCAGGAGCATGTTTTCGTCGTTGGGCACAAAATAGTCGGCCACGTGCAACCCAAAACCGTTCGGATTATCGCGATGCTGTTGATTGTCCGTATCGGGAACAAGCTTCAGGGCTGCATCACCAAAATCACCCAGTGCGGGTATGCGCAGCGCGTGCGAACCGACCTTCAGGCGGTTGCGATACGGCGCAGGAATGAGATGCGTTTCAAACGTGCCGTTGCCGGTTTCCACAAACAGGTTCCCGCGCCTGTCGATGGCAATCGGCCCACCCCAAATTCCCGCCGCCCAGCCGTTGGGTGTGGCGCTCCATACCGCCTTGACGGGCAGGTTATCGTGGTGGTCTTTTACCGTACTGTAGCCAAGGATCCAACCGTTATAAGGCCCGATATCGCCCGGGTCGGCGCACGCCATATACAGCACCCGATTGACCGGATCTATCGCCAGATAGCGGAAGGTAATCTCATAGCCGTAGAAATGATCCAACTGCCCATTGGCCTTGCGAACAGTCGGACCACTGATGTATTGACCACGCGGGCCACTTTCAGAAATTTTAATCTGGTGCGCGTAGTCCTTGCCATCGCTTAATTGCAGCGACGATAAAACATGAAGCCAGTGCAACTGCCCGTGCGTGCCGGGACCTTTTTCCGTTTCTTCACATTCCACGTAAAGCGCACCGGTTGACAGGTCAATGACCGGGGTGTCCTCCAGTGGTTCGTTCTTGGCGGCCCAATTGGGGTTTTTTTCCTGCGCTTTGACGGTGTCCATCGGGCTGTCAAATCGCTTCAGCAAGCTGCGCTTCCACAGCACCTCGCCGGTATCGGCGTTGATGGCGTAAACGGCATCACGGGATGTGGTGGCGATGATGATGTTCTGCACGCCCTGATGCGGGCCGGTTGTGATTTTGACATGGGAAACAAACAGCGGCTGGCCATAGTCGACGCCGTTGAGGCGCGTCACAAAGAGCTTACCGAATTGACCACCTCCGACGTTATGCGGGTTGAGAATGTGCTCGTGAAGATTTTCACCGGTATTGGCCAAATTATTATGATTGGTGAGAACGTTAACGGCCGCACCAACCGTAGATGCCGACAGCAGCACCAGCCCTGTAAGCACGCGGCATAATGTTTTGGCTATGCTGTTATGTCTGCGGGATGGGGGCATACCGGTTCCTCAACTTTCTAAGCAAATGTTATCCACGTTCAGTATCCCGCCTTCTGGAAGATATCCTCACACCGACGACTTGCCGATGCATATCAGGCCACGGCATTTAAGGTGGTGGCCGGTGGAAAAATATCGCGGATGATCGGCTCAAGTTCCGTGATGATGCGTATGGTATGGTCCGGCTTGAAGCGCCGGCGGTTGATGGGCGATTTACGCCGCGCCGGCTTCCACACCGTCCGCATCCCCAGCCGCCGGGCACCTCGAATGTCACGGGCAATCATGTCACCGACAAATACCGTGCGTGCCGCGTCCACGCCCAACTGCGACAATGCGGATTCAAAGATCACACGGTGCGGCTTGCGGTAGCGCGTGGTGGACGAATATACACGCGTAGGGAAATATTCCAGCAGATTTTCCTGCTCCAGGTGTCGATCAAGGCAATGCGGCGGTGCACAGGTGTTGGAAACAATGGCCATTTTAATGCCCATCTGCCGAAACGCCTCCAGCATCTCATGCGTCCCCGGCACCACATGCGCCTGCGGCAACACCGGTCGATACCACATCCAAGCCATGGCCTGCATGTCATGATCACTGGCGGTGATGTCAAACTTCCGCAAAACCGAAGAAATGACATCCATACCATTGAAATCGCGGCCTTTAACATTCGACCAAAGATACCGCCCGGTGAACGCCCGCAAACTGACTTTACGGTACGCCTCGTAGTCCGGCGGCGATAAACGCTGATCGACCAGATATTGATGCGTGTCGCGGCACCCCTGACCAAAAAGTGAAAGGGCCCGCACCCTGCCAAAGTGCAACAGTGTGTCCGCAAGATCAAAAAGAATGGCATCAAACATCGTTTGGAACTCGAACCCTCGGCTCACATATCATCGCACGCACACCTTTTGAGTATCCGCGATGCGTCGGCAATGTCAATGGTAACTTATCGGTGCCCGTATGTCCGAGTGCCCAATGATGTGTTATCGCATTTTTATTTCGCGCAGGGGTCATACGCCGGCTGTTGGGCCGCGCCCCAAACGCTCGGGCAAACGACGGCGGTGAAAAAACTATCCATCCCCACGACCCAGCCTCATGGCGTTGGCGACAGCGCTACACTCGTCGGCGAACTCGCACGCCTCCGCGTAGAAGTCGGCAACCACATCCTTTCCTCCCGCCCAGTCACCGAAGAACGCCCGAATCTCCCTGTCGAGGAAGAGCTGCCCAAAGCATCCCATCAGCAGCTCGCAACTGGCGTCGTCGCCAGCAACTGCGACCATTTCACGTAAAAGCTGGCGCAGCCATTCGGCGTCATTTTCGCCGCCCGTAATGCGGCGTTGCCACTCGTGTCGAAAGGCGTCAGCCAAAAACAGTGCATAACTGAGGCCAACGTCCTCCGTCGGCCGCTTCGAACTGAGAATCGTGCAAGCGAACCACCTTGCCACAATTCTCCGCAATTCAGGAATCGTGTCATTGCGAAGTAGTAGCTTGGCAACGTCGAGTTCGCTTATGGCACCGCGCGGGTGACAATCACCGACAATTATGGCGGGCGAGCTCGGGGCGGACGCGCGCTTGCCTCTGGTGGTGGCCGCCCCGCCCTTTCGTCTTTTGGAAACCATGTTTAAGCACCAATCCCGTTAATACATGGGGCCTCGCCCGTCAAGCTCGGCCCCCGTGCAAAAGCCGCGTGGGATTCCGGGGAGCGCTACAACAGCGCCCAAACAAGCCCGGCCCAAGTCGCTAGGCCGCTCACGCCCCCGCACGCCCTTTCGCCCTTTTTCGCTCGGCCTCAGCAATTTCGATGAACCCATCGGCCAGAAAGCAGGCCTCGTCGTAAAATTTTGCGGCCACCGGGCCCCTGTGTGCCCAGCCCTTGAAGAATTCGCGAATCTCCAAGTCCTCGAACATATGCTCGAACGCACCTAAGAGCAGGTACTCGCGCGAATCATGGCCAGCGGCATCGACCGCCTCCTTGAAAACCTGTCGCATCCATTTCATGTCGTCCTCCTCACCCGCGTGGCGGCACCACAGTTCGCGCCGAAACGCGCTATGGAGGAATCGTGCTACCTCAAAGCCACTGGTTTCCGCAGGGAAATCAGATTCCAAAATTGCGCCAATACCCCAAGCAAACATCGCCCTGCGCATGTCGCGGATATCCCCTGCCCCGAAGGCGAGGTAGGCTATGGACAAAGCGTCCGGGTTGCCCCTCGGCCACCAGTCCCCAACTAAAATTCGCGGCGCTTCGGGCCCAGTACCCACCCCTTTGACGGGCTGCCTCTTTTTTTTCTTCTGACCCATTGATGCCAAAGTTCCCTTCATATCTGAGATCTGGCAACCCCGCAGCTCTGCTACGCACGCGCGGAGGGAAGGCGATGGCAAACTGCACCCCGCCGACGGACCCACTGCCGCCATTACCGCTTATCGGCCTATTCTTGCCTTCACCATGTCGATCACTCCGCCGGTACTATAACCTCGACCGGCCCGGCAGGTTCCTCGGTAACCGGCAGCGACGGCTCGCCCGTCCCCGAGAAGAAATCCTCGACACCGGTCCATGCGTTGCGTATCGCGCCTGGGATTGACGCGACGTCGCCTCCCAATTGGGTAACCCCGGAGGCGATTTGCCCGCCGAAGGAATGTTGCCAATCGTGCAGAACCATCGCGGCGGCTATCCCCAAGCCCATCCCGAATACCGAGCCCCCGGCGGGCGCAGGCTCGGTGGGGCACTTTGGCGGGCGGGGCTTGCGACATTTCTTTTTATAATATCGGAAACAGCGTTCGAGCCCGCGCTCATAATCCCCAGACTCAATTTTGTGCCGTGCCCTCGCTTGCGGGTCCCCCGTCGGATTCGCAAGGTCCCAGACGGTATGCGACGCGATCACGGCAATAAACACCATCGCCTTAAGTTGCAGCACCGCACAGGTGTCCAAACCCGTACAACTCGTTTCTCGCCCCTTCGGAGGCTCCAAGGGCCCGCCGGGGTTATGGCTGGTAAGCGGTAGCCCTCGGTTTGGGCTTAGAAGCCCCTCCCCATCCACATTCCCCACTGGGCTGCTTTGGACGTATTCGTAAAGATTGATTCCGCCTTGGTAACCGATCGGATCGCGGGTAAGCCAGCGGCCCAGATGCGCGGCATAATACCGGTTCCGCACATAATAATTCTGCGTTTCGGCATCGGCGTTGTATCTACCACCGCCCTTGGGAGTTTTATTTTCAGCAAATGCGACCATCAATCGGCCTCAAAACTGCAATCAATAATTCGCAATATAACGCGCGGGCTGCGAGGTGCAAGGGAGGACGCAGGGATATTTCGCACACGAATGCGTCATTCGTTAGCGCGCCGGGACAAGCCCGGCGGGGCCGCACTCCGTGGCACCCGTAGCGCGAACGTCTCGCCGTTTATAATTCCCGGCAGCATCATATCCCCCAGGTTTAGCGCCATCGCCGGGCGATGGGCGCTAATCTCAATGCCAAATTGCGGCCCCTGTGACAACAATGTCGCACCCGCCACCCCATTTAGCCGCGTGCATGGTGCTCACGAGACGATGCATGACCCATGCGGCCGCCCCGGTTTTCAACACAACGTGCACCAAGACCAGAACGCCACCCGATTATTTTTTCATTAAGTGCGACCAAGGTATCGGCCCCAATAATTCAGCCTATATCTGCAGAATTTGGCGATCGGGGGAGCCGGCGGCAAGGTGGCGCGGGCGTCACACCCGCAGGTTTCTGTCCGAGGGTCGCTGGCCCCGACCTGGCTGGTTCTCAGCGCCCCGTGACCGTCGCCCTGCAGGCTGGTTGGAGCGGTTTAACCCACAGGCACTGCCCATTACTCTGTCAATGTTATCGGCCGTGGAATTATTTCCTGGCGATAAACCCGTGCATTGGGATAGAATCGATGGTGCTCGTTGAGGTGCTTCATGCCACAGGTAATCCAAGGTCGGTGGGAGGATGTGAAGAAGCACCGCGATTTGCATGGCCGCAAAGTGCGCGTAATCGTGCTGGATTTCGAACGACCGGAGGACCCTTGGCTTCAGTCACTGCGCGCCGGGGCGGAAAGCCACGGGCCTCTGGAACACAAGGTGGACGACAGCCGCGGGAGTATTTCTTCGGGCACGGCCGATGATCCTCAAGGAACAGCCCGGCAAACTTCGCCAAGTGTCTGATATAACGCACAGATTGCCTTGGCATGAGCAGGCTAAAGAACGTGGTTTTTGAAGCGTGCGCCGGTCGCTGCGATTCCATGGCGTCGTGATAATGGGCGGCCAAACCGCCATCGTGATAAAATGTTTTACAGGTGATTTATGGCTATCATGATTGAACTACCGACTGAGATTGAGGCTGACCTCCGCCACCAAGACCCGCTGCTGGATCACCATGCCCGCGATCGATTTTTGGTTGCGCTATATCAGGCCGGCCAACTTAGCACCGGGGATATCGCCGTCATCCTTGGCTTTGAGACACGTTTTCAAGCCGGGGAATGGCTGGCCGAGCATGGTGCCTGTCAGAACTATTCGTCCGATGACCTTGACGCGGACCGTCAGACCCTCGATCGAATTCTTGGACCGGTGCGGCCTTAATGCTCGTTGTTTCCGATGCCAGCCCCATCAATGTCCTGATCCGCATCGGCCAAATCGATGTACTTCCGGCTTTGTTCAAATCGGTGGTGATCCCCACCTCGGTCGCCGAAGAAATGACCCGGCCCGCCACACCCCAGATGGTGCAGGACTGGATGGCCCGTCCGCCCGAGTGGTTTACCGTACGCGCGCCACACGTCACCGTGAATCCCACCATGCTGCGTCATCGTGGCGAACGCGACGCCATCAGCCTGGCCCAGGAGATTCATGCCGACGCGCTCCTGCTCGATGAGGAAAAAGCCCGCGCTGAAGCGCTGGCCTTGGGCGTGGCCGTCATCGGAACCGTGGGCGTCCTGCAACGCGCCGCTGATCAGGGTCTCATCGCCAACCTCCAGGCGGTTTACGACGAGTTGCGACAAATCAAGTTCCACGTCAGCGAGAAGATTCTCCACGACTCCCTCGCCCGCCATAGGGCTTTTAAGCAAGCCCGCTGAAAAGAATCTCGCGCCAATTGGTTACGCGCCATCCCCTTAAGCAGCGGAAGGCCGAAAGGAAAGCCCCGAAGATAAACACGGGCGAAGGGAGCGCGGCAAATGGGCGGGGGTAATTTCCGCCAGCCGCTGTCCAAAATGGCCGGTTCCCTCGCGCCCCACGGATAGCTGAGTCGCCCAGCCTCTGACGCGGATATCTGGCCACCCACGCAGCCAAGTTTTTTCCGCAGCCGGCGCCGAATACCACTCGCGTCCACGTTTCGGTTTGTGATCAGGAAACGCCACGTTCATCATCTGGCGGATTCGACTCTTCGCCGGTCGGTGGCGGACGCATCCCGGCCTGCGCCTCCGATTTTTGGCCACTGCCGCCTGGTCCAAAAAGCGCCATGACGGCGATCGCAGCGATCACGGCCGCGAACGCCAAGGCAGCAACCAGACTACCATTGACCTTTACCTCAATGGGAGGCAGGGCCTCACACATCCAGAGCGCAAGCGCCTCAGCAACGGAAAGCACTGCTGCTACGTAAGCGAGCTTGGCGAGGCGCAGCGCGAAATCCAAGTGAACGGCACCCGCCGGGGCGCGACGCCCGGCCCTGCTGGTTCGGATGTAGACGCCCGCCGCCAATAGCAGCACCAGCAGCGACAAGACAAAAACCGCGCCGATACCAAAAGCCGCCTCCGTACCCGGCGGGAACGGATTTGGGAACGGGACCCCCTGAACGTTTGGCACGTGGTGGCCCGAAATGCGGCGGATTGCCCACGCAGCGCCCGCGATTAAAAATCCGAGGTAACCTGAGAGTCCGCCTGTGGTGGCCGCGGTAAGGCCGTTGAATACGGCGAGTAACAGCGCCATCGCTGGCCAAAACCAAGCCTGCCTGCTGGCTAAATAAGGCGAACTTGCAACTTCGTTGCCCATCGTATTCTCCACGAGGCCACCCCAACTGTACTGGCCTGCACTCCGGCAACACGCGGTTTTTGGCCGCTGCCATCGCGTATGTGGTAAGCAGGGGCCCTACCAAAGTAAATAGCTCCAAAGCCCTCCGACGTACACTTCCACCAGCCTCACGCCCGATAGCAGGAGTGCGGCAACGCAGAAAATCCACGCGGTCGCAAAGAACCTGTCCGCCACGCCCATCGCGCAGAGCCGCAAGCCGTACCTTCGAATCCGCCTGATCCCCAGCAACGCCAAGATGGCAGACGCAGTCGGCAGCGGATAATAGACCGGAAAAAGGAGGCCGCAGAGGGGCGCGCGCCAACCGACGAAGCAGTGAGGCCCGATGCGCCAGAGCCAAAGTAGCGGTGGCACGAGCCGGTAGAGGAATAACACCGCGTAGTTCGTAAACGGCGCGTACCCAGCGGCCCCGAGAACGATAGAGGCCACGGCGGGACGCCATATGCACTTCAGCATCCATCGCTCGCACGGCGGGCCGTCGGGTACCGGGCCACTCGCAGCGGTCATCCCTGTACCCCCAAGCCCGTTGGCGGGATATTGACCCAGCTCGACAGGGCACCCAAGTTCCCGAAACCCGGCCCCTGTGAGGGGGATTCGGCGTGGTAAACCAGTTGCCCGTTGATATAGCCCTCGAAATCCGGAAACGGTGTCCGCTCGCCCGAAAGCGTGACGTTCACGGATGTCGGGTTGGCCCGCTTAAAGTCAAAGGCGATTTTATACTCGATTGAGGGCGCAATGGGGGAGAGGGGAAAGCTCGCGTAGACGCTGAAAAGCACGCGGGACTCGGAGGCAGACACGTCCATCACTTTGTAGGGGACGGAATCCCAAGTCGGGCCCGGCATCATTCCTGTTAGATTCCAGTGGGACCAGTTGAGATGGCTGAAGTACGAGCGTGGTTGGGCGCGGCCGGTCTCGACCGACCGATGATTGCTCGCAAGCCTACTCTCAGAGAGCCCGTCGCCACTCCGGGCAGAATAATCACCCGCCCTCAGGTGCCCGATATCGCAGCTGTCGATCCAGCCGTAGCTATAAAGCCGGGCGTTCCCATCGCCGCCGGGCCCGCCCCGTGCGTTGAATTGGCCGAAGCCACGCCAATCGGTCATGACCTGCCGATTTGGGTCACCGATATATTTCAACGCGGGGATGCCGGTTCCCGGCTGGTGAAGCCAATGGCCCCGCCGATTGCCATTTATAAACGCATCGAATGCGAAGCTGATCCGGCGCAGCCCCTCCCCATCCACATTCCCCACCGGGCTGCTTCGGACGTACTCGTAAAGATTGATTCCGCCTTGGTAACCGATCGGGTCGCGGGTAAGCCAGCGGCCAAGCGTCGGCAAATAATACCGGTTCCGCACATAATAATTCTGCGTTTCGGCATCGGCGTTGTATCTGCTAC
>JAKAEB010000004.1 GCA_021818445.1 Planctomycetota bacterium
GCGGTTTTGTGCACAAAAATGCCCTTGGCGCAACACCAACGCCATATTTAATAGTTATTTTCGCCAGAAATGCGACGAACTGCGAAAGTTGGGCTAAACATGGCATGCGGGTGTAACGTTCATCAACGTGCGCGCCACGGAGTGCGGCCGCGCCGCGGGAGACGCGCGTGCACAATGCAAACGGGGAGAAATGCAGGCGAATGCGACGTCGCGGCGGGATATCGGTTCCGCAGGCGGGCACGTCCACGCCCAACGCGCGTGCACAATGCACGCGGCTAAATGGGACGGCGGTGGCGGGTTGCGGGTTCACGGTTGACGGCGGCATTATTGGCGACGATGGCGCTAAACATGGGGTACGCGGATGAAAAATGCGCCGGCGCGCGGCAGAAAATGCGGCATCATTGCGGTAAATATTTAATGGCCACGATTTTGGGGGCCGGCGGCGTACCAGTCGTCCCAGCCGGTGTGCTGTATGAACTATCCACAATGGCGACAAACCGCCGCTGGCCTTCCAGAATAAATTCCGGGATGGCCGTCGTCCCCGACGATGTGGTGATGCTGGATTGTGTGGAAAGCATACCCTGAATCGTACCATTATTGCCATAAATTGATTGGTTAGCGTTGTACCAATCAGTATTATTAATGGTGCCGCCACTGGAAACATAATTGGGATTCAGACGGATTGCCTGGACAAGGCCGTAGACGGCGAAGGTATCGCTGTGGACGCAGAAGTTATTGGCGCAGGCGGCCCAAAGGGCATCGCGCTGCACAAAACTGGTGGGTGTTGCGCCACCACTGACGGCCTTTTCGTATTGCTGGTCTTGCAGCCAGGCGTAAAGCAAATCGCCGAGGGATTTGATGTTGTAGCCGACGGTGGTGCTGTAATTGGGCGTGGTTGTCGCCTGTACGGTGGGCGTACCGCCCGGTGCCGACTCGAAGGCCGGCACTTGGGAGTTATTACTTCCAAGCCGATCGCGGTAGGCGATGGTGTCGGCCTCCAGTTGGGCGGTGATCGGCGGGCCTTTGGTGGTTCCAAGGGTGCCGATGGCGGCGTCGTAGATGGCATCGAAAAGCGGCACTTCGCCCGCGGTGTTCACATTGATGCGCCCCGGCGTGCGGGTAAGTAGGTTGGCGTAGGCCACGCCGACAGGCGTGACGGACGGATCATCCGCGCGGGCATTGAGTGAGAACATCGTTAGCACATTCGGTTCCACGGGGCCAGAGGTGGGCATATCGGCGGCGGTCAGGGCTGCGCGCGGATCAAAGGGGAAATCGAAATAAATATCGTAAAGATACCCCTCGTCGGTAACTGGCGTGTAGCCGGGTAGGGTTGGGATGGTCTTGGCGGCGTTGCTGCCGATCTGCCAGGAAACAGGGGCATAGTTCGGCGTCCCCGCGGCTGCCCCCGGGGATTCAATGCTGCATTCCCGGGCAATGCAATTGGCATCGGCCCAGTTGAGAATCTGGTAATTGTTTGCAGCCGTTGGGGCAAAGCTCCCGACCGGGTCGCCGTCGGCGAAGCGGTCGTACAAGGGCAGGCCGGGGGCACCGGAGGCGGCGGCAGCAATCCCGGTGCCGGGTGTGTTGGCCGAGCCGAGACTCACGCCTGCAGAGCTTTGCTGCGGCCTAAGGGTGATCGACGCGCTCTGGCTGGAATCGCATCCCCATTCGCCTGCGGCACGCGAGGCGTCTACGTAGTATGTCCCCGTTGGGTTTGCTCCGCCCGGCGGGCCAACTGTGAATGGCATGGCATCCACCGCGGCAAATCCGGCTGCCACAGCACCGTCGGCCGGAGCGCCGGTACACGGGCGAGTAAGAATGATTTCACCGGAGGTTGGAAAGCTGCTGGCGGATGGACCGGCAACCTTGGTGCCGTTAATCGCCGGCGTTGAGCCGTTGTAAGCCACGAGGAAATGGCTTGCGGTACCGTAGCCGACGATGGTCTGATTGGTGAGGGGAATGGTAACCGCAGCGGTACCTGATGAATTCAGCACTATCAATTGCCATCCGGTAAGCGAAATGCCGCTCGTGCTGGGGAATGGGTTTTTCAGCTCGATGCCGTAGCCCTTAACCGCAGGCGTGTTGCTGCCGCTGTATTGCAGCGTGATTTCCATCTCGTTAATAAACGGCTGTGCTGTGTTACCAATAAAATAGGTACCGGCACCGGCGGGTAGGGTGCCCGTCCCCGCAGATGAGGCACCGATGACCGAGGTCAGGCTACCGCTGGTAAGCACGGCTGGCTCGCTTGAGCTACCGGTGACCCCGTAGCGATAGGAAAAATAGTTCGCGGCATATTCGCAGGCGCGGTCTGCGTTGTAGCCGCAGGTGGCCAAGGCGTTGGCGATCTGGACGGCAAGCGTGTATTCATTGCTGGTAGAAATACTTCCGGCATTCAAATTCACGCGTGACGGGTACAGGGCGGACATGCCGGTGGTAAGCGATGCCGGGGCGTTGGTTGCCTGGGCCGACGCGTATTGACGGCTCCAGGAATAGGTGGTGTAAAAGGCTTGGTAGCCCGTGCCTTCATACGATTCTGGCGTGCTGACGACCCCAAATGATGTAGAGGGGATTTGCGAACCAAGGCGATTGGGCGAGCGCAGGCCAAATTGGCCTCCCGCCCCGCCGTAGGCCAGCCATTGCAGTTCGGTACCCGGGCCGTAGAGATTCAGATATTCATTGTTGGCGTTGGGTGCCCCCTGATTTTCGTAGTAGGCCAATTCCTGCTGCCAGTTGAGCAAATCATAATTGGTGGGGTTGTAGTTTCCGGCTCGGGTGGGAGGATTCTGCCCGGCCGCCTGCATGTTGGCGGGGTTGTCTCCCCCGTCATACGTGCCCGGCAAAGCATAAATTGGGTAGCTGGCCATCGCTGCGCCCGTGTCGGCGTACACGCCATTACTGGAGGATGGCGTTGGCGAGTTGGTGTCAGCCGCTATCCAGCCCGTGTTCACGTTCATCAGGGCGGATGTATCCATGATGCGCACGGCAAAGCGGTAATGGGTGCCATTGGGAGAAGAGTAAGGCAGCATATTCCACATGGCATCACGTGTGCCGAATGACACAAGTGGATTGGCGTTGCTGGTTGCGGCCGCCGGGTTATAGGTATAGGCCGGCATGACCACCGAGGCATTGGGTACGGCGACTACGCCGCCCGCGCCGGCGGTTTGGC
The DNA here is from genome assembly GCA_021818445.1 of Planctomycetota bacterium. Classification (GTDB taxonomy): domain Bacteria; phylum Planctomycetota; class Phycisphaerae; order WQYP01; family WQYP01; genus JAJZGD01. The sequence continues at coordinate 3,167 of JAKAEB010000004.1, forward strand.
TTTGGTTGAGGTTCATCCCATAGTAGCTTATGTCGTAGGCCCCGTCGGCGGGGTCATACAAAGCCGGGGTAAGGACCGAAATAAGCGGTTCGTAAGCCCCGACCGGCCGCGTGGCGGGGGTGCCGGTGCCGCCGTAGACTTGCACATCTGGGACCGTCGAACCCGGGCCTACAGCCGGTACGGTGGTCGTACCGAGTTGGTATATGGTGTTTGGCTCGTAAGGCATCAGACCGCACAACCATGGTTGGGAAGCGATCTCTGGTTGGCCACTGCTGGGTGCACCACCACCAGAGTTGGCATCCTCCATGGGGGTCGCAATCATACCGTTGGGGGCGTAGCCGATATCCGGGCCGGTCCACACGCGGGCGGGGGTTTGGCTGCCGAGTGTCAGCGGGGTGTTGCCGGGGCCAAGCGTGGTATTAAGGATATCCGCCCGTACGATGGATAGAGCGCCCTGCGAGGCATAATTGAGATTGGCCTGATCGTTGGAGGCGTAGGATACCTGCTTATCGGTGCTGGCAGAAAGGATAAACACTGTCCCCATGAGGGCCAGCAGTACCAGTACCGCCACCACCAGCAGCAGGATCATGCCTGGGCGGCGGGCTTGTTTTAATTGGGCATATGTCAGCATAAAAACCTCCTGCCGCCGACTACTGCGGCAAGTGAACAATCTGTGTAATCGTCAGCGGGCCGTTGAGCTGATCGGCCGGGTCGGTAACCATGTAGGTAAACCGCAGGGCGACGGGCCACTGCGATTTATTGGCGGGCGTGAAAACAAACACCGCGTTATCGCTGTGGCCGGCATCACTGGCAATTACTGGCCCGTTATTGCCGTTGGAGCCTGGCGGGGTAGCATCCGGACCAAACCAATAGAGGCTTTGCAGCGTTGTGTTGGTGCCGGTGGATGTGGTATACGCACTGGGCGAAGTTGAACCCACATCCACGGCAAAACTGCATACGCCCGGCATAAGGATGGGCTGCATACGGAACGCACCGGCAATGGGCCCCGCCACGCTGGCAGAGCCGGGCGACCGTACCGTAGAATAGCGAAAGCAGAAATTATCAGCCACGTTGTTGAGTGAATTCATCGCCGCTTGGGAGGTGGCATAGGCAATGGCCTGGGCGGCAGTTAATTCGATGGCATCCAAGCGGCAGGAGGTGGCGTAGGCTGAGGTTGCACCGGCACCATACGAAACGCTGCCGGTGGCGTTGGGCCCTATGCCCGTGATCAGGTTCGCAGTGGTTGGCACGCCATTTACATTAACATTATTGGGCACCATAAGCATCACCACGCGGCCAAGGGTTAGCGATCCGGCTGTGAGGCCGGTGGGTGGCGTGCCGGGCTGGACGTAGGTGCCGCCGCTGGAACTTCCTTCAGGAAAATAGGCCGGCCAACCGGCGTTTTGCGCGGTGGGAGAAGGCGCGGGGTTGATAGAACCGCTACCATACGACACGGCCATCTGGCCCAGCCAGATCATTGCGCTGTTGGATGTCAGTTGGTTACTAATTCCGCCATTGCTGTTGCCTGAATGGCCATGAAAATTGCCGTTGGCCATGAACGACACCTGATCCGTCCGCCAAAGCGGGATCCCCGTTTTATTCAAGGGTTGCCAGTCAACGTTATTCTGGGCCAGCGTGGCCGGCGGGTTAGCAGCGTTGGATACGTTCGGTGAGGTGCAGATGTAATAGCCATTGGTGTTATACACCTCATCACCCGGATTGTACTGCACGGAACTGCCATCCCAATTGGGGGCGTACTGCCGCTGGCGAATGACCAGATAGCCATTGGTATCCATTTCATGGATGTCGGTGGCAATTTGATGTTCAATCACGCGTACTTGCGCCATGGTGCTTAACGTCGCCTGGCCAAAGCGGACACTGTGGCCGGCGAGATGAAACACCTCACCAATCGCCCCCATCATGATGACAAGAATGACCAGTGCGACCAGCATCTCAATAAGGGTAAAGGCGCGCCGTGCGGCGGCGGGCGCAAAGGCCCTTTGCCCGGCGGCCGGCCGGATGGAGGGGATATCGAATTGTGACTTTTTCATCATCATCAGAAGGTCACCGTCGTCGCATAGATATATACCAGTGGACTGGTCTGCTGGTTAACCGCCGGAGGGGCAAAAAGCAGGACGTCATTGTTCCCAACGCTGCTGTAACTGGCGGTGGTGCCTGAATACCCGACGGTTGGGTTGGCTTGGCCCGGAAGGTTGATAATTTCGCGGCGAACCACACTCCCGGCGTAGGCTGCGGGGGGGGTGATATCAGGAATGGGCTTGAGGTCAAGTGCCATGGCCCCAATGGGCATGGTGTCGGGTCCATTGGCCTCAAACTGGGGCGCTTCCGCTGGGGCGGGATAGGGGCCAACTGTGGGGTAGAGGTTGGAGATGTTGCCCTTGGAATATACGAATATAAACAGGTCATATGTCTGTGTACCGGCGCCAGCCTGCGAGGCAAGCGGCGTTGGTGTTACGCCGGAAGCACCATCGCCAGGATCGGGCACCAGTACCGCCTGCCACCAGTAGCGGGACTGAAGGTCGCGCGTGGAATAAAACGGTGGGCTGTTGGCAGCCGTCGGTACCAGCAAGCCGCGTGACGGCGTTGGGTTCGGCGTGCCGTACATGTAGGGCTGGGGGTAGGTGGCTGCCACCGCGCCGTACCGTGTGGAAAGGGGTGTGGTTCCCCCATTGGGGTAGATGCCGGTGGCGAAAACGCTTATACCGTTCACCGTGGTGCTAGCCTTAATTTGCGCCACCGCGCTGCGGCTGATTACCAGGCCGATGGTGCTGTGCACATCCTGATTGGTCCATTTGATGGCGATGGGAAATACGGCGGCGATCATCAGCAGGCCGATGCCGAGGATAAAAATCGCAAAAAGAATTTCAATAAGCGAAAAGCCGCGCCGCATGGAATTTATTAGTTTATTCATTGTACACCCCCGGCCAGTTCACCCGTGTAGGTGTTGACCACGTACAACGGGACATTGGTGGCGAATGGTGACGCGCCCGTTGGCACCAGGTAGGTGCCCAATGCCGCCTGCGAGGCAAGCTGAGCGGAAGTTAATTGCGGCGCATCATAAACAGACAGCCCAATGCAACTTGGCCCTATGCCGTAGTAAATGGCCCCGGCGGGCGGGCTATAAGATGGGCTGTCCTGGGGGACATTTTCCATCCGGAAGCTGGGGCATATGACCGAGCGACCATTGGGCATGAACACCACGGCCCGGAGTGGATCAGCGGCATTGGCGTCGTTAATGGCGCCTGGGCTGCCAAGCGTCAATTGACCGAGCTTTTTTGGGTCCGGAAATTGGTAACCGGTAGGGCCATTTGAGCCATTCATCTGCCCGCTGCCCCCGCCGTTGCCTGTGCCGCCGTTGGCCGCCGGGCCAAGATTTTCAGCAAATGGCCCCACATAACCGGCCACATAAATGCCTTTGGGGAAAAACTGCGGCTGGACGGCCGGATCGGCAATAAAAAGAAACGGATTGGTGGCGCTGATGTAACTGCTCGGATCACCCTGCCCGGGTGCGGCGGTGGCATAAAACACGGCCGATTCTCCGGTGTAGCCGGGGTCTTCATAAAAAACGGCGGCGGCGGGGGCATGGGTGGTGATGGCCAGGGCGCGGGCCTGGGCCAATGCCGCCTGCATCTGCACCACAGCCTGCGAGGTGGCGGTATTTTTAAATAAATACACCAGTGATGGGATGGATATCAGCGATGCGATAACGATGATGGCGATCACCACCAGCAGTTCCGCCAGCGTAAAGCCGCGCGGGCCGGTCAGCGGCCGGCGTGGTGAAGAATCAGATTGGGGCGAGATGCCCGGTTGCATGGTAACTGTCCTCGTTTCCTGTGGCCTGCGGTGTGCGGGCACGCCTAATTTTTTCCGCTTTGCACGATATCATCGGCGGAAAAATATACTCCGTCCGGCCCGGCGCTAACCAATAAATAACTATTGCTGCCGAGAATCGTCTGGCCGCCCACTGTCACGTTGGCCGAGCCATTGGTGGCCCCCAGCAGGGCCAAAAAGGCCGGGCCATTGACATTGTTGGTGCCAGTGGACCCGCCCGTAGGTGCCGATGGGCTGAAGGCCCCGCCACCCGGCGCGGCACTGTCATCGGCTGTATTAAAAATATCATTGGCCGTGGTGGGGCTGGCGTAGTTGACAATCTGCGTTCCTGCCGGGGCCGGTGACATATCGGGTGTGAAATACAGAATGGGCAGCGGCGCACCGGATTGGGGGGGGAACGAATCGGCACAATAATAGACGCTGCCGGCCGGCGTACCGCCCGCGTCGGGCGTGATGGAACTTGCCCCGAGCGACATGTACGGCCCATACACCCTCGGCGACCCAGCCATGGAAAACCCTTTATACGCACTGATGCCGACCGGGGTGCCAGAATAGGCGGCACCCGCCCCGTCGCCACCATTTCCGCTCGGTTCAAAGCCTAGCAGGGCTTCAGCGAGGTAGTCGTAGGCGGCGTGCTCCGGGATGGCAAAACCGCCTTTGTTGTATAGCTCGCTGTTGCGAACCAGCGACGAAGGTGGATACATATTAAAATCGGTATGGTATTCCTGCAGCGCAATGCCGATGGAAGACATGGTGCTTTGTGTGGATGAGATATACGCATTTTTCTGGGCCAGCAGCACGGCAGGCAGAAGGATGGCCACCAGGAGCGCGATGATGGCAATGACCACCAGCAATTCAATGAGCGTAAAGCCCCTGCGGGGTTGGCGGATTGCCGCAAATGGTGATGTGGTCGTCATTGGCCACCTGCTATCACAATATCATCCGAGGCACCCGTGCTGTTGGATATATTGCTGCCATAAAGGCGATCAGGCCCGGCACTGATGAGGACGTAATCGCCCAAAACCGGGTTGCCGGTGTAGTTCCAGTAACTAACACTGTTAGCCCCGGTCGCTGCGGTCGGAGGCATAAGCTTTTGGTTGACGACATCGCTGGCCATGGCCCAGATGTAGCCATTGGTGGCGGTGGCGGAACCAGCCCCCCCCGCGTTGGTGGTGGAATTGAACGTCGCATTGGCTTGGGACACACTGGTGAGATTGCTGCATTCAATGTTGTACTGCGTGTTGGAACCGGCTGGCGGTGTTGTGTAGGCCTGATTGCACGCCATGTAAAAGGCGCAGCCGTTGCCTACCAAGGGGTTATTTTCACTCCAGCCCACCGGCTGGCCGGTGCTGCCTGGTTCGCCCGCATTGCGGCGGTAATACAAAATCGGTAAGCCGTTGGAAAATTTATCAAAAAGCGTGGGCAGGGAGGTTGCAGTGGTACCCGACGGGGTAATCGGCTCGGTGAGCAGAGTGCCCTGCGGCGGAGAAAAGAAGGAGGCCTTTTGCGCCCCGCCATTGGCGTAATCAATGGGGCCCGATCCGAGGGTCAGGCTAACGTAAACTGTTCCGACGCCCGTGGTGGAGCCGGTGATGCTGTCAACCGGCGTAGTCGTTGTATTGGCAGGCTGCGAGGTATACAGAGTGCCCATCAGACCGATGAGCATATTTTGCGTGCCGGTAAGCGGCTTGCCAGAGCCGGAATCAATCACCACCTGGTTCGAGATATCGGCCTCGGAAAATGGTCCGGGGTAGGCGTCAAAAGTTTCATAATAGCTGTCGATGGCGGCGGAAAGGGAGGTCATTTCCTCGCGGGTGGCGGCGGCGTAACCCTGGGCTTCAAAGGCGGAAAGGGCCGGCAGCAGGATGGCGATTAAGATGGCGATAATGGAAATGACCACCAGCAGTTCAATTAAGGTAAAGCCGCCGGAAGCACGCTTCCGCAGGGTTGGGACTTTCAGATGGTTGTTGGGTGCCGCCATATGAATAACCTCTATTTCAGCCGCCAATGCGTTTCCCTTTACCGTATGCATTCAGACATCCGCCGAATTTTTCCGTCGGCATTTGCGCTCTGTTAGCCGCCACCGCTCATGGTCGAGAGCAGTTTGATGTACGGATAAAACACGGCAATAACAATAAAGCCGACGATGGTACCCAGTACGACGATCATGATGGGTTCCAAAATGCTGACCATGGAAGCGACCATGACGTCGACTTCCTCGTCGTAGTTGTCGGCGATTTTCATAAGCATTTTGTCCATGTCGCCGGTTTCTTCACCCACGTCAATCATATTGACCACGATGGAATCGCACACGCGGGCATTGCGCAGGGGGGTGGCAAAACCTTCACCCTCGCGGATGGCATCGTGTACTTTTTGCAGGGCTTTTTCATACACCATGTTGCCGCAGGTATCGCGGGTAATGTTGATGGCCTCCAAAATGGGCACACCGGCGGAAAGCAGCGTGCCAAGGGTGCGGGTAAAGCGGGCGATGGTGCTTTTTTGAATAATTTTGCCCATGACGGGAATTTTAAGTTTCACCACATCCAGCACATAGCGCCCGGGTTTGGTTTTGCCCACCAGCTTAAGGAAGAAGTAGATGCCGAAGGGCGTTCCAAGCACCCACGCCCAGCCATATTCGTGGGCCATCCAATAGGACACGTTAATGAGAATTTGGGTAATTTCGGGCAGTCCGGTTTTGAACTGCGCAAAGAGCTTTTTGAATTTAGGAATGACGATGATCATGATGCCGGTGACCATCAAAATGGCAAAGCTGATAACCACGCACGGGTAGATCATGGCACCCTTGAGGCGGCGTTTGAGCTTTTGCGATTTTTCCATAAATTCGGCCAGGCGTTGCAGGATCACATCCAGCACGCCGCCGGTTTCGCCCGCCTGCACCATGTTTACATACAATTTGTCAAACACGCGGGGATGGCGGGAAAAGGATTCTGAAAGCGTGGTACCGCCCTCCACGTCATTGGCCACGTCATCAAGAGAGTCGCGCATCATGCCGGGCTTTTGCTGCTGGTGCAAAATTTTGATGGATCGCAAAATGGGCAGGCCAGCATCCTGCAGGGTGGAAAGCTGACGGGTAAACTGCACCAGAATTTTTTGCGACACCTTGCCAACGCTGAAAGAAAGTTCGTTGAGACCTTTTTTCTTTTTCTTGCGGCGTGTGGGGGTGGCAGCGACCGGGGCGGCCGTGCTGGTTGGGTCGCCGGGTGAACTTTTGGCCGCCTTTTTTGCCGCCTTTTCGCGGATTTTGGTGACGAAATAACCTTGTGAGCGCACCTTGCTGATGGCTTCATCCGAGGTGCCAGCGTCAATTTCTGACTTTACCTGCTGGCCTGAACCATTAAGTGCTTCATACTGAAACGTGGGCATTTGACATCTCCGCCGCTGCGATAGCAGGCTTCCCGGCGTTGAACCGATGTCCATCGCCTACCTGCCATTGTCCATAGGGTAGATACGGGTGGACATGGGGAATGTAAAATCGGCGGCCGCGCTGCAGCGTCCGATATTTTTACGCGGTGATGCCCGCAACCACGGCGTGGCAAGCGCCCATCGCCCGGCGATGGCGCTAAACATGGGGCAATGCGGTGGTGGGTTGCCGGTTCACGGTTGGCGGTGGCGGGTTGCGGGGTCACGGTTGGCGGTGGCGGGTTGCGGGGTCACGGTTGGCGGCGGCGGCATTATTGGCGGCGGCGGCATTATTGGCGGCGGTGGCGCTATAGCCGCGATATGCCTATCAGTGTAAAAGAAGATTTGCTGCTGGCCAATCCACTGGTCTGGACACCGACCGGGTACAGCATTACGCGCAAATTTCAAATCACCGGTCTTTCCGAGTATTCGCCCACGCTGCGCCCCATCATGGCGGCGGCTGCTACGGATTCCGTTACCGGCTTTACCATACCCGCCATAGGCACGCCGCACCCCGATCGCCCGGACGCCGTGGTACGCGAGGTGCAGACCATCTGCAACGGGGCCGACTGTTTTGACGCTCTGTGTCGTTATGAATGGGAACTGCTGCCCGCGGCGTATCTGAAAAGTTTCTCCGGCAACCTGGAACAAACCCGCCATCATTACGATGTGAACAACACACTTGCGGTCGTCACATACACGCCCGCCGGGGGCGCAGCCCAAACGCAGGTTGCCGACCTGATGCCGCTGCAACTTCGGGCGACATTAAGTTTTCATTTTTTGCAGACGCTGGATCCGGAATCCAGCACGCTGGCTTATGCCGGTTCGGTCAATGCAGCCACATGGCGGGGTTTTCCGCCGCGCACGTGGCTATGCCTGCCCATCGAGGGGTCTACCGTCGATGGCGTCTGGTACCGGAACATCTACCGCTTTGCGTACAACGCCAACTCGTGGGATCAATACGTGGTATTCCGCAATGTGGACCAGACGATACCCCCCGATATTGCGGCATCCATTGTGACGGATGGATCGGTCACCTCCGGCAATGGCTGGGGGCGCTTTGCACTTTACCCGGCTGTGGATTTTTCCACCGCGTTTCCATTTATCACCTGAACAGAGGGTTGAAGTGACACAGCACCATTCACATTCGGCATCAAAGCCAAACCCCGCGCCTGCACTGCAACCGTCGGCATTCCATGGCGTGGGGACACCGTCCGGAGCACAGGGGCCGCTGGCCATCCGTCCGGTGCAATGGGCGCATATGGCCAAGGTACTTCCGCATTCCGGCGGTCAACTGACACCATCGGCCGGGCCACTGATCGGTGGCGGCGATCTGCAGGTCGCGGCGTTTGACCGCATCGGCACAGTCGCTTCACCCCAACGCGACAACCGGGGATGGCGAGTGCTCATGGCGCGCATCACGGCGTTTGAGGCAGGGGCTGGCAAATATGCCGCCCATTTGCTGTCGGGCGATTCCTCCGCGACAGCCAGTGAAAATGTCTCGCTGCCGGAGGGGCTTTCCGACAGTGGAAATAATAATGCACTACTGGTGAATTTGACGGAGGCAGGCACCGGTCATCAATTGTTGTTGGGGGCTGTGCTATACGGAATATTTGCGGGCATGACGTCAGAAACCCCCGCACGTGCCATCGTACTGGTGCAAAATGCCGGGCCGGTCATGCAGCCCGTGCAAGTAATAAAAGACGGCGGCAGCGACGGAACGCAAACCACGCCGGCAACTTGGACTTATACCATTTCGTCGCTGGATGGCAGCCTGACTTTTGCAAGCCAAACGCCTCTGACGCGGCCCCGGCCAGCGGGATCAAGCATCCCACCGTCGTCCAGCCCCGCGTATGGGCTGGCTTTTGTCGATGCCAGCGGAAGCTGGCGCTTATGGGATGCCGGCGAAATTCCCGCCACCACCCCTTGCAGTTAGGAGACGGTACCATGTCCAACGCCGGCCCTTTATGCCAGACGGGGTCCGATGGCCGACGGCGACTTTCCACCGGCGGCCAAGTCGTGCTTGCGGGTGCCAACGCCCCGTGCTGCTGCGGCAGTGCGCCGTCCACGGACCCGTGCACCAACGCGCCGAGCAGCGTAGCAATTACGGGTTATTACGACGGCTTTTTTGCCGCCTGCCCCGATGGCGCACCGGCCGTAGCTTCCGATTGCGTGTGGCCGGGAATTTTCTGGTTGGTTAATGCCAGTCCGTGCAGTTATTCCAACTACAATTGCTTTGATGGCCACATCATCAATGGCCAGAACTGTTACGACTGCCAAATGAGCGGTACGCGGATGTGGCAACTTGACCCACCGGGACCTTCGCAGATTACCTACGACGCCACCACTGGCGTTTTTACGTTGCAGATCGTTTGCCAAAATAACAGCGGCAATGGAGAAGTGGTGTGGGTGGGACAACAGGCGGGCAGTTCCTTTACCGGCACATACCAACGCACCAGTGGGTGCGACACGCACGCCAGCATCGAGATAAGCTGATGGAACGAAAATGTCTTTATTGGCGAGATTGCGGTGTGCCCGGCGGTGGATGCTGCCAAAAAGGGCTGCATGGTGGACGCCCGAGTTTCGGAACCTGCCGGGTGTGCAGCGATTACCGTGGATGGCCGCGCGGCTGGGGCGACTGGGTACACCTGTGCGCCGGGCCGATCGCAGTCATGATGCGCTGGGTTTCGCGCGGGAGGTTATTGCGCGCGAAGGCATGCGGCTGCGAGCAGCGGCGGCAAAAATGGAACCGATAGAAATGGTATCGCTTTGGTGCCACCATTTGAGCGCGGCGCGCTAAACGGGGCGCATCACGATCAACGGGCCAAGACTCCGTTGCCGTGAGGTTATCCGGCCGGTATGGGGGACAAGCCACAGGGCGGCGGGATGCCAACGGCGGCGGCCTTTTTTGTATGTTGCAGGCAGGTGGCATCGGTGGCCGGGGGGTGATTTTAGAATGCTTGCCGAAAGTGTATTTTTCGGGCATTATAATGTGTTCATCCGCGAGGGCGGGTGATTGGATGTGCCGGGCAAGTTATGGCGTTTGATGCCGATTTGCCCCGCCATGGAAAGATTATAACTAACCGGTTAAGCAGGCAGGAGATTTGGTTTGGCCCACTCACTTTCGGCAAATAAACGCATCCGGCAGTCCGCCAAGCGACGGCTTCGTAATCGCGACCGCAAGCGCATGGTTCGCGTAAAGGTTAAGGAACTGGATGCCGCCATCAGTAAAAAGGATTTGCAGGCCGCCCAGAAGAGTTTGCCCGACGTTGTCCGCACGCTGGATCGAATCAGCGGCAAAGGAACAATCCATAAGAAGACCGCGGCCCGCAAAAAGAGCCGCCTGATGAAAAAGGTCAACGCGCTGGCTAAAGCCAGTGCCGCAAGCTGACCAACGACATGCGTCGGCGGTGGGTATTTCTGCCCATTGCCCGGGAGCTTGTTCAAGTCATAACAGGGACTGCGGCGGCAGGGGTTTTGGCGGTAACCAAGAAGCGGCGACGAGGGCGTATCGGGCCTAAGGTTATATGCCGAGGAAGCCGCGCCGCAGAGGCTGGGCGAAAGGCTCTCCGCCCGGAGGGTGTGCCGGAAACACTCCCCTTGCGGCGTTGTGGGACGCATCTTTGCCGGAGTCGCCGTCGGCCGAACGCTTTGCATCTGGGGCATTTCCGGTACATCGCAGCCTTGCTGTTACCTGGACTGGCTCCTGCTTCATCAATATGGTTGCATCCGGAGAAAATTTGAACCCTCCCCACCCACCTGATCCCGAGTGGGATGGGGGGCGATTTGTATCGCGCGGGGGTGCGAAATTACGCGCCGCCCTGCAGGCGTTTAATATCGACCCATCCGGAAAAACTGCCGCGGATTTCGGCTGCAATGTCGGCGGCTTTACCGATTGCTGGCTGGCACACGGTGTGGAAAAGGTATTTGCGATCGACACGGCGTACGGTGTTCTGGCGTGGACGCTGCGTAAAGACCTGCGGGTGGTGGTGATGGAGCGGACCAACGCCCTTTATGTATCCCCACCGTCGTTGGTGAGGTATGTATCGATTGACGCCGGATGGACACGCCAGGCGCTGATAGTGCCGGCGGCACTTAAATGGCTGCAAAGCGAACCCGATGCCGCCATCATCACGCTTATTAAACCGCATTATGAATCAGATGTTGCCCGACGGCAGAAAGGGGTGCTGACCCCGCAGCAGGCGGAGAGCATTTGCCAGCAGGTGACCGAAGCCATGCCGTCATTGGGCGTCAATTGCCGTGGTGTAATTAAAAGCCCGATTGCGGGGCAAAAAGGGAATATTGAATACTTGGCGTATTTAACGCCGCTTGCGGACCGCACGCCGTGAATGGAACTTCGCATTGGTTGCCAAAATTGCGGGTTCAGGGGTCTGTTCAAGCCATCAGCGGGGCGATGCGGCGGACTTGAGAGAATCATCTGGGGCATCGGCCACACCCGTCAGGTGACGGGATGCCCCGGTCGGGGGCGCAACCCCATACCCGCGATCAAGGGGCGGGAGGGATGCTTGGCGCACTTTAGAGGCCAGAGCGCGGGACGGTTTTGGGGACGGGTGACTGGATACCTGGTTGACGGATTTAATAACAGCCGCAGGTTTACCGATGTGCGGCTGCTTTAAGGCTGCGGTCGCGGCAGACCTGGTGGCGAACTTAGGGCCTGTTGCGACGCCGCGTGGGGGCTGCGCGTAAGACGGAATATCCTTGCGGGCCGGGGGGTGCGTCAGCCAGATGGTAGCCCCCAGGAGGGCTATCAAACCTGCAACCGCAACTGCACCGAGCCATTGTCTCACATGCAGAATATGGTTTTCTCCGGCTTTGATTTTTTTGTCGATGCGCTGCGCCAAGGCGGCGTCAAAGGCGTTCCAGTCGAGCATCGGCAGACGGTTGGACCAGTCATCAAGCACCTCCCGCAGTTGTCGATGCTCGGCGAGCCAGCGGCGGCAATCCGGATTGGATTTAATCAATTGGCGGGCCTTTTTGCGCTCCGGCTCGGAAAGCGTATTATCCGCATAGCGGCTGACGAGGTATTCCATCTCCATTTCAGTCATAAATCACCACTAAATCACCACGACAAATCTATTGTAATGCCCAAACTGGGAATATTTGAGGCCCCATGATTATTGTTCCAAAAATGGTGCCAGTTCGCGTCGTAAATCCCGGCGGGCGGTAAACACGTACCATTTGACCGCCTCAACGCTGCAACCGAGTATTTCTGCGACCTGTTTCTGCGGCAACTCACGGATGGTAAAGAGCACAAGTGCCGCACGCTGCTTGCGGGGCAGTTTACGCATGGCGCGGTCAATGGCGAAGCGAAATTCGCGCGAATGGGCGGCAAAATCGGGCGCGGCCCCGGCGGCAATGACGTCGCTAAGCACATCGCCTTTTGACTCGCGACCCGTGGCCGGTGCGTCAAGCGAAGCGAGCCGGCGCTTATTTCTGGCCCGCCTGAAATTCAGGCCGCGATTGGTCACGATACGCATCAGCCAGGAGCCGAAGCGGGCCCCGTCCTTGAGCGCTCCGATACGCTCAAATGCCCGCAGGAAGCAGTCCTGAAGCAGATCAGAGGTGTCGTGGGGATTATCCAACAGCCGCAGCGCGATGGCCGCACATTGCCTCTGATACCGATTAACAAGTGCCATAAACGCATCCCGATCGCCCGATTGGGCTAATCTGACCAGTCCTCGCTCCGCTTCGACCCACGGGGCCTCGGCCCCATCGTCGGCAGTGCCAAAGTTCGGAGATTGAGAGAAGTCTGGCCTACTCGTCATCAGAAGACACCTCTACCAGCCCGGCGGTTAGAAAGCCGTATTTGCATGACTCCCGGATTATACCGTTTTATGGGCTGGGCGATAAATCTGGGTATGAATGGTGGGCCATTGGGGATGGGATGGGTTCACGGTTCACGGTTCACGGTTGACGGTTTGCGGTTCAGGGTTTGCGGCTGGGCGATGTCGGTAGAGGCTATGCAAAAAAAACGGGATGGTGATTTCAGGGGGTATTAAGGCCTGTGCCCAGTTCGGCGACAAACTGGCCGGCGGCTTTAACCGGGTCGGTTCCATTTTCCATAGCAGCGCTGATACGGCGCACCAAAGCGCTGCCGACGATTACACCGTCGGCCTTGCCGGCCAGGGCGCGGACGTGCTGGGGCGAAGAAATACCAAAACCAACACAGACGGGGCGTTGGGACATTTTTTTGATGTTGACGATTTTTTCTTCCAGCCCGGGTGGTAAGGTGGTGCGCTCCCCGGTAATGCCACTGACCGAAAGGTAATAGACAAACCCGGTGCACCAGCGAAGGATTTCATTTTGGCGTTCGGCGGGCGTTGTGGGGGCTACCAGCAGGCAGGCGGACAGCCCGGCCCTGGAAAGTTCGGTAACAATCGCGGGAGCCTCTTCGATGGGTACGTCCGGCAGCACCATGCCGGTGAAACCGGCGTCGGCGAAGTTTTGTGCGAATTGCTGCGTGCCAATTTTAAAAATAATACTAAAGCTGGCCATCGCCATCAGGGGGACTTTTACACCCGCTTTGCGACTTCGGCGTACCGCATCAAGGATGGCGGGTACCGTGACGCCGCTGGATAGTGCGCGGTAATAGCTATCCTGGATGACCGGCCCATCGGCGATCGGATCGGAAAACGGGATGCCCAATTCAATACATCCGGCACCGGCATTCTGAATGGCAAGCAACATGGGGGTAAGGAGATCAAGCGATGGAAACCCGGCGGTGAGAAAAGGACACAAAATGGTGCGGCCGGGGGTAAAGACGGTGTCGATGACATTCATAAATCTGCACTTTGCTACGAGTTTTGGAATAAAAAAAAGATCCACTGACGGGCAGCGGATCTTGAGTTATTAGCGGTGCCTGGTCAATGGGCAAAACGCTGCGATCAGTCACCCGGCTGCAGCGGATGGACATAGTAGCCGACCATCGCAAGAAACCGGTTGGCATCGAGAACGGGAATCGACAGCGACTGCGCCGTAGTCTGAAGCCTGTTGTACCGGGTCAGCGATTCTTTCTGCATGCTGGCCAGTGCCGTCGTATCGCGCGACGGGGTGGCCGGTGCAACCGTGGTGGATGGCGGCGAACCGAGCACGACAAAATCGGTCTGACTGGTGAGGTGATTGACAACCTTGCCACCCCAGGCCTTGATCATACGGATGATCTGTGCGCGACCGGCGGCGGTTGGAATGCCGTTGCCGTTGACGTCGAAATTGCCATAAACCACAAAGGTATAGTGCCGATTGCGATCGCGTGAGTAGACGGGGTTGGCGATGATATCACCCGGGTAGACGGCCTGATTACGGGCGACGTGGGTAATGCGGGCCACGGAGGCGTAGCGTCCGACCTTGGTGACCAGAATTGACCCCTTGCCACCGGCGTGAGTGCCGCTGCCTACGCCCTTCTCCGGGCTGTAAACGGCAAAACTCATACCCACGGAGATGTGATCCGTTTTGCCAAGATCAATGTAAACCAAGTCTCCATTGGATGAAACTTTTAATACCTTACCTGCGGCCTGGGCTGCAATGGCACCAGCGCCCTGGCTGGGTGGCCGCGAGCCGGCGATGGTTTGCCGCAACTGGGCAATGGTCATATTTTTTGCGGCAATTTCCTGTTTGTACTGCTGGGTCTGCACCGCCTCATCGCGCAGTCCGGATACGTATTTGGTCTGCTGGGTTGAAATTTTATTTTGAAACTGGGAAGCCTGCGCCGCCACTTCTGCCGCAAGACTGTTGCGTTGCGTGGTGAGCGCGACGATACGCGTTTCGGCGGCGGCCAGCTTACGTTTCATCGCCGAGAGATTGGCGTTGAACGAGGCTTCAACGGCATGAAAGCGGCGCCGATAGTTTCGGTAGAGGGCGTGATACTCGTCGGCACTTTTATTGGCTGCGGCCAGACGAACGCCAAGCTTTTTAACGGCCGTAATCAGGGATGTCCCCGATTGCACGCCCACGGCACTAAGGGCACCGTTGGCCATGCCACCGACGCCGACAATTTGAGATACCGGAGCGCTGGTGCCAGCGATGGCCTGCTTAAGCTCGGCAATTTGTTTGAGAAGTTGCTGTACGACGGTTTTGTTGGGCGACGCGGCCGATATGAGCGGGCTGAGTTGAGGATTCGACTCTGCCATGGGTGAAACGTACAGTGCCAACTTGCTCTTCGCAGCGGATGCCTGTTTTTGCAACTTACCGACTTGCAAGTAAAAAACTATTGCAAACGCGGTTGCGATCACAAAAAGGAAAGCAAGGAAAATAGTACCTACAGGGAGAGCGCTGCGACTTTGTTTGCTTATCGCCATCGGTAAGTGCCTCCAGTGCCAAAGACCGAACATGAACCGACGAGATTGATGATGTCATATTGCAGGCACACACCTGCGGACACGTTTGTCACGTATGGCCCGCCGATTCTGCCCCCAATAATCGCCGGACAAGCCGCGATGGTCAAGTGGTCATGGTTGGGTGCCGCATTTTGGGCGTGGCAATTTTTCCGGGCAGACGTGAAATCACCGGAAAATAGACGATTGGCGTTTTTCCCCGGACCTTCCTGAAACGCCCAAGCGGGTGAGGACGCGCGCCCCCAATGGGTTCGCGAAAAGATTGCCACGCCCCGCATTTTTGCCCGTTTTTGGATGCAGCCGCGGGGTTGGTGAGACGGATAAGCGGGCACTGCAATGGAAGGCGGTTAGCGGCTATTTTGGCGGGTGTTTCGGCAAATGCTGGCTTAAACTTTAATTTTTATATTTATAAAATTTCACGACGCCCGCTTCAATGGCCTTATATTTATCGGTTTGTGCAAAAATTCCTTTGACTTTGCCCCTCAGATGTAGTATCCTTTGCATCGGAGGCGAGACTCCAACAGCTTGTGTAAACCCCATCGGGTCAGCGGGCTGTGCCGGAAGTCGATTAAAACCTCCAGATGTAAAAATTGCGGCCGCTCGATAGTCATTGCCTCGCAGAGCGGCGGTTTGGGAAGCAGAAAGCAAGAATGTTAATTGGGCTTTAAGCCTTGCGCCGGCCGTTTTGCCGCGCAGTGGACGAAGCTGGGATGTTTTATTCAGGAGGGGGATGATGTTTACGCGACCAAGTGATTGGAGGCGGACTGTGAAAGATAACAACGGCAGAAAAGGCGTTTGGGTAGCTGCCGCCCTGTGTGTTGCGGGGCTGGTGGGTATCACTGCCACCGCCCGGGCGACAACGACGGTGGTGAACTATGATGCCGACGGTCCGGCCTCCATGGCGTACTCGGGTGTTAATTCCCAAACCTACTGGGAATTTGGCGGGAACCTGGACAATTCCGCAAAATTTGTCGATTTGGGCAATTCCGGTTTTTCCAGTGCTACCGGCGGGGTGCCATCGCCCGCCCAATATAATATTAATAATGAGAAGGTGTGGGTTTATGTGCTTAACCAGAGTGGCAAGGGCAACGGAAGCATAAACCCGGTAAAAGGCGGCGAACTTACGCAGGTGGATTCCGACCAGCAGTACCTCGCGGGCCTGATCAGCATTGGCGTATCGACGCCATCGCCGCTGCCGGGAACGCCCTACCCGCCCGCGCCGGTGTTCAATGTGCGGTCATACGGCCGGTCGCTGACGCCCACACAAGGGTATTCTTATAACAGCCCCGCCGTGCATACGGGCACGGTGACCACCACCATTCCGACCACGCCGACGCCGGAGCCGGCTGCCTTGGCGCTGCTGGGAATGGGGGCCGTGGGTATTGTGCTGACGCGCAAGCGCCCGACGGATAAAGGACAGGGCGAAACAAATTGAAAGTACGGGTGGCGAAGGTTTTGGAGCCACCTGATTGCGATATGGGTTATTGGAGAGTTGCAGAGTAAGTCGGTTTGACAGGAGGAGCCGAAGACAGAAACAAAAAGAAGATGAGAGCAAGGGAATGAAGGTCATTGCACTGGGGCAAAAAGCGTTTTTTGTACCCGGTGTTTGGATTATTAAGGGAGTATACCTCAATGCGACTCACTCATCTCTCTCTCGTCTGTTCTGCCGCGCTCATGGTGTCGGCAGGTGTGGCTTGTGCTGTGCCCGCTGACATGGGTGGATTCACCAATTCTGCGACGCCTGGTGCCACTTATGGCCAACTGCTAAGCCCATTTAACGTTTCCACCAGTGCGACGGCTTCGCAGGACAACACATTTTTATCGCAGGACCAGTTAAACCCGGGTAAATCATTCTCGCTGTCATTTGATTACAGCTACGGGTTTACGGGTGCCACCACCACTTCATATGCCCCCAATGGCACACTGACGAAGTTTTTTCTGCAGAATTCGACAGGAACGCAGTATTCGTTCACGCTTGATCCATCCGTGGGCGGTTCCGGGGCGCTGGGGTCTGGTACAGGCTCGGGTGGCAGTGGTGGTAGCAGCGCTGGCTACAGCGTCACGGCGGGGCCGAATTCTTTCACCATTACCTCCAAATTTCTCTACGCTGGCACGCTCAACAAAGTGGGATTGCTTTACGACGCCACCACTGGTGCACTTGATTTATCCATCGTCAGCACCGGTAATGGTGAGCAGACCATTGCTTTGAATAATCCGGCGACGGACCCCATTAATCTGGGCACTGTGCTGGGAAACGCGGCCAGCTTTGGCTTTGAGGGGATCACCGGGACCACGCCCGTTACCCAGACGATTGGAAATTTCCAGTTGATTCAGCCGTCATCGTCCACGTCGACACCGGAGCCGGCATCGCTGGCGTTGCTGGCGTTATCTTGCGGTGGCTTGGCGTTGGCTGCCCGCCGCCGTCCAACCCGCTGATGGTGGACAGGTGTTGCGGGACGGAAAACCGCCTGTACTGTTGACGCATTGAAAAAGGCTCGTATGGCCGAAGGCCTGCGGGCCTTTTTTTCGCGCTTGAATCCGCTGCCGACATTCCATGCAGTTATCGAGCCGAGCCGGGCTGACGTTTCCCGGCCCGCACATGTGAAAAATGCCCCCTGTTGCCACTTCATCGCACACCATTGAGCGCAAGTGCCCAGTTTGCCGATAATATCGGGGAATGCCCATTGGGATTTGGGCATATGGTGGATGTCGGCTTGCAACCGGTCGGCAGTCCCCGTAAAACTAGGGGTTCGTCGCACGTACAAATCTGTGCGGATGTGGGGGAGTTTGGCGGGTGCTGGCTGTTTCGGGCGTTTTGGCAGGTCCGAAAGATGTTTGGTCGATTACGTCCTTCAGGGAAGTTAGATGATGTCCACTGATCCTTCCGCATCGGTTTCGCCATCGGCTTCATCGCGCAGCGATACGTTGCTCGGCAAGCTGGCCGTGGATCAGAAGTTGTGCACTTCGGATGAACTTAGCGATTGCATGGCGCTTCAGGCCGAGTTGGAGCGCGAGAATAACCATCGTTCGCTGGCTGACATACTGGTGGCCAATGGGTACGTGACCCAGACGCAGTTGAGCCGCGTGCTTAAGGCGATTGAAGAGCAAAAGACCTTTCAGCAGATACCCGGTTTTCAGATTGTGTCAAAGCTGGGTTCCGGGGCGATGGCGACTGTGTATAAGGCACGGCAATTGTCGCTTGATCGGATGGTCGCCATAAAAGTTCTGCCCAAGCGCATGAGCGAAAATCAGGAATTTGTCGACCGATTTTACAAAGAGGGTAAGGCGGCGGCCAAGCTGAACCATGCGAATATTGTGGGTGCCTATGACGTGGGTGAAGCGGGCGGCTACCACTACTTTGTGATGGAGTATGTGGAAGGCAAGACCGTTTACGACCATCTGGTCGATAGCGGGAAGCCGTATCCGGAGAAGGAAGCGCTCAAAATTATTATTCAGGTTTGCCGGGCACTGGTACACGCCCACGCCCAGGGATTGATCCACCGTGATGTGAAGCCCAAAAATATCATGATTGCGCCCGATGGCACGGCAAAACTTGCGGACATGGGTTTGGCGCGTGAGGCCGGCGACAAAGAGGTGGCGCTGGCGGAGGCGGGCAAGGCGTATGGAACGCCTTATTACATTTCGCCGGAGCAGATACGCGGTGAGGTCAATATTGATTTTCGCTCGGATATCTATTCGTTGGGGGCCACCCTTTATCACATGGTGACCGGTCGCGTTCCGTTTGAAGCCCCGTCGCCCGCCGCCGTAATGCACAAGCATCTGAAGGATGATCTGGTACCGCCGGATCACATTGTTACCACGCTATCCGCGGGGATATCGGAAATTATTGAAGTGGCGATGGCGAAGGACCCCAAAAAGCGCTACAGCAGTACCAATGACATGCTGGCCGATCTGGAAGCGGTTGCACGCGGTGAGCCACCCATGCTGGCCCGGAAATCTTACGATTTGACATCGCTGGCGAAGATGGAAAAAGATGCTGCCAGCCTGTCGGATGAGCATGGGCTTAATGCGGTTGAATTCGAGGAGGAAAAGACCATCGATCTGGGATCGAAATCTCTCCAGCAGAGGCTTTCCGATCCGCTGGTGCTGGGACTGCTGGCGGCACTGGTCTTTGCCATTATTATCATAATAATTGAATTTTCCGTCATTCTGGGCGGTAAAACGCACTGATAACCTGCCGAAAAGTCCGTCGGCCAACTGAATATTCGAATCGCGTACTTCAACTGACGCGGGGTGGGACTGCGACCGCCATTCAGGCATAGGCTACTGATAAAATAATGGACGGACCACTTGAACCGTAGTTCAGGTGGCCTTCAGGCTGCGCCCGGGCCCCCCTACAGTTGCCTGAAGGGGGGCCACGAGCATCAGAAAATTCCAGCTATATTTGCGCCCGTCGTCGTCGGAGCAACAGACAGCCGGCGGCCAACCCGACGCCGATGAGTGCGACGGATGCAGGCTCAGGCGTAACGGTAACGTTGTCGATGCCGATCGTATCGCCGGCGAAACCGTTGTACCAGCCCTCGAACCAGAGGCCATAGTTATTCCCGCCTAATTGTGACGCGGGCATTGGCGATGTGCCGGTAAATGACCCCAACACGGTGCCCCCGAGGGTGGAGACCGTGAAAGTGTTTTGCACATAGCCACCGGACCCCTTATCGAAGCTGACGGCAAAGTTGTACCACCCGGATTGGGTGATGGTCGCAAAATCTGAATTCGACGCTGAGGGGAGGACGTCGATCGCGCCACCAATCGTCACCTCCGGCGTATTATTTACCGTGGGAGCCGCGACATAAAACTGCGTTTCATCGCCTTGGTTCGTCTTGGCGCCTTGGGCATTGTAGGTATTGTACGCGGCGTCGCCAGTGATGCTGTTGCTTGGCGATGCGTCCAACTGGAACCCTTGCGTTGCCCCGGGACTTGCCGCCCAGCCAGCGACATTGACGTACATATCCACCGACTCGGTGAAATTTCCGGTATAGCTTTGCTGTGCGCCGCCGAAATAAGCAGCGGTTGCCTGGCCGTAGGTTTTATCGGTGGGCAGATAGGTGTTGTGCACATTGGTGATCTCCGCGTAATAACCGCCGCTTGCTGCGGTGAGGCCGAGCGTACCACCTCCACTGGCAACGCGCGTAATGTCCGCACCCGGTTGGATCGAGTACGCGCCAGTCGACGGGTCGGTGATCACCGGGCCAGAGAAATCCTGCGTGCTTCCGGGAGTCTCAAACCCGTTGAAATAGGGTTGGTTTGCGAATGCAGAGGGTGCGACGGCCGCCCCCGCGGCTAAACCCACCGCAATAAGAATACCATTGCGAACCATGCTATTGATTTTCATTAGTGCTTGCTCCTAATACCCTGTCCCCCCAAATTTGGGACGACACAAACCACTGCAGCACGGCAAGTGCCCGACAAAAATAGATTTGTGAAATACTACTTAAGTGCGCTCTTGCTCTAGCGGCAACTTAAACGAGGAAGAGGAACATCCTCTCACCTCCCAACACAATGAGCATAAGTCATTGCCGTCCGATTGTCAAGGGAAAATTTATAACTTTCTTAAATGGCCGCGGTGCGGGGCGAAGTTGAAGTGAAAACAGTGTCCCCACTTCGATGGCAAGTTTATGAGAGTTGTGCGAGGGTTGCGAATCGCTTTTCTCAGAACAAGGACGCGAACATGTGCGTCGTTTTGCTCTGGTCCGGCGTTGGCACGTGTTGCGAGTCACTCTGGGTCGGATGACCACACCTATGCCGCGTTCTACTCACAGTCCCCCGGCACAAGCCGTACCGCAATGTGGCAATCTTTTCGTCCCCAGCGCAGTTGTGGCGCGGACGGTCACCGGACATTTACGGAATGCTTGCATCCGACAACAACCTTTTCATTATGCCAAAATGCCGCGCATTCATCTTCCGACTGAAGCAATACGCATCAATCAGGGCGCAGTCCGGGTGCTGGGGTGCCGCGGTCATGTAACGTGAGTTCGGGATGAGAGATCACGATTTTTACCAATATCGAGCGACTTTCCCGCAACTGTACGGTGAATCGTAGAAAATAGCACGCGTATTTTCGAGGCGGGCGCAATGCCGAGGCGTTTTTGACGCGCGGGCACAAGGCACGCGGCTAAATGGGGTGGCGGGCGTGAAACGGCTTGCAGTCATGTATCTGCAAGGCCGATGCGGAAGGTAT
This sequence comes from Planctomycetota bacterium, assembly GCA_021818445.1. Lineage (GTDB taxonomy): Bacteria > Planctomycetota > Phycisphaerae > WQYP01 > WQYP01 > JAJZGD01. Next base: position 24,989 of record JAKAEB010000004.1, read on the forward strand.
ACAATATCACTGAACAGGCTCCGACGAGAGTTTTGGGAATTATCGAGGCCAGCGGGACTGATATGGCAAGTATTGAGACCATCACAGGAAAATTGGGTGCGCGTCAAGGATATATTGCCCGGCTGGGGGCGTGGGCCATCGAAGCCAATCTGGCCCTGGGCGACATGGGCGTTTTTTTTCTAAGTACGCTGTACTGGATTTTTCGGTGGCCGGGGCGGCGGGCAATCAGCGAAACATTTGCGCAGATGTACGAGATGGGTACCAAGTCGATACCGGTTGTGATGATCGGCGGTGGATTTATTGGTGCGGTGCTGGCGGTGGAAACCCTGCCGCAGTTTCAGGAAATTGGCCTGGCAAGCCGCGTAGGGTCCATCATTGTCATAAGCGTGGTTAAACAGGTGGGGCCGATTCTCACGGCGGTGATGCTGGCGGGGCGTCTGGGCGGCGCGATGACGGCCGAACTGGGCACCATGCGTGTGACCGAGCAGATTGACGCCCTGCGTGTGATGGGCGCCGACCCGGTCCGAACGCTGGTTGTGCCGCGCGTTTTGGCGTGCGTCATCATGACACCAATCCTTACACTTTACAGCGATGCGATCGGTATTTTGGGTGGATGGCTGGTAGCCGTACGGGTGGAAGGGGTGCGCAATTATCCGTTTTGGCACTATGCGGCGCAGTCCACGGATCTGTTCACCGTCAACGTGGGGCTGATCAAGGCATTTTTCTTTGGGGTCGTTATTTCTACCGTGGCCTGCTACAAGGGGTTTCGCTGCGGCAACGGCGCGCAAGGCGTAGGGAAGGCGTGTACCGAGGCATTTGTGACTGGCTTTTGTCTGATTTTGCTGAGCAATTTTATTCTGGCGCTGGGACTTAATAATTTGTACAATGCACTTTACCCCAATCAACCGAGCGTGCTGTAACCTATGGCTGAAAATCTGAATGCAACATCAACTCCGGCACCGGCGCTGATTCGGTTTAAGGATGTTCATAAACGCTTTGGCCCGCAAGTGGTTCTCAACGGCGTAACCATGGCGTTTACGGAGGGACAGACCACGGTGGTTCTGGGCCCCTCCGGCACGGGTAAATCGGTACTGCTTAAGCATATTGTGGGGCTACTGCAGCCGGATGTCGGGGGCGTATTTTACCGCGACACACGTATTGACCATCTCAATGACCGGGGGATGGAGCCGATCCGAAAAAAAATTGGTTTTTTGTTTCAGCTCAGCGCCCTGTTTGACTCCATGACGGTGGGAGACAATGTGGCCTTTCCGCTGCGCGAGCACTCCAAGCTTTCAAAAACGGACATCCGTGATCGCGTGGCGGAACGGCTGGCGATGGTGGGAATGGAAAACAGTGAAAAAAAAATGCCTGGAGAACTTTCCGGCGGGCAGCGTAAGCGGGTGGCCCTGGCGCGCGCCATCGCCCTGAATCCTGAATTGGTGCTGTATGACGAACCCACGACAGGCCTGGATCCGATTCGATCGGATGTGATTAATGAACTCATACTTAAATTGCATGAAGAACTGAAAGTCTCTGCCATTGTCGTCACCCACGATATGACCAGTGCCTTCAAGGTGGGAGACCGACTGGTTATGCTGATGGGTGGAAGTATTATCGCCGATGGCACAGCCGATGAATTGCGTTCACACAGCGACCCGCGCGTTCAGCGGTTTATCGCTGGTCGGGCGGATGAGGAAGACCTGCGGGCGTTGCATCGGATATAGCACCCGCGCCGCGGTGTTGCATTTGCGACGGCTCAACCATTATGCGTTGCACCCCGTAAAAAAGGGTATGGAAGTGCTGGAGTAATTGGATAGATGCCCATCCTTATGTGGCTGACTGGTGGATTGGCGACTACCGCCCTGCTGCTTTGGGCCGTGGTTATTTTCAGCCCGTCGGGTCGGCACCATTCGCGCTTTACCTACAACCTTAACCATCAACCCGATGATTTGAACAATGCGGTGGATCAAGAACCGTTTACCGAACGTTGGGGGGGCGATCCGGAACATTGGCCACCGGTAACGGTGATAGCACCGGGCCGAAATGAGGGCCATGTGCTTAAGCGGACGCTCGGGTCGCTGTGCCAGATGACATATCCCGATTACCGCGTCATATTTGTGGACGACCAATCGACGGATAATACCGCCGACATATGCAAAGAATTGCAACAACGCTACCGGCACCTGACGGTGGTGCATAATCAGACCCCCCCACCAACCGGCTGGACCGGCAAGGTGTGGGCAGTGCATCAGGCGGACCAATATATCACGACACCTTATGTGCTATTCACCGATTCCGACATGGTGCACCATCCCGAATCGCTTACCTATGCGATGCGTCTTGCCTTGCATCGGAAACTGGATTTACTCACCCTGCTGCCCTGGATGACGCCGGGCGGTGCTGTTGAACAGGCGGTGATGCTGACTGCCACGCTGGCCATACAGCGTCTGGCCCCCCTGCCGGTGGTCAACCGATCCACCCACCCGATGCCGCTGACGGCCGGGGCTTATATGCTGTTCCGCACCGCGGCTTATGACGCCATCGGGCGGCACGCCGGTATTCGCGGTCAGATTATTGAAGATTTAGCCATTGGCCGAAAAACGCGATCTGAGGGGTTTCGTGTATTTACCACGTATTCCCCCGATTTACTGGCCGGTCGGATGTATGAGGGATTGGGCGACACGTTTCGCGGGCTTAAAAAGAATGCGTACACGGGCCTGAGTTGTTCGTTGCCGTGGGCCATATTTGCACTGGGTTCACTGTTCTGTCTCGGTGTGCTGGTGCCGGTCTATTTGTTTATTGCGGTGGCGGGCTGGATGGTTGCGCCATCTGTCGGCTGGCTGGCAGCAGGGCTGGCAGCAGGCGTGCTGAATATATTATTTTTTGCGCACGCTTACCGCGTCCGCAAAGAGGCCCGGCAAAAACCGGGGGTGGAATTTCTCCTGCCGCTGGGTGTGCTGTTTTCGATGCTGACCCTTCTGGGCAGCATGTGGGATTATTACGTACATGGCGGCAGCATCTGGGCGGGACGCCACTATTCAAAAAGTAAGATCGACCACACGGCCCCTATCCTTACGCCCGATAAAACCGTCAGTCCCAAATAGGTATTTGTGCCGGTGCTGGCACGTCAAGTCATACTTGCAGACTTGCGGTGGCGGGTGCACTATATCCATGTTTCGTGGAGGGAATTATGCTCGCCAAAGTTCGCAGTTTCGTCCTGCAGGGTATTGAAGCGCTTGATTGCGAAGTGGAAGTGGATATCGCCCAGAAAGATTATGGCGATCCACTGATTGTCGGCCTGGCCAATGCCGCGGTGCGCGAGGCGCTGGACCGCATTCAAACGGCGATGATTAACAGCGGCTACACCTGGCCGGAGCGGAAACTGCTGGTGAACCTCGCCCCGGCGGATATAAAGAAAGACGGCAGCAGTCTGGAATTGCCCATCGCATTGGGGATACTTCACGCCAATAAGGTGATACAGGGTGATCGGCACAAGCGTTTTCTGGTGGCTGGAGAATTGGCCCTTGACGGCAGCGTGCGGCCGATTAAGGGGGCACTGTCATTGGCGATGCTGGCGGCGGAAAACCGGATGACGGGGGTATTGCTGCCGGCCGCCAACGCCCGTGAGGCGGCGGTGGTGCCCGACATCGAGGTATATGCCATCGATTCGCTGGCCGCGATGGTGGGTTTTCTCAACGGCCAACTGGAACTGACTCCCGAAACCCCCGAGAGCTTGGATGATGTGGATGTAACATCACTTTACGAAGTGGATTTTGCCGATGTGCGTGGCCAGGAAATCGTCAAGCGGGCGATGACGATTGCCGCCGCCGGATATCACAATGTACTTTTGCTCGGGCCGCCCGGCGCGGGTAAAACGATGCTTTGTCAGCGGTTGCCGACCATTATGCCGCCCCTTTCCCGCCGCGAGGCACTTGAAACGTCGCAGATTTATTCGGCGTGCGGCCTGCTGCCCAAAGGTGCAAGTTTGATGCGTCAGCGACCGGTGCGGATGCCGCACCACAGTGCCAGCGGGCCGGCGTTGGTGGGCGGCGGGTCGATCCCGCGGCCTGGTGAGGTGTCGCTGGCGCATCATGGAATATTATTTTTAGATGAATTACCGGAATTTCAACGCCATGTTCTCGAGACACTTCGCCAGCCGCTGGAATCGGGTGTGGTGACGGTGGCGCGATCGCATTCCAGCGTGTCATTTCCGGCCCGCTTTATGCTGGTGGCGGCGATGAATCCAACGGCCGCCGGCAAAGGCAATTTAGACCGCCGCAAGGCAAAATCAACTGAAATTCAGGCCATGGACAAATACATGGGGAAGCTTTCCGGGCCGCTGCTGGACCGTATCGATATTCATCTGGAGGTGCCGGCCGTGACGTACCGCGACTTAACCAGTAAAACTTTGGGTACCACTTCGGCGCAGATGCGCCAGGCGGTGGAGCGGGCGCGCGCCATTCAAACGCAGCGGTTTGGCGATGGTGGTGCGATGACCAATGCCTCGATGAAGACCAAGGACCTTCAGAAGTTCTGTGCGCTTGATGAAGTATGTATGCGTTTGATGAAGCAGGCCATGGAGGAATTGGGATTAAGCGCCCGCGCTTTTGATAAGGTACGACGGCTGGCCCGCACGATTGCCGATCTGGACGCCGCCGAGAGCATTTCAGCCGTGCATCTGACCGAGGCGATTGGCTATCGGCTGCTGGACCGAAAGTATTAAAGATGATCAGAATATTGATGCCGGTCATCAGGTGGGTATCGTCTTGACTGAGGAGCTGTTATGTGGGGACTTAAGGCGGGACATTCATTTGCCACATTGGTTGCCATCGGCGTGGCGGCGGCGGGAATAGTGGGATTGATTGGCAGTGGAGCCGCGATGGGTGCGCCGCGTTTCAAGCCGCCACCGATCAATAAAAATGTCACCATTTCCAATGGTGGTCTGTCGGTGACATTTAATATCGCATGGGGTGCGGTGGTGGTGGGCATCTCCAATAAAAACATTGCTCATGGATTAAATATGGTCGACTACCACGATGTCGGGCGCGAACTGCAGGTAGACCAGTTTGTATACTGGAATAAGCCGGGCCGCCAGCCTCTGCTGGTTAATCCGACACAGGCCGGTGCGGAGGGATATCAGGGTTATTACAAACACCCGCACGGTATTGCGATCCGGCAGAAAGGCAGTCCGGTGGTGCGGTGGAAGGCCGGTCGCCATCATTTTTTTGCTGTTATCAGGCCATGGGATTACGATACCGGTAACCCCACGGACTGGATTTATACCGAAAGCGTCAACATTGACCGCCATGGTGTTGCCCATTTTCAATATGTGTTCCGCCGCCATGGCCATGGAACCTTTCGGATGAATACGGAAATACCGACACTTTATTCCGACCGGACCGATGCGTTCATGTATCCAACGCTGAACCCTTATGTGCACAATGCGGCAAGTCGGCGCTGTGCCAAAACTGGGCATTGGCCGGTGCGGCGGATTGGCCGAACACCACGCTGGGGTAGCATTCACACGGTGTCCAAGGGGTGGATAGCGAATATTGATTCGGTAAATAACATCGGGATTTTTTATACCACGCCAGTGGGCCTACCGGAGATGATGGGGTGTTTTCCGGGTGCCGGGGTTTCAGATCATCTTCCGCTGGGTAAAACCAATGTGGCGGGCATGTATCTGTTATGCCGACCGCGGGAGGTGTACTCTGTACGATTTGCGGTTTTGGTGGCGACGCCGCAGACCGGCCCGGGGCTGATTTCACGGCAGGCCCCGGCGCAATTGAGAATCAATGGCAAAATATGGCATCGACATTAACATCCGTACGCTATAGGCGTGCGGCACATTTCAATGTGATTTCCCCATCACGCCGGAGGGTGGCCGGTGATTGGGTGCCGACGCCCAGGTTTGGTTGGGCGTTGGCCGCATGACAAAATGAAGTTCACCGCCTGCAACGATTTCTGCATGAGTGATCCATGATCGCATTAATGGACGGCCATTAAGCCACGCCTCACCAATGTACACATTGCGATATGAATTATTTTTGGTGGTGATGAGGAATTGTGTTGCATGCTGCCGATTATGAATCACGGCACGACGCACCAGCGGGCTGCCAATGACATATACGCCGGTCGCGGGGTTTACACTGTAAAAACCCAATGCACCGAGCACAAAGCAGCTTGACGTTTGACCGCAGTCATCGTTGCCGGGAATTCCGGCCGGCGAGTTTCGATACAGACCGAGCATCCTTCTTACCCAGAATTGAGTCTTCCACGCGGCCCCCGCAAAGCAGTAGAGATAGGGGATGTGGTTGCTCGGTTCATCGCCTTGCGCATCCTGTCCCAGCATGGCACTGATATCGGGCGGCGAGTTGGAGGTACGGGAGGACGCGGCAAACAGTGCGTCAAGCTTGGCGATGAATGCCGAATCGCCCCCGTATAAGTCAATCAGCCCCTGCACGTCCTGCATCACGTTAAAGGTGGCCTGCCATGCATCGGATTCGGTGTAATCGCTCCAATATTCGCGGCCGGGTACAAATGGCTTGCGCCAATGACCGTTGGCCAGGCGCCCCCGCATGAAGCCGCTTTGCGGATCAAAAAGATGGCGATAGTTTTGCCCCCATCGATAAAACATCCGCATGTCGTGATGTCTGCCCATCAGCTCGGCCATGGCCCCCACGCACCAATAGTCGTAGGCCAAATCCAGCGTGGCCGACACGGCCGACACCCGTGGGCCGGACGGCACATAACCCTTGCGACGAAAGATATCCTGATTGCGGCTGGTGAATAGACTGCCGACTAATGCGGTTTCGCGCATGGCGGCATAGGCAGCTTGGGCATCAAAGCCGCGAAAACCACGCGTGTACGCGGCCAGTATCATGGCGGCGGAGTGAAAGCCGCCCATCGCCCAAGTTTCATTGCCCCACAAGGGCCAGACAGGAAGTGCGTGGGCCTTAAGTTGCCTGTAATCCAGCAAAAGGGTATTGACCAGATCATTGATGCGGTGCGGGGCCGCGAGCGTCAGCAGCGGAAATTCGCCACGAAAGATGTCCCAGATGGACATGGTGGTGTAATTGGTAAACCCGGGGGCGGGATGATTTTTATGGTCTTCACCCCGGTAAGAGCCGTCAACATTGTTGAAGGTTGCCGGCGCAATCATGCAGTGGTAAAGCCCCGAGTAGAAACAGCGCGTCAGATTTGCGTCAATTAACTGCGCATCGATCCCGGAGAGTGCTTCGCCCCAACCGCTGCCGGCCGCCTGCACGACCCGGTCGAAATGCCAGTCCGGAAGCTCTCTGGCTGCGTTGAGTTTGGCACCTTCAACACCCGTGCATGAAAGCCCAACTTTCACCAGGAGCGGTTTCTGACTCGGCGGTACATGGAATATAGCCTTTACATGTTGACCGGAATATTTATCCCCGATTTTTGCCTCGCTGAGATGGCCGTCCACTTGCACCGATACATGCTGGAGCGGCGTTGCAAATTCAATAACGAAATAAACCTGCTTTTGGGCAGCCCATCCATGAGTAAAGCGATATCCGCTGATGCGCGTGGAACTTTCCACATTTAAGCCGGCGTGATATACCTTGCATCCCAGGCCATGTACCAAATCAAGAATTACACCGTTGTCACGGCCCGCGTCTGCCGGGGGAAAATGGTAGCGGTGCATGCCGCAGCGTGTTGTAGCCGTCAATTCAGCCGTTACGCCGGTTGAAGCAAGCTTTACCTTATAATATCCCGCCTTGGCGATTTCGTCGGCGTGACTGAAGCGGCAACTGTAGCCGCTATCCTGCAGTCGCGATACCCAGCCGGAACCGGCTCCCAGTGCTGCGATCTGAGCCTGATGTTGACGGCCGGGAACACCTGCGTGCCAGCCCCAGTTGCGCCCCTCTACGAGCGGCATGAGCAGCACGTCGCCGAGATCAACAGCACCGGTACCGGAGAGATGAGTGTGAGAAAAGCCGACAATAGTATTATCAGAATAATGATATCCGGAACAATGATCCCAGCCATACAAGTCGTACCAATTATGCCATTTGGTTTCCGGTGGCCCGGCCGTATCGGGGCTTAACTGTACCAGCCCAAACGGAGCCGCCGCACCGGGGAAGGTATGTCCATGCCAACCGGTTCCGACCATGGGATTTACCATCGCTACAGGTTGCCATGGTTCAACGATGGCCGCGTTTTTGGGGTGGGACGCCCTCGCGATTTCATCAGGTATCTGAATGGTTGCCGACGCCGCACAGGCAAAAGCCTGCAAAAACCGGCGACGATTGAATCTCATCTGCGGTTGCGTTTTCATAAGCATCTCCATGAAAGTTGCGGTCCGCACCGGGCGGCCACGTCGGCCTGGCTATTGGTGTGCGGCTCGCGGCTGATGCCAATCACGGTGTGCGGTTTGCCTGGCCGGACCGCAAAACCTTCAGACGATCATCCGACAAATCCAGTCGATACATGAGCTGATTGTAGTCATAGCGCGGCGTAGGATGATCGTTACCGGAAAATGTCACGCTGTAGGTGCCTTCAAAATACATTATTTTTCCATTATTTTGGTCAAAAAATGGGTGGTGCGCGGGGTTGTAGAGCGAATAGTGGGGATGCGTCGCCACTTTGACGGCCTTCCCCCAGGGGCCTGTCGGTGTTTTTGCGACCGTGCACCATATCTCGCCAAGAAATGATACGCCCCCCGCCTGACAGCCTATCAGCACCCATTGGCGAAGATATTGGTTGTAACAGCATGATCCACCGGCGATTCGCACCGGGCTGTCTGTGGCCGCATCGACCACTTGAAGGCGGGCTTCATGCGGTTCAATGAGACCGAGTTTTATCAGTTCAGCTTCCTGATCCTGTGAAATGGGCGGCGTATGAGGACGCCACTTCCAGATAATTCTTCCGGCCGAGTCCCGATCCAGGTGGGTTTTGTCGCTGGCAAAATGCGTACCGGTTTTCAGGCAGGTGAACGCCTCATATGCCGCCGGGTCAGCGGCATCGTGCAGCCGTGCTTTTACCCGGACGGTGGGGAACGGCGAACTGAAGAGGCAGTAAGCCACCCCTCGATCTGCATAGAGTGCGGATTGTCCGTTGGGTGCGTTCCAATCAACTTCGCGTGGAAGGACGACATATTTTTCAAATATCCTCCGCTGATCATTCCAGACGGCAATGCCATGTTCAATTACTTCGCCGAGTCCGTGCCTACGGGAATAGTGGGCCATCATGCGCATCCGGCCGGCACCGTCGGGCAGTACGGTGAGGCCGCCAATCCATACCACTCCGCCATGCTCGTTCGGCAGCGGGCACATGGGGCGGCAGAATCCGTCGCTATTAACAAAATAATTCAGATTAATGCCGACTTGCGGATTTAATCCGCCCTTTCCCGGCAGGTCGGATACCGCACCGGACGTGCGGAAATTCCCCAGTGGGTATGACACTCGCGCCGTGTCGCCCCAGAACCAATGTATCTTGCCTCGATAAATGACAGCCTGCACCGAATCCTGCCCCATGACATCGCCATTAAGCAATGGCCGGACAATGGGGGCGGAATGCCCCAGCAGCACGCTTGCGTCGTATATACCCTCGCCGGTCACCCGGTATATTCGCTCCGCGATGTTGACACGCTGCATGGTCACCTGCACGGCGGCACCGGGTTTTACATTGACGGCAAATCCGGCGTAGCCGAAGGAGTCCTTGGGGTGCTCATAGCCCGGAGAAGACATATTAAAATATACTTTATGCCGCATGAGTCCCGGGTCGGTTACGGCCGCCCATCCTGCGCTGTCGGTGTAATAGCGCACATCATTGGTGGTGCGCAGCTCAACGAGAGGTATGCCGCGGCGCGTTTTTTCGTCAATGACGCGGATGCCAAAGGGCTTTGCGCCGGAAAGGTGCTGATATTCAAATGGAATAGCGTGGGAACGCCGGTGCTCCAGTAAGAGACCGCTGATACCTGCGGCGACTCCCTGCTTGATCAATTGCCTTCGGTCACCATGTGCCATGCTATATTCTCTCCAGCCATGCCGCTTCCGCCTGAAGCCGATGCACGTCCGTGATCTGGACAAAACCTGCGGATTTCAAGGTTTTGTACCTCCACTTCAGCCGCCGTGCTGTGACATTAAATCATACACGCTGCGGAGTGTCAGTCGGTGCAGAAAATCCCGCAGACTCATGGCGCGATCGGGAGTGACGGTAATTCGGCGGGTGTGTGCCGGGTGAAGGTGAAAAAAGTTATCATCGTAGCGGGCATCAACCCCGGCAAGATTGAGCCACACCCACAATGCCGGGTGTTGGGCGCTGACATCCACGCTGAAAACATCATGGGCAGTTTGGGAAACATGATACTGAAGTTGTGGATTCGGCAGGCCCAATGATTTAGGGGCGACGGCAAAATGGCAATTGGAAGAGAGCGTCTCATCATCGGCTTGCATTTGCGTCCAGATAAGGACGGGGCCCGGATGCGCGGACACCTCGGCGCGCGGCAAATGGTGGATCATCTCACTGGTGTGCGGTGGCACATCCACGGCCGCATGCCCCTGATGAAGCAACCGGCCCGAGGTGTCCGTCAACTGCCAGTGCACGTCGCCGCTTACCTTATCCATGCGGTCATTGGACAGCCAAATCGCTGCACCACCGGACGTGAGATTGGTTTCCGTGCTGACCAGGACGGGTGCGTAGAATCGCTTCGAAGCGAACATAATCGCCTTCCAGCGGTGATACCAGTCGATCATTGACCAGGTGGGCCCGGGCCAACTGTCATTTAATTGCCAAATGAGGGTGCATGTGGTGCGGGGCATTTGCCTGCGCCAGTGTTCCACGCCCCAGCCCATCACATACGCCTGCGCAATTTGCGACAGCCACAGTGTGGAATCGAAATCTTTGGGCAGCGGCCCAAAATATTGCTCCACCTCATGGAGCATATTCTGCATGCCAAATTTGCCGAAGGATCGCTCGTGGTACACCATTACCGGGCTGTAGATGTCTTTGCGGTCATCCGGGGCGGTGTAGGCATTAACCGTGGCGGGTTGCGGAAACGACTGCATGCCGAATTCGGTAATAAAGCCGTGCGCCTGACGAAAAGGCTTGGGCGGATCGATAACGTTCCACGGCCCCCAGTAGTGAAGATCAATCTTACTACCGGGGTCGCCGCTCCCCAATTCATAATTCGCGTCCGGCAGTTCTGCCTTCAGGATGCCACCAATGGTCTCTTTGAAGAGTTTATTAAAGCCGTGAAACCAGTAAATCTCATTGTTGCCGCTCCAGATAGCAATGCACGGGTGATGACGGTTGAGACGCACCTGTTCGCGTACCTCGTGGCGGACATTGTTGAGCCAATGGGGATCAAATACCGGATAGAAATGATTGGCAAATTTGAATTCAAAGAGCACCAGCAAGCCTGATTCGTCGCAGGCGTCAAACTGCGATTGATCTTCATAAAATCCGCCGCCCCAGAATCGCAGCATGTTGAAGCCGCATTCGCGGGCATCACGTACGTAACGCCGGATAATGGCCGGCGTGATACGTGTGGGGATATTGTCGGGCGGAATCCAGTCGGCACCCTTCGCAAATAAGGGAACGCCGTTTACCTCCAGGTGCTGTCCAAATTTTGCATCACCTTTCAGGTAGCGGACGGTCCGAAGCCCGATTCGCCGCTGCGACCGGTCAATGGCCGGTTGGCCGCCGCGCCGGATTTCCACCTCAACTGTGTAGAGATTTTGCGGCCCCATGCCATTGGGCCACCACAATTGCGGCTGTGAAATCTGAAAGCTGGTGCGGGCATGACCGTTTGTGATGATGGCCGAGTGCGTGGCCAAATGGTCGCCATTGAAAGACAGGCTTATGGACGCCTGCACCCCGTGGTAATGTCCCTCGACCGCGGTATGCACGTTTAAGACGGCATGTTTATCGGATGGCAGATGCTGCTCAACGCGCAAATCGGTAATGCGGGCATCAAAGCCAACCAGTTCAATGGGCTTCCAGATTCCGCAGGTAAGCAGCGGGCGGCACCAATCCCAACCCCACATATAAGGTGCCTTGCGTACCCAGCACTGGGCGGGTTTGAGCCATTTTGCCAGCGGATGATGTTGGCATTTTTTTAATTGTGCTTCGGCGTAAGGGGCGGTGGGGTGAAAGATGATTTCAAGGTTGTTCACGCCACGCTTTAGATGATTGCCAACTTCAAATTCCCACGTCCGGTACATGTTGTCGGCGCGGCCGATGAGCGATCCATTCAGGTGGATGTCTGCGAGCGTGTCGAGACCATGACAACGCAGCAGAATATGTTTGCGTGCAAACAGAGCCGCATCGGGTGTAAAGCTGGTTGAATATCGCCAGATGCGTTTACCGACCCACTGCACGGTGGCATTATTTTCGCGGAAGTAGGGGTCCTCGATGCGTTTGGCCCGAAGCAGATCGGTAAAAATATCGCCTGGCACTTCAGCGGGCACAGAAGCGCCGCCGACACTCGCATCTGCAACTTGCCAATGCGCCCCGCCCAGGCTTTGCAGAACTACTGCCGCCGGATCTGCCGAGATATGCCCATCGGCCATTTCGGTGGAACTTACAGTGGCACCCGCCGCGGCGACGGCACCGATGGCGATAAACCCGCGTCGCGATATTCCTTCATCTGCCTTGATTTTTTGCAATCGATTAACCTTCCTTGGAGTAAGCATATCCAGCGTTGAACAAGTGCGATGCTGACGAATCAGAAGCCCGTGGCCACATTGAGCACCCGCAGCCCACCGGCCTTGATCGGTGCAACATGTCCATCCATGAATTCGGCATTGGCCACCCCGGATGCCGGCGAATTGAGCGGCGTGTTGGGCGACGGATTAAAGTGGCGATACCGCAGTCCGCTGCCGCCTGCATACGGCCCGCCGAGACCATCATAGTTTCCGGCGATCAGATCGACATGAGGCTCATCAAAATTCGGTGGGATGACGGTGTCGGGTGTTATATTCGGCGAAGGGGCGTTGTAACCCGTCCAGTCGAAGGCGTAGAACGATTCGGCATCGGGAGCGCCAAACGGCTGGTTGGCGTCGCCGATCCCAATCACCTGCGATGGATTTTTAATACTGGCCACGCGTTTGGGGCTTTTATAGTATGGAGGAACAATCCACGTATAGGCGTAATTATTCCACCAGACATACACGTTGGGATTAACCGAGTACGTGGTTGGCGATGCGTAGGGGTTGGCCGTCCAGTATGTATTCGTAACCGGCACCGTTGCGGACGGGCAGAGAAACAGCGGAAGATATTTCTGCCGCAGCGCCCCGTAATTGTAGCCATCTACCAGCGTATTGCGAATGCTCATCTTGTAAGTCATCCATGAGACAACTTCCGCCGGAAGGCTGTAATCCCAGTCAAAAAGCTGATCATTCCAGGCAAATGCAAATGACTCCGGCGAATTGGGAGGGGCGTTGGAGAGCAGAAAATCCTTATTGGCGTCGCTGTACTCCATGCTCATCTGCCCCAGCGATCTCAGGTTGGACTCGCACTGCACACTCAGGGCGGCCTGCTTGGCCGTGCTTAGTGCCGGCAACAGCAGGGCGATAAGCAGCGCGATGATTGAGATCACCACGATAAGCTCAACAAGCGTAAATCCGCGTGTTCGCATGTCAATACTCCTGTTCTCAGGCGGATGGCTCTGGTGAACGGGCGGGGGACCGCCCCTTATGGGTGCGATCCCCGCGCACGGCGTGCGGCCTCATCGTTCAGGCGCGACGGAGACGACGCGCCAGGAGCGCCAACCCCGCACCTGCCGCCAGCAGTCCGAGCGAGGCAGGCTCGGGCGTGGCGGTTGATACACCCACCAACTGCAATCCGTTAAATACGCCTTCTCCGGGCACGCCCGGTGTGCCACCGGTGAAGGAAATTTGCAGCGTGCCCGCACTGTTGGCCGAGGCATCAAATATCGTGTAATTATTCTCACTGGCATTGTTGTAAAACACGCCCGACGAACTCCCACCATCGACCGTATCATCAAACTGGCCTGCTGCCGGTGCGCCGGAGCCTTCTGAAATCGCGTAGGTGGTAATGTCGCTGTTGTAGCCACCATTCTGGCCATAAAGGTAAAGGGTATAGTTGCCATTGGCGGCCAAACCCGTCAATGTCACATCGCCTGTATGGCCGCTTGAGGCAATAAGCGTTCCTCCGAGCAGCGCGTTGGCCGGATTTGTTGGATCGCCGTAAGTGGAGGTGACATTGGAAAAGCTCACACCCACACCGGTGGTGACACCACTGGACGTAACGAGGTTATTCATGGAATCACTGGTTGCAGAGGCGGGTTCGGAGAGCACATTCCACATTGGAGCCGCGACTCCATCACCTGTGTAGGCCCCCTGATTGCCGCTGAACGATCCCTGCTGGCCGGTAAAAACACCCGTCCCTTCAAATTGAACGTTGACGGTGGCCGCCCGCGCCGGCGTAATTTGCGCGAGGGCCAGCACCGCAGCGGGCAAAGCGATCGCGAAACTGAGCGTTGAAAGTGTGTGACGTTTCATGAGTAGATTCCTCCAATAAAAAAAACATAGACCTGACACGCAACAAACCCTGCAGATACCGCCAACATGACGGTACCCGTTGTATACCAATTCAATATCCCCGCATGAGGCCACCGGCCCTACCTGCCCATGTACCGGAGGATGCCATATCCTGCGGCAAGCACCGCCTACCGGGGGGATACCTCAGCTACCGTTATTGCTCTCTATTCAACCTGCGACCGCAATGCGCTCTCGCGCATGCAAGATATTGACAACCGAAAGTATAATCTATGCATTATGCGGTTCAAATGTTTTTTGCATGAAATATAGTTTGATTTACCATAAATTCAGGCAGTTCATTTCCAGTTTACACCGCACGATCCTTACCAGGCAGCCTGTCCCAGTGGATCGTCATCCATATTAGCGACTAAAATGGCCTTTTTTATTTGACCATTGACATCCGCCCCGCACCTGACTCGCCAAAATGGCTGGCAAAATGGAGTATTTCTGATCGATTTTTAATTTACCATATAAATAAATTTAACGTCACAATAACCATGGTTACCGGCACCGATGGTGCGGCGTTGCTGCGGTGGGAATGTCGGATAGATGGTGGCGGATGTACCCATTCACCTGCCGGCTTTTACACGCACCGGTGCACCCGATGAAGCGCGAACGATGAGTTCACACGTTAATTCGGTGCGAATGGGAGGCAGTTTTGGTTCTTCTATCCGCTGAAGCATGGTGCGATACGCGAGGTAGCCGAGTCCTGCGACCGGTTGCCGCATGGTGGTCAGGGGAACTGGCAAAAGGGCCGCACTCGCCAGATCGTCGAAACTGCCAATGCGCAGGTCTCCCGGCACCTTGATTCCGTCTGCAAGGGCGAAATGCATCACGTGCGCTGCCCGCGAGTCGCTGACCACAAGCACGGCCTCGGGACGCCGCCGGCGCAGGGTGGAGAGGACAAATTCCCGGTCAAACAGATTACCATGGTGAATGGCGGCCGGGTCGCACCTGATGCCGTGAAATTCCAATGCCCGCTGATAACCGGCGATCCGCGATTCCTGCGTTGGCACACGGGTGTGGTAGGCCAGAAAATCAATTCGTCGGCAGCCAAGCTTGATGAAATGTTCTGCCAGCGCAAATCCGGCACCAAAATTATCGATCCCCACCAAGTCCAGGCTGCTGCGTGCCGGAAAACGGACAATATCCCGGTCAATGAGCACAACGGGTATCTCAGCATCCTTGAAATCGTTCACCACGGCTGAACTTGCCGACACACTCTGGTCCGCCAGTATTTCCTGCGGCATCAGGAAAACGCCGGCCACACGTCGGGCGATCAAATCGCGGGCAATGGTGCTGTAGCGGCTGGTAAGGCCCGCCTCGGTCGGGTCATCCGACCAGGTTGGGTCGTGCAGCAGCACCGACCAGTTTTCCAGACTGGCCCGATACAGAATCTCGTTGCCGGCGGCACCAAATGGAGATTCCTCCTGATGCTGCCGCGAAAGTCCCCACAGTATGGCTCCAAAAGTCAGGCTTTCCTTCGATGGCGTCGCCCTGACCACCGATCCGCCTTTGCCGTTGCGTGATATGACACCCTCCTCCACCAGCCGCCGGATCGCCCGGCTGATGGTAGGCCGCGATAGTTTGAAATCCGCCGCCAATTCCCGTTCTGTCGGGATGCGGTCGCCGACACGAAACTTGCCGGCCTGGATGGCGCGGCGCACGTGCTGGTAAACGGCGTTGGACTCTTTGGCTTTGCGCATAAAAGAATCATTCCTCTGCATTCAAAGTGCGGTGCATCGCCGACACTGAAAAAGGCCCGGTCGAATTCTACCTGATCCTGCACTTCGCAACCCCGCCACCGATTACCCACGCCAACGCGTGATTATATGGCAACATAATCCTCGATTTATTGTATCATATTGAAAATTGTGACGGTGCCGCCCGCCGAACCTTGCGGCCAAAAGCCATTCGGTGACGCGGTAGTATCACGGTATTATCGACAACTGGCTGTCATAGAGAAACCGATATTGCAAGGAGCGCATCACAATGACCCCAGAGATCAATCGTCGAGACTGGATGAAATGGGCGGCCGTAGCAATGCCCGGCCTGGCAACCTCCTGTTCGGAGGGCCGCAGCTTGGCCGTTCATGCGGCGAATTATCAGCTTGGTCCTTTCCATCGCCCGGCCGATCATCGCCCGATTATTACGCCCCATCGCCAAGCCATCTTTCGCGATCCAATCACACACCGCGCAGTGCATTGGCAATACACGCACACGTTTAATCCGGCGGCCATTGCGTGGAAAAACAAACTCTACGTGCTGTTCCGTGCCGAAGACACCAGTGGCCACGGCATTGGTCAATATTGTTCCCGGGTGGGTCTGGCCGTCAGTGACGACGGGAAGACATTTACGCAGGCACCGCATCCGGTTTTGTATCCTCAACCGGGACGATGGGAAAAATATGAATGGCCTGGCGGCTGCGAAGACCCACGTCTGGTGCAGCGGGACGATGGACTGTTTGTGCTTACCTTCACCATGTGGAACCACCAGTTGGCCAGATTGGGCGTGGCGACATCCAAAGATCTGCTCCATTGGACGCACCATGGCCCGGCCTTCCGCACAGCCCGCCATGGACAATTTCTTAATACGTGGAGTAAATCCGGTGCGATCGTCACCAGACAGGTGGGAGACCAGATTGTGGCAACTGCCATACGCGGTCGCTATTGGATGTATTGGCATACCCAAGGCCAGACTTACCTTGCGCAATCGCACAACCTGATTGACTGGGAGCCGGTCGTAGATCGCCACGGCAAATTGCTGTGCGTCCTGCCGAAGAACCGACCGGGATATTTTGATACGCGGCTTACCGAATCGGGCCCGCCGGCATTGCTTACCGATCATGGCATCGTCTTTTTTTATAATGGCATGAGCGACGGCCACATTATGCACGGCCCGCGCATCCCAGCCTACCGCTATTCTGCCGGACAGGCATTATTCGCTGCCGAAAGTCCGGCAAATTTAATACATCGGCCTGCGGAGCCTTATTTCTGGCCGACGTTGCCCTGGGAGAAAACCGGTCAATATAAAGCCGGTACCACTTTTACCGAGGGTTTGGTATGGTTCCGACGGCGCTGGCTGCTGTTTTATGGTGCCGCGGATACGTTTGTTGGCATGGCGTCGGCGACGGCGTCCACTTGATGCGCGGGCCGCTTCGGTAATTTTCGCCGCGCTTCGGCGGTGTCATGGCAACCGCACTGACGTCCGTCGCAAGGCGACGGCGCTAAACTTAAATTACCAAAATCGGTTGGGCAACGTCGGCGGATAAATGCCGCGGGGGCGGCCTGTTCGCGGCCGATGAGTCGGCCCGTGTCTATTTCTGCATCAGCAGTTTGTCCATGTCCTTGCCCATCGCCAGCCCGACATTCATGTAGGTTTGTGCGTTGCCGTTGTAATGACCATTCGACGATCCCCCCAGCGACAAGGGATGGGCATACACGGTTGCGACATTACCTTTAAATTCTGGATAAATTTTGGGGTTGGCAACCGCAAACTGACCTCGCATGACGTAACCGTCATTGCCGCGGGTTACGCCCTTGATGTCCTGTCCAAGGGTGGCCAGAACAAACGGAGCATCGGGAGCATGAAAAGCCTTGCGTACAGACTTGATAAACGCGGCGAGATTTTTCTGGTAATGGCGAGCGAGGCCGGGGTCGTACCGGTCCTTATCACCTTGCCAGAAGAAGAAGCCCATAATTTTATAACTGTGGGCACCCGGATAAAACCTGGATAAATTTGCCAGAACATATTTGGCATAGGTGATGTCGTAGTCATACTCTTTGCCGGCATACCAATTCACGGGCCGCCGATCGGCTTTGGGCGTGCCCTTAATCCATTTCATCGGTGTTTGGCCGTAGGCTGCATATTCCCACGTCCGCCCCTGTTTGTCGGTATAGAATTCATTTTTGCTGCCGGGGGGAAGCAGGTCCCATCCGATGCTGCGATTGCCAATGCAACTTTTCAGCAACAGCACAGGCCCATGAACAACCTTGCCCAACTCATGGCCAATGCCAAATTCGGGGCCGATGATGTTATGCCCCTTAACGGTAAGCCATTGATTGTGAAGAATTCTCATAAAGGCGGGGGCTTTGCCTTTAAGCGAGTGGGTCCGCCAGTAAGCATCCCATTGTTTTTTAAATATCGGACCACCTCGTCCGGGCATGACGTGTACCAGGCGATACCCCTTCTGCACCGCCCATTTACCAGATTTATTAACAAGATACGTGTAAAGGTGCTTTTTCTGAATCGCATACTCAAGTGATTTGGTGGCATGCGCCGGCCCCACGCGGCCGAGACCGAACATGTTCGACTGGCCCAGCAAAATGAACACCTTAACCGGGCCTCGCACCGCCGCCGCCACCGAACGGGCGGTGAACAGGGCTGCCCCGGAAATAGCCACCACCAACGTAGCCATTACGCCACGTTTAACCACTTGAGATAACCGCATGAAACACCTCACTTATACCCCGCTTAGCCGTGGATAATACCCGGCCACAAGCAACCACCAGAGCCTAGTGCAAGTTAGCGTCAAGTGTCAAGAGGGCATGGCACGGAACCTGCCGATGGTTTGTCGCATCAGAACGGCAGCGCCGTGAGGACGGTTGGCGGATATCACGCAATCATCAGTTGTACCGATTGATCAATGCCAACTATCGGTTAATATTATGGCATGAATCGCAACCATGTCGCGTTGTTTCTTGCTGTGGCCAAAGCGGGGTCGTTCAGTCGTGCTGCGGAGCGGCTGCTGATTGGTCAGCCGGCCATCTCCATGCAGGTGGCAGAACTTGAAAAACAATTGGGTGTACGGCTGCTGGAACGAAGCCGGGCGGGGGTAACCCTGACCCGCGCCGGTAAAATATTATTTGATTATGCCAACCGCATTGACGGTATCGAGTCGGCGGCACAAAAGGCGCTGGATGATTTCAAACGTGCAGCCGCCGGCGCAATGGCCATTGGTGCCAGCACCACCATCGGTGCCTATTTGCTGCCGGATATCCTTGCGCCATTTCGCCATCGCTGGCCAGCTATTGCGGTGAGTGTAGAACTGGGCAACACGCGTGCTATCGAGCAAAAAATTGCCGATGGGTTACTGGATATCGCGCTGGTGGAGGGTTTGGGTTCAGATTTGCCGGGATCGGTTATTTTTCACCACGACGAACTTGTGGCCATTGGGCCTGCGACCGGGGCGCTGGCCCGGAAGACGATCAGCATTGCCGAATTGCTCAATGGGCCGCTGATCCTGCGCGAACCTGGGTCCGGTACGCGTGCGGTTTTTGATGATTTTCTCGCTACGCGCGGCCTCAAGGCCACACCCGCGTTTGAACTGACCAATGCCCACGCCATTAAAGAATTTGTACAACATGGTTTTGGCAGGGCCATTATTTCTGCCCTTGTATGTAAAGATGAATTGGCAAGCGGTGCGCTGATACAAATAAAAGTTACGGATATGGCGATCAATCGGCCGCTGCATCTGGTCAGGTCGGGTGGGGAAAATCCGGCGGCGGACGCATTTGCGTCGCTCGTTTTGCGCAAGGGGCGTAAAGGTTAATACGAACACCCTGCTGCCGTAAACGCCCTCGGTAAACGGATGTAACCGCATACTTTTTGCGCCCGTCTCGCATATACTGCCAGCGAGTTGGCAGCTTAAGGTCAGGATGGCCATGGTGCGTGTTCGCCTATTTTTTCTTTTATCCGTCGTACTGCTGGGCATGCTTATTATCGCGGTGCGGCTGGCGCAGCTTCAGGCATTTGAATCCACGCAGTGGCGGGATAAATCGCGCAGTTTTGCCTACCGCCACTACATCATCCCGACCATGCGCGGGCCGATTGTAGACCGCTTCGGCCGGATACTGGCCGTGGATGAGCCATGTTACAATTTATCCATCAATTACCAGGCGATGAATCGCGACCGCCAATGGATAACCGACACCGCGCTGCGCCGATTGGAAAAACAATATAAAACGCGATCGGCCATCATTGCCCATTTAGGATCTGAACGGCGCAGGATTGTCCATCGCCTGGTGCTTATGCCGCAGCGGATTGCCGCCCTGTGCAAGCTGCCGTTGTCCACCGTGCTTTCCGCGTTTGACACCATCCGCGCCCGGATGCAAATACTGCGGCAGGATGTCTGGGTTTATCGTTACCGGCAAAAACACGCCCATTTTGGGGGTTCGCCTGCCGATTTGGACATGCAACTGGCGCAAGCCAACAGTCTGGATCTGGCCGAGGACCGCGAGGCCCACACCATCGTGCCGGATATCTCGCGCCAAGTGGCTTTTTATCTGGCCAAGCATGCACGCCAATACCCCGGCATTGTGATTGTCTCGAGCACGCATCGGGTGTATCCGTTTAATTCCATCTCGGCCCAGATGATCGGCTCGATGCAACCGGTGACCGCACCGGCCGTGCGGTCCGACCCGTTCCGCCTGCCGCACTTTTTAACCGGTTCACTGCGTGACTCGAAGGGCAATTTAAGTGGCTATCTGCCCGGTGATTTAATGGGCGGATCGGGGGTGGAGGCGGCGTGCGAAAAGCAACTGCGCGGAACGCGCGGCGTGGGTGTTGTGGACCTTGACGGCAAACCACTTAATATGGACTACCGCAAACCGATTCCCGGCCACCGAGTTACGTTGACAATCGACGCCGATCTTGAAAAACAACTCGTGCAGCAAATTATGAACCCCGCCCATCCCATGCTGCTTATTAATGGCCAGATTCACCCCATGGCACTCGTGGCGATGTCGATTCATACCAATCGCGTGCTGGTGATGCTTTCGCTGCCGTCATACAACCTGAACGGTTTTCATCGCCATTATGCCAAAATCCTGCGGCAGCCCAATCATCCCCTGCTGGACCGCGTGGATTCCGGCGTGTTTCCGCCCGGCAGCATTGTCAAGCCGTTGGAGGCGGCCTTTGCCCTGACCCACCATATCATCACGCCGCAAACGATTATCGACTGTCGGGGCTATTTATTTCCCGGTCATCCCAATATCTTTCGGTGCTGGGCGTATCCGTATGGGCACGGGCCTATTGATGTGGTACACGCCATTGAAGAATCCTGCGATGTCTATTTTTACACCGTGGGTATGAGGCTGGGATTTAATCAGGTGGTGCACACCTACCGCAGCTATGGGCTTGGGTCCCCCACCGGTATTGGTCTGCCGGACGAATCGGCCGGCATGCTGCCAACACCGCGGCTGGGCCCTGAGACGCAGACCCAGCGCATCAATTCCATATTTATGGGCATTGGGCAAGGCCCCATGGCGGTGACGCCGCTGCAGATGGCCAACGCCTACACCGCCATGCTGCGCGGCGGAATCTGGATGCCACCGATTCTTATCCGCGGCATGCGGCACCCCAAGCCGCGCCGTTTTTATTTGAACCCATCGGCACTCACGGCGGTGCGGCAGGGGATGTATCTGGTGACGCATGGTGCCCGGGGAACGGCCCCCGTGGTCGGCGGAAGTGGTATTGACGCATCGGGCAAAACCGGTACTGCCCAGACGCGCGAAGCAAAAAAAGTGAACGGTAAAATGACGATCATTAAAGGCGACGACGGGTGGTTTGTGGGTTTTGCCCCATCCGGCGACCCCCGTTACGTTGTGGTGGGAATGGTGGAAATGGGCGGCGAAGGCGGGGCCACCGCCGCACCCATCGTCCGGCAGTGCATGCTCGATATGCAGGCACGCGGATATTTACCTCGGATGAGGCATTGATGAAGCGGGAAAAACGGGAAAGCATCATTGCCCCTCCGCTGGCCGGCACCGTATCTGCGGATGGTTCCGGCAACGGCCCGCCACCGACGCTTCTACAAAAAGTCTATACCCAGGTGGTGCCGCGACTGGTCGCCAGCCGCGTCGCATGGCTTATGCTCCTGACGATCCTCATTCTCTGTTCCGCGAGTCTGGTTGCCGTCCATATTTGCGGGCGGGGGCTGCTGTGGCGGCAGGAAATCCACATCCTTGTGGGGCTGGCGGTATTGCTGCTGGCGATGGTGCCCAAGCCCCGGCAGATTGTCACCTGGGCACCGGCCATCTTTGCGTTTACGGTTCTGCTGCTGGTGGCCGTGCGTTTTGCCCCCGCCATTAAGGGAAGCCATCGCTGGTTTATTCTGCCCGGAGGTTTTGATATCCAACCCAGCGAACTGGCGAAGATCGGTTTTGTTCTGGTCATATCATGGTATGTACGCCATGGGCGCGATATGCAGAAGATCAATTCGCTGCTGGTGCCGTTTATGCTTATGGCGATCCCGGTGGGCCTGATTGTCATAGAGCCGGATCTAGGCACCGCGCTCATGTTCCCCGTGGTGCTTTATGCCATGCTGATATCGGCCGGTGCCCGCCTGCGCCATCTCGTCGCCATCGCCCTGATCGCCCTGGCTGTCGCGCCCGGCTGCTACCCATTCCTGCATCACTATCAGCAGCAGCGCATCTTGTCCATGTTCACCTTTCACAAACCCACTGCCCATCAGCTTAACGGCAACCTTTACCAGAAGCAGCAAAGTGAAATTGCCGAAGGCAGCGGTGGCCTCACCGGTCAGGGCTTGCGGGGTACCACGGCCATCCGCCACGGACTTTTGCCCGAGGCGTCCAATGATTTCATATTTGCGGTGGTGGCAAGCCAGTTTGGCCTTGCCGGCGGGCTGATTATTATTGTGCTTTACACCCTGTTTTTTGCCGCCTGCCTGGAAATCGCCGATAACAGCAACGACGCCATGGGCCGGGTGATGGTGGTGGGACTAAGCACCATGATCATTACTCAAGCCACGATTAACATCGGCATGACGACCGGCATCATTCCCGTTGTCGGCATTACGCTGCCATTTATGTCGTACGGCGGCAGTGCCATGGTGGCGGATATGCTGGCCACATCGCTGATACTTAATGTTGCCCTGCGCGACCGGCGGTTGATCCTTTCTTCGCGGTCCGAATAGCCGCGCCAAGACGGTTATGGGCGGTGCGACCATCAAATGTAAATATTTTTTTCTTGACGCCTCATTGGCCCGTGCGTATTGTATGCATTCGTATGGAAGCGAGAACGCCACGGATGCGGCCGTCAGATGCCCGTCTTTTACGGGGTCGGCAAATCTCACACAGCGCTTCCGAGTTTGAAAACCACGGCGGCCACGGAATGCGATTTAATAGATCGCCAGCGGGTGCCGTCGGTTATGCCATGATAGAACCGCACGCAACGGGCGCGGCATATTTTTCGGGCGGGGGTGGCACCGCCGAAACGCGGTCGATTGGCGACGGTTTCTGCAATTTTCTCAAAACGCTTCGGCGGGTGGGGGCACCCGCGACCGCGGGGGTGCCCGGCAGGTTACCTGTTTGAATGGAGATTTAAGATGTTTATGTCATCCAGCAAAAACATGTCCGCACGGCGATACCGAACAATGCTGGCGGCCGGCCTGCTGGCAGCCAGCGGGGCAAGCCTGTGGAATACCGGTGCGGCGGCGGCCGACAATCTGATGGCGCAATATTATCTGCCCAGCACGGCCGTGGGCGATGCGCACGACATTACCGGCCGGGCATTTTTTACCTACCTGACCAGCAGCGCTGATGGTAATTTGCAGGTGGAATTGATCAATGATTCCACACCCGATTCGGTTAATGATTTAATCAGCGGTGTTAGCTTCAGCATAGCCACCGCCGGCCAGACGCCGCTGGTTGCTGCGCCGCACGGGCCAAGTGCGGCAGCCGGGCAGACGTCCGCCCCCTATGTGTGGAGCTTTTCGGGCAGCGGGCTGACGGGGCCGACACAAGTTACCGGTCTGTCCCCCTTTTCAACTTCCACCGGATCACCGGAGTTGGCGTCGCAATTGCCGTTTCCATGGACGATAAGCCAGACCGGCGGGCAGTATGCTCTGGTCAGCGATGCAGGAGCGACCGGCCCCGGCGACCGCCTGGGCCCGGCGGCCGACGCCTCTGGCTATCAATATTTTTCCAATACAGGCAGCGTATCGGGTGCAGACCCCGTGCTGGCCGGGCCGATATTTTTTGATTTCACCATCCCCGGCCTGCAAAGTTCAGACGCCATCAACGGGGTATCTTTTGGTTACGGCACGGGTGGCGGCACGGTTTCCGGTGCGCCGGCCGCGGTTGCCGCCCCCGAACCAGCCCCATGGCTGTTGCTGTCTTTAGGTGTGCTGGCGGGCTTGGGCCTGAAGCGCCTAACAGTTGGAAGAACACGGAATTAGGAATGCATACGCGGTGCGATGGCGGGCGCTGGCAACCGTTATGGGCAGGCGGGCGGGCAGGAAATGGGAAGAAAAAATAAAGATTTTTCTTGAATCGTCGCGGTAGATGAGTTATACTCTATTTTGCTGGATTGGTGGCTACCGTGGGTAACGGTGGCCAAGCCGGCCAGTAGTGAGAGCAAGGATTGGTCATACAACAAGGAAGTTAAACCGGGTGAGCCGGGTGACGGCTCCAACCGGTGCTGACCCCGCAGGTGGGTTGGCGGGTTTTACGCCTTGGCCGGGTTTAATGGTCGGGCGCGGCCTTGTTGCTAATGACACTCACTTCTGAAACATTTTTTTAGTACGACGTTTGGTGCGGCCTTTTTTGGCAGGCTTCGCCTGCTGGGGTCGCTGTGCCGTCGGCTATGCCGCCGCGGAAAATTTATACAGGAGAGTTTTATGGGCAAGCACACAAAAGTTAGTCTGCGTAAACATCCAACCCATTGTCTGATGGTGGCTATTGCGGCCGCCGGTTTGTCTCTCGCCGCAGCGGGGCAGAATGCGGAGGCGACCGTGATCAGCTACGGTGCCATCAACCCTGCCGGCTCGGCGGGGTTTGAGGCCTACGCTGTTTTCAATGTGAGTGCCTCGACGATAGCCGTCACGCTTAACAACATCACCCCCTCCACCACTTCCGATCTACAGGAAATCTACGGCATCGACTTTACCGTGCTGGACTCAAACGGCTCGCCGGTTTCATTCAGTAGCGGCCCCACCATTACGGGAGCCAGCGGGACCGAGGTGACCTTGGTGGAGGATACCAGCAAGGGGAGCCCCACCTACAAGGACTACCTTATCGGCACCGCAGGCTTTCCGAACAAGGCCATCACTTCCAACACGGATTTATCGAAGCCTTGGATAACCAGCTCGGGCGGTACCGGAGAGGTGGCGCTGACAATCGACACTTCGCAACCCAATGATATGATCATTGCCCCACCACCCACACCAAACAACTACGGGAGCGCCGGTGGCCTGAACAGCACGACGAACTTTAACCCGCAGCTCGAATCCGGAGCGACGTTCACCCTTAGCATCGGCGGGCTTGCGTCCGGCGACACCATCGGCGACGTGACCCTTCTTTACGGCACGGGTCCGACCAGCACTTCAACGGTGCCGTTCAATAATGGCACCCCCACGCCGGAACCCAGCATGTTGGCGTTTTTGGGCATGGGGGCCGTTGGCTCGCTGCTGATGCTGCGTAAAAGAAAAATTTAACGCCCCAAGAGCCTGACAATATCTGAATCTCCCCCTCCGGCGGCGGCAGCGATGCCGCCGTCCTTTTTTTGCCCATGCCGAATCGCGTCCGTGCCCGTAGAATAACATGAGTTCGCGATAGGAAGTCATGGTTAACAAATGTTTCTGGCGATGTCTCAAGTTAACCAAGGTGACACAGGCATTCTTGCCTGTGATTTGGCTCGGAATAAAGCTCCACAGACAAGAATGTCTGTGCCACCATGAATATGACAACTTGTATAAACAAAGCTACGCAATTCCTTATCCCGAATTCACGTTAGAATAGGGGCGGGAAAGGACTTTTGTCTTTTCCGGTATTGGAGGCAGCCATGACGACCAGTCACGATACGCATCTTCCACAAAGCACCATTCTGGTGGTGGATGACAACCCGCAGAATGTGGAGCTGATGCAGGCATATCTCGAGTCGCTTAATTGCACCACGGAGGTGGCCAGCGACGGCGTTGAAGCCCTTGCCAAGGTGCCGCGCATCCGCCCCGACCTGATTATTCTGGATATCATGATGCCCAAATTAAGTGGCTTTGAGGTTTGCCGCCGCCTGAAGGCCGACCCTAAATTTGCCGACATCCCCATCCTGATGGTGACCGCCCTGAACGAAATGGGGGATATTGAGCGCGGGGTGGAAAGCGGCACGGATGATTTTCTTTCCAAGCCCATTAATAAATTGGAATTGCTTACCCGGGTAAAAAGCCTGCTGCGGGTGCGCCATCTCAAGGGGCAACTGGAGCGGACACTTGCGTACCTGAACGAAATTGATTCGGCCGATTCGCGCCGCCACGGTTAGCGGCTGGCAACCTGCGGCCTGCCGACGCGCCGGCCACAGCCCCTGCGGCGGGTTTATTTGACGGCAGCCGCATTTTTTGAGGCCCCCATGCCACCCAAAAATTGCATCATCCACGCTGCCGCCATTCTTGCCGATGCCGAAACGCTGATCACCGATGGTGCCCTGTGCCTGCGGGATGGAAAAATCGCCGCGGTCGGGCCCATGAACGCCATGCGGCGGCGGTACCCGGCGGTGTCGATATGCAGTGCTGGCCAAAGCCTCATCACCCCCGGCCTGATTAACATTCATACGCACCTGGAATTGGGGCACCTGCGTGGCAAAATCCCCAGCCGCCATCCTGATCCGATACCCTTTCCCGATTGGGTTTGCCAGCTTTTCGCCCTTACCCCCCCACCGGAGTTGCTGCCCGATGTTGTTGCAAAAAGTGTTTACAGCGGCGTTGAAGAATGCTTGCAGTTTGGCGTCACCGCCGTGGGCGATATCACCCGCCACCCCCTTTTGACGCGCTGCGCCCTTGCTGATTCTCCGCTGCGGGGCATCAGCTTTGGGGAAATAACAGCCATGGGTAAGGCCCGCCACCTGCTGCCGGAGCGGATGGCCGCCGCCCAAGCCCCCATCGCCAATACAAATAGCCATCTGGCGGTCGGGCTTTCGCCGCACGCCCCCTATTCGGTGGAAGGGCCAGCGCTGCAGGCTATTGTCGACTGCGCCGCCACCGCCCATCAACCGCTGGCCATGCACCTGGCGGAACTGCCGGACGAGGCGGATTTTTTGCGCGATTTTTCCGGCCCGCTTGGCCGCACATGGGCTTTGCGCCGGATGATTGACGTATTGGATGACCACATTCCCACCTATGCCCATGGACCGGTCGGCTGGGCCGATCAGTGGGGATTGCTTAACCACGCCCAACCCTTGGTGCTGGCGCATGTTAATTACGCCAGCGGTGACGACATCCGGCGGCTTGCCGGGCGACCGCACCTTTCGGTGGCCATGTGTCCGCGCACGCGCCATTATTTTGGTCATGATTCCATATCAGCACATCCCTGCGTAGCCATGCTGAAGGCCGGTATCCGTGTTTGCCTTGCGACCGATTCCCTTGCTAGTTCGCCGGACTTGAACTTGCTGGCGGAAGCGGCCGCCGCCCATCGCGAATTGCCATCGCTGCCATTTTCCACCCTGTTCCGTATGATGACGCAGTGGCCGGCGGAGGCGTTTAACCTGCCTTCCGGAAGGCTGATACCCGGGCATTTTGCAGATGTGGCGGCCTATCCGCTGCCGGACAAGCCGCATGGTGCCGAAGCTGCCATCGCCGATTTAATTCAGCGCTGCCCCCCTGCCAGTATGGTGATGATTGGATCGCAAGTGGTTTCGGGTAAATTAGATGCTTGAACATCCGGCGTGTTTTGAGCATAGATATTGACAGGCACTTATTGGAGACCGCTATGGCATCCACCCAACGATCTGGCAACACGGTTTTTTTGATCGGCGGCAAGTACAGCCGCCCGGGTGCTGCATTGGGAAAATTACTGGTGTTTGTCATTATTGCGCTCATTGTGGTGGTGGCGGGCTATTACATGTTTTCCAAACCGAAGCCCAACCCTGCCGAGGCGTATCCCACCAGCGCTAAAAAGATGATCAATCAATTCTTCCAGCTTATTTCCACCGGTACCACATCCGCCGACCAGAAGGCTTTCAAATTGCTTTCTTTGCCGATCCGCAAAATCCATCACAAGCATCCCGGGCGCTATTGGCAGCGATTTGAGGATATGAATGTGTATCTGACCGATGTGTTCGGCACCACCTGGCCGGCCAATATTCGCATTGTTCATTCCACGAATCCGGAAAAGCCGGATGAATACATCGCGCATGTGCGAACCGAAGTGTTTCATATCACGGTGGCCAATCAGAACCGCTACGCCAGCGCGTTGCCCCATCCCCATTACGGCCTGGTGGCGATAAAAGAATTTTCCTTTTCTGGCGGTGCCCAGGCCCAGCGGGCGGCGGCCGGTTCCAGTGTGCTTGGGGCAATGGGGTTGCAGGGGGCGGCCAACAATGTGGCGGGCATATCGGCGGCGTACAGTGCGGTGGATAACCTCAAGCCGTGGCAGATCAAGCATCGCCTGCTGCCGGTGGTGCTGCATCCCCATGCTGCGGCCCTGCGGCAGTGCATATATCAGCTTTGGCCGGTGCGTAAAGACCCCACCGTCCGCATGGTGCTTAAGCAGATTGCCCACGACCCTCAATACGCGGTTAATATCCAGCAGGAAGCCCGGCATGTGCTGGCCGGGCATGTGTCAGATTCCACATTGATCGCCAATCAGGTGACGCACATTCATCCCAAATACTAGACGCGTATTAACCATCATGCCGCGGGCGTCATAAAGCCACCGGCTTGCCGGTGGTTGGCACGCTTCGCGGTGAACCAAGGTAACTATTTGCACCGCTGAGCGCCAAGGACGCGAAGACCAGCCAATCTGATTATTTCATATTTTTGTAATGCTATCCGCGGCTCTGCGCGAGATCGTAACTCTTCTCTGTGCGAGTTAAGGTGTCATGCCGTTGGCATGATGGAAGCTGTTTTTTTGGCGCGCAGAGAAAAGGAGCCACAGGGGTTAAGTCACGGAATCGTCCCCACCGTAGTGGCCAAATCATGACAATTAGGCAGGTCCATATCCAATGTGCTTGGCGTTTCTTGGCGTCCTCTGCGATCTTTGCGGTGAACCAAGGTAACTATTGGCACCGCCAAGAGCGCCAAGGACGCAAAGACCGGCCAATCTGATTATTTCATATTTTTTTGTTTATCTTTGTATCTCGGTGGCTCTGTGCGAGGTATTAAGACCTCTCCGTGTGATATTAGGTGTCATGCCGTTGGCATGATGAAAGTTGCTTTTTTAGCGCACAGAGAAAAGGAGCTACAGGGGTTAAGTCACGAAATCGTCCCCACCGTAGTGGCCAAATCATGATAATTAGGCAGGTCCATATCCAATGTGCTTGGCGCTTCTTGGCGTCCTCCGCGCTTTGCGGTGAACCAAGGTAACTATTGGCACCGCCAAGAGCGCCAAGGACGCAAAGACCGGCCAATCTGATTATTTCATATGTTTTTAATTATTTCTGCGTCGCTGTGGCTCTGTGCGAGGTATTAAGACCTCTCCGTGTGATATTAGGTGTCATGCCGATGGCATGATGAAAGTTGTTTTTTGGCGCGCAGAGAAAAAGAGCCACAGGGGTTAAGTCACGGAATCGTCCCCACCGTAGTGGCCAAATCATGACAATTAGGCAGGTCCATATCCAATGTGCTTGGCGTTTCTTGGCGTCCTCCGCGATCTTTGCGGTGAACCAAGGTAACTATTGGCACCGCCAAGAGCGCCAAGGACGCGGGGGATTTTCATTGGCAGGAGAAGCGCGCCGGGACAAGCCCGGTGGTTGGCGCGTTCGCCGATGGCGGACACGCGGCGATAGGCGCTGGCGCTTATATATCGCCGGCCGCACCGCCCCGCAACGGCGTCTATTTCTCACCGATCCGCAAAATGGTCAGAGACCGTGCGGGAAACACGTAATGGAACTTGGCACCCGGAACGCCAAAGTGCGATATTACTGGTGCCACTGCCATTTCATGATTGCGGGTGTTAAGACTGGTGAAGTGCGGCCCGGTCAGGGTGATCGCCTCACCAGCGGCAGACAGACCGCTCGCGCCCGTCAACGACAGATTAACACCAACCTTATGTGCTGTTCCGTTCACAACCTTGATAATGATGGTGTGTTGCGGATCGTTGACGCCAGCAATTGCGGTGAACCGCCCGGGCACCGCCGCCGTCCGAACCTGATTGGTCGTACCGGGACGATCGGTCAACTGCAATGGCAGCATGCGTGTGGCACGGTTATTGGAGAACATCTCCTGTACCCAGTAAGACACAATTCCCCAGGCATGATTGGTGGTGAATTTAATTAAATCAGGATTCCACTGGCTGCCGTTACGGTTTACAAAAAGTGGTGCGTACGACGCCATTACCACCAGATCGCTGTTCTTTTCAAGGCCGGTCATCCATGCCGCCTCGGCAAGGGCGGCCCGCAGATCGCCTTTGCCGGCATGGCGGGTATCGGCATATTCACCTACAAATACTTTGGGGCCGTTGCGGTTTTGATGATCGTACCGGTTGCGATTTTGCCAAAACCACTGCGGGCTTTGATAAAAATGTTCATCCACGATGGGGGCATAGTGGGGGGCGAGATTGGCAACGCCGGCAAAAATTAATTTTACATGGGGATACTTCGCATGGAGCCGACTGAAGTAGGCATTGTAATAATGCGGATACATCGGCGTAAGCATCCAAAACCCTTCATTGCCTACCTCCAGCATATGCATGTGGAACGGGGCGGGGTGTCCGTATTTTGCCCGCAAAGCGCCCCATTTATTACTGGTCGGTGCATTGGCGAATTGAATGGCATGGGAAATACTTTTCACCCATGGCCCGAGTTGGTCGTACGGTACCCGATCGTTGGCACCCAGCGAAAAGCCGCAATTAAAGCCGTAAAGAGGCCGTGCGTGTAACTCCTGGCACATCTGCAGCATTTCCAGATAGCCGAAGCCGTCTGTCACCCAGTAACCCCAGGGGTCCCAGTGTCCCGGTCGTTTCGACACGGGGCCAATAGATTTATTCCAGTAAAAGCCATTGGAGAGGTTATTGCCCTCGGTGTAGTTGCCGCCGGGAAACCGTACAAACGATGGGTGCAGGCGAACCAGCATTTTCATCAAATCCGGCCGCAATCCATTAATTTGATGTTGATATGTATCAACTGGAAACAGATCGACAATATTGAGATACAACGTTCCCAGGCCTACCGGCACAAACGCCAGCACGCCGTGGTGGGCAGTGGCGTTGGCCCGCAGGGTGATGTGAAACTTTTTCCAATGTTCACTTAAGCCATGAAGTGTGGCATTGGCCAGCACGCGGCGCTCACCGGCACTTTCCAGCCGGACAATCAGGTCTGAACTCATGCCGGGGCTGCGCCGGGCGTAAAACGACAGCCGATATCGCTTGCCATGCACAAACCGCATTCCCCAATATCCGGTGTTGACCAATTGAACGGCACCGGGCTGAGAACCCCAGTGCATATCCACGCGGCCGCTGACGACATTTTCCTTGTTTAACGGGTGATTAAAATCCACCCACAGGCTTGCATTACCCTTGTGTGGGGTGACAATCAGATGCCAGCCTACGGGATAATTCTGGTTCGCCACCCATTTAAATGTGCCATTCTTTACCATCTCGGCATACAGGCCCCCCTGACCGGCGTAATTGATTTCCTCAAAAAATATGCCCCACAACTTTGGACTTATGTGTATGCCCGGTCGTCCGACCGCGATGCGCATGCCAGTTGCGGCATTGGCCAGACCCGCCTGTGATGCGGCGGCCAGCACGACGGCCAGCGCCAGCAGGCCGCGGCAAACATGGCTCCAGAGAGATGATTTCAGTCTGCAATCCACCATATCGATACACTCCTCGTTTTATGCCGGTAACCAGATGCCCCGCAGCCGACTGTTATTTGCCGCACCCAGAGAACCACCTGATTTTCGTTATAATGTTTACGATTGTCAACCCCCTCGTGTTTCGGGCGGCGCTTTGCAACTGGCATCGCAGGCCGCATACTCTCCATTTATGCGATGGATCACGTTCTTTGCCTTGCTTTACATTGCCGCGGCATTGCAGGCCGCCCATCTGGGGCAACTGAATTTAACCGGATATTTTCATTTGGAATTTATTCCATTGCTGGCGATCTTCTACAGCCTGTACGCTGAACGCGACTCGGCCATGCTTGCCGCCCTGCTTTGCGGCCTGGTTTACGATCTGACGAGTCCATCACTGCTGGGGTTGGAGATGGTGCTGCTGGGTTTGCTTTCCATGGGCATTACCAATATTCGCGCCCACGTGTTTCGTAACAATTTTATCAGTCAGATGGTGATTACCTTTTTAACCGTCACGCTGTTTCTGTATGGACGGATGATCATCAGCAATCTGCTTTTGTGGACGGCCGGCAAACATGCCCTTGTACCGACAAATCTTGCCATTTGCCTGATTATTTTAAGTTCGGCGATTTATTCCGCAGCCGTCGCACCGTTGTTGTTTCGCGCCCTGTTTTTTCTCGGTGCCCTGCTGGGTTTTGACAGCCATACCGGACGGGCCGGGCGGCTGGCGCGAAAATAACCGGTGGTTCGGCATCCACATTGCTGCCCGCATTGCCGTCTGTGGTTACGGCCGGGCGCGGCTGGCCAGGTTATCAAGGATGCTCATAAAGTTCATATAGGCATGAAATGGCGATTCATAGGTGCTGAAATCGGGAGTTGACGCATCGCCAAGGTGCCGGGTGTTCATGTAAAAAAAGTGGTCACTGGTAGTCAGCCTCCGCCAGTCGCTTAGCAGCACTTCATCGTTTCCAGCCTTGATGGCGTTTTCCAACCGGTAAAGTTCCTGCATGGCATTGGATTGCATGGCGTTGCCCAGCCAGCAGGATAGATCGCGATGGGTGTCCGTCCAGCCGATATTTCTCGGCACGCTGATCTCCCGTAGCGGCTTGACGGCATCGATGATTTGCGACGGTGTAACCAGCGAACCGCCCAGGGCGAAAATGTATTCCGGCAGGGCCATGAAAAAATCAAAAATGCCGGTCTCTTCGCCGTGGCGCTCGCCGAGATTTTCCAGATCAAGACCGACAAGCCCATAATCCCCATGAAGTCCCATGAGCCAACGGGCGTATTTGTCTGCCATCAGCGGCCACTGGGACCACGTTCTGGCGGAAAATCGCATCGAGATATCTTCACTTAGCCGGTAGTGCCGCAGCAGCAAACGAAGGTTTTCGCGCATGCCGGTGTAGACGTGTGTGGGCGCATTATGGTCACCGAGGACGCCTTCCCATCCCTCGATGATGGCGGCTTCCACGCGGGTGGAACTTAGCATGCGCCCCACCTCGTTGGAATAAATGAGGTTGGAATTGCGGAAGACACGCGGATTTTGGCCGAAGTATTTTTTTATAATGTGGCGATGCAGTCGAACCTGCTGCCGGAATTCATCCGGCGAATAGAGAAATGCCAAGCTGTGGTGGGATGGTTCGCAGAGAAATTCCACACAGCCGGTTTTGGCCAAACCCTGCAATTGCAGCAGCACATCGGGGTAATAGAGTTCAAACTGTTCAATCGCGGTACCGGAAATACCCAGCGTAAGGCGAAATGCCTCGCCATAGCGTCGTGCCATTTGACTGAATAAGTCGATTGACGGCAGATAACTGCTTCGCGCCACTTTATGAATGAGCTGATTATTCAGATGAGAATCAAAGTATTCCGGTTCAGAATCAAATGCGCTGTAACGCCGCAGTCTGAATGGCTGATGAATCTGAAAGTAAAGGCAAATCGCAACCATAATCGCTAACTTGCAGGCCTCCGCCACACCCCGAATAACCTGGAGTATACCGGTATGGGCCAGATGTGGCCATCAAATCCGCATGATGCAGGCAATTGATCTCCGCCTGCAAATTGCGATTCACCAATCTCATCGGGGCGGGCGCGGATTGTAGATGCGTCAGTCGAGCGGGCAGATCGGCAGGGTCGCATGTGGGCCGTGGCCGACTCTCAGAGCCCATCTGGCAATCCCGCCGGGAGCGCCTTGGGGCGGCATGTGGGGCAATTCCGCCCGCCGCAACACGCTCGATCCATCGGCATCATCGCCATCGGCCAGTATCCTAAGCCAGTGAACCGTCACTTCAACTGCCACCCGATTGTACCATCCGATGTGTGTATTTTCACAATGCACCGGCGAACTTGCCGGAAGCGGCGCGTGATATTAGCCCCGCCATCCGCCGATGCCAAAGTCCTTGCCATGGTTGCAAGTTGCTTTGGGATATCTTTGCGATATCCATACCATTTGCGATGTACGTTTACATCGGACCGGCACCTACCGGGAAACGCTGGATATCGTGGGTTTTTCGGTGTTTTCACCGCCGCCGAGAAAAATGGCCACGCCCATTTTTTTTTTCGCGTTCCGCCCGACGTGCACCATGCTCAATTGTTGATATGATGCGTGCGATGGTACCGTCGTGGTTGTCGGCGTGGCCCAATTGACGGGCGTATAAACGGTACCGTGCCGAAATTAAGGCCCTTGTGGCCAGCGCGACATTTGGGGTAACGGTCATGGATGAGAACCATATTTATCAGCGCGATTGCATTGAAGGCCTCGCGGAATTGCCTGAGGGCAGTGTCGATCTGGTATTCGCCGATCCACCGTTCAACATCGGTTACAAATATGATGTCTACGAAGACAAAAAAGCTGCTGACGACTATCTGAACTGGACGCGGCAATGGGGGGCTGGGGTGTATCGCGCGCTGAAACCGACCGGTACGTTCTGGCTGGCGATCGGCGATGATTTTGCCGCTGAATTAAAAATTCTGTTTCAGCGCGAGCTGGGGTTTATCTGTCGCAGTTGGGTGCTGTGGTATTACACATTTGGCGTTCATTGCAAGTTCAAATTTGCCCGCAGTCATACGCACCTGTTTCACTTTGTGAAGGCCGCGGCGGGATTTACATTTAATGATGCTGAAATTCGTGTACCGTCAGCCCGGGCCCTCGTCTACGCCGATAGCCGCGCAGACCCCGCCGGTCGCCTGCCGGACGATACATGGATACTGCGTCCTCAGGATGCCCCGCAGGCATTTAAGCCCGACGAGGATGTCTGGTATGTGCCGCGCGTGTGCGGAACCTTTAAGGAGCGGGCCGGTTGGCATGGCTGTCAAATGCCGGAGCAAATTCTCGGTCGAATTATCAGGGTATCATCAAACCCCGGCGAACTGATCGTTGATCCGTTTGGCGGCAGCGGGTCAACACTGGTAACGGCCAAAAAGCTTGGTCGTCGCTACATCGGGTTTGAATTATCCCCGGAGTATGCCGCCCGCATTGCCACCCGGCTGGATGAAACGCGAACAGGTGAGCCACTCCTTGGGTCGGTGGAACCACTCACATCCGCACCGTCCACACGCGACGGCAAAACCATCCGGACTAAACATACTGCCCCAACGGAAGCCGCGCCGCCCGAACTTTTCGCCAATGCCGAATCCTGAAAAAAATCCGCAGGACGCTGGGCAGCCCAGCGTATTAATTTTTTATCGCACAGGGCTGAGCCTTCTCCGCCAACTGCTTCCCGAAGGGGAATCCTGAACCTGAGCGCCGAGGGCTTCAATTTCCTGGCGCAGTTGATCGCTGCGGGCAAAATCCCTGTTTCTTCGCGCTGCCGACCTCTCGTGCATCAAAGCATCGATTTTGGCCGATGTTTCCGGCTTTAATGGATGCAACGGAGCAAAAATAATGTCCAGCACCACATCCACCTTCTTCAACAGCGAAGTGATGGATTTGGCCTTTGCAGCAGGGATATTTTTCGCCCGGCCCACTTCTGCGGTCCACGCGAAAAGATGTCCCAGCGCACCGGCCATATTAAGGTCATTTCCCAGTTCGCCAACAAAATCGCGCAGTAATGTCTCTTCCCGCTTTTCCATCACATGCGATTGAATGTTTCCCTCACCATCCGCATTGGCCGCGTTTGCCGATCGCTGGGCTAAATCACGCAGCGACTCAACGGCCGCAGCCGCATCGTGCAGAGCCGAGAGACTGAAATTCATGGATTCCCGATACCTCGTTGCCAGCAGGGCATAGCGAATGGCAAGAGGATCAAAGCCCTGATGCGTCAGGTCGCGAATGGTATAAAAGTTGCCCTTGGATTTTGACATTTTTTCCCCGTCCACCATGAGGTGCCGGGTGTGCATCCAAAACCGGGCAAAGGGCTTATCCGTGCAGGCCTGCGATTGGGCAATTTCGCATTCGTGGTGTGGAAAAATGTTGTCTTCACCTCCGGTGTGGATATCCAGCGTGGTGCCCAGTATTGCCATCGCCATAGCGCTGCATTCGATATGCCACCCCGGGTAGCCTTCGCCCCACGGGCTGGGCCATCGCATCACATGATTGGAATCGGGCTTCCATAAAAAGAAATCGGCGGGATTGCGCTTAGCCGCCTGTTCCGCCGTGCGGCCACCTGCGCCATGGCTTAATCGGTCAATCGAATTGCCCGATAGCCGACCATATTCCGGAAAACTGCTGATGTCGTAATACACCACGCCGTCGGAACCGATATAGGCGTGCCCCCGGGCGATGAGAGTCTCGATCATTTTAATAAATTCGCCAATATGCCGGGTTGGGCGGGGCATAATAGCTTCGCGGTCCGGTTCCGCAGCGGCATCATGGCGCTGCAGGACCCGCAGCCGCATGGCCCGGCCGTCGGCGAGAAATTCCCTCGCAAAATAATCGGCCACCTGAAACGGATCGCCCGGATCATCCACCGGTGCCCGTCCGGTCTTTTTCGACGCCTTCATTTTTTCCACGGCCACCGCCAGTTTGTCCTGCCCGCCACCATCCGCCCGGTCATCCTCCGTCATGTGGCCCACATCCGTCATATTCATGACCTGCATCACCTCGGCACCGCAGAGTTCTAAAAAGCGGCACAACACATCGGCAAAGACGAAGGCCCGAAAATTACCGATATGGGCATAGTCGTAAACCGTCGGCCCGCAGGAATACACGCGGCAGATTTTTCCTTTTAATATGTCGTCCGGAGCGGTGCTGTCCGATGCGGCGGCAAATTCGTCCAACTGGTGATGCAGAGTATTGTAGAACGTGATACGCATGGGTTAATAAGTCCTTGTGAGATTACATGCCGACAACGCGGCGACGGTCGTATTAAGTGCCCCTCGGCATCAGCTTACGTATTTCATCCACCACCCGTTTGGACGGCGACCGGGCTTTGGCGAAGGTCAGCATCGGACTGGTCAACTCTGAGAGTTGCCGCGATATTTCCTGCCGCTGGCTGGCATGAGCTATTAGATCCAGAAGCCGATTGACCACTGGGTCCGGCGATCCGTAAAACGGCATAAATTCGGGCGTAAGTTCCCGATTGGCCAGAATATTCACCAATGACATGTATTTGGTCTGGATCAGATACCGCCCGGCCAGATTCCATTTCCATCCTGCCACCGCATAGATGATAATCATGGGCTTATGATAGCGGGCGATTTGCAGCGTCGCCGTCCCGCTGACGGTAAGAACCAAGTCGGCCCAGCGAATGATGTCGTCCGCGCACCCGGCACGGATATCAATTTTAACCGATGCTTTGCGTGCTTCCTGCCGAATTTGCCAAAGTCGGTCTGAATCAGCCGCCGCCGCCGCAAAGACCGTCCCCGGATGACGACCCTGCGCCACAATAATGCTGCGCAGCATGACGGGCAGATTGGCGTCGATCTCGGACCGGCGGGACCCTGGAAACAGGGCAATTTTAATATTTCCGGTCGGCAGCGGA
Organism: Planctomycetota bacterium; assembly: GCA_021818445.1. Lineage (GTDB taxonomy): Bacteria > Planctomycetota > Phycisphaerae > WQYP01 > WQYP01 > JAJZGD01. Next base: position 63,184 of record JAKAEB010000004.1, read on the forward strand.
GGGGTTAAAACGTCGCCGGACGGTTTGCTTTCAAAAATGGGGTGGCCCACGTAAACCGCATTGACGCCGCGATTACGAAAATATTCCTCTTCAAATGGCAGCACGCAACAGAGGGTATCGGTGCGGGCCCGCACCTTATTAATTCGCCACGGCGCCCACGCCCACAATTGCGGTGCCACATAGTAGCAAACCGGAATCTTTAAATCCCTTGCCGCCCGCGCCACACGCAAATTTACCGGTGGCGAATCGATTGGGATCACCACAGCCGGACGCTCCGTCTCCAGTTGACGCCGAATCTCCTTAAGCAGCCTCAACCAAAAGCCGACCTGCCGCGCGGCACCAAGCAGCATGGCGGAATGCCGGGTCGGATCCGCCAGAATGCGGCAACCGGCTTTGGTCATTTTCGGACCGCCAACCCCAATGAAACGCGCTTTCGGAAAACTGGAGCGCAGCGCCTCAATCAGTGACGCCCCCAGTGCATCGCCACTATGCTCCGCAGCACACAGAAAAAAGGTCGGACCGTCGATACCTAACTCCCGGCATGGACTTACAGCATTGGCTCGGCTGCCAACAACCCCCGGTCGCAATTGTAAAGATGGTTTGATTCATCGCAAGCACGCCGAACGCCGCGACCGCCATCCCGCCACCAGAAGCCTGTCCGAGTAATAACAGGGACGGCGACGGGATGGATTTTGGCGGGCATCAAGAGGCGGCGACTTGGGCGCATCGGATGATACGCCGAGGAAGCCGCTCTGCAGAGGCGGGGCGAAAGCTGCGCCGCCCGGAGGGCGTGCCGCCCTCCCGTCTGCGGCGTTGTTGGACTCATCTTCATCAGAGTCGCCTGCGGCCGGACGCCTTGCATCCGGGGCATTTCCGGCACATCGCTATTCTGCTATTACTTTGGATAGACTCCGGGCTTGGTGGGGGGAGACAGAAACTGTAATCTGTTGGCTAAATTAAATCGTAAAATATTTTACTATAGTGGTTTATGCCGTATATACAATGTGTTAGAGCGGCCTGAATTACGCAATTATCAATATTGGCAGTTTGCGTAAACTTTCGCCGGGGTAAGGTTCGATAACAGTAACTGGTACGGAGGTGACCCTGCGTCCCGCCGCCCGGTGGAGCGATGGGTCTGTTTAAATTTTTTGAATCATCTGGAGCGCCGCTTCCATGTCGGAAATCGAACGTGAACTGATCCTTTCTGTTTTGCACGATATGAAAAGCGATGGGGTCATTCGTCGCCATAATCGCAAAAACGTCGGAGCCAGCCTTTGGGTTAAACGCTTGCCGCGGGAAGGACTAAGTCGCCCAAAAAAGTTTAAGGTTGAAACTGAGGATGTGTCGCTCCGTGGAATCGGATTCGTTTCGGTTCGTCGACTGTATAAAAATGAACGCCTCGTCATCAGCGTCCCCTATAAGGAAGGTGGAGGCATGCTGGTTTTGAGCCGCGTCTGCTTTTGCCGCAAACTTCCGATGGGCGGGTATCGCTACGGTGTAGAATTTGAAGACCAACTCGCCAACCCTGAAGGCCTGACGAGCATTCCCGATCAATGGCTGAAGACCGCCAGCGATGCGAAGCTATCAGACGAAATTCTGGGTTCATCGGCAGTGGCAAAATAAAGCCCGTAAAGCCCGCAGAGCCTCACGATTATTAACGCAAAGACGCGGTTGGCATAGCATCTGTGCTTGGCCGCGTTTTCCCCTTTGCTTAGGTTCCCGCCCGTCGCCACTTCTGCACACCGCAGATGGGGCCAACTATGCCCATCAAATCGCCGCTTCCTTCGCCGCTATTGCGTCGGCATGCCGCTTGCACATCCAACCCGTGCGGAGTACGCCTGTACCTGTCGGGATAATGCGCAAAAAGGATGCAGCCAATCCCAAAAACGTGTAGGCTGATGCCGTTGAATAACCAGTACGCTGCGCACCCAGGCAGCGAGGATTTTATTTTGGGAGGATGCCCCACCAATGACCGACCAAACCGCCAACAACTTGCCGAAAGTAAACCGCGATCGAGCGGAACTTCAAAGCATGATTCGCCTTCAGCTAATGGCGTTGGGTTACGACACCGGCCCGGTAGCTGCCGGTACGCTGCTGGCAAAAAATATCCTTGCCAATTACCGCGAAACGATTCGGCTTTTGAAGGATTATCGCTGCCCGATTGACCGTCGCATTGAAAATTTTCTCGCGGATGCCTGCCGGCAAGCCGGCGTTTCGGCGTCCGCCCGGTTGCCCTCGGATACATTTGTCCTTGCCACGGCCGGAATGGCGCGCGAGTTGGCGCTTCCGCTGGAGTCCGATTATTTTGAAACCCGCTGGCTCAAATCCTATCGGGTTCGCAATGGGGTATTGCATAATCCCCGCAGCGATCGCCGCACCACGAAAGGCACGTTCCATGTCGCGGATGTAGGCTTACCAGTTCCGGCCGACAAAATTGCCGTTCCCATGTCGGCCTTTATCGCATTGTTCAACGAGGCACTGAAGCCGCCATCCGAATTAGCCCTGTTGCCTTATACCGCCCGCTTTGGCAACCCAGCGCACCTGTTTTGTTCATTACTCCTGCGACCACTGGTATGCCCCGCCACCCCCGCCGATCCGGTGGAAAAACGCATGGAGATCAGATTCTTCGCCCCCGGTTCACTTATATCCAATCTGGATTTCGTGGAAGAAATTTTCGGTAATGCCGGCGACCCCATGCTGCCTGAAAATGATGCGGGACTGGATGTGGAAGGCTGGTCGGGCCACACCGGCTGTGTGATTCTTGCGCCGCACCTTGTTGGCCTGACGAAAAAACATATCGGGCTTCCACATTGGGACCAGGCCACCGACCGACAGCGGGCAGACGGCGTGTGCTGGAAATCACCTGATGAACTCTACAACAACGGCAGCGCCTTCAAACTTACCTGCCGATCCGATGCCGGTGTAATGGTTACGCTTATTGCCGATAACTATTACGGCTACTGCAAAAAAGAGGTTAAGACGCAGATCAGTTTTGCCAGCAACCTCTTTGGCAACAGTGAAGAGGAACACGCCGGCGGAGCACTCGCCTTCCCCAGTTATTCCCATGGCATGGAATATCATCCCAGTGCCGACGCGCCAGGCCAGAAAGCCATTGAATTGCTGGCCGCGGAAAACTCCGGGATCATGGACCTGCAGCCCGGCGGGTACGCCATTGATAAAAATTATCCCTTTATCTATTACGTTCCGCATACCGCCCGTTTTGATCTTTCAACCGGAACCATATCGTGGACGATTAACAAAAAAACAATTTCCATTCCGCTGCTCTCTGACAATGTATACATGACGGCCAGTGGACAGCGATTTTTTCTTACCAAACACCCCGGCACAGGGCGATACCGCGTCACCACCACCGTGCCCGACGGCGTATTTTGTCATAAGCCATGTACCGTATCGGGCGGCGGGAAAAGTGAAATCAGCAAGTCTCTGCTGGATTACATGATCTACGGCCCCATCTACGTCAGCGATCTGCAAAAAGACCTGGGCAGCGCCGCTGAGATTATTGACCGCGATTACGCTATTCGCTGGCGGCCCGGTAAACAACCCCACGACTACAACCGGACGCCGTCCCGGTCGATACTCGATCAGCGCCGGTCGCTCGGCAGTGTCATTAAATTATTAACACCGTCGCCGGATTACACCGATGAATTCAATGAATGGCTCAAAAATATCCCCGCTGAAACGCTGGCACTCGTCTTTCTGATTAAGCGCTTCTACCAGCCTGACTGGGGAAATGACTGGCGGTCGCATTTTTCCGTCGACATCATCAATGGCGAACCTGGCCATGAATTGAAAGTTGATGGCCGCAAGGCCGGCGGCACCTACCTGCGGGTGGGCCTGCTTAAAAATGGTGGCTGGCGTACATTCAAGTTGCGCCAGGATTTTTATCCCGCCGCCAAGGTGCAGACCGAGGATGACATTACTGCCTCCACCGTCGCCCCGATTTCAACCATGCCGCATCTCGCCGGTGCGGTGCCGGGGCAAAGCGTCAAGATTGCCCTTAATTGTGAATACAAACTGTTCCAGCGTCCCGATGAAGCCATCCATCCGGGGTTTGACGCCCAGACCGAATACGATCTGTCGCTTAACCACAATTTTATAACCAATTTTGAACCTCTCAAGCGACCCGACATACAGGAAATCGTCAACAATGTCGCGGCGTTTGATGCCTTCACCGATCCGATGAAACAATTTCTCTCCGCCGCCGCCGAGGCTGATGGCTACTACGTGTGCTCGGCGCATCCACGGATGGTTGACGGCAAACCGTCAAAAAACCCCCGCTATCTCCAGACGCGCCCCGATCTGACCCGCCCGCAGGAGCGGTATCTGGCGGAAGTCGGTGCACGCTTATTGCGCGGTATGAAGTTGGATGCGCCGATTGAATTTGGCGTGGGTGCCGTGCTCATGGGCCGGCGCAACAATCCGCCTGAACCGGGCATCCGCACCTTGGCTGTTTACAACCCGATCCATTATCAGGAATTGCCGGAACTGTTCATGGAACTTATCTGTTCTCTCACCGGCAAAAGCCCTTCCACCACCGGTGCCGGCAGCGAGGGCGCTTTAACCAAAGGGCCTTTCAATGCGTTACTCCCGGCGGCCGATCTCAATGCCGCCCTTATCAGCTTCATCCTTACCGGCCTGGGGGGCTTTTCAACTTCCGCCGGCTTCATCGGCCCGCATGTCCGTGTCGATCATGACATCAGCCTGCTTGTGCCGGAAATCTGGTGTCGGCTTACCCGGCAGGAACGCGATCCTCTCTTCCTTATCTCGAACGGCTATATGGATCGATTGGAAGATTTTGACTTTGAAGCACGGCGCATTCCTGCCAGCCGGCTTGGCTATCGCATCAACTACAATTTTGTGCGGACATTTTTAGGCCGCATTTTTGACAATCCCGCCCGCGTGTTTGATCAATCCATGCTCCGACCGGAGTCGCAGGGTATGAGCGACTATGTGGACGGAATCATGAATATTGTTGAAACACAAAAACGCGTTGCACTCGGTTATTTTGCCGACGGCAGCTATGAACAAGCCTGCCCACCGCTTCAGGCCCTTCTTTCAATTATGGCCCACGGACATCACGACGGGCGTGATGCGCATCATCCCGATGTCCGTCGCATGTTCACTCGAGAGTATCTGCTCTCCAGCGATTGGTACCAGCGTCGGCTGCAAACGCGTCAGAAACGTGATATCGCACTTTGGCAACGTCATGTGGCCTATTTGCAACGATGGATGGAAGACCACCCCGACTCCCGGGCCCAATCGCGGCTTAAAATTCCTTACCGTCTGGCGGTATCACAAAGGCGACTTGCACTGGTCCAAAGCGACGACTATCTGCATAGTTTGTCCGGTTATGTGGGTGCCGACCCGCTTGGCGCTTGAATCGCCCCGCCCGGCGTCGCCAATTACGCCGGTTTGCCGATGGTACGCACGCCGTTCGGTTGGGCCGATCGGTCCATCGTTGTGCTCTTTGGTGCGCCCCTGGGATGGTGGCGAGCGCAGACACCAGTGGCATTTGCCATTATGTTGCCAGTGATTGAAAAGTATTGATATTGGGTATTAAATGGAGACTACATGCAATTTGCTGATATTGACGCGGACCGCCCAACACGCGAGGGCCTCTCCGCCCGATACGCGGAATTATTCGCCCTGATGGACGGTGGTGACGCGCCAGATGCTGTGCGCCGCTGGGAGTCAATGCGCCGGGAGACCGATACATGGTTTTCGCTCACGCATCTCCGGTTTTCACAGGATACGGCCAGCGCTCAATACAAGGCGGAACGTGAATACGCCGATCAAATGGGCCCGGTAGTGACAGAATATGAAACCGGGATGAAACGCAGAATTCTCGCCGCGGAGCAGGGCCAAGGCTCGGCACCCGTGCCGACACACCTGCAGGCTTTGTGGCGTATGGACATCTCAACGTTTGATCCGGCAATCGCCGCCGACCTCGAAACTGAATCCGGACTTGAATCCCGCTATACCCAGTTGCTCGCCAGTGCGAAGATTGCATTTGAAGGGCGTGAATTCAATTTGGCGGGGTTGCAGCCATTCCTGCAAAATTTGAATCGGCCGACGCGCCATCAGGCCGCCGCCGCGATGTGGAATTTTTTCCAATCGCACGGGGAGGAATTGGATAGTCTGTATGATCAACTGGTTAAACTGCGCACCAAAATCGCCCGGGTGCTTGGTGACGCCGTATTTACGCCCCTTGGTTATCGCCGCATGCGGCGGGTGGATTATGGCCCGGCCGAGGTGGAAACTTATCGAACGGAGGTGCTCACGCATGTCACACCGCTGGTAAGCCGCCTGATGGAGAGAAGAAAGCGCGACAATAATCTCGACGACTTATACGCATGGGATGAACCGGTTATCGATCCGGCCGGCAATCCAACGCCAGCGGGGGACAGGCAATTTTTAACCGGCGCTGCGCAGGGAATGTTTGAACAGATACATCCTCTTCTCGCCGACTTATACCACCAGATGCTTGATGGCGGATTTATGGATCTGGACAATCGACCGACCAAAGCGGGTGGGGGCTTTTGCACGTCGTTTCCAAAATTTGGCATGCCGTTCATTTTCGCCAATTTCAACGGAACGCATCATGATATAGATGTTTTTACCCACGAAATGGGACACGCGTTTCAGAATTACCAAAGCCGCAACCAACCCATTCTGGACTACTTCTGGCCGACAATGGACGCGGCGGAAATTCACTCCATGAGTCTGGAATTTCTGGCCTATCCGCATATATCGTCTTTAATGGGCGACCATGCCGAGCGGTACCGCAGGATGCATCTGCAGGCGGCATTGGAATTTTTGCCTTATGGCGTGTGCGTTGATCATTTCCAGCATGAAATATACAACCATCCCCAACTGTCCCCGCAGGATCGCAATCAAACTTGGCGCAGGCTTGAAGGCCTTTACATGCCGTGGCGCCAGTGGGGCGACCTGACATATCCGGCATCCGGTACCCGGTGGCAGGCGCAGCAGCACATTTACCGCTCGCCATTTTATTATATTGATTATACATTGGCTCAATGTGTGGCCCTGCAGTTCTGGCACCTTTCGCGTCAGGATTATGCCTCGGCAGTTGGGCGGTATGTCGGCTTATGTTCACAGGGTGGGTCGGCACCCTTTACGTCGCTGCTGTCATCGGCGGGTCTTCAATCACCGTTTGAACGCGGATCGTTGGCCGGGGTTGTACGGGAAGCCGCCGCATATTTGAATATTAGAACCTGATAAACCGGGTTATGCCCCTGTTCCTGCGCATCAGGGGGTTATTCCGTACAGTGCTCGGGCAGGCCCTGTCGATTGGCCGCCACAATTCCGAAGCGTTCCACCAGGCCCGACCACGCCATCAGCAGGCAGCCGTTGATAACCAGATCCAGCCAAACCAGGCCTACACCAAACCAGCGTGTGGTTTCGCTCATGATGGCAGACACATGTCCAATCTCGGCCGCCAGCACCAAACCGCATCCGCCCATGACGACAATGGCGCTGCTTGAAAGGAATCGGGCAGTGATATTACGCAGCGGGGAATATTTATCTCCGCCGTCAAGGGCACTGATGAGGCCGGCCAGACAGCCCATCAGGCTCGCACCGGCGAATGCTGCTGTCACCCAGGAGCCACCCGCCGTCTGAAGCACCTGCCGCATCGCGACACCGTGTATCGATTCATACGCCGGCAGCGACCAGAGCGCTGCGGACGTCAGCCCGGCAAACAACTGCCAATGCCTCAGACATCGCACGTTCGGATCCAGCGTGCGGGCGCGAAGTACTGCATTAAGTATCACCATGGCGGCCAGGCCAAATAGCGGCATAACCACCAGCGGTACTCCAACGGTCCGCTGTTCAAGAAGTGAAACGATCAGCAGGGCACCGAGGCTGAGGCTAAGACTCAACGCGAGGCGACCGCGATTCTGGGTTTTTAGAAACGGAATTACGAGTATGCCAACCACGCCCACGACAACCTGCCAGTGATTTAATAATGATGGAAAGATCGACACCGCCGACCCATCTCCCGAAACGTGCCACCAGCTTGTCGCGAACTGATTTCCCGGCATGAACAATCCACCTACCAGCAGCATGGCGCCGGCCAATAAAACCATCGCCAGATTCATCAACCGTACATGCGCCGGAAATGCTGCAATCGGATTGGCGAAGCGTGCATGCTCAACCGCATCGATGTCGCAATCGGGCGTGTCAAAGGTGACATTGACAGGATGTGCAATACGCGTCTGGGCAAATGGGATGATCAGGGGCACATTTGCTTCGGCCGTCTTACGCCCCCGAATTACCGATGCATCCGATGAACATTTCATATATTGAGTCCGCACTTGATCCTCCCGAAAAATTCGGTACCGAACAATCTCGTATCGATCTGACGGCCCTGCTCGACACATGCCCCAGACTTCACTGGTATCGGTAGGCAGGCCGGGCGGCTTGATGCACTTGCCGAAGGTCTCGCGTTGAACCGATAAAAAACGCTTCTCCGACCAGCTATGCGGCCCTCCGATTATTTTGGGGCGTTGTACGGTTGGTCAGTGCGCCAGCGTGATCGCTTGAATTGCTGTCCGTTGCGGTTCGGTCGACGCGTGGGCAAGCGATTTCGCCGGCGGGACTCTCACGCGATAAAGGGCCATCGTCATGGTTCGGGCCGCATCCTGTTGATGGTTCCAAAAGCCGCCGGGACGACGTCGCCGTTGGATCAGAATCTCGTGCCAGACCGATAACTTGGTAACTTTTAAGCCGTCGGCATCCGGGATAGCCGGCCACGTATCGCCGTCCGGCAGCACATAGTATGTGGCTTTGTGTCTTGCTTCGGCCCGGCGAATGATGGAAATTTCAATCTTGTGATACTGCGCAAGCTGCAATGGAACTTCCGCCCCCGACGGCAACCGGCGTCCAAGTAGCTTTAAGTAAGCGAGCACACGGGCCTTCTGGAGCGGGTGCGGCCCCGGTGTTCGGGATAGCTTTATGCATTGACGAAAAAATACTGGCGAAAATATCTGCAGGTTATACAGTCGGTAATCGGTCGTGCTGCCAAGGTAATTGCAGACAGGCGCGTCGGCGAATATCACCGCACCCGGTTTGACGTGCTGGCGCAAGGCGCGTGCCGCGGTCGCAAGATCCAGCTTGGTGGCATGCATTTGCTCCAGCGCCGGCACACTGCGCGTCAGGCAATAAGCCCCCGCCAATGCCGAAAGTGCACCGACTGCCAACGCTCGCATGGTGGTGTGCGTGCCAAAAATGCCGCGCATCGCCCAGAGCGCACAAAGGACCATGGCTGGCATAATATCAATAAAAAATCGCAGGTAGCCGACGGTATTGAGTCGATTGGGTGCCCAGTAATAAAGCAGATAAACGCCCGCACTTGGTACGATCCAGGCTGTCAGCAAAAGTGCCCACCTTCGTTTATCCGCCATTAATTGCCCCAGCCCAAGCACAACCAATGGAAATATGAGAAATAAGCCAAAGTTTTCGAATTGTCCCAGCGCGGTGATCCAGTTTCCCTGATAATTGGATGTTTGATCACCTGAGACGAAATACCGCCAGCTAAATCCGCCCTGCTCCCCGCAATACCAGTAGCCCGTGCGCCATGGATACCCGAAACTGATCCAATTAATTCCCATCAGGATGACGATTGGCAAGGCGTAAGCGGCGGCGGTAAGCCAGATGTCTCTCCAGGGCCGTCGGTCCTTGAACCGGGCAATTAATAGCGCCAGCAGCAGTGGGATACACCACAACGCCTCGGTGTAGCGCATGAAGGGGCAAAAACCCAGTACCAGTCCGGCCGCCATCCCCCAACGCCAGCCGCCACGGCGCAGCCAAATCAGCAGCAGACAGAAGCCGACAACCGTGAAGCCGAATGCCGCCCCATGCGAATTGGCGTCATCCGAGAACTGTAAAATGACCGGATTGGTCACCAGCAGCAATACGCCGATGAGTGCCAAAAATTCATCTACCAATTGACTGAATAAAAAATACGCCGCCACCATCCCCGCCACCATGCAAATGGGGTCTACGGCATAAATGGCGTCGCGTCCGCCCATCTGCCACGCCAAGGCGGCCAACATGCCAACGCCGGGGGGATACTTGGCATAAACCCGGCCATCGGGCAGTTGCACCATCATGGCACCAATAAATTGATACGGATTGTGTGGAATGAAATAAAGCCGCCCATGCTGGGCCAATTCCCGTCCCGTGGTCATGTAGCCGTTTTGATCCACGCCCTGATGTGCCGGAACAAAAAAGGTCATCAACAACAGGCCATAAGCGGAAATAATCGCCACAGCCGTTAAATGCGCTCCGACGCGGCCCACCCCGGGCTTCTGGGTGGCGGGCTTACTGAGATCGGCAGTCATAAAGGCGGTTCTCATGCAACTTTAGGCACAACGAAGCAAGGCGTAAATCGTTGCGGATTACCAATGTCTATTTGGAAAAATAAATCCGCACACCTCGCGCGGGGTGCAACTATCCCATCTCTGGCGCGTAAGGCTCAGCAGTGGATTAATATCGCCGACAGGCGGAGAAAACCAAAGTTGATGGCAGGCTGGTCAGCGATGCGAATGACTGCAAACCAGCATTGACCGTGCGGTTGATGGGTTTGCAGATGGTGTTTTTCAGGAGTGTAAATATGTTCACCTCACGGAAGCCTCTGGTCATTGTGACGCTTACGGCAGCCATGGGTGCCGGGTTCATCGCCGGTAACATTTTTAACAGCCAATCAAGGACGGCACAGGCCGTTACGGTCCCCGTCGCGCCGATCACCATGATGACTGATAAGCGCAAGGATATTCATCTGATATTCATGGCTGCGCGGCGATTGCACATGGCCGCCAAAATTCTCGCCCGTGGTGAGGCCGAATATGGCGGGCACCGGGTGGCGGCTCTTGCGGCCACCCGCCAGGCACTGGAGCAGTGCAAGGCTGCCGCAATTTTCGTCAAGACTCATCACCCGCGGCACGGTGGCTGAGGTTAAGCGATTCAGGCGTCCGGGAGAGAGATAATCTGTCTTCCGGACGCCAATTTTTGCTCCTGCGTATTTATTCCGGTATGTGGTTTTGTCGCTTTAACATCAAATTTAAAATATGCGCCGCCACGGACTCAGGCGATCTGTCGGCGGCGACAACAACGTCGGCAACCGATGCATAGATATCCTTGCGTTGGGCAAGCAACGCGCTGACCTCGCTCAAGCCGCCCGCTGACGTAAGATTCGGACGCGAGGATTGTGATGCCGTATCGGCATTGATCCGTGCCCACAGAACCTGAGCCGGGGCGTCAAGCCAGATAACCCACCCGCAATCCCTGAGTCTCCTGGCATTCTCCGCTGCCAGCACCGCTCCGCCACCGGCACTGATAATCGCCCCGGGGATGTGCGTCGCCTGCCTGACCGCCTCCGACTCGAGCTTTCTGAAAAGCGACTCACCGCCACGATCAAATATATCTTTAATGGTCTCGCCTGCCGCATGTGTGATCATCACATCCGTATCAATAAACGGTCGGCCGAGTTGCTGCGAAAGCAAGCGCCCCACTGTGCTTTTGCCGCTGCCGCGAAAACCGATCAGCACGATTGAATCCGGCGATGGCTTATCCGCATCCGAGGTGACGGTATTTTTGTTCATCAGCAATCCTGCAATTATCCGCGCCCGGGTTCACATGGTGCCGCTCCCGGCAGCGTGTGGGCCAGCGGCGGCTCATGACACCGGCAACTTTGGTACTTCGGGTTTGCCGCCCGCTACTCGACTCATTGGCCAGATACACCGCATGGTGGTGCCGATGTTTACCTGGCTTTCCAACTCAACAACGCCGCCCATACCCGCCACCGCATGTTTCACGATCGCCAAACCCAATCCGGTACCCCGATCTGATCCACCGCGGCTGCGATTAACCGTGTAGAACCGCTCGAAAACCCGCTGCCGGTCTTCCGGCGGTATGCCGCACCCGGTATCTTTGACCTCTAATATTAAAAATTCCTCACGGTCCGTGCCTCCGGCGTTGCCCGTCCGTAGCGGCAGACCACGCTGCCCGGCAGCCGCGCGCATCTGCCGGTAAGACCGCACGGTAACCGAGCCATGACTGGTAAATTTAATACTGTTGTCGACCAGATTTTTAAGCGTCAGTAAGATGAGCCGCTCGTCGCCGCGCATTACCGCCGCATCCGGCGCGATATCAAACCGAAGTTCAATTCCCTTCTGGGCGGCAATGGCACTGAAAATATGGGTCAGCACGTTTTGTAATTCCGCCAGTTTGATCAGGTCAGTCCGTACCAGCGCATTGGGGTCTTCGGTGCGCGACAGGTCGAGCAGGTCCTGTACCAGCAACTGTAATCGCGATACATGACCACCAATGATATCCATGCACCGTTTAACCGTGGCTTGATCGTCAATGCCAGCGTCGAGTACGGTTTCAACTGCGGCGCGAATGCTGGCTAGAGGCGTGCGCAGCTCGTGGCTGGCATTGGCGGAAAAATCGGCCTTCATCTGGGTGCTGGCGATCCATTCCGTCTGGTCACGGAAGGTTAAAATAATGGGTGTTTGCGCCTGGCCGGCGACCACGCCCGAGGCGAGTACCTCAACGGATCGCTGGCGTCCATCCACCACCAGCTTGATGTGCCGCGTGCACCCCAGACCGGTTTCCCGTGTGGTGCGTATCAGTTCGCTCACACCCGTATCACGCAGAAAGTCTCCCAGATTTTCGTTTTTGGCCTCGCCCGGCGGCCTGCTTGCGCCCTCTCCATTTGACAGCGTATGTCCGCGACCAATGTCTCGCAGCCAGGCAATCAGACGCGCGTTGCAGCAGATGATCCGGTTCTGGACGTCAACAATTGCCACCGGCTGGTCGATGTGTTCCAGCGTGGCATCCAATAATTTAGCCCTGAATTCCGTGTCCTGCCGCTCTTTGTCGCGTTGCTGAATCAGGCCGGCAAACAGATCGTAAATTTCTCGCAAATCGTTATCTGCCCAGCGCCGCAGCACAACGGCTTGGGCACCAATTCCGGCCGCCTGGGCCTCGGCAAATTTGCGCAGGGCCTGCAAATCACGTCGCCGCCGACGTTCATCCGCAATCAGGCTCGCGGCCAGAATGGCCAGACCGGCCGCCAATAGCCCCACGATAATGATTAAAACGCTTGAAATTGGCATAATTCGCCTGAAAACTCCCGCAATCGTCCGCAATCCTTTGCCCGTCACCGATACCACCATTATCATACTACCGCATGGTAGTTGTCAGCAGGAACGCAAAAGACATGGCGAAGCGGATTTGGTTAGATGGCAAGTTGGTTGATTCACAGCAGGCATCCGTCAACGTGTTTGATCACGGGGTGCTTTACGGCGATGGGGTCTTTGAGGGCCTGCGCCAATATGCGGGGCGTGTTTTCAAGCTGGATGAGCACCTCCGCCGCCTGTTTGATTCAGCCAAGTCCATCCGATTGGCCATCCCCTACACCCGTGAAGAACTCGCCCACGCGATCCTTCAGACCACCGCCGCCAACGATCTTACCGACAGTTACATCCGTTTAATTGTGACCCGCGGAATTGGGGCCTTGGGTATTTCGCCACTTAACTGTGCCAAGCCCACCGTGGTGATCATCGCCGACCTTATCAAGATGTACTCTGAAGAAACCTATCGCACCGGCATGGCCATCATTACCGCGAGCACCATTCGCACCAGTCCGGCTTCGCTGTCGCCCAAAATTAAAAGCCTCAATTACCTCAACAACATCATGGCCAAATGGGAGGCCATCGACGCTGGCGTCTCGGAGGCCGTCATGCTTAACCAGCTCGGCTATGTGTGCGAGTGCACGGCTGATAACATCTTCATCGTGCGCGACGGCGTGCTTTTTACGCCGCCGGAAGAAAGTGGCATCCTGCTGGGTATTACCCGCGGAACGGTGATCGAATTGGCAACGAAAAATGAAATTCAAGTTCGACAGGTCAACCTGACCCGGCACGATCTGTACACCGCCGACGAATGCTTCTTAACCGGTACCGGTGCCGAGATTGTGCCGGTGACCAGTATCGACCGCCGCGCTATCGGCAACGGGTATGTCGGCCCCGTGACTCAATCGCTTACCGCTGCCTTCCATAGAGAGGTGCGATCCGCATCGGATATTCCTTTGCCGGCGGCTCTTTGACCGCTTGTGGGCTGCAGACATTAAAATACCTGGCGCAGAAACGCCAGACTTTTTCTGGCGGCCTCCAGCGGCCTGGCGGTATGGGTATAGAGTTCCACCGTGGCGAAACGGTCGTACCCAGTGCGTTGCATCGCCCGCACAATAGCCGCAAAATCGACTGTTCCCTCGCCTGGTATCATGTGGTAATGCTTACGCCCCGGCAGGTCTTCCAGATGGCAATTCCATATTCGCCCACGCAGCATCTGCAGCACCTGCGATGGCTTTTCACCCAGCACAATGCTGTGCCCCAGATCCAAATTGGCACCTAAACGCCCGCTTCCCACCTCATCGATCAGTGCGCGTAATTCGTGCGCCCATTCAATGAGCAACAGCGGCTCGCATTCAATACCCACATCAATGCCCAGATGTTCCGCCCTGGCCATGATCGGCTTAAGTGATTCGACCAGACACGTCAGCGCTTTTTCCGGCGGCATCTCTGGTAAGGCCTTGCCGCTGGTGATGCTGATGTTTCTTGCGCCCACCTGGTGGGCGAAGTCTAACGTATGCAGAATTAATGAAATGCGATCGCGACGCAGTGCCGCCCGTGGCGATACGAGTGATGGTTCAAAAAATGGCTCCGGCGGAGGACTTTTCCAATAGCCGAAGGTGCAGTTGGCATTTACGTTTGACACCTGCAATTGAGCCTTTTCCAGCGCACGCACAATGGCGCTTACCTCGCGCCCGGGCCTTTTCGGATACCAGTGAGGCGCGTCGGCCAGGATTTCAATCCCCTCATAACCCGCGGCGGCAATGTCAGTTATTGCCCGCAGCAGCGTGTAGCGGGTAAAACCGTTGCTGGCATAGGCCAATGGGATGGGCTTCTTCATGGCTGCAAATATACCCGCCGACACTTTTCTTCGCATGAGATTGTCGCAGTGGGATGGGCGAATTGGTTACTTTACAACTTGCCGCTAAAATTTGACGCACTGTGCGGAAAGGATACTTTGATGGATCGACTTTTTGAACTGCCCCTGACGGATTGGAATCAACCATTGGATTCGGCTCGCCAGGAACTGGCTACCGACGCGATGGAATCGGGCAAGGCGGTTTTTTTACCGCAACTCGCCTTTCAATTTCATGATGAGGAAAAAAAATTCCTCACACCATCTTGGAGTAACGGAGCCGCCAAAAACATCAGTTATGACTCCTCCACCGGAAAAATACAGGGTATGGAGGGGGAATCGGCTGACAAGGCCGCTCTGGCCAGCATGCTTCAGCGTTATGCGGATTCCACCACCTCTCTACTGAATAATATATTTCCCCGCTATAAGCCAGCCTTAATTCGCGGCCGCACCAGTTATCGCCCCGTGGAAATCAAGGGCCGGGCGGCCAAGGTCACCAAAGATGACACCCGACTGCATCCGGATCAATTTCCGGCTCGGCCAGTGCAGGGCAAACGAATCATCCGGGTATTCTGCAATGTCAATCCGCACGGCAAGGGACGCGACTGGCGCATTGGCGAACCGTTCGCCGCATTTGCCCAGAAGTTTTTTCCGCAGTTGAAGGCTCCGTTTCCCGGCGTGCTTGGTTTGCAGTATTTGCTGCGTATCACCCGCCGGCGCCGCACCCTTTACGATCATTACATGCTGCAATTACATGACCGGGGCAAGATGGATGATCACTATCAAAAAACCGCGTTGCAGAGCCCCTTTAGTTTTCCTGCCCAATGCACCTGGCTGTGCTTCACCGATGAAGTGTTGCACGCCGTGGATGCGGGCCAATACCTGCTCGAGCAAACCTATCTCCTGCCGGTTGGAGCGATGCGCGATCCGGAAAAATCGCCACTGCGGGTGCTGGAGCGAATGGCCAATCGGGCGCTGGTTTAACCATCATTTTGCCAGCGCGTGCCGACGGTAAACAGTAATCGGTTATCATTCAGGTCACTTGCGGGGGTGGTGGCGTGAACAGTGGCTTATAGGATTGGGCCAAAATGAATTTTAATACCGCCAACCAGACTTGGCGCCAGCTATTTGGCAACGGGACGACCTACATCGTCCCTCGGTTTCAGCGCGATTACAGTTGGAAACAGGACCAGTGGGACGACCTTTGGATGGACATTCAAGAGGTGTCATCCGCCGGTGGAGATGCCAGCCATTACATGGGCTACCTCGTTCTCCAGGCACAGGACCCCAAATCATTCACGGTCATAGATGGCCAGCAAAGGCTTACAACACTGAGTATTCTGGCTTTGGCGGTTATAAAAGTTTTATTGGAACTCGCCGACGGGGGTGTGGCTGCGGATATGAATCGGCGGCGGGCGGAACAACTGCGGAGCATCTATATTGGCTTTCTGGACCCTGTAACGCTGGTTGCCCGGCCTAAGTTGAATTTGAACCGCAACAACAATGCATTCTATCAGGATAAACTTGTTCCATTGGAAAAATTGCCGCAGCGAAATCTGCGATCGTCCGAGCATCTGCTTCGTAAGGCGTTTGAATGGTTCGTGAAGAAAGTACGAGAAACAGGCGGCAAGGATCGCAACGGTGAAATCTTCGCCAAATTTATTGACGATCTCTCCGACCGACTATTTTTTACAGTGGTGACCGTAACCGACGAACTCAACGCCTTTCGAGTTTTCGAGACTCTCAATTCGCGGGGGGTCAGGCTCTCGCCGACAGATCTGCTCAAAAATCACCTTTTTTCAGTAGTGGCCGGTGGAACCGTGCACGAGAGTGACATCGAGGCGCTCGAGCGCCGGTGGGATCACATGGTCGGCATGCTGGGCAGTGAGGACTTTCCCAATTTTCTCCGCGTGCACTGGAATAGCCGAAATAAGCTCGTCCGCGAAGTGGATCTTTTCAAGGTAATACGCGAGAGCACAGGTGACCGGGCGGCGGTTTTTGAGTTGGTTCGCCAGATGGAGGGGGACGTTGGACTCTACACCGCCTTACCAAATCCAGATGGCGATTATTGGGAGTCCGACGGGGCGAAATTGGTTCGGCTACTGAAAATGTTCAACGTTCGCCAGCCCTGGCCATTGCTGCTCGCAGTGGGCCGATCCATTGCAGGCGGCGAATCTAATCCCGCCAAGGAAGAGGAATTTATAGACATTTTGCGTGCCTGCGTAGTTATCTCATTTCGGTACAACGTGATCTGCGGGCTGGCGACGAACGAACAGGAGCGAACTTACAACGCGGTTGCGCAGAAGGTCAGTAATGCTGAACTGACCAATTCGGCCCAAATTATACGCGCATTGTCTGATATCTACGTTACTGACAGGCAATTTGTGGCGGCGTTTGAGGAAAAGAGATTCAAGACCGACTCCGCTAGAAATGCCCAAGTTGTCAAATATATGCTTTTCGAGATTGAGCGGCACCTCGCGGGACGCGATTTGGACAGCGCAAGTGCCCGCTACAACCTCGAGCATATCCTTCCGCAAAACCCATCCCCGCAATGGGCCGACATCCCGGATGCGGACGACGCTGCTGACTTGCTCGGCAATATGACCCTGATGGAAAAGTCCGCCAATAGTGCCATCGCCAATGCCGATTATCCGGCCAAGCGCGCTGCCTACGCCCGGAGCGCGATATCGCTGACAACCCGCGTCGCGGAGGAAAACGAAACATGGGCACTGGAAAATATTCGGCGGCGACAACACTGGCTTGCCGAGCAGGCCAAGGGCATCTGGCGGCTGGCCCAATTTGATAAATAGGCCCGCGCATCCGCAAACGTCATTCAAACATTTTTAACTGGTGCCGCTCGAGACCAAACTTACTTACCGAGTTGTCAACGGGGATGGGATATTTGCCCGACCAGCAGGCCGTGCAGTAATGATGGGCGGGTTGGCCCAAGGCCCCCAGCATCCCCTCCAATGAGAGGTACGCCAAAGAATCAACTTCAATAAATTCACGTATTTGATCCACGGTGCGGCCGTTGGCAATCAGTTCCGTCGGTGTTGGAAAATCAATACCAAAAAAGCAGGGATACCGAATGGGGGGGCAACTTACCCGCATATGAATTTCCTTGGCACCCGCCCGCCGCAGCGCCAGGATTTTACCCCGCGTGGTGGTGCCGCGCACAATGGAATCTTCCACCACAATAATGCGTTTTCCCCGCACCACTTCGGGTATCACGATCAATTTCATCTGCACAGCCAGATCGCGCATCGCCTGTGACGGCTGGATAAACGATCGCCCCACATACCGGTTGGGCACGATACCCTCTTCAAACGGTATGCCGCTCTGTTTGCTGTACCCCAATGCCGCCGACCTCCCGCTGTCGGGGATCGGTATGACAATATCGGCATCCACCGGGCTTTCAATGGCAAGCTGGCGTCCCATTTTTTGCCGCACGCTCACGACGGTATCGCCAAAAAGATGGCTCGACGGGCTGGCAAAATAGACATGCTCAAACGCACAATGAGCCGGTTGCGATCGCGATGAGGTAAAGTAGCGGCTGCTGAGTTTGGTGCCGGTGATATCGATGGTGACAATTTCTCCCGCTTCCACCTCGCGGACAAAAGACGCCTGAATGCTGGATAGCGCACAGGTCTCCGATGCCACGCAATAATATCCATCGCGCGTTTTGCCGATTACCAGCGGACGAAAACCCCACGGGTCGCGGGCGGCCTCCAAACGGTCACGAAACAAAAACACAAAGCTGAACGCCCCTTGCAGATGGTTAAGCACATGGGCCAGCGGATCGGGTTTTTCCTGGTGGGTCGGCTTGGCCAGCATGTGAATGACAATTTCAGTGTCGCTGGTGGAATAAAAAATGTGTCCAAATTTTTGATATTCAGCCCGCAACAGCGAAGCATTGATCAAATTGCCATTGTGGGCCACCGCTACCTGCCCGTCAATGTATTCTTCCAAAATAGGCTGAGCATTGCATTTTCGGTTGGACCCGGCCGTGGAATAACGCACATGACCAATGGCACCGGCGCCCGTGAGTTCTCTGAGCACAGATTTATTAAATACATCGGCTACCAGGCCCAACCCAGTATGGGCGGAGATGGTTTGGCCATCGGTGGCCGCGATACCGGCAGATTCCTGCCCGCGATGCTGCAGGGCGTAAAGGCCGTAATAGCAACGCTCTACGGCGTCCGTTGGGCCCATAACACCAAAAACGCCGCATTTTTCCTTTTTTTCATATTCCGTCGTGCCGGTGAGATTCTCACCCGGGTGGATGAATGGTTCCAAAGACAGGCTTTTGTGAGATACGCAAGGGGAATCTGGCATCTCGTGGGCCATAATCAAAAACCTCCGCAAGCACCAAGGGGCGTCACCGACAGACTAACATTATAGTCAGGCTTCAGCTATCGCAAACATAAACTTCGCGCCGCGCTCACAATATGTTTGCCATCGCCACCCGCGGCACCGCCATCTACATGGCACCGGGCTTGCC
This sequence comes from Planctomycetota bacterium, assembly GCA_021818445.1. GTDB lineage: Bacteria > Planctomycetota > Phycisphaerae > WQYP01 > WQYP01 > JAJZGD01. Next base: position 82,721 of record JAKAEB010000004.1, read on the forward strand.
AGGTGTTCGCGCACATGCAAAACGCGCCGGCGTCAATCGCGGCCCGTCCGCCATCCGAGTCGAGGCCATCGGATGCCCCACATCCCCCATTAACACAACGATTGGACAAAGCGGATAAACCCGTGTTAGCCTTATCCATATGCCCCTTGGCCTACGACGGCCGCATGAACGGGGTGGCGGGTGGCCCGTTTGATGGTGTGGTGTCATAGCTTGGGCGTATGGTGGCGACGGATGAATGGTGGCAGGGTGGTATGACTGAAGTAGAACTGAATCCTGTCGTCTCGCCGGTCTCGCAACCATCGGAGTCGTTGGCGCGGTTTTTTAATCGTGATTTAAGCTGGCTGGATTTTAATTATCGCGTTCTTCACGAAGCGACTGATTCCCGCAACCCTTTGCTGGAAAGATTAAAATTTCTGGCCATATTCGCCAGCAACAATGACGAATTTTTCATGAAGCGGATGGCCGGCCTCAAACATCAGGCGATGCTGCGCCCGGCCGAGGCCGCTATGGACGGCCTCACACATCGTCGGCAGTATGAACTCATCCGCCAGCGCGTGGCCGAATTGCTTCAACTGCAGGACAAAATCTGGAAGCAGCAGATAAAGCCGCAACTCCATCAGCATGGCATAATTATTCAGGATGCAGGCGAACTTTCGCCGGATCATGCACAAAAAGCCGCCGATTACTTCCGGCAATATGTATACCCGGTGCTTACGCCCCTGGCGGTTGACCCGGGGCATCCTTTTCCATTCATCAGCAATTTGAGTCTTTCAGTCGGCGTATTGCTGTCACAGCCCGGTCAGATCGATCCACTTTTTGCACGCGTCAAAGTGCCCCGGCTCTTTTCCCGCTGGTATCAAATTGACGACAACGGTCATAGCGTGTTTGTACCGCTTGAGAGCCTTATCGAAAGCCAGCTCGGACTGCTGTTTCCCGGCATGCGGATTCATGAAACCTGCCGTTTTCGCGTGACGCGCAACGCCATTGTCGCCAAAGACTCCGACGACGCCGAAGACTTGCTTGAAGAGGTACAGGAGCAGTTGCGAGCCCGTCGCTTTGCCGAAACCGTCCGGGTTGAGGTATCGGCAAACATGTCGGCCGAAATGCGCCAGTACATCATCGACGGCCTTGAGATAACCGGTCAGGAGCTATTTGAGGTTCCCGATCCTTTGGGCGTTTCTGACCTGATGCAGATGGCCTCCGTGCCCCGGCCGGACTTAAAATTGCCTCCGTGGAAACCGGTTTGCATGCCTCCATTGGCCGATGAAGATGCCAATATATTTGCCATCATCCGTCAGGGTGATGTGCTGGTTCACCATCCGTACGAGGGTTTCAGCAGTTCGGTCGAGCGATTCATCCTCTCGGCGGTGGATGATCCCAGGGTGCTGGCGATTAAAATGACACTGTACCGCACCAGTGGTGATTCCCCCTTTGTTGCGGCGCTGGCCCGGGCGGCGGAATCGGGCAAGCAGGTCGCGGCGCTGGTTGAACTCAAGGCCCGGTTTGATGAAGAAAGCAATATCCAGTGGGCGCAGGCGCTGGAAAGTGCCGGTGTGCACGTGGTCTACGGCATGCTGGGACTGAAAACGCATACTAAAATTGCATTAATCGTCCGGCAGGAAGATGACGGATTGCGTTCCTACGCGCATATTTCCACCGGTAACTACAACAGCCGCACCGCCCAACTCTACACCGATCTGGGACTCTTCACCTGCCGCGAGGATATCTGCGCCGATGTTGTTGACCTGTTTGCCTATCTGACCGGTCGATCGCTGAAGACCGACTACCGCAAACTGCTGGTGGCACCGGTGAATATGCGGCGGCGCTTTTTGGAATATATTGACCGTGAAATTCAGCATGCCAGCCATAAGCGTCCCGCCCGCATCATCGCCAAGATGAATGCCCTCGAAGATACGGAAATTATTGAGGCACTTTATCGCGCCAGCCAAGCCGGTGTGGATATCGACCTTATTGTACGCGGGTTCTGCTGTCTCAAGCCCGGTGTGGAGGGCCTGAGCGAACGCATACGAGTTTGCAGTATCATCGGGCGCTTTCTGGAACATTCACGAATATTCTGGTTTTCCAACGACGGCCAGCCGGATGTTTTCATGGGTTCCGCCGACTGGATGAGCCGCAACCTTTCTCATCGCGTGGAGGCCGCCACACCGGTCGAAACGCCCGCTCTGGCCCGCCGCATCGAGGAAATCCTCAACATCATGCTCGCCGACCAGCGGCAGGCGTGGGACCTGTCGGGCGACGGCATGTGGACCTTGCGCCAGCCCCGGGAGGCATCCTCCCAAATCGGTACCCATGGCCTGCTGATGCAACTTGCAGAACACCGGCAGCATGCGGGATTAAAAGCGTAATACCATCGAGGGCGTTCCGGTTTATCGCCCGCAGCGTTATCGGCGGCGGTTAGGAAGCAAAAATAGTCAAAATCGGCAATTTATAAGCACATTTTCGGCTGATGAACCTAGTATCAGAGGAAGGGTTGGCGCTGTCCGGTGCCGTTTGGCCGGAGTGTTGCAGCCCATTGCCAAGGAGGCGGCTATGGAGGCGAGACGACAAATTTCTCCAGCACAACGGCGCAGGCGCGCCCGCTGGGGATTGGCGGTTCTGATTTTGCTGCTCTCGGCGCTTGCCGCCACGGCCATGCAGACCGTCCGCGATCTGGGCACTGCCCTCCACAGGCAGGAATCCATCAGTACCCGTGCGCACGCCATCACCCATCTGCAAAGCGCGGCCATGCTTTTGACGCAAACTCCCCTTGGTGCCTATTCACCCCGCAGCCGCATAGCGCTCGATGCGCTGACCGCGCTTCGCCGCGATCTGGCGACCGTGCCGCAATCGCATCTCTCCGCCTCGCTTAGATTTCACCTCGCGCGGGCCGCCGATCTGATTCGTCACATCGCCCGTCCACCCGTCAGCCGCCACACCGCGTTGTACATACAACGGCGGCAAAATGAGTTGTTAATGGAGGTCAATACCATCAACGTGCAATTGCGGCAGTTGGTGGCACAAGCACAAAGCCGCTCGGACCAAGCCATCCGCGACGCCCGCTGGTGGGGAGCTGCATTCGGTGTGATGCTGGTTATCACGCTTGTGCTGTTTCTGCTTCGCATGCTCGCGCAAGCTACCGCGCAGCGCCATACCGTAAAAAATCTCGCGTTTGAGTTGCAACGCGATCCGCTCACCGGCTGGGCCAATCGCGCCCTGTTTATCGACGCCATGGACCGCGGACTCTCGCAGGCGTTGCGTGCGCAGCGCCACGCCGGGACGCTGTTTCTGGACCTGGATCGTTTCAAAATTATCAATGACCGCTTCGGCCACGCCGCCGGAGATGAAGTGTTGCGCCAGATTACCCATCGCTTTTCTGCGGTAATCCGCTCCGGCGACCTGCCGGCCCGCGTAGGCGGTGACGAATTGGCCATCTTCATGCCCGATCTGCCCGATGACGCCGCCGCCGCCGAACTCGCACGCCGCCTTGTGGAATGTCTCAATGAACCCCTGATGGTCAATGGGTCGCCCATCGACGTCGGATTAAGCATCGGCATCGCCATCTTCCCGGCCAATGGGCAGTCCGCTGCCGAACTTCTCAACGCCGCCGATCAGGCTATGTACCGCGCCAAGCAGCAGGGAGGTGGCTATGCCTACCACACCGCCGCCGTAACTGCGCACGTGGCCCGGCAGCAGCAAATGGCCAAAGACCTGCACCTTGCCGTACGCGAAGACCAATTGTTTTGTATCTTTCAGCCCATTTTCGACGCCAAAACGCGTTACCCGGTCGCGGTGGAGGCGCTGGCCCGATGGCGGCATCCGGATTTGGGCGTGGTGGCACCCGCCGATTGGCTTCCATTGGCACAGCGGGCGGATTTGCTCGCCGGCTTTACCTCAACGATCATCGACCATGCCATCAAGGAATTGCCAGCATGGAAAAAACTTGGATGGTCACCACGAGTATCGATTAATCTTTCCGCCAGCGAGTGCCTCAACCCCCAACTGCCGGCGATCATCGCCGAAACTCTGCAAAAATCGGGCCTCAAGGGATCAGATATCGAACTTGAAATTACCGACGATATCCTCACCATGCCGGTGGCGATCGAAACTATTTCGCAGGTGAAAAAACTCGGTGTCGGCATGACGATGGACGACACCAGCGGTGGCTACCCCAGTTTGCCTTCCATGAATCGCCTGCCATTGAACCGCTTGAAGGTGGATCGAGCCGCCATCGGGCAATTAACACGATCGGCGCGTGAACTGGAATTGTTTGCTGCGTTTGTCGCTTTGGCCCATCGAATGAGGTTGCAGGTCATCGCCGAAGGTGTGGAGACCGAAGCGCAGGCCAGCGTCATTCTTGCCGCCGATTGCGATCTGCTCCAGGGGCATTACTACGCCCCGGCCCAGGACGCGGAATTACTTTTGCGCCATGTTCAGCAATTGACCAGCCGCGGGCAGCCAACACCCGCCGGCCGCTGGTTTTGACGCGCAAGCCCGCACCGCCACCCCATACATAGCCGCCGGGCTTGCCCCGGTGTTCGTACGCACGCAAAATCCGTCACCGCCTATCGCGGCGTGTCCGCCAACCGCCAAGGCATCAATCACCGGCAAGCCGGTGGCTATATACCGCCCGCAGCGGGGCAGATAGCTACTTTGATTCACCGCAAAGGCCGCAGAGGACGCCAAGAAACGCCAAGCACATTGGATATGGACCTGCCCAATTGTCATGATTTGGCCACTACGGTGGGGACGATTCCGTGACTTAGCCTCTGTGGCTCTTTTCTCTGCGCGCCAAAAAAGCAACTTTCATCATGCCAACGGCATGATACCCTAACTCGCACGGGGAAGAGTTACGATCTCGCGCAGAGCCGCGGATACAATTATAAATACAATATAACCACGCGGCAACGATTTAGCCGCCGGGCTTGTCCGGTGTTATCTAACCGGCGGAGGGACGGCCGGCGAGGGTGGACAATTGACGATATTATTTATTATTTCCACATTGGCGGGCGGCAGCGGCAACTGGCCCAGTTCCGCGATGGTTACCCAGCGCAATTCTGTGCTGGCCAGCGGCTGGGGCGTCCCACCGCAACAGAAACAGTCAAAGGGATGAAGCCGCACTATTCGACAGTCATATTTATGTACAACCATCGGTCGGGGTTGAAGCAGGCGGATATCCACCCCCAGTTCTTCGCGCACTTCGCGCCGTAAGGCCGCCTCAAGTGTTTCGCCTGGCTCGCATTTGCCGCCGGGAAATTCCCACAGGCCCCCGACATGCTTATCTTCCGGCCGCCGGGCCAGCAGTACCCGCGTGCGGTCGGCGTTCCAGATAATCGCCACGGCAACATCCAGCGTCGGCAATGTAGTATCCATGGGCATCTCCCGACGTTTGGCCGCCCTGGCATCACAATTGATTCATATCGGCCGCTGTGAGATTCAGCGCGTTGTGTGCGGCCTGCTGCAGATATTTATTACGGCCATGCTGCAGTTGGCTGAGTAAATTAATAATGGCCTGCCGCTGCGACCGTGAGGTGACGTTCCATCGTGCGTAACCCAGTTCATTGACGGCGGCGATTCGCCACGACAGGTCCTGATCATGCCGCACGATGTTGGCCATATCGCCGGGAACCGGATTGATGGTATCCACCACGCGCAATTTGGACAGCCATTGGTGGGTGGTGGTGCGCAGATCGCGCCGGAAGCGGTCCACATCGTGCCGGACCGATCGATTTTTCATTTTGCCCGAAGAATAAATCTGCCGCAGGCCGGTGATGGCACCCGACATGGCCCCCAGAGCGCTGGATCGGACATCTATTAATAAACCATGAATCCAGAGGCGATAGCCACATGCCATTACCGCACTGAAAACCTTTTTCGCCTTATGCGGATGCTTTGTCACCAGATACGCTTCACCGAGATCACTCAGTGCGGTGGTGATAACTTCAAGCCGGCTCTTAATGACGTCTTTAATCGCCGGGGCTGGTATGGTTTTGGAAAAAAGAATGTACCGGCGTGATACCTTCTTTCGGGCAGCGGCCTCAATCATGGCGGCAAGGTGCAGGATAACCGGGTTTTTATTGGCGAACGGGTCCCTGTCAATTTTATCCATTGCCGCCCGGGATGGAGCGTGCTTGATGAGGTACTGATAGGCAGCGATATACAATTGTCCGGCACCGGCCCCCGTTGCGACCGGCATAAAGGCGTGCGGCGTTCGCGCCAGGCCGATCGGCTGCATAAAACGGATACCCGCGGTGGCCTCGGTGGGCGGGCCGATGTGCAGGCCTTTGTGCTCTTTAAGCCAGAACACAAGTCCGCCAATGATGACCAGCACCACCACAATCACAATGCCAAGTTTGTATCCGGACATCATTTAATATCCCCTGCAAGTTCACACCATGGTGTATCTTCACTGGGCGGCCGCATCTGTCAACGCCGGGCGCGGCGGATGCCGGTGCATCCGTTGATTTAATTCAGTATGCCGCAACGGGCGTAGCCAATTCTCCAGGCGGAGCTGAAATCGCCGAAAAGCGGACTTTTTTCCACGTTTCCCGGCACATTCCCGAGGCGCTTAAGCGGGTGAGGCCGCGGTACCCGGAGAGATCGCCACCTAACTCAACCTTCGCACTTGACCATCCCGTGCGGACAGGGTTAGGGTAATGGATAAGCGGGCGTGCGGCGGCCAGGACGCCAGGCCGGCAAAGCCCCACCGTTCTAAAGTGGAGAAAAATAATGAAATACCTTTCGCGGTCGCGGGCATTTTTACTGGCGTGGCTATTCACATCTGCAATGGTTCTTCTACCGGCCCTGCATGTATGCGGATGCACCAGCATTGCGTGGCAGACCAAATTGGGAGAAATCACCGGCCGCACCATGGACTGGTACACCAGCACCGAGGCGCGAATTTACGTTTTTCCCGCCGGCATCGGGCGGGATGGTGGCATGCTGCTGGGCAAACGCATCGTCAAGGGGCGCACGGTTAAGTGGACTTCCCGGTATGGCTCTATGGTGATATCGGTTTATGGCATGGGGGCCGTGGATGGTATTAATTCGCAGGGTCTTAATATATCGGCCAATTATTTTGACAGCGACTATGGACGGCGTAATGAAAAGATAAAGGGACTGCAAGTCGGATTGTGGGTGCAGTACCTGCTCGATGAGGCGGCGACGGTTAAACAGGCCGTGCAATTGATGCGTCACATTCAATTGGTTGATTTTGAGGCCCGGGGAAAAAAGGCGCACGTGCATCTGCATATTGCCGGTCCTCGTGGCGACTGCGCCGTGCTGGAATATTACCATGGCAGGCTGCACGCTTATCGGAGCGCATCTTACCGGGTCCTGACCAACGCGCCGGCCTTTCCCGAGCAGCTTGCCAACCTGAAAAAGTTCAACTTTACCAACCCCAATCGGGATATGCCTCTGCCGGGCAATGTCAATCCTCTGGATCGCTTTGTTCGTGCATCGTATTACGTCAACATGCTGCCCCCGCCGAAGGATAATCTCCGGGCCATACTGGAGATGAATTCGGTACTTAATAATGTGGCCGTACCCATCGGGGCACCGTATCAGGCGATGGAGGGCTTTAATACCTACAATACCGAATACAAGGTTATCGCCAACCTGAAAACCAAAAAGTATTATTTCAAGTTCACCACCATGCCGTTTATGATCTGGGTATCCCTTTCCAGTTTTCAATTAAGACCGGGCGGGCCGGTCATGATGCTGAACCCGGAAAATAAATTGCTGTACGGCAACGTCGCGGGGCATTTCAAACCGGTGCCGTTGGATAAGGTTCCGTTTTAGCCCCCCGTGATGGTGGGGTTTTGAGATTGGAGGCTTGGGCGATGGGTTTAACCGATCGTTTTTTACCGGGCATGGGCGCAGCGCTTGCCCTTATGGTAAGTCTGTCTTCAGCAATATCTGCAAATGTACTACCAGTAGGCCCGGGCCATCGATGGTCCAGTATCGCGGCGGCGGTGCGGGCCGCCGATCCCGGCGACATCATCAAGGTGTGGCCGCTGCCTCAGCACCGCGCCTATCGCCGCGTGGCGGTGCTGGTAAACAAGCCGCAGTTGACCATTGAATCAGCCATGCCTGGCAAACGAGTTCTAATCAACGGCACCGGGTTTAATTATTCCGGCCGGGGGCCCATTCCCCGCGCCATCTTTCAATTTGATCCATCTGCCCGCGGCTGCACATTGAAAGGCTTCACACTCACCGGTGCCCACAACAGGTCGGCCAATGGGGCCGGGGTGCGCATCAATGCCGCCAACCATGTATCCATTTTAGACTGCCATATTTTTGGCAATGATATGGGCATTATGAGTAACGGCAGCTTTTCCCGCCGCACCGGGGCATTTCAGTTAATTAATAATTGCCACATAGCCAATAACGGCTCACTTCAGCACGCGGGTTACAACCACAACCTTTATCTGGGTGGAACCAGCGTGGTGATAAGTAAGTGTGATATCGCCAGAAGCCTGACCGGCCACAATATTAAAAGCCGCGCCCATATTACGTGGGTGGAATACTGCATGATTCATGGGGCGGCCAATCGTGAAATTGACCTTGTCGATGCCCGGGGCGATACCGACCAACCCCACAGTGACGCGGTGGTGCTGGGCTGCATCATTATTAAAAGGCGGTCCATGTCCGGCAACCATGAGGTTGTCAATTTCGGCAGTGATGGCGGTAGCAACCACACCGGCACACTTTACTTTGTACACAATACCATTGTCACGCCCTACCCCACGGCGGCTTTTGTCCTGTCGGCACCGGGTGCTCATTTAATACTGCTGGATAATCGTATTATCAGTCGATCGCATCGGGCCAGCCTGTTCGCCTTTTTACACGGGGCATCGACGACCCATATTCGTGGATCGGGCAATGCCTTGTCGGCGTCGTATGGGGTTGCGGCCCGGCGTCTGGCCGGCCCGCCGGTGCCATGGCAACGTATTAAATTGCCATGGCAGCAACTGCCGATGGCACCGCAGCCGCTGATGCGTTTGCTGCGCCCGGGCAAGGTCATCCCCTGGCACCATCCGCAGGCGGGTGCCGGGCCAATGAAGATCCCGACGCACCAATAGCCAGCGGTTTATTGCCAGGCCCGGCTCCTATAGCGCAGCGATGGAACAGGTGGATAAATCGCTGGGTGACTTCTGGGTGGGTATCAGCAGCCCGCTGATCACGAACACCGCCGGACGCCCCATTCCATCCGATGCCCAGCTTATGCTGGAATTTTTAACCAACGACATCGTCTACACCTGCGTCAACTGGAATGCCGCCGCAGTCGCCCGGGTGCCCCTGCGGCTTTATGCCATCGACCACACCGCCGGCGGGCCAGCGCGGGCGGCCGATGCCCGCACCACCGCGCGGCCGATGCCCGCACCACCGCGCGGCTTAAACATCATCCGCATCTGGGCAACCGCGTGCGGCAGGCCAGTTCCATTACAGAAGTACTAAATCATCCCTTACTGGACCTGCTGGATCGCGACAACGATGGCCTCGGCGGCTACCAGTTGCGATATATGACCGGCGTGTACATGGAGGTTTTCGGTGGGGCGTACTGGCTTTTGGAGGATGACTGGCGGGGCGAGCCGACCCAGATTAAGGTGCTTCCCACCCAGCGTGTCATGCCGCTGCGCAACGACGACCTTGGGGTTGTGGGATACAAATATTTTCCCGCACTGACCGGCAACTGGATATCGCTGGATAAGTCCGACGTACTGGACTTTCGCTTCCCGGCGGTGGAAGACCCCTACGGCGGGCGGCATGCCCCGCTGCGGTCTGCCTTTATGCAGGCGGAACTGGCCGCCAAATACGCCCTGTATGAAAACAGCCTGATGGATAACCGCGCCCGCATTGACGGCACATTTATCCCGCGTGATCAAATTACCCGCAAAGAGGCTGAACGGGCGGAATTGCTGTGGAACGAAAAATTTTCACGCTCCGGCAATGGCCGGGTGCTGGTGGCGGAGCAGGCCGGTACGTTTGTTCCCGCCCGCTACCCACCCACGGATTTGGGGCCGATGGAAATCAGTCGTGAAACGCTGCGTCGTCTGGCACTCGCCTTTGGCGTGCCCGAAGCGCTGCTATCCAAGGATGCCACCTACGCCAACATGCAGGCGAGCGAAACGCTTTACGCCCGGCAGACGATTCTGCCACGCGTACTGATATTGGAGCAAAAACTTAATGAAATGCTTACGCCGCGGTTTGGCCGGCATCTGTTTCTTGCAGCCGATAACCCGGTGCCGGCGGATGAGGCATTTAATCTGCAAAAGGCCCAGGTGGCGATTGGGGCCGGCGCATTAACACGGGGGGAGATACGCCAATTGGCGGGTTTTGATGCCCAACTGCCGACCTCCGTCAGTGCGGCACCCAACGCCATTACAGATACTCAAACACATGGGCCCGAGGCGGATAATCTGCGGACGCAGCAGGAACTTGCCCTGCTTTTGCAGGTGAATCGGGCCGTGGCCGAAGGGCATATGGAACAGGCGGTCGGCATCAACACCGTCGCCCGCTTATTGGGGATTGATCAGCCAACAGCGCGGCGGCTGGTGTCCCATGCTAAGGGACAATCGGCATGCGAAGACTCAAAGGAGACAATCGATGGAAGTTAAAACATTTGAAGCCCGCATGCTGGAAGCTGCACCCGGCAAGCGAGAAATTGTTGCCTGCATCAGCACCGCTGCGGTAGACCGCCAAAATGAGGTTGTGCTGCCGACCGGCCTGCTGCGTAAAAACCATGCCGGCATGACGGTTTTTTACAACCACGACACCACACAGCCCATCGGTGTTACGCAATGGATCAAGCCGCACCATGGAAAGCTGCTGGCCAAATTTCGGTGTACGGATAAAACACCTTTTGCCCGCGACATATTTGCCTTGGCGCAGGATGGCGTGCTGCGCACCTACAGCATTGGATTTCGGCCATTGGCAGCATCGCCCCCCACCGCCGCCGAGATACGCCAAAATCCCACCTGGGCGGCGGCCACGCGCGTGCATCGCTCATGGGAACTGCTGGAATTTTCGCTGGTGGGTGTGCCGGCCAATCCTGAGGCTTTGATGCTGGCCATCAGCAAGGGTATCAGTGGTTCGGCGCGGGCGGCGATGGAGGCGATATTACCCCCACCCCCAGTCGCGGCAGATTATGCGTGGTTGAGCGCTATCGTGTCACATCTGCGCCCGACGCCTTTGCACGATACCATTGAGGCGGCGTTCAGCCGCACGGCAAACCGCAAGCCACCAGCCTGATGGCTTGGTTGGCATTCATGCCAACGAACCGATGACGCGAACGGTGCCAAAGCCACACATGGCGTTCACGCCTGCCTTTCATCAGAAATAACGATCGCTGATGCCGGTTTACGAATTTTGGTGGCGGGTAAGGTGGTTGCGTCCCGCCCCCGGAACCAAAACCGAAATTGGCGTTTGTATCGCGGACCAATACTGGTATAATCCTGCCATAGGGTCGGCTAAACGATTCATCTTTCCCAACTTTAGTCGAATCATCAGGTGACAGGCGGGTGTGGTGCTATGTGATGGCCCGCTATTTTTCCATGGAGATGTATGTCAACCACCGTATCAGGCCTTTTGGAAATTAACGACAAAGGCATCGGCTTTTTAAGAAGTGAACAGCGAAAATATAAGGCGGTGCCGGCAGACCCCACTCTTTCGGTGGAGTTTATTGCTGAGAACCATCTCAAGGCCGGTCTGCAGGTGACGGCCGTTGCCAAGCCGGGCAATCGCGGCCCATCGCCGGTGGTCAGCGAGATAATCGACGTCAATGGCCGATCGCTGCAGGACTATTGGCAGATGACGTCATTTCCAGATTTAACGGTGATTGATCCGCGTGTGAAGATTCAACTTGAAACGCCGGGCGGACCGGCATCGATGCGGATTATGGATTTGCTTACACCGATTGGTTTTGGCCAGCGAGGGCTGATTGTGGCACCGCCCAAAACGGGCAAAACCACGTTGCTGAAACAGATTGCCGAGGCCATTTCCATCAATCATCCCGATGTGACGCTGCTGATATTGCTGGTGGATGAGCGGCCGGAAGAGGTAACGGATTTTCGGCGATCGCTGAAGGCGGAGGTATGGGCGAGCAACAATGATGAAGATGTGCCATCGCACATCCGCACGAGCCGGTTGGTCATTGAGCGTTCCCGGCGTATGGTGGAATGCGGCCAGCATGTGGTGGTGCTGTTGGATTCCATCACCCGCATGGGCCGGGCGTTTAACCATTTTGTGGGCAATTCCGGTCGAACGATGAGCGGCGGTGTCGATTCGGCGGCGCTGCAGGAACCGCGGGCGCTTTTTGGGTCAGCGCGCAATATAGAAAATGGCGGCTCGTTGACAATTATCGCCTCGGCATTGATTGAAACCGGCAGCCGCATGGACGATTTGATATTTCAGGAATTCAAGGGCACCGGCAATATGGAATTGGTGCTTTCGCGCAAACTGGCGGAACGGCGTGTATGGCCGGCGATTGATCTGGGGGCTTCCGGTACACGGAAAGAGGAATTGCTGCTCGGCCCGCAGGTGGCCAAGCAGACCGGGCAACTGCGTCGGCAACTGGTCGGGCGCGATCCAGTGGTGTCCATGGATGCGCTGATCAAGGGTGTTAACCGCTACAAAACCAATCGCGAATTTTTGGCGTCATTCAGTTCCGGTGCCCGTCGGCCGGTGGCGCTGACCGATTGAAGTGGTTGTGAGGCCGGTGGGTGTACCGCCCCCACTGGGCGTGCGCGCTGGCACTTGCCAATCGCGGATACGCCGGACTACACTGACACTATGCCGGAAAGATTGCTGATCAAATTAAAAACGTGGCCCAACTCCATTGAACAGGAACATCTGGAGGCCTTGGGATTTTTTAATCAAAAAGGGTGGCGGATATTTTGCGACCCCGACGAACTCGCCACGCTGGTGGAATGGCTTAAAGAACGGCATATAAGCTTCAGTGTGCACCAGAGCAACCGCACCGGCAAATATGAGGATTATTCGCGGCTCTCGGAGCAACTATTGCGGCCGGATGGGGGGTCGCCAACGGCCTGTGCCCTCTGTGGCCGGGATGACATTGCCTGCTATCAATGGCTTGAGGGGGATGACGCAGACCGCATCGAAGCCACAGCCCGCCGTTTTTATGTCTGCGGGCTATGTGTGCGTGAAAAGATACTACCACATGGGCGGCTGTATGCCCGCGCCGATGATGTCCTGTAGCGGCGTTGCAGGCGGTATTTGCTGGCCCAACATACGCCCGTCGCAGGACGACGGCGCTAAACAGAGATTATCGGAATTGGTAAAGCGGGGGGTGTGACCGGCAATCGGTGATTTTTCGCAGCGTTGCATCCCGTATCACGCCCGCCGGGGCGTGCACGGAAAAATGGCCACGCCATTTGATTTTATGCCGCGGCACCGGTTTGCCGTCCGATTCGTATACGGTTATCATTTCCGATGCTGCTTTTGGGGCGAATGGACGGAACGGCCAGTGCTATTCTGTTACAGACGCCATTTTTGGGCGCAAGCCCTCCATAAGCGATGGTAGGCCGTCTTTTCGCAGCGGACGGCTGAAATCGCTGATATACAGGGGTCCTTTCCTATGGCCAACACAGAGTTGGTGCGGTCGCTGATCGACGCAGGTATTCACTTTGGGCATCGAACCAGCCGGTGGAATCCGAAAATGAAGCCGTACATCTACGGCAAACGGAATCTCATCCACATTATCGATGTGCGCGAAACGCTTAAAGGCGTGCTTGCGTCCCAACGCTTTTTGAAAATGGTGGTTGGAAGCGGCCGCGATGTGCTGTTTGTCGGTACCAAGCGGCAGGCGCGAGCGGTTATTGAAGATGTGGGTAAATTGACCGGCATGCCATTTGTGACCGAGCGCTGGCTTGGCGGCACGTTGACGAACTACCGTACGATCCGGTCGCGGCTCAAGCGTCTGGAAGAGTTGGAAGGTACGTTGCAATCGCCGGATGTGAATAAAAAGTTTTCCAAAAAGATGGAATCCAGTTTGAAGCGGGAATACCGCAAGATATTGCGAAATCTGGCGGGCATCCGCAGCATGGATCGTCTGCCGGGTGCGTTATTCGTGGTGGATGTGCGGCGCGAGGTAATTGCCATTCAAGAAGCCCGCAAACTTGGCATCCCGGTGGTTGGCATCATTGATACCGATAGCGACCCGGATTTGGTAGACATCGCCATTCCCGCCAATGATGACGCCCTGCGCGCCATTGATCTGATTTTGAAGGAAATTGCCCAAGCGGTTTTGGATGGCAAATCGGGACGAGTGGCCAAAGAGGAGATGGATCGCGTAAAAGAGGGTCAAACCGAGAGCCGGACTGAACGTCCTGCCGGTCGGCGGCGCGGCCGACGCGAAGAGCCAGCCGATGAAAAGCCGGTTTCTGCCGCCGAAGCTCGTGCGTCGGCGGAAAGCGCTCCTGCCGCACAAAAGCCCGCAGCGGAAACACCGGCTGGCGAGGCGCAGCCGGCGGTCAACGGCTAAGCGGATGAATGGTTCAAAAACATCGTGGGGACAGCCGGATATTCGGCTGTCCCCATTTTTATTTGCAAAGACGGACAAAAGTTTATAGAACACTGATACATCTGGCACACGGATGCGCCGGACCTTTAGCATAGGTGGAAAAAATATTGACCGGGACCGACAGCCCTGAAACTGGCCAACCATTGGCTCAAACCGCCCCGCCCGAAACGGGCGTCTGGCGGAAGAATGTTATCATCCTCACCATTGTCGCCGTGGCTGAAACGTTGCTGCTATGGAATAACGCGGCTTTGGATCGAACACTATGGCTGGCGACACGCTGGCTCATGGGTGATCAGCAGCCGTATAACTGGAATGCCGTCAAACTCAATCCGCAGGCGCACCCACATGCCCCATGGTGGAGGGTTATCACGCCCCCATTTCATTCGCAGTTGTATCACCATACCGAATCCACATGGCGGGCTTTACGCGATGTGGGCGTACCGGCGGAAGTAATCTTCATCTGTGTGGTGGTGGCTATTTACAGCCCGCACCGAATCCGGGCCGCCGGCGTCTTTTTGGGCAGCATACTGGGTGCGGGGGCCGTTTCAGAATTTTTCAAAAGCATATGTGGACGGGTGCGACCCATCGGCCGCCTGCCCAGCGGTGTGCTCAACGACGGACACAATGTGTGGCAGTGGTTCAGAGGGTTGCACACGCAGCACGATTTGAGCTTTCCCAGTGGACACGCCTGTGTGGCATTTGCCATGGCCGCGGCGCTGACGTATCTATCTCCCCGTGGACGCTGGCTGTTTTTAACCGTTGCCTGGCTCACCAGCATATCGCGGGTGGTGATGCAGGCGCATTTTTATTCCGACATTATTTTTGGCGGCACCATCGGATGGTTTTGTGGTTTTGGATGCGCCATGTGGGTGGGCGAGCGGCTCAAGGTGCCACAGGCTCGGCTGCCGGTGTCGCCGGAACCGCAAACGACCGCCGCTTTGACATGACCACCAAGGCCACGACAAAGCACAGTGACGCCGAAACGTAATAAACCGAAGCGGGGAATAGGTATTCAAAGAGTATACCGGCCAGAATCGGACCGGTAGCGCGGGCCAAACTGGCCATCCCCTGATTGGCACCCAAAATTTCACCCTGTTCGTCTGCGCTGCAGTGCCGCGAAATCAAACTCTGAATGCTCGGGTTGTACAGGCCGCCGCCAATGGCCAGACACACGCCGCCGGCCAAAAAGCCGGTCCATGCCCAGGCCCAATGAATGGGCAGGCCAATCAGCAGCAGACCGGCGGTGATAAACAGCGGCCCGGCAATGGCCAACTTCCACTCACCAAAGCGTTTGGTCAGCCGCTTGATCAGCCCCCCCTGCACGATCACGATCACAATGCCGATGGCACCGAACAAAAACCCCGAAGCGGCGCTGGCGTTGCTGTCCTGCTTTTTGCGAAAGGCTTCCAGATGGGTGGCGGCGGATGAGCCGGATATGGCGGCAACGCGGCCGGTTGATGGCCTGGCATTGCCCCCCGCACCACCAACGACGGCGGCTTTTGTCGGCGTAAGCGGATAGAGTCGATGCTGAATGAGCAGGCTCAGCGTTTGCTCCATACCGGCAAATGCGAACCCGTTGACAAAAAACAGAATAATCAGCATGCCCACCACCGGGCGTTTGAGGGCGTGTTCCAAACCGCGAACGCTGAAACGACGCTGAGCTGCGGCATTGTCGGTGGCCAGATTTCGGCTTTCTGCCAATCGCGTAATGGTCATCGTCAGGGCGACCGCACTGAACAGCACGGCGGCGAGCGGCACATACTCGAGGCCCAGGAATTTACTCACGGTACCACCAATCAGCGGGCCAAACATGAAACCCAGGCCGAACGCGGCACCGATGACGCCAAAGCCCTTGGCGCGGTTCTCGGGCGTGGTGATGTCGGCGATGTAGGCGCTGGCGGTGGACAGATTGCCTCCAGTTATGCCATCAATCACACGTGATACAAATATCAGGATGATGCCGAGGGCCGAGGTGCGGAAAAAGATGCTCGCAAACAGCATCAGGTAGCCGATGATGGTGCCGATCTGACTGATGATCAGCACGGGGCGACGGCCCACCCGGTCGGACCAGCGGCCGAGCACGGGTGCGAAGATGAACTGGCAGAGCGAATAGGTTACGCCGATAAGGGTGAGATAGAAATAATTATTAATTCCGTATTGCTGCCCGTAAAGCTGCAGGTTGGGCAGCACAATGCCGAACCCGACAAGATCAACGAACACAATCAGAAATATGGTCAGCATGCTGGCTTTTTTCATTCCCAACCTCATATACGGTCAAAGACGTCATTTCACGCGGGCGCACAGCCAAATGGCGGGCCAAAACCACTGCTACGATACAGCCACGGCGCATGTTCGCGCCCGGCGTTCGCATTACGGCACCGATAGCGCCGCAAACACATCGGCAAAAATGGTATCCGAAATTGCAATACCTGCATCGGTCAGCACCATTAGCCCACGGCTTGCCCCCAGGCCATCGAGCATGCCGTGATTTTGATATTTTTGTATTACGCCCGCAAGCTTATCCCCCGCCGGCAGCCCGGTGCGTGCTTCAAAGCCCGCCAGATCAACTCCTGATGCCAGACGCAATTGCAGGACGGCGAGTTCAGCCGCGCGGATGGGCGGTGAAAGCTGTTCCATTTCCACCAGCGGCAGGCGGCCGTTCAGCATGGCATCACAAAAGCGCTGCAGACTGCTGACATATTTCCAGCGGACACCGTCGCAATGCCCCGATGCGGAAACACCCCATGCCACATGGTTGCGGGCATTCCAGTAATGCAGATTGTGACGGCAGGCGTGGCCGGGTTTGGCCCAGTTGGATATCTCATAGCGTTCATACCCGGCGCGGCGCAGGTGCTCCGCCACCATGCGCATCATCTCGAGTTCCAACTCTTCATCCGTGCGCTTTACCAGGCCGCGCTGGGCACGGGCGGTCATGGGTGTGTTAGGCTCGTACATTAACCCATAGCAGGATAGATGGGGCGTACCCAATGCCACCGCCCGAGAGAGATTTTCAGTAAGGGATTCCAGCGTCTGCCCCGGAATAGCATAGATCAGGTCGATATTCAGGTTCGTTATGCCCGCCTGCCGGGCCAATGTCAGCGCACGCTCGACACTCTGCGGGTCATGGTCACGATTCAGCATGACCAGTTCAGATTTTTGAAAACTTTGTGCCCCAAAACTGAGCCGGTTAACCCCCGCATCCGCAAGCACGGCGGCACGCTGAGCGTCAAACGTGTTTGGATTGGATTCCACCGTGAATTCGGTCAGATGGGATAAATTACAGTACCGGGCAATCATTTGCATCAAACGCTGCAGAAATGGCGGCGGAAGCAAGGTCGGCGTACCGCCACCGATAAAAATTGTATCGGGGGCAATGGGGCCGAAAAAACCGACCTCTTGCTGCATCTGCCACTCAAGTGCACCCAGATAACTGCCAAACTTATCCTGATGGCCGGCCAGCGAGTAAAAGTCGCAATAATCACATTTATACGTGCAAAAAGGGATGTGAATGTACAATGCCGAAAATGCGTTGCCGGTC
Organism: Planctomycetota bacterium; assembly: GCA_021818445.1. Taxonomy (GTDB): domain Bacteria; phylum Planctomycetota; class Phycisphaerae; order WQYP01; family WQYP01; genus JAJZGD01. The sequence goes on from JAKAEB010000004.1 coordinate 100,798, forward strand.
CCGCGCAACTCGGTCGGCCAGTCGCGGTAATTGGGCATTGGTGGGGCATGTGGCAGCGAGATGGAAGCGGTTGGCATAAAAAACTTTCCCTTACGCGGGTTATGATATACGATACAGGGGGATAGCGAGAAGTTTTGTTGGCCGTGTTTTCTAGTGCGGAGGTACACCGATGGAAATTACCCTCGTAATTTTCAAGGAGGACGGGCAGAGAAGAGAGTTTATGCTTCACAAGCGAATCACTACGGTCGGTCGTGGTGAGGATTGCGATCTGCAGATACCATTGCCAACGGTTTCGCGAAAGCATTGCCTTATTGAGGTGCAGGATAACAACCCCGTCGTGGTTGATCTGGAAAGTTCCAATGGAACTTATTGCAACAATCAGCGTGTCACAACGGCGCAGCCATTGCTGCCCGGCGATTTAATACGCGTGGGGCCGGTGAGTTTTACGGTTTTAATTGACGGTGAACCAACCCAGATTAAACCGGTGCGCACCATTCTGGGCGATCAGGGCGTCGAACCGGTAAGCACATCGAAACCACCGGTGTCGGATCACCAGACTGTCGATGTGGAAAATGAACCGGCTCAAAACAGGCCACCCCCGCACCCGCAACCGGAAGAGGATGACCCGATCGCCGCGCTGGAGCGTTTATCGCGTGAGCACGACGACCCATAGCCGACGCATAATCCTTTCAGATCGTGACATCTTCTGTCAGTCGGGAAATCGGCCACATCGCTTTTAATAAATGATGTCGCATATTTAGTGCCCTTGACGGTGAAGAAAACGATTCTGCACCGCCGAGCGCCAGGAAAGTAAAGACCGGCCAATCTGATTATTTCGTATTTTTTTCATTGCCTCCGCGGCTCTGTGGCTCTGTGCGAGATCGTAACTCTTCTCTGTGGGAGTTAAGGTATCATGCCGTTGGCATGATGAAAGTTGCTTTTTTAGCGCACAGAGAAAAGAGCCACAGAGGTTATATCACCGGAGTATTCACACTAAATTGGCCCAATCACGACAATTGCGCAGGTCCGTAGCCAATATGCTTGGCGTCTCTTGGCGTCCTCCGCGATCTTTGCGGTGAATCAGGTTAACTGTTTGCACCGCCGAGAGCGCCAAGAACGCAAAGACCGGCCAATCTGAGTATTTCATATTTTCTTAATCGTCTCTGCGTGTCGGTGTCTCTGCGCGAGATCGTAACTCTTCTCTGTGCGAGTTAAGGCTTCATGCCGATGGCATGATGAACGTTGCTTTTTTTTGCGCACAGAGAAAAGAGCCACAGAGGTTATATCACCGGATCATTCGCACCATATTGGCCAAATCACGACAATTGGGCATGTCCGTAGCCAATATGCTCGGCGTCTCTTGGCGTCCTCCGCGCTCTTTGCGGTGAATCAGGTTAACTGTTTGCACCGCCAAGAGCGCCAAGAGCGCGAAGACCGGCCAATCTGAGTATTTCGTATTTTTTTAGTTCTCTCCGTGGCTCCGCGGCTCTGCGCGAGGTCGTAACGCTTCTCTTTGCGAGTTAATGTTTCATGCCGCTGGCATGATGATGTTTGTTTTTTTTGGCGCGCAGAGAAAAGGAGACACAGAGGTTGTGGCACTGGATCAATCTCGCGATTTTGGCCGCATCACGACAATTGGGCATGTCCGTAGCCAATATGCTTGGCGTCTCTTGGCGTCCTCCGCGATCTTTGCGGTGAATCAAAGTAACTATTGGCACCGCCGAGAGCGCCAAGAACGCAAAGACCGGCCAATCTGAGTATTTCGCATTTTTTTCATTGCCTCCGCGCGAGATCGTAACTCTTCTCTGTGCGAGTTAAGGTATCATGCCGCTGGCATGATGATGTTTGTTTTTTTTGGCGCACAGAGAAAAGGAGCCACAGAGGTTGTGGCATTGGATCAATCTCGCGATTTTGGCCGCGTCACGCCAATTGGGCAAGCCCATATCCAATATGCTCGGCGTCTCTTGGCGTCCTCCACGCTCTTTGCGGTGAATCAGGGTAACTGTTTGCACCGCGCTACCATCAACCGCCGAAATAATTGGATAATATCTGTTTGTGGCTGGTGGGCGGGTTTTGGCTAAGCAGTGCCTTGTCGGTGGTAACCACAATCAGCCCTGCCATGGAACCGGGAAAGCCATGCACACCGGGGCGGTGGGCTGGCTGGACCGAGCCATCATAAATTTTTGCCAAAATGGCGTGCACCGGGCAGTAATAATAGTAAAAGCCGGGGTGTTTGAATTTCACCTCATAATAGTCAATCTTACCTTTGGGGCCGGTCGTGCCCTGTACCACGCCCTTCATGTAATGGGTTAGTTTGCCATTGAGTGGGTTGTAGCTGTCAATCATATGCATACCGGTATCTTCATTAACAAACACCACCGGCTCTCCGGGTTTAACCGCCACGACCGACTCGACAAAAGCGTTGGCACCATCCATGTGCACAAAGATGGCAGAGGGGCCGAACTTTTTCGGGGCGGCACCCGATTGGGGCGACAGCCAGACCAGCAGCCCTACCACAATCGCCGCCACAACCGCCAGAATCATGGGTGAATTTTTGGGTGTTTCCATAGGTATTGAATTCCTTTCGATATTGTCATAACTCCACATGCCAGTAACGGCACCCGTTCATGGCCGCAGTCAGGCCAGCCATCATCTCTACGACCAAAGGGCGTCTGATGTTTGAATGATACCTGCCAAGCGGCGGCGGGTATGGATTCAGACCACCGCCAAGTCGGCATTTTGCAGCGCGGCAGCTTCCCGAATTTGTCTTCGCGAAAGCCACCATGCGTATATGGAACTGCCGCCCACATAAAAATAGCCGGTCATAAAGATGAACATAAACGGCACACAACTGACATCGCGATCCAGGTAAAGGGCGGCGGCAATACAGGCAAGCAGGTAAAATCCCAGGGCCAGTTCGGCGGCCGGCAGCCAGGTGGTGCGATGCTTAAACGCGGAAGCCCGCCTTTTCCAAGCCTGCCCCGATTCGGCACCACTGACGCCATATTTGGGCGTGCGAATGAACTCGCTTTGATGCCCAAAAAGCCCCTCCAGTACCGCCACCGCGTTGGCCAGGCTGATCCCCATGCCCACGGCCATCAGCAGCGGCACCATCAGTATGCCGACGATGATATTTTCGCCCAGTTCCCGCTGGGCCACCACGTAAAACGTACCAGCGGAAAAGGTTAACAGCCCGAATAACCCCATCAAAGCCCACTGCCCAAAGATGGAGTGCACATCGAGCAGGTTTTGGCTGGTGAGCAGAAACGCGGGAAAAATTAAAATTGACAGCAGAACCGCCAATGGATAAACAATGCCCGAGGCGAGATGAAAGAACGATTCAACCTTCACCCGCATGGGCAAATTGCCCCTGAGTATTCCGGGCAGGACTTTCAACGCCGTCTGAACGCTGCCTTTGGTCCAACGGTGCTGTTGCTGCTTGAAGGAGACAATTTCCGGGGGCAACTCCGCCGGTGAAACGATTTCCGGCAGAAAGACCATCTTCCAGCCCAGTGCCTGGGCGCGGTACGATAAATCCATATCTTCCGTAAGGGTGTCATGCTGCCACCCGCCGGCCTCTTCAATCGCCTTTTTCCGCCAGATGCCGCCGGTGCCGTTAAAATTCATAAATCGGCCGGTGCGATTGCGGGCCGTGTGCTCGATGACAAAATGGCCATCCAAAAAAACGGCCTGGCAGCGCGTCAGCCACGAGTGCCGCCGGTTCAAGTGGCCCCAGCGGGTTTGTACACACCCCACGTCAGGGTTGGTGAAATGATGGATCACATTACGGAGCATATCGGGTTGCGGAATAAAATCGGCATCAAAAATGGCAATGAATTCCCCCCGCGCCAAAGCTAACCCATCTGCCAATGCCCCAGCCTTGAAACCGGTTCGCACCGTGCGATGGATATATCTGACGGGGTGGCCTTCCGCCTCCAGCGTTTCGCATATGGAGCGGCAAATATCGGCAGATTCGTCGGTGGAGTCGTCGAGTACCTGAATTTCCAGCAGGTGGCGGGGATAGTCGATGGCGCAGGCAGCGCGAATTACCCGCTCGGCCACATACCGCTCGTTGTACATGGGCAACTGCACAGTGACGCGGGGTAAAAATTCAAATTTTCGGGGATGGGGAACGTTTTGCGACTGACTGCGATAAAAAAGAAACACCTGCCAATAGCGATGCAGGCCGAACACCGTCAGCCCCAGCATGCAGAGGAGATAGCCAATTTGCGGGATCAGCGTCATGTGCATGTGTCAAAAAACCCTTTGCACCCCGTATCCAATGCGCAACGCACGCCCAACTGACCGGTAAATCGAATCGATTGAAGCCCCGACGCGGCACTCCACAAATGGTAGCATAAAGGGATGCAGGCCGCATTGCAATGAAATGGCCGCAGTGCCGCTGTCATTTTTATAGACGCGCGGTTCATCGCGGCCCGGTACATGTACCGATGCCAGCGCGGTAAATGCCACCGCGCAGGCGCGCCGGGACAAGCCCGGCGGCTAAATGGCGGCATCGCCATATTGACCATTTTAACTGCTAACTTTGCGAATCTCGCGGTGAATCAGGTTAACTATTTGCACCGCCGGGAGCGCGAAGAACGCGAAGACCGGCCAATCTGATTATTCGTCTTTTTTTAATTTTCTCTGTGTCTTTTTGGCTCTGCACGAGATCGTAACGCTTCTCTTTGCGAGTTAAGGTATCATGCCGATGGCATGATGAAAGTTGCTTTTTTAGCGCGCAGAGAATAAGGAGCCACAGAGGTTGTGGCATTGGATCAATCTCGCGATTTTGGCCGCGTCATGATAATTGGGCAGGCCCATATCCAATATGCTCGGCGTCTCTTGGCGTCCTCCGCGCTTTGCGGTGAATCAGGGTAACTATTTGCACCGCCGGGAGCGCGAAGACCGGCCAATCTGATTATTCGTCTTTTTTTAATTTTCTCTGGGTCTTTTTGGCTCTGCGCGAGATCGTAACTCTTCTCTTTGCGAGTTAAGGTATCATGCCGTTGGCATGATGAAAGTTGTTTTTTTAGCGCACAGAGAAAAGGAGCCACAGGGGTTGTTTCACTGGATCAATCTCGCGATTTTGGCCGCGTCATGATAATTAGGCAGGCCCATATCCAATATGCTCGGCGTCTCTTGGCGT
>JAKAEB010000107.1 GCA_021818445.1 Planctomycetota bacterium
ATATCCTATTCCCGTGGACAACACCGTCAGCAAATTTGGTCTTGAACGTCATCAGATGAAAATGTTTGAATGATCATCCCGCCGCAGCAGCCATTTGCATAGGGTGTGGCAATATTTCCAGACCACTATTTCGCAAAAGGAAATCAGATAAGCTCGCAAGCGGCATCAATCGGCCAGGCAGGGCATTGGGTCACAATATTCTATTGATGTCCCAAAACCATACTGATAAAAATCGGAATTCAAATCCCTGAGTCCACCGGAATAGCATCGGAGCTGCCGCGACAGAATCCATCCATGCGTTTGATCGCAGAACTGCATGGAATATGCCAATATGCCGGAAAAATGAATCAGGGAAATAAAACGGGGACGACGGGGCTCGAACCCGCAACCACCGGATCGACAATCCGGTGCCGCTTCCCACCGAAAATATCACGAAACCAGCATCAGACAAGGCTTTGCCGCATGTTGACGCCACAAGCCCGGAAAGCGTCTTGGCGTCCTGCTTGGCGCTTTTTTCAGAAAATGACCCGCGCTTGGCGCTGGTTATCAGGAACTGGGCGAAGCTGGATGATGATATGAAGGAACATATCGCATCGAAGGTTGAAGCCCAAAGCTGCGAAATGGCGGCGTTTGATTAAGGCTGCGGGAGGGATTTAAAAAAAGCGAACAATGGAAGGGCTAAACAGGGACGCACCCGCACCGGAAAAACGATGCCAGAATTCGCGAAGACGGAAAAATGTCCTATAACATAGATAGGAATTGAAGGTAAGGCGGTGTCGCTTTTGGTGGCCGATTACGGGCCTTTATGGGAAAAAGACTGGACGGGAAGGCCGAAACACCAACCTGATTTTTCAAATGCCGTGGCTGGCACTTGCGGGCAAAAATCTGGCTGTTGTCATGGCCTGCTGGATGGCTGAACGCCATGGCAATACCCCCAGTGACGCCTTGGCAATATAGATGGCTTTCGATAACTTGATGGCGACTGGACGCCTACGGAAGCCGCTGCGGGAAATAACACGCGGGCGCGAAAGGGCATGAGGGTTCCCGTCACATTTTTTGAGCCAATTTGCGGGTATGACAATGTGAGACAAAGTGGCAATGGCCGGTTGTTGGCGCGACAGGCGAAAAGGGTAAGATTGTGTGGTATGGAAAGCACTGAAAGCAATGGGCGAAGCTATTTTTTTAAGCCGGGAAACCAGTACGGCGTGGGCCATGGCAGGCCAAAAGGTGGCAAAAAGTTGGTGCGGGCCGCGCTGGCGGGCAAGTTGGACGCCGGGCGGTTTGCCGAGATTGTAGGCCGAGACCTTGCGGCGGCGGAGCGTGGCGACTTTCGAGCCTAGTGAGATACGCGAAGATTGTGCGGCTGCTGGCGTTTAGCGATGGCGTGGGACGGCCAAAGCCGTGGAATGCAAAATCCGCACGGCAAAAGCGGAATTGATGGCAAGCCCAACACGGGAGGAAAGTATCGTGGCTAAAAATAATGTAGAAGTATGCGGCAGTTGTAGGCGCGTCATTGCCGTTAATGAGACGCCCTGCCTTTGGCAAGGTGATGTTGTCTGCGCCCAATGCCGTGCAGGGTTGGAGGCGGGGGCGGCTGTAATGCCGAAGAAGCCGCTGATGGCGAGGACGAAGGAAACATATCGCCGCCATCCAATCTTGATGGCTATCGCCACTGGGGCCGCCGCTGCCGTTGTCCTACTATTGGTGGCAATTCTTGTTGTTTGGATTTCTTGGTTTTCCGGCCAAGCATTGCGGGGAATTAAGGCGGGCGTACAGGGTGCTAATGGGGCGATAGCGGCTGTTTTGCCTGTCCCAACTGGCTCAATCCATGGCCGCGTTTGGTGGCGTACCTCTGCGGGCGTGATGCACTTGGGCCGGGATAAGAGCGTGTGGCTTATCAGGCGAGAGGTTTCGCGGGCGGCGGTTCTTGCGGCAATTAATCAACCGAAATTGCACGCCGCGCTGGTTGCGCGGGTACCTGTGCTGGAGGCGGATTGCGCCAAAGAGGCCGCCGCAAAGGCGGCCTACGACAGGGCGAAGGCGTCTCCGTACAACAGGGCAAGGGCGGCGTACTACAGGGCAAGGATGGCGTGCAACTGGGCATATGCGGCGTACGGAAGGGCAATGATGGTGGCATCCAACAACGGGGAGGGGAGGCTCGCCACAGTGGCGGCATACCGCAAGCTAAAGGCGACGTACGCCAAAAGGGCCGCCACAAAGGCGGCGTACATCAAGGCAAAGAGAGCTCCGCACTACAGGGTAGTAGCGGCGTACATCAAGGCAAAGACGGCGTACTACAAAGCAAAGGCGGCGCACTACAAACGCCACCTGGCGGCGATAAGGCGGCTGCTCGCCGGCCACTTTCCCCCGCAGATGGGCACCCTTTCAGCTATTCAAACAATCGCGATGGCATACTTGCTTCACGGTGATACCGTTGGCAGTATTTTTAGTTCCAATGCGATTAAAGCGACTGCCACCGAAACAAAAACTGATTTTAAGGGCCGTTACCGTTTCACGGATGTCGCGGCTGGGCGGTATTTCTTTCTCCTTTCAGTGCCTTTTTATAGGGGTCATCTGCCCGGCGATGTGGACTACGGGCACCCCGTAACGGTGGCAGGTGGAGAGAACATCCGAGCGGACATCAATTTGGGCAAAGCACAATTCCTTCCGGTCATCACGGCGCAGGACATACCGGCGGTTTCCAGCATTCAAAAAAAAACCATTAGCCGTGGGCCGCAGCCCGGCGGTAAGGCCGGTATCGCCTCGCCCCATGGTGGCGCCGTAGCTGCATCCAAAGGGCGTGGGCCGCAGCCCGGCGGCCAAGCGGGTATCGTTTTGCCCCATGGTGGCGCTGTAGTCGTGTCCAAAGGGCGTGGGCCGCAGCCAGTTTCCCGTGGTGCGCAACCGGTCGGGCGTGGAGCCAGCGTTGGCGGTGGTGGCAGTATTGTTACGCCGCCGCCTAATCCGATCATGCCGCGGAAATACCAATCTGCATGGCCGGCGCATCTGGTCAATCCGAAGTTTCAGCTTACTATTCGCAGGAACGGTACGGTGGCCAACGTAAAAGTATTAATATCCTCCGGTCACGCGGGTATCGACCAGGCGATTATCAAAGCCTTGATGCAGGCGCGATTTTTACCCAATATCATCGGCGGCAAGCCGGTGCAAAGTAAATTTGTTATTCGCTACCAGATTACATCCTGACCCGTTTTCACAATTTTTGGTACCTGCCGGGATAGGCTGGACATGGACATGCAGAGCAGCCTGCGTTTGAAAGTGGAAGCTTTGAGAAAAATGGAACCCGCGACATGAGAAGCACCCCCGCAGCCGCACCAGAAATTCGCAAGTCAAGTTATAATATAGAATTATATGTAAACGCATAAACGTAATGTGACGTGATGCCTTTTCCCGTGGGCGAATAATCGCCTTGGTGACACCATCGCCGGAAATAGGCGTTTACAGTGGTGCCAGCGGTGTACTATTTATTTCACGCAAGTCAAGAATACAGATTATAAAAAATCATTATGCCGCCGCGATGAAATTTGCGACACGAAAATGTTGCGATGGCTCTGGGGAGTGCTAAAATGTAAACGTCAAAGCCGGTTCCGGCGCATAGATGCCGGGTGCATTGATCGTGCGACACCGGCAGATTTATGGGAGATCACAATGGTACCCGAAACTGGCTCCGAGTCAAATTTTGAGCAGAGAGTTGTTGAGGAGAAAGTTAATACGTTTGAAAAACTGATTGCGGAGTTAGAGCGGATCGAAAAGATTTCCCAAGGTTGGGGCGGTGCCCCCGAACTAAAAAAGAAAGGGGTCTGGATACTTCAACACGATGCGATGCTTGTGGCAGGGCGGTCTGGCGTTTTCTATGATAAAAATCTGTCGGACTTGCGACTATATCATCTTAGTGATTGGTCTAACATGTTGGACTATCTTGAGTTGGTGACTGGAATTGACGCGCGGGTGTCCACGGATGCTCTCGTTGTCGCGTTGTACGCCCTGCTGACGTACGGTGACGCGCGGGATCGCGACGATCTTCTCGCTCCCGTGTTGGATGGGACGTACGCGCACGGTAATATGCGAGGCGTTGATGGGGCGGTTGAGCCGAGAATCAAACAACCGCTGACGCGCCGCGAAGAATACACGGTTCGGGCATTGCTTTCTCGCAATCCACTGCAAGGGATGACTGGAGAAAAAGTAGTTGATTTTGTGTATGACAATTTCAACCACAATATGGATTTAAGCACCTTGACCGCCGTTTTCAGGGCATTGGCTGGCAAGGGCATTGTTATTGAAAACAGCCGGGGGGCCGGATATTTTATAGTTGACCCGCAAATACGTGGTACTCTCGCCAAGGCATATCCGCCAATTCAACCGGCAAAAACTAAAGTCTAAACATTCTGTGTCGGCGCAAAGTCGGCGCTGTATTAATCGCATCACCACCATGCCACAATCATGGGCATGAATACCGCACGCAAAAGATTGGTTCCGATTAGCTTCGCCGCGCAGTTACTTCATGTCCCGCGCGCGTGGCTGGCGGCGGAATGCGAATCTGGACGGCTGCCACACTTGCGGGCCGGCGACAAAATCCTAGTGGACTTGCTGAAAATTGAAAACATCCTCTGGGAACGGGCGCAAAAGCCCGCATCCGAGGTGCGGCCATGACTGCCACACCTGCCGCCGGGACACCGGAACTACTCCGAGACACCGAGGCCGCTGAATTGTGCGGGCTTTCCCGCAGTGGCTGGCATAAAGCCAACAGCGCGGGACGTGTGCCGCTGCCGCTAAGGATTGGCCGAGCGACACGCTGGCGGCGGACGGAACTGCTGGACTGGATAGCCGCCGGGACGCCGCGCCGTGACCGCTGGATTGCCATGAGAAAGTAAAAAAAAGCCCGGC
>JAKAEB010000005.1 GCA_021818445.1 Planctomycetota bacterium
GATGCGCTGACGGGCCCAAGGGCATTCCCGCATTGGCGAAAGGTGGCGGCACGACTTTGCGAAATACTGCGTGAACTTTAAACGACTCTCCGTCGCTCAACGGTTGCCAAGGCAGTTGCTGCAGTCCCCACCCCGGCCACCAAGGTGCTATTTTTCCGTGCAACGTAAAAGCCAGCATACGCTGCTGTTTGCCGGCATCCCGAAAAAAAAGCTCGTGCCACATTTTGGCCTGCTGGCCATCAAATACCCAAAAAGCCCTGGCTGGGTTGCCTTTGTACTTCGGGACGGGTGAGTCGGCAAAGCGGCCGGACGGGTCGCACAACCAGCCACTGTCGTAACTGACAGGGCAAAGCTTTCCTGATTTGTTGAGTCGTGTTTCAATGGCCTTATGCAGAAACATTGCCGCATAGCGAGACATCGCCGGAAACCAATTAAGATGCCCAAACCCCCGATCGAGCATGCCCCCTATCAGGGCATGCGGCACAGCTTTTTTGTCGGTGTAAAAACGCGCCATTTGCACCCCCCACCAAGCATCTCGCACATTTCCGGGTGGCATGACCTCCTCAAACTGCCCGGTGACAAACATGATCGGCACCCCTCCCACCCCCTTGGTGCTTGAACCATCCGGGTTTATCAGGGCACCTTTGATGAAAATGGCGGCCAGAACTCGATTCGACGCATAACGCAACACGTCGGCAACAAAAAAACTGTTGCCGGAATGACCGATCGGAATCCAGGGAACAGTTGCAAGTTCGCGGTAGCCGCTTTTGGCCGCAAGCGTGTTGAGGATACCTTGCAGAAAAGCTATGAGCCGGGGCGAGGTTAAGAACTGCGATTTCCAACCCGGATCAAAAAACACAATCGCCATGGAATCGCGGGTGGCTTGGGCGCGAATAATTGGTGAATCGCAGAAGCTTCGCTCGATGACATTAGCGGGTGCCAGCAGAACGCAGCGAATATGCCGCACCTTCGGCGGCACCCACAAAAACACGCGCGAAGAAATCCAAATCGACGGATTGGATCTGTCTCGCGGCAAAACAAAACCGTATTGGTAGACGGCTGCGGAAGTTGCGTTTGTCGCCAGCGAGGTCACTGCCAGGACCAAGCAGAATATTATTACCAGCCGCTGTCGCTTCATGCGCGTCATCCCCTTGTTACCGGATGCCATTTTGGGCTTTAATGCCGAGCGTGCGCTGGTAGCAGGCCCTGCCTGCGCAGCCACGCCAGGCAAAGTTTCGGCCATTGAACGGAGTCTGTTCCGGGCCGACCAAGACCAAAGGCATGCCGCCCGTGTTTGAATTCGATGATCTTGGCCGGGATGCCTGCTTTACGGAGCGCTTTGAAATAACTCCGTTCGTTGGCATGATTGACGATATTATCGTCGTGGGCAAAACAAATGAATGCGGGCGGCGTAAGTGAATTTACGCAAAGTTCGGGACTGTAATATTCCCGCAGCGACATGGGGGCATCGGCTCCCAGGAGTTTTTGCGTGCACATGTGAAAACCGATTTTGGGCATACACGAAATTACGGGGTACACCAGCACGGTAAAGTCCGGTCGACTGCTGCATCGATCCAACGGATCTTCAGCCTCGGGATTCGCCGGCAACCAATGGGTGGCGGCCAGCGTCGCGACCGATCCTCCCGCTGAAAACCCCATGACACCAATGCGATGCGGGTCGATACCCCAACGGGCGGCACCCCGGCGCACGATCTGAATGGCGCGACGCACGTCGACCAGAGGATAGGGAACTCCGCCTGACGGAAGACGCCCACGGGGCAATCGGTAGATAAGCACGAACGACGTTATGCCGTGACGACTGAAAAAGTGTGCCGGGCTTGTCCCTTCCATAAACAGCGATTCACAGACGTATGCCCCGCCCGGACAGATCACAACCGCAGCACCGGTGTTTTTACCCTTGGCCGCTGGAAATACCCGCAAGGTAGGCCAGTACACCGGTCCCTTTATCAGTGGTCCATACGCTTTCGTATTGACGATTGTTAAATTGCGTTTGGCTTTTGGTACCGCCAAGTGCGGCCACACCGGTATGACGGTTGATGCCTCTGCCGATGGTGACGCTGGCGGTACCGCATTCGCGGCCGCCACCGTCACCATTGCCGCGCCCGCCAGCCCCACCATAAATTGGTTTGCCTTCATGAAATGTCTCCGAGCCAGACGCCCGTCCAAGCAATAGCAGAGTTGCGATGTGCCGGACAGGCTCCTATCACCAAACCCAAAAACGTCCCAACCGGCTGGGGTGAGCTTATCACCTGCCTGCTTTTGCCCACGCGAGCTTAGCCTGCTTCGGCATAGGTTTTACCACGGGATCCACATTTATCAGTGGCGTGCTCACCCCGTGCTCCAGACGGCTTATAGCCAACGTTGTATTGCCCATCGGTCCGCGGCCAAGGACGACGCGGTCGCGTTGCTGGCCGATATTGATGCTGAGATTTTTGTGGCCGTCGCTCCAGGACGTTTGGGGTAAGGGGCCTTGCCCGTAATGAAAAGCATAGAGCATTACTTTAAATTCAGGATTGACTGCCTGAGTCGGTATCACCAGCCGCGCTCCGGCGGGGTCATGCACGACATAGGCCAAGCCTTCGTCGGGATTGGGGTTAACGCCCTGTTTTTCGAGCACGCGCACCAGAAGTTCCGGCGTGCCTTTGACGGGGTGCAATATGCGCCCGATGCTGAAATACCCGCGTCGCACATCCAAACTAAGCTTTCCGCTGGCTTGGAAGATGCGCGGCGAGGCCGACTGCTGTCGCACCGCCGGCGCTACCAGAAAAATATCCAGCATGGGGGGAGATTGACGCCGTGAATTGGCCGGCGGCCGGAGGCCGCCCCAACTCGGTACAACCTTTAATACACGAACTCCGCGGGCCAGACGCAGCGTCCAGTCATACAAATGCGGGGTATTGTCTTTTTGAATGTCATCCACCACAAGGGCGTATGGGTATTGTCCGCGCACCAGGCCGGCCTCGCGATAGGCCATCTTCACTGGATAATTCGGCCTACGCAGAAAAGGCGAGACGGTGCCATTGAGATGAATCCAGCTTGGGTGAATGGCCATGGGTGTGTTGGCGTAAGCATACTTTACGTGATGCAGTGCAAAGTCACTCATGGAATGCATCTCAAGCTGCCAGCCTTTGGGCGGATGGTAATAACCGTCGATTACATCCTTGGCGGTGAGCGGTTTGCCCTTATAGACAGTTCCACCAGTGCGCCACCACCAGTCCCAGCAGTAACTGGCGTCACCTACTCCGAAGGCGGCGTTTTTGTTGGCGATGCACGCGATCATGCGCCCCGGCGTCCATGCGTGCTGAATGTGCCCGTCAATGGTGACTTCGCTGTTTTGATAGTCCGCAGGCGCGTCCCAGCCTTCCGAACTCCACAAGGCTCCGGCACCAGCGAAGACAATCGCATTTTTGTCGCAGTACGGATGTCCGCCCGTGGCTCCGCGAACGGTAAAGCCCAAGTAGGAGGCATCTGGCGTCCAACTGCTGCGCGTCAGCATAAACGAACGCTGCCCGCTGATGTAGGTTCGCGGCAGGTGCAGTGAGGCCTGCGTATCCGCCCGGTTAAAATCGGTTGCGAAAATCGCATCAAATACCACATCGTTGCGGTACCCACCCGGGTCTGTCGTCAAACCCATGTATTGATTGCCGACCTGATTGCGATATACCCAGTCTATGATCTTGTCATGCGGGTACATGTAATGCAGCCCCACGATATCCATGCCAAAGGTTTTGCGAACATCGCCGAGCAGATCAAACGATAAGAATTCCTGGCCCCAAGGCATCGTACGCGCCGGCATGAACTCATGGGCAAATGCCCGCAAATGCGTAGCGCCAATGAGATTTTTCACACCATAGGCTTTGCAGCGCATCGCCATCGGTATCAGTGCATCCATACCCAGTTGGTCTTTGGCCTCGCCTTCCAGCCAGGCACCATGCTTAAAAAGTCCGTAGGTTAAAAAATTGTGCCACGCCCGGTACATCCCGTAAAACTCCAGCGGGTTGTAACCCTTTTCACCTTCCGTGGAAACCAGCGACAACATGCGATAGCTGAAGCTCGTCCAGTTGCTGCGCGTGTTGGTAGCCGTTACAAATGCGCCGTAGTTGTCATGGTAGGCGGCGTAATCGGCAATGTTCTTGCGAATCAGCCGCCGCTGCTGAGGTGTGAACCATTGGTACGCGAAGTCATACGCCAGCGCGAGATTAAGCCCGCCCGGAATAGAATGCGGGGGGTAGGCGTTCCAGGTGAGAAAGCTTTTATGCTCGGCCCGAAGGTTGTCGGCTATCTGCACCGCCGTCGCCACCGCCGTCGCTACCTGCTTGCCATGCACACTGTCGTTTTCAATTAGGTCGCGAAACGCTTCCACAGGAAATACCGCCCACATAAAGGAAGGCAGGTTCTTCGGATTTAAATTACCCTTTACCAAGGCCTGATATTTGCCCGGATGATGAAATGCCCCAAGCCTGAAAAGGGGCACCGTTCCGTGCATTTGAAACGCGCCGTCGTAAGTATCGGGTTGGGCATAGGCGGCATGCCAATTGTACGTCCCGCGCACTGCGTGGCTCCACGACAATACGATGTTCCACGCGCGTTTGCCGGCAGCCGTGTGATAAAGACGCTGGCGAATGGACGGCAGTTGCGCGGCCGTAAAGTAAATGCGTGGATGCACCCCGGGCGGAGGAATCTGCGGCAACTGCCGCATTCCGGAATAATTAAACTTGATGGGGCGCGGACCATAGTCACCCATTGGAAACAATGTCCAAGGCAGCGGTATACGAACATGCTTAGCGTAGTTGTATAAGCTTGAATAGCTTATGGTGCTTTTGGAGGCGAATTGCCGCACCCCCTTTAACACCCAAGGGGCGGGATGCAGCGATGCCACCTTGGCAACAAGCTGCGCTGGTGTTTCGGGGTGGCCATAGCGCACGGAGGCAAATGCGCCCACAGCCAGAGTCGATACCCCCATTGCCAAAACACCATAAAAAATGGTTTTTTTTCTGAACATTTTCCACTTTTCCTCTGATAACTATGAACAAAAACCGCCTTGGGATGAGTCTATAGTAAATAATGAGTCGTGTCAAGTCATATGCATCTATTTTACAGAAAATATTTTTCTACTTTACAAGACGGTATCAGACAGCTCTCATGGCAGGCCTGTTGCATGCGTACGACGGCGTGGCGTATAAAGCGCCGGGCGAATGGTTGAAACGCGAATTCGGCTTAGGAAATCACGATTTATAACGTGAGTTCAGGATAAGAAGCCATAGTTAACAAATGTTTCTGACGATGTTTCAAGCGACCAGTCGGCAAGCGGCCAGCGAAAGGGGTTATCCCGAATTCATGTATTTATATACATTTCTGGCGATTTTCCCGCGACGGTACGATGAATTGTAAAAATAAAGTGCGTAATTTTGAGGCGGGACGCTCGGTACCAGGATGCTTTTGGCACGCGTGCACAAGGCACGCGGCTAAATGGGTTGACGGGTGCGGCAGGCATTGAGCAATTTGCTCCGGCGAAAAACGTATAGCCCTGAAAAACCAGCCAATTACAACCGCCCGTATCCCAAACGCACCTTCACACAAGGACCGGCACGCCAGAGAACCGGGCATCGATCGCCGTCAATGTTCTATTTGGACATGCGGCGCAATGGGCGGAATGTACATGGGGCGAATCAACACGCGCCGGGGAGGTTCAGACGGATGACGCAAACGCCAAAGCAGCAATTCAACCGCCGCGCGGCCAATGGCTTCGGCCTGTATGTCTATATTAATCAATCGACGATCGAGGGCCTCAAGCCGATGAGTGTCATTGACGCAGCAGATAAACTCCATGTCCTTTCCCAACTTGAGTCCGCGTGCCTCCAAGGCATGATATACGTCGGTTACTTCGCCATCGCTGCCCGGAACGAAGATTCCGTACGGCCGGGTCTGCCCCGTGACTAACTGTTCAACCATTTCGGTAAGCTGTGATGGATGCGAGAGAACTCGGACGGGGAGACTCGCTTTAGCAGCCTGAGCTTGAAATGATCTGATGCGCGACTCAAATGCCGCATGGACAGGAATCATATTGATGATGGTAAGGCTGCCAACCTGACAACCGTGGAGATACTTAAACGCCATGGCGCCGATTACCGTATTATCGTCCTGAATCGAGTCCCACTGTTCACCAATGGATTCAACCGACTCCAGCATGTGGACATGTGGAAATCTGAGCACCTCGGTGGCGAGCTTCTGATCGCGAAAGCCCGACCGGATAATGAGGCCGTCGACCAGACGTTTATCCAAGGTTGGCGGCAGATTGCCGTGCTCGGTAATCCCAGTCACCACCATGGTGAGACCCATTTCGCGGAGAGTTTCTTCAATGCCGTGTATCAGGCGGGCGCTGAGCGGTGTTCTGATAGCCGTCGCATGTGAATCGGGAAACACCACGGCGATAACGCCGGTTCGCAAGCCATCGACGCTTTTTCGCGGCCGCCCTTTTCGGCGCACTTCCGGTGGCATGTAACCCGTTATCTCAATGGCTTTTCGAACCCGTTCCACCAGTTCGCCATGCACCTGCGGAGCGCGGTTAATCACGCGCGACACGGTGGCAGTCGATACTTTTGCCTCCCGGGCCACATCCACAATCGACGCCATAAAATGTTCCAATCTTCTACCCAGCCCCCCTCGGCGGGCGGGCCAGCGCGTTTATCCATTCAAACCGCGACGTAAAGCGGCAGGCCGTGCTCCATATAAGCCAGATGAAATGATACAGGCATACGGGCGTGAAAAAAAGTAATGACCGGTAACGGGTGTTACCGGTCATCACAACTTTCAGAAAATGTTTTACCAGAAAAAACTACCTTTAATGGTTACCTGCGAGTGGCATTACGCCGCAGGCCAAGCATTCCGAGTCCCACCGTGCCCAGAACAAACATTGCGAGCGTGGACGGTTCTGGTGTGGTGGCCACACTGATATCTGTGTAGCCAGTTAGGGTAGGATCTGATGCGAACGACAAATCGCTGCTGGTGGCGGCGACTCCGTTAACCAGGAAGCTGGAGTTGGTGATGCCCGTAAGGGACGTAAAGTTCCAGTCGCCGCTGGTATTGCTGCTGTTTTTCAACACCAAGGTGCCGGGGGTGCCGTTTCCCGTGACAAAATTGAAGGCTTCTGTGCCGACGCTAGAACCGGTGTCAAACGCGATCGTGTTGGTATTGACGGTCACAACTCCACCCGCCAGATTAAAGGTGGCCGAGGAGTTGGCGACAGCACCAAAATTAAGGTGTGTCAAGCCCAGTGTCCCGCCATTGAGGGTGTAGCTTACCGCGGTGGAACTGGTTGCAGCGGTGGAACCGGGGCCGGTTCCGATTTGCAGGCCCTGGCCGCCAATGGTAACTGTTCCAGCATTCTGTACGCCGGTGGCATCCTCACCGGAACCGTTAAAGCTCGCGGAGCCAAGCCTAAGGCCATAGGTCGCACCACTGGCGTCAAGTGTGCCGCCATTGACCGTTAATGCCCAATTTTTGGAGCTTGGGTCAAAGTTCGACCCAGCACCGCCGATGGTGATTGTACCGGAATCCAGCTCCAAGTTTGGCGCACCCCCGCGATATCCAGTCGAGAAATCAACATTGGCACCATTTACGGCTAATGTTTGGCCAGCGCCGCCGGCCGCAGGATTATTATTAGCCACGGTAAGCGTATAGGCTCCGCTGCCGGTCAGCGTGGTGTCGGCATTGATATTAAGCTGCGCGGCGCTTACGTTAGCATTGATGCTTGCGGTGGTAACGGAGCCAAACTGGGCAGCATCGCCGTTAACCCAAGCCGAATTCGCCGAACCGCCATTGGACGTAGACCAGTTTTGGGTCGTGTTATCCCAAGCGCCGCTGCTGCCGCCAGCCCAGTACAGGGTGGTGGTGGCTTGGGCCGACGCTGCAGCGGCCATCAGGCATGCCGCAACCGCCATTGAAAGATTTCGGGTTAATTTACTCATGGGGATTCCTCCAAAAAAAACTTGCTCCAGTCGCAGGAGCCGTTACATCGACATCCGCCCGCCCTACCCCAAGTAAAACAGACGGCTGTTACACAAATTTATGGCCGGTCTGCATGCAGTCCTTGGCCCGGTTCCAAATTGACGCCGCTTCGCAACTCTCATGCCCACCTCTGAACATTTCCGAACGGGAGAAAATAGAAAAAATCTCCCAAGCGATTAAGAGTGTAACCGCGCCGAGGTGGGTTGTCAAGTAAAATATGGAAACTTTTCTGATTTTTACTTACATGGGATTTTAACGCGCTTTTGCAACGTCGGCGATTGAGCGAATTGCCCCCATTTTCAGGCCAAATATTTGCATAAAATCAAACCCACCGGCATCCCTTGCACGCATGCCTGAAAGCGTAACAGCGGCATCGAGGCGCTGTTGCTCCCTTTTTTCAGGCGTGGCCATCGCGGCCGGCCCGCCCCCCCCCAACCTTTTGAGATTTGAGAAACAGATAACGGCGTCGGCGGAATAACCCGCCGCTTGACAAAGCGTTGGGAAATATTATAACCTCATGTTGCTAATTTTCTAAGGTGTAAACCGGAAATATTCCAATGGAAGGTTTTATGGATGCCGCATTGTCGCAATCGAAACCATCGGCTGCTGATTTGGCCCGCCCCACCATGCCATTGCAGACTTTTTCCAACCCCGTCATCCGGGGGTTTAATCCCGATCCGAGCGTTTGCCGGGTCGGGGAGAATTTTTATCTGGTGACGAGCAGTTTTGAATTTTTCCCCGGTGTTCCGGTTTATCACAGCCGGGATTTGATCCATTGGAAGTTGCTTGGACATTGTTTAACACGTCCAAGCCAGTTGCCGCTGGCGGGGGCCGCCGATTCTGGTGGAATTTATGCGCCGACCATCCGCCATCATGCCGGACGTTATTACATGACGACTACAAACACGTCGCACGGCGGCAATTTTATTGTCTGGGCCTCTGATCCCGCAGGCCCATGGTCTGAACCGCTCTGGATTGAGCAAAAGGGGATCGATCCATCCCTCTGGTTTGATGATGACGGAAAGGTTTACTTTACGAGCAATGGCTCCCATTGGGCCGCTGAACGCGGAATTTATCAGTGCGAAATTGATATCGACACCGGCAGGCGATTATCCGAGACGCGGCTGATATGGCGTGGTACGGGTGGAAGTTATCCTGAAGCCCCCCACCTTTTTCGGCACGGCGAGTTTTATTATCTGGTGATTGCCGAGGGAGGCACCGAGGCCTGCCACATGGTAACCATCGCTCGCAGCCGAAGCGCGTACGGTCCGTTTGAATCGTGTCCGCGCAATCCGATTCTGTCGAATCGATCATTGGAGAGCCCGATACAAAATACCGGGCACGCCGATCTGTTTGCCGACCAGAACGGCCGCTGGTGGGCGGTGTTTCTGGCGGTGCGGCCCCACGACGGGGTTCATCATTTGGGCCGTGAGACATGCTTAGCGGCGGTGCAATGGGATTCGGATGGCTGGCCGGTCATCAATGGTGGTGCGCGAATCACACTCAGGGGCGTAGGGCACCTGCCGGCTGGCGAACCGGGAATGGATAATGAGCCGGTGCATCGGATCATGGAGGGGTTTGGTGGCAACCAACTTTCCGCTGATTGGGTGTATTTGCGAAACCCGACGCCGCACCATTACAGCTTGCAATCTGATGTGCTGACGTTGCGGCCCACCGTCAACCATGTGGATATGACTGGTTCTCCGACTGCCATCTTCCGGCGACAAACGGACTTTGAGATGAATATGTCGGTGGTTGTAGATTTTGCCCCCGTGCAGCCTGGGCAGGAAGCCGGCTTGGTCATTTATCGCAGTACCCGTCATTACGCGCAAATGGCGGTTACGAGCAGCGGCCAAGGAAGACAGGTATTACTTCGGCGCCGCATTGGGTCGATGGTGCAGGAAACGTGCGTGGATATTCCGGGCGGTCCGGTGATACTGGATGTGGCTGCCGACCGCCGGGGGTACAACTTCAGTTGGGGAATTGATGGCAGGGGGACGGGAGGCTCGCCATTAAGGTTTATGGGGCATCACGAATCGCGCTATCTTTCCAGTGAAGTGGCGGGCGGATACATCGGTGTCATGCCGGGGCTTTACGCGGCTGGCGCGCAAGGGGATGAAGAGCGGGAGCCGCCTTCAGCGGTGCTGAGCCATTTTCGCTATCGCTGCGCTAATGGGAATTGACCCCGGGTTGCCGACACCGTGCATCGGTGCCATGGTCGGTGCCGTAGCTTGACACCAGATGGTTCGCGGAGAGTACATGTTTGGGATATCAATTTTAGATATTGTTGTGCTGGTTTCGGCCTGCGTTGTCACCATCATAGTCGGTATCGTTGCGTCGCGACGGGTGAAGGGCGAAACCGATTATTACCTCGCCGGGCGCAAGCTGGGGGCATTTCTTCAATTCTTCATGAATTTTGGCATGATGACGGATTCCAGCGGTGCACCGGTGACCGCCTCGGCGGTGTATCAAAGCGGCGTCAGCGGAATGTGGCTGTCGTACCAACCATTATTTAATACGCCATTTTTCTGGTTTACATCTGTCTGGTGGCGGCGGACGCGTCTGATCACGGCTCCGGATCAATTCATGGAGCGGTTTAATTCCCGTCCGCTGGCGATGGCAATGTCCGTTTACGCCATCCTGATTGCCGTTATGACCATCTCGCTGGGAAATATCATCGCATACAATGTGGCATCGGCGATGTTCATCAAGCCGGCAAGTCAGTACACGGCGTCGGAAAAAACAATGATTCAACAATACCACCGCTATCGGGTGCTGCGGGGCGAATATGAATCGGCCACCCTGTCGCCACGGCAGCTTCCCGAGTACCGGAAATTGCGTTCCATGCGGGAGGCGAATCTGCTGCGGTCCAGCGTGTCATATGTGCATCAGGTGCCTTTTTATCTGGTATTTGTAGGGATAATCGCATCGTACATTATTCTCGGGGGCGTTCGCGCCGCAGCCTATACCGACGCGATACAAGGGATGCTTATTCTGGCTTTTTCGGTATTGCTTATACCGATGGGTCTTAAAGTGGTGGGCGGTTTTGCCGGGCTGCACCATGCACTGGCGGCAAGTAATTTTGATATTTTTGGCGGCGGCTCGCACAGCGGTCTGCAGGAATGGACATGGTATTCAATTGCGGCTTTTGTGCTGCTTGGGGTGGTATCGAATCTATTTCCCAACGGCGTGTCGATAACGGGTCGCGATGAAAAGGCGATTCGCATCGGTGTGCTGGGAGGTGCGTTCACCAAACGCTTTGTCATGATTCTCTGGGCATTGTGCGGGCTGATCGCGCTGGCGATATTTCATGGCACGCATCAGTTGTCCAATCCGGATCATGCGTGGGGCGCGTTGTCAAAACAGTTGCTGGGGCCGGGCCTGCTGGGACTTATGATTGCGGGGCTACTGCTGGGACATATGCCCAACATGGGCAATTATGCAGTCATTTTTGCCTCCACATTCAATCGCAATGTCTATGAGCCTATCGTGCGCGGCCGCAGCGCCGGACACTACATGCTGGTGGCCAAAGCTGCGACGGGGGTCATTCTGGGGGTGAGTATTCTGGGGGCTATTTTCTTCGGAAGCATAGCCCCGCTGTGGATTCAGATTGTCGCGCTTAACGCCTTTCTGGGTGCCACGGGAGTGATGATGTTTGCATGGCGACGATTCAGCGCCTTGGCGGCAGGCCTCGCCTGGATTATCTGGATTGGAATTTTCAGCGTTCTGCCATGGGCGATCGGCAATATACCTGTGCTTGCACAATCCAGGGCGCTGACCATTGAGGCATCTATCAAGTTGCCGATCAAGTCTACCGCCGGCGCTGCGCCTGAATACATCACGGATAATCACCCGATATTCTTTGCAAGCCTCCGTCATGTGGACGCCACCAACCCGCGTTCCCCCATTGAAGGGCATGGTCGCTTCCGCATGGAACTTTATACCCTTTCGCTGGTGGGGCTGCCGGTAAAACAACTTTCGGTGGCTGAGATACGCGCTATTGACTGGCTCTTCGACGCCTTGGCACCACTGGTATTGATGTTTATTCTGGGCATGCTGTTTCCGAGCCGTGAAAGCCGCAAACGCCGGGCAAAACTGTTACCCCATGGCAACTCTCCCGCGCCCGCGGACGGTTCGCCGGATGCGGAGGCCTATGCTGCGGCGGTTATGCGTGGCAACTTAAGTCTGCTGCTGGCAAGGAGGGAGACAGCCGAGCAGGCGTGCCTGCGGGTGGACCGCTTTTATGCCAAATTTCGCACGCCCGTACCGCCGGACGCAAAAGATGAGGAGGCGGAATTGGCGGAGAGCTTTCGGCATCCCGACCGCTTTGATCACCTGAAGATGTTTCCGAATTCAGACTGGGAGTTTACGCGACCAAGTTGGCGCGACACTGTGGGCTTTGCCGCGTGCTGGGCGGGTGTGGTGGTGGTATTGATTGTACTCTGGTGGGTCATGCAGATCGGGAGCTAGAAATTTGCCTGAGTAATAACAGGGGCTGCGATTATCTGTACAGCCTCCCGGGCTTCCATGATTGTCAGATATGAAACCGGTCACGACGAAAGGTAGATTCATGCGGGCGGCGAATCAAAAGCCATTTTTAAATGTAAAACTTCCGTTGGAAGAACGCATCAGCGACCTGCTGGAGAGGCTCTCCGTGGAGGAAAAAATCGCTCTTATGATGGATGAATCGCCGGGAGTGGCAAGGCTGAGTATCCCTCCATACAAATGGTGGAACGAGTGTCTTCACGGCGTGGCGCGCGCAGGCCGCGCGACAGTGTTCCCACAGGCGATTGGGCTGGCCGCCACCTTCAACCCGACTTTAATTCGACGGATCGGCGAGGCGATTTCAGCGGAAGCCCGCGCGAAACACCACGAGGCGATGCGCGAGCACCGCCACCAGCGCTACACCGGACTGACATTCTGGACACCTAATATCAATATATTCCGCGATCCGCGGTGGGGACGCGGTCAGGAAACCTACGGAGAAGACCCACATCTCACGGCAACCATGGGTATGGCCATCGTGCGGGGATTGCAGGGCAATGACCCACATAGGCTGCGGGTAGCTGCGTGCGCCAAACATTACGCGGTTCACAGTGGCCCCGAGCAAATACGGCACGGTTTTGATGCCAAGGTTTCCGCCTTTGATCTCGCGGACACCTATTTGTATGCGTTTGGGCAATTGGTGCACGGCGGCGTTGAAAGCGTTATGTGCGCGTACAACCGGGTTAATGGCGAGCCGTGTTGTGGCAACACGGAGCTGCTTGACGGTTATCTGCGGAAGCGCTGGGGCTTTAAGGGACATGTGGTGTCCGACTGCGGCGCGATTGACGATTTTCACCGGCAACATGGCGTGACCCGTACCGCCGAGGAATCTGCGGCCAAAGCCCTGTTAGCCGGCTGCGACCTTAATTGCGGTACAACCTATCAGGCGCTGCGTGGAGCATTGAGCCGCAGGCTTATAAGCGAAGACGATATAAATCGGTCATTGCGGCGATTGCTGCGAACCGGGATGAAATTGGGAATGTTTGACCGATCGGATTCCAGTTCCACACCCCAATTCTCAACCCGGCTGATCGGCTGCGATCGGCACCGCAAACTGGCAAGGGAGGCGGCGCGGCAATCGATAGTCCTGCTGAAAAACGAAAGAAATCTCCTGCCGCTGGATCCGAAGGCTCCCATGTACACGGTGGCCGGTCCCGCCGCCGCAGATGGCGAAGTGCTGCTGGGAAATTATTCCGGCTTATCCGACAAGATGACCAGTATATTATCGGGAATTACAAGCCGGGTGTCCGCTACGACAACGATTTATTATGCGGCGTCGTGCCAGTATGACAGAGGGCCGGACGCACCTCCGATGCAACTGCAAATGGAAAGCGTGCAGGCGGCGGCGGTCATTGCGGTGATGGGTATTTCACCGCTGTTTGAGGGGGAAGAGGGCGATGCCATCGCCAATGTTGATGCCGGCGATCGGCTGGATTGTTCCCTGCCGACGGCGCAGATATCCATGCTGGCCGCATTGAAAAAAATCGGTCGCCCACTGGTGTTGATTCTGACCGGCGGGAGTCCCATTATCTCACCGGAAATCTATGCCATGGCTGACGCGGTGCTCTGGGCCTGGTATCCCGGACAGGAGGGTGGCCACGGGGTAGCCGATGTATTATTTGGAGATGTATCACCGAGTGGAAGGCTACCGATCACATTTCCGCGATCGATCAAGGATCTGCCAGCGTATGACAACTACGCTATGGAGGGCCGCACATACCGATACAGCCGTGCGGAGCCTCTGTATCCCTTTGGGTTCGGGCTGTCATATACACGGTTCAGATATTCCCGTTTGAGGGTATCCAAAAAACGGATCAAGGCGGGAGAGACCATAACCGCCGAGGTGGCGGTAACCAATTCAGGCCAGCGTGAGGGGGATGAGGTGGTGCAGTTGTATGTTCGGCGTTCGCAGGGCAGGCCGGTTGTCGCCCTGCGCGATTTCCGGCGGGTGAAGATAGCTGCGGGCCAGACCGCGAAAGTTAGCTTTCAAATAACGCCTGAGATGCTGGGGACATTTGACGACAGAGGTGAACCGATTTGCCCGACCGGCAGATTGGACTTGATCATATCCGGCGCAGCGCCAGTGGAGCGCAGCGTTGCGCTTGGCAGCGCCAAGCCTGCAGTCGCCGAGGTGACGATTGTTTAGAAGGCCGGCAGCGGTGGTATTGAAATCCGGTATTGCCTTGCCATTTTTCATCGATCTAATCACGTCGCATGGCGGTGTGCGGCCGTCAACAGGAATCAGGAGGTGTTTCATGCGTAGCGAACCCCGGTACTGGAAAATAATAATTTTGGTATGGGCGGTCATGGCCGGTCTGGTTGCGGCAGGGCCAGCACGCGCCGGAATCTGGCAGTTTTCGGTTAAGACCGGCGTGCAGCATGGCCGGGCGTATTTATGGATACCATCCCATTGCAAGCATGTGCGTGGAATTATATTGGGTCAGCAGGTCATACTGGAAAAGCCCTTCATGGAGGACAAAAACATACGCGCGGCGGCCCGGGCGGAAAATCTGGCCGAAGTGATCATATCCCCATGGATCGTTAATTACTTGAACAAACCGAACTATAAGGCGCAGGTGGCCGGTTTATACCGTGTGCTGGCCAAGCTTGCCAAAAAATCGGGTTATGGAGAGATTGCCCATGCGCCGTTCATAATTGTGGGCCACTCCGGTGGTGGTATTCTGCCATGGCGCATGGCTTATTACGACCGGCATCAGGTGATTGCCATCGTCACCCTTCACTCCGCACCGGCGCTGCCAACATTTTGGAACCGCAATGCCACGGCCAATGGCGTGCCGACATTGGCGGTGAGTGGTCAGTATGAAAGTTGGAACAGCCCGGTGCATTCATTGCAATGGCATGTAAGCTGGGTGCGGGGACTGCTGCTGTATTTTCGGGGATATTGGAGCCGGGCCATGGTGAGTGAAATCGTGGAGCCAGGAGCCGGCCATTTTTCGTTGACGCCGACACTTACGCGTTACATCGGCGAATTCATCCGGCAGGCCACCAAGGAACGTCTGCCGGCCCGGATCGGCAAAAATGGCCGTCCCGTACTACGCCACATACCCTTAAAAACGGGTTGGCTGGGGGATGTTCAACTGCTGCGCCCGGCCATATTTCCGCCGGCACCGTATGCCCAGTACAAGGGTGAACCGCAACTGGCATTCTGGTTTCTGGATAAAAAACTCGCCATAGATGGTGAAAATTTCGAGGCGCGGCGTCGATCGAAGCGTGATCAGCGCATCACTTTCGTGCAGAATGGCAAGCCTGTTAAGCCGGGTTGGCTCGAGCCGCTGAAGTTTCAGCCCACAGGCAATGGCATGATATTCAAGGTGCATGCGGCATTTCTCAAGGCCAAACCCGTCGGTGGTTCAGATCCCGGCAAGCCGTTGGGGCATGGGCCAGGGCCGATCCGATTCCGCCTGATCGGAGGGTGGAATGGCGGCGGTCGGCAGGTGGGACCGAACGAATTCGAGATTCATTTCAGCAATTTTGGCATTCATAGCTGGCGGGCACGATCGATGATGATCATGGCGTATGTAAGGGGAAACAAGAAATGGGCTTACGCCGAGCAGGCGGGTGGCATTACATTTCCTAATTTTTTAGTGCATGGAGCGAAACAGCATCTTGACTTCCCCAAAATAAACAATGTCGTAGCCGGAACAAAGACCCTTCCACTTAAGGCGGTTGCAAGTTCCGGTCTGCCCGTAAGCTATTACATTACCAGTGGCCCGGCCCGCGTGCGTGGGGGCCAGATCATTTTTACGCGTATCCCGCCGCGGGCGAAGTTTCCCGTGGCAGTGCGTATCACCGCGTATCAATGGGGGCGGCCGCTACCGCCTTTGGTTGCCAGCGCGCGGCCAATTACGCAAACTTTTTATATTCTGCGTCACGCCCAATGACATATCAAACGGCCGTGTTGCGGGGCGTAGGCGGCCCTCTGCGCAGGTCAGGGCGGGTGTATTATTGTGCGTCCCCACGGCGATGCCTATGGAAACGTGAATTCGGGATAAGGAATTCCGTAGCTTTGTTTATTCAGGTTGGTACGTTCATCGTGGCACAGACATTCCTCTCTGTGGCGCTTTATTCCGGGCTAAATCACAGGCAAGAATGCCTGTGTCACCTTGGTTAAAGTGAATTCGGGATAAGCCTTTTTGCCGCCCGCTCGCCGGCCGGTTGCTTGAAACATCGCCAGAAAAATTTGTTAACCATGACTTTTTATCCCGAACTCACGTTATGGAACGTTCGACGCGGATGTCATTTCCAGGCCGTGAGTGTCAAGCTGGAATAGCCGTCAATGCGTATGCCATGCTTGAAGAAAGATTTGCCGCATTTTTCAGCCCGGTTTATCCAGGTAGGATGCCGGGATGTTGCGATCCACGCCGGTCTGAATTGCTCGCCCGCGCGATGAATCCACGCCTCCCCCGCCCAAGGTTCCCGAATATGAAACGTGATCGTACGACCGGTGGGGTTGTGGATCAAAAGCATCGGCCCCATAGAGGTATTAACTCTGATTTCCATCAGGCCGGCGGACAGCCGGGTATGCACAACCGGCGGTGTGCGGCGCGTCCAGACCGGGTGGATGGCAAGCAGGAAATAGCGATGCGTGCCTTTGCGATAAAGCCGAACGTGACCAGTTTTGGGCAAATGATTCCACAGGATCATGCGTCGCGCGTGGAGGCGAGCGGGCGAAAACATACTCGTGGGGTGGTCGCTTTCATGCGCATAGTCTGACGCCAGAACGTGAATGACGAGTGAACCGTAGCGCCATCGGTGAGTACCTGCAGGATCAAATTTTCGGTCCGCACCGCGCCAAGATTCTGAAGACAGGGCTAAAACGGTGCCATCGACGCCTGCAGCGTCCTGCGTTTTCATCGACGTGAGAGTAACCCAGCCAATGAGTCGGTTTCGGGTGAAGATCCATTCCTGCCGCCCTTTCCAGGCAATAGCCGGTTGGCCATAGCGCGAAAGTCGGTAAACGGTGCAGAGGGTGGCAAATCTGCGACCGACTACCACCGCATTATGTTCGTGCTGCGACAGTGCGGCGTAATGGCTGTAGCGTGCCCAGTCATCAGGGTCTGAACTCGCGGGCTTGATGCATACTTCACTGGCGACATCCTGGAGTGCGGCCGACATGGGCCATCGTCCGGCGGTCGGTTGTCGGCCGGGCGGGAAGCCAACCATGCAACCCACATAGGTGCTTTTTCCGCTATTAGTGCCAACATATTTTCTTCCGACCCCGGCAAATGAAAACGTCCCGAATCGGCCGCGTGGACCTTGAATATTGCGGTCGAAGACAAAATAGCCATTGGGAGCCGGTGCCGGAGTCGCCCAGTGGCCCCAGTACGCCGCCTGTATTAAATCGCCCTTCGGTTTGTTCATCAACGCCACGCGCATGTTCTGTGAAGAGCGATTGAATTTGGCTTCAATCATCGCAGGAACCTCTCCGTGCACCCGGTTCCAGTAATGCTTCCATGATGGGGCGGTGTAGTACTCCGCCACATTCAGAGGCTCTACGCTGAGAGGATAATAATTTTTCCCTGATTTGAGCATTTTCATTGCGATCGGATCATGCGTAAGTTCCCACGCCCGGGCGATGCTGATGATGTCGATACCGTGGTAGGTGTAACATTCGTCCTGAGAATCAATATAGGTAAAGCCGCCGTCGGCAAATTCTGCCCGCTGATACAGGAATCGCAGCCCCTTTTTCGCCATGTCCAGATAGTTGTGATCAGGAAACAGCATATGGGCGTATATCAAGGTGATAATGTAGTGGACGTCGGCGTTGGGGTAGGCGGTGTAGGGGCGGTCGGCCATGAAGCGCGATACCGCGGATTTGCCCGTGTAGAGATCAGCTTTGACTACCGCATGGATATTGGCCTTGAGAGATCGCTGCCACTGCGTTTGTTTTGATGGCGGCAGTATCCCCGGGAAGACCGATTTTACCATCAGATACATCTCGGTCATTATGGGTGAATAGCCGAAATCGCCGAGATCCGGGTCGCCTGGCTGGTGCGTTCGATAGATGTAATCAAAGCGCTCGAGTAACGGAGCAACAATGGTCGGGTCGCCAAAAAATGGGCTCTGGCGATCACAAAGTGCCTCGGCCAGAAGCAATGCATTTTCGGAAACCCGATGCGGCAGAATCCAACTCTTCGGCATTTGGCTGTATGGGTAGTGAGGGGTTGGCTTTTTGAGGAATTGTCGGACCCATCGACAAAATTGGGTTGCAACGGGATTGTGACGAAAATCGGGAATATGTGGAAAAAGATTTGGGGGTTCTGCGCCTGCTGATACTGGCGCTTCCGCCAGCATATGTCGGGCGTCAGCCAGGAGGGTGCGCACTGCGGAGGATCGGCCAGCAAGCAGATCGACTCGAGCGCGGTGCAAAACCCATTTTATTGCCGCTACTTTCAGCTTCTCGGGCATTGATTGAGACGGTAATTTCGCGGTGGCTATTGCCAGGCTCGCAATGGCCGAAGTCGGGGTATCGGCAGCAGCGTCGTACTGAAAATGCACAGTCACCACCGCTGCTAAGAAGATGGCCATCAATCTGACTTTCAGCTCTTTCATTTATTTAATACTTCCATCAAGCAAAACTTTTGCATCGCGCGATAACGCTTCCTTTGCCTGCAACACCGCGCTATCAGACCGGCGCGGCGGCCCGGGACGCCGCCTCAGGCATTATGCCCTGCTCTACGCGGGGAACATCGGTACAGACAAACTGCTATCGCGACCGGAGGCTCCAGTCGCGGTAGTCAAACACCTCTCCTCGACCGTGCACCATGACCCGCATAAAGTTGCCGTTTCGGGGCGCGTATGACCACGGGCTTTTGAGCAGCGGCCATGCGGCATAGTTTCGGATGCGGCCATTGACAGCATCGGGGCCGTTAAAGGCGCACTGCAAGGTGTTGCCCCGGCGGTCGGTGTATGCACCAATCAGCCAGCCGCCATGGCGACGCACGCTTGGCGTTGCATGGTCCAGAACCGCCCGGCGATACTTTTCCAATACCGCCAGCGGGGTGGCTGCCCGAAAATCACCCGGGTAAGCCGTTTCAAGCGCGACGGCGGCCTGCAGCCTGTGCAGTATAAATTGAGAATCGCCGGGCATGGGCTTGCTGGCGGGTGAGAGAATTCTATCCGATGGCTTCCACGAAAAAGTGTGACTCGCGGACAGCGCTATGAGTACTGAACCATAGTTAATAAAAATTCTTCCGTCACTCTGCGATTGATTGATGCAGGCGAGATAACCGCCCGGAATATAGCCGAGGATGTAAGGATTGCGATATCGCGGTGGAATGTTAAACACGTACAGCGTGGTGCCCCGATGCTGGAGTTCGTTTTCGTTAAGTGTCACGCCATGAGTGTGCAGGCCGCTGGGGTTATTGTGCGGGTCGTGGTTGTTATCTGCGGCGGGGTTGGTAACCCATAAAAAATCATTGGACCGATAGTTGGCCGTTTCCCACATGACGCCATCCGGATAGCTCTGGCCGTAAAATCGGCGTCCCGGCCACTTACCGGACCGGCTGAAAATAATATAGCTGCGATTGACGTAACTGTACAAAGCCCAGTTATCGAAAACCGACTCATAGACATAAGGTTGGCGGCGGTCGCGGGCCATAGGCAGCATCCAATGGGGAAAGCGGTATCCGCCGGTAAAGGCCCGCAGGGCCCACTGTGAACAAAGCCCATCGGGGGTGATGCGCTTCGACCCTCCAAAGTAGGCCCATAGCACACCATCCACCCCCCAGGGCGTTTGTGTCATGACGTCCGGGTAGGACCGCGGCGCAAAGGTGCCCAAGATTCCGTTGAGGTAACAGGGCGCGTATTGGATGAGCGCGGTCTCAAACGCCATGCGTGCCGCCCGCCGCATACGCGGATTGGTTGAGCACTCAGCGACGGTCAGCAATGGCAGAATATCCTGGCTGCCGTAGGGCCTGGAGGCCCACTCTTCCGAGCCGGTATGAGCTATTTCGGCAATGCGCTGACAAAGATACTTCTTTCCGGTGGGGTCTTGTCGCGAAAAGTAATTTCCGCTCCACGTTGTGCGCTTAAACCACGGGTCAGGGTGGAACGCCGCCGGCCCCCACTGTTCGGTAGCAAGATACCGTTCAGTAGCCGCCATAATGAGGTGATTGCTGGTGACCAGCCGCCGATAAAACACGGCCCCGGTATATATTTTTCTGAAGCGTAATCGCAGTGCCACAGGCATAAAGCGCTTAAAGCGTATGTAGCAGTCAATGCCGGGCCACGCCAGAAAACCGGTGTTGCCGCCGTACATCCAGCGGTTGATTTTGTTGCCAGGCGTCAGCGCATCTAAAGCCTTATCTGCTTGCTGGCAGGCCTCGCGTATCTTGCCCTGCTTGAATAGCACCTCGGCAATCCAAAACCGATTGGGTAGATAGCGGGCGTTGGCCCGAGTCCGAAGGTAGGCGTCTACGGATTGAAACGCCATGGCCTGCCGCTGGGCAAAACTTGTTGCGCTGCCCGCATCGGCGCCTTGCACTGGCACGCACGTCGCCGCTATCAGCCCCATCAGGACGCACAACCAGACCCGCACTGCGGCGGCGACCGCCAGGCTCCTGATATCAGAATTTTGCGTGTCCGCGGCATCATCGTACCGGAAATGAACGGTCGCCAGCCTGACGAAGGCAATTATCCGGAGCCTGACTTTTTGCATTTTCAACTATTTCATCCTTATCTCAAAGTAGTTCTGCGGGGCGGTGGTCAAGGCATTATGTCGGCCGGGGTAACGATCGACTTGCCGCGAAAAGAAGGTTGGGGTTCAACAAGTGAACCCCGATTTTGCAGCATTTTGAAAGTTCGCCTGCGAGACAGCCAGGCAAGTGCTTGGGCATGATGTTGTACCGGTCTCAATCAAAACGCCTTAACCGACGGTAGCGATAGCATTTTCGTGGCTGCAGTTAAGAACCCCAGACGATTTAGTAATCCAAACTCGGATCGCCGTACCAGAAGTCGTCATAGAATGCGCGACGATGCACGGGTGGACGATTGATGGGTATGGAATTCAAATCAACTGCGGTTGACGAGGCATTGGCAGCCAAGTTGGCAACATGCCCATCGAAAAAAAGCGTGTTTGCCCGGCCGTTGTCGTAATACCATCCGTGCGATAACGAGGCGGTCAGATGATTATTTTCAAAAGAACCGTGCGGGAAAAACGGGGGGTACCACATTGGCGAAACAGTTTGATCGAAGTATTCCGGCGAAGACCTTGTGTCAAGTTGCCCGCAACAAACGGCTAAAAGTGTAATGGCGGGGTTATGGACACCGGTGATTGTGTCAATCTCCGGTACTTGGCTATTGTATTGAGGATTGTACCTGGTGGTATCACTAAAGCCCTTCCAAATGACACTGTTAAAAGCCATGGTACCGTACATTTTCGTTGCGCCGCTGACTTCGCTGAAGGCGGAGGGACAAATCATCAGACCACTTTGCTGAAGGTTATCCAACCCCCGCTGAACCGCCGCTTTTTGGTCGCTTGCCTGCGCCATGAAGCCCAGGTAGGGAAGCCAGAGCCCCAATGCTGCTGTGCCCTCCAGAAATCCCCCGCCACCGGCGTAGGCGTACGTAGAACCTTGCAACGCCCAAAGATTTGGTACCCACTCCCGGTTACTATCCGCGTATGCGTTGATGGCATTACCCATCTGCTGAAGATGGTTGGCGCAGAGCACACTGTTGGCCGATTGCCTGGCTTTCGCTAATGCCGGCAGCAAAAGTGCCACCAGAATAGCGATGATGGCGATTACCACCAGCAGTTCAACAAGCGTAAAACCACGACTCCGGAGAGAAAACCTTTGATTCGACATGGCACGGCACCCCTTTCCGTATACATAGCAGACCAGACGAAACCCGCTGCTGCAAAAGCCCTGACCCACCCGATGAGAATCAATTTTTCCTGCTGCCGCCCGGCGGTTTGCCAAGCACAGTTCACAACTTGGTTATGAGGAGTATAAATGACCTTTGTGATTAAGTCAAGTAAATAAATTGATGTTGTTACTATTTTACCATAAGGTGGGAAGCGGGCATCGTTTTTGGCGATCAGTAGCCTTCAAAAAAAGATAAAATGCAAGCCGATTAAGCCTTATAATCGTGAATCGTGGCCATAATGGCGCGTGTGGTGAGAGGGTAAAAGCCGCACTTGATGACCGTGCTAAACCGAACATCCTCCAACTGCCAACGCAGGAAAAACCGAAAAATGTCATTGACACGCACCAAAATTATCTGTAAACTGTTCATTAGATTTTCTATTTTTCTTTAGCAGATGGGTAAGTAACGTGAAACCGGCCATCGAACTTCAACGCCCACCAGTCGACTTTCAAGAAAAGTTGGCCATAGCCGACTTGCAGGGCGTCGCACACAATCCAGTTATAAAAGGGTTTAATCCGGATCCGAGCATCGTGCGGGTTGATCAGGACTATTACTTGGTCACAAGCACGTTTGAGTGGTTTCCTGGGGTACCGGTTTACCACTCCCGAGATTTGAGCCATTGGGAACTGATTGGCCACATACTCAGGTCATCGGAGCAACTGGACTTGCACGGCGTGCCGGATTCCGGCGGTGTGTGGGCACCATCGCTGAGTTACGACGATGGGCTGTTTTATCTGGTCTACACGATCGTATACAATTCTGGCGGTAGATTTAAAGACTTAAAGAATTTTCTCGTTACGTCACCGAGCATCCTTGGCCCATGGTCCGCTCCGATTATTTTGAACTCAAGCGGCTTTGACCCGTCGTTATTCCATGATAGTGATGGACGCAAATGGCTGGTTAATGTGCAGTGGAACCATCGTCCACACCTGCCACGATTTGATGGCATTGTACTGCAGGAATATTCACCGACGCGTCGCCGACTGACAGGGCCAATAACGAACATATGCCGAAAAAAGGATATTATTGAAGGCCCGAACCTTTACCAACGCGATGGGCTTTATTACTTGATGCTTGCCGAAGGCGGTACGAGTTGGGAACACAGTGTATCAATGGCCCGATCGGAAAAAATCACCGGGCCGTACGAAATTGATCCCAATCCGTTCGTGCTTACGAGTTCTCAATCGCCATCGCTGACGCTGCAAAAAGCGGGACATGGGGAATTGGTTGAAGCGCCGTCGGGACAATGGTACATGGCACACCTCTGCTCCCGAACCACTGAGTTGCATCGTCGCTGCCCGCTGGGGCGTGAAACGGCGATTCAGGAAGTCTCCTGGTCGAAGGATGGGTGGCTGCGGTTGAAATCGGGTGGTATTGAACCGCTGGATACCTTTACCATTCCAGCCGGCAATGGCATGGTTCCATCACCAGCCGAGCCGGCACGTGACGACTTTGACGCCCCCCTGATTTCCCCGCACTGGCAGAGCCTGCGGGATCCGATCGATCCGACATGGGCGACAACGACGGAGCGATCTGGCCATTTGCGCATTTTCGGCCGAGAATCAATTCACAGCCGGTACCGACAGAGCCTGTTGGCCCGGCGGATCACGAGTTTTCACGTCACGATGGAAACTAAGATTGATTTTTACCCCCATCATTACGGGCAGATGGCTGGCCTGATCATCTACTACGACACAAAAAATCATTTTTATCTGCGATTAACCCACGACGAACAACTGGGACGAGTGCTCGGTATGGTCATGACGGACCGCGGCGGCTACTCGGAAGAGTTGGACTCTCAATTGGTCGTCAACGATTGGCCGCAGGTGTTTTTGCGGGCCATCATCGACGCTGAAACGCTGCGATTTTTCGCATCGCGCGACGGCAAACAGTGGCACGCGTTCCCGGCACATTATGATTTTTCAAAACTCTCGGCGGACTACGCAGGCGGCTTCACCGGAGCCATGGCGGGCATGGGTGTGCAGGACCTTGGCGGCACACAACTCCATGCCGACTTTGATTATTTCTCAATGCATATGACTGACTGACTATAGGCAGTTGAATTGTTCCGTTTATTCTACCTGGGAGTATCATGAAAAGATGCCATGTCCTCGTCGCGGCGGCTCCGGCCTTTCTGATTTCTGTTCTATCGACTTGCGGCACTACCATGGCCGCGAACGGCGACTTTTCCAAGTTGCCACCCATGCAGAAATATTATAATTACGAGTTTAAGGGCCTGCCGCAGAAGTACATCCCGACTTCATCCTATACCGCCAACCAGATACTTGACGGAAAGACGCCCGGCCGAATCAAGCCAAAGGTATTTCACCTGACGCGCGATTATCATGGTTTTGATACTCATCGGCTTTTTCATATTCCCCCGCCCGGTATACATCCAAGAATTTATTTCGGGCCATCCGATTTGCCGGGCATCCGAAAGCGACTTAAATCCACGGCCGAAGGTCGGGGATTCATGAAATATCTTCAACACGCCGTGGCGAATGGCATTGAAAAACCCGGTACAAAAGAAAATGCGCTTTACCAGGATTTGCGTGCCGGCCACATGCGACGGTTCACCTATCTTTACAACATGAATTCAAACCTTCTGGCCAATTACAAACTATTAATGGGAGGGACCAGGGGATTTAAGGCGCTTTATGGCAATTATCATCGGCCCAAGGTTATTATGCAGGATGGAAGGCGTATCCCCACCCATTACGCAGAGCGGTTCTTCCTGAGGAATCCGCTGCGGGAAGAGATGATGTACAAGGCGTGGTTGGCGCTGATTAATAAAGACGCCCGGTCCGGGCGGCATCTGGCGGCTGCCTTCACCGCATACATGAGTTACCTCAAGCCCCTGGTATTAAAAGTTAACTCCGAACTTTATGGCGACGACTACTGGCGCACGATGCGGCTGATGCTGGGCGGTTTAGGGTCCAGTGTAGCGATTGCCAACACCTATGACTGGGACTACAACTACATGACGCCGGCGCAGAGGGCGATTTGCCGGAGCGTGATTTCCGATATGACTAAAGGCCACTATACGCTTGGCATGGACTTACCGCCGCATTGGTGCAACTGGAACTTCATCGGCATGGCGCAGTATTTTGAGGTTCTCTCACTGGCCATTGAAGATGAGAAAGGGTATGACCCGCGGGTTTATGCTCGCAGTGTGCAGGTGGTCCGGGCTTACATGCGTTATGCTCTGGACCGACACGGTTTTGCCAAGGAATCGCCCGGATATTCCAGTGCGGGCCTGCAGCATATGTCCAGTGCGCTGCTGGCAATGGCGGGGCGTGGTCAGAACTTTTTCACCGTGCGCCGCTACCGACGCTATTTTGATACATACTGCCTGCAGACGATGATGCCGCAGGGTAAACGCTGGATTGGGGAAGGCGACCTCGCTGATTTTTCCCCGTCGTTTGAACCGGTCGCCATCGCCCATTATTTTTATCCCAATGATCCGAAACTGAATTATATTTATGAGAACTTGCCTGACGTGATTCATCAGAACTTCAGTCGGGATTATTTCTATGATGCCCTGCTTTCCTGCGCCGCACCCGAACCGCGCGGTGCGCACGGGCATCTGATAAATTATCATTATGGTAAGGTATTTCACCTTTCCAATACATTTGTTGATCCGGATCGCGGCTGGCTGATTGCCCGCACGGGGTGGAATAAAAACGCCGTCTATATGCAGTTAACTGCTCGAAACGACATCATGGACGCATCACACAACCACGCCGACGCCGGCCGCATTGTGGTTGATGCACTTGGCATCCACTGGACCCGGGAATACATGCGGCAGATCGACGGCCCAGAGCAGTCCGAGATACTCGTCAACGGCAAAGGGCAGGGGTTCTTTCCCACACCGGCTACCTGGTTGGGTGCGGTGCACACCAGAATCGCTGCGTTTGGAGCGGCGAATCTGACATACTGCTACAACTGGCAGTGGCGCAAACAGATTCTCATGTGGAGCCCGAATGATCCGCGCCTTAAGTCTCAGGCGTATGTCGGCTACAAAGCGCAGATTGAGCATTTCATAGCCGATGGCGATCGCGCAATAGCACAATACGATCCATCCCCGGCGGTAAGGCGCTATTACGCTGGCTATCTTGCCGGTGATCCGAAAATGTGGGATCAGGATTCTTGGGTTATTCGTCTCCCATGGATGCATATGCACTATGCCTATCGCACGGCCGGCCTGGTGCGTGGAAAATACCCCTATATCATGGTGGTGGACAATATTAAAAAGAACTCTGTGCGGCAGCGCTACACGTGGCAAATGATGTTGAATCCCAAGGTGGTAGAGGTTGCAAGAAGCAAAGTTGATGGCATTCAAACGATAACCCTGGCCTATCCTGCAAAGAAGTTCCAGTTGGACCGCAAGTTTCTTTACATCATGGTGCTTCAGGCGGCCAATCAGAAAGTTTCGGGCAGACCATATGTGGAAACCTTTAACCATAAAAACTCGTTTGGACAGCCTGAGACTCTTGAGCGACTGGTGATACCAAGTTACAGCGTATCACCCCATTATAAAGTATTGATCTATCCGTTCCGCAAGGGGCAAACGCTGCCAACCGCCGCCTGGAAGCAAGGCCACTCTCATCTGGTCATTCAACTGCCGGGTGAACACGACACATGGACGTTCAAACCTTTGGCAAGCGGTCGATGCCACCTGACATTCAGCAGAAATGGAAAGGTAATATTTTCAGGTATTAAGCATTAAGTCAATGATTTTGGGTGGCACCCGTCGGCCCCCGGCTCGGTGCCCAGGATTCACCGACGGCAAGCGTTTATATTGGTGAACAGGTAATTAGAGTTATATAGATGAATTCAGGCAAGTATATTCACTCAATCCTTTGCGCGGCTGTCGGTTTTGCCGCCTCTATTTCATTGGTGACCCAAGCCGTGGTCGCTCGTGAGAAGAGCAACAGCGGGGATACGGCCAAAATGGTAAGCACCGTTGGCCATGTGCGACAGAACACACCTATCTGGGTGTATATCCTCGCAGGTCAGTCCAACATGACGGGCCAAGGTTATATGAAAAACCTTCCACCGCATTTTGTCATCAATCGGAAGGTTCTTTTATATCATTCCCCCGGCGATCTTCGCGACAATGCCCCAGCGGACACCTGGATTCATCTCCGCCAGGCTGCGGAATCGCCTGATCGGTTTGGCCCGGAACTTTCATTTGGCAACCGAATACAGCAATTTTTTCCACATCACCATATTGCACTGATTAAAGACGCCTGGACATCAACAGACCTTGAACACCATTGGAACCCCGGCAAAAACCGCACTGACAAAGCGGATTGGGGGCCTCAATTTAAGGAATTGGTGCAGACCGTTGACAGCGGTATGAAGTCGCTGCGAAAACTGGGCTATTCCCCACACATTGTTGGCATGCTTTGGCAGCAGGGCGAAAATGATGCCTTTGATGGGACGAAAGTTTCAGCTCAATACGGGTGGAATCTTTATCATTTTATCCATCGGGTTCGCCAGCAATTCAGGGTACCGCACATGCTGTTTGTCTACGGACTGGTGATTCCACAACCAGACATGGGTCTTTTTACGGTTAACGCGCAGTGTCGGGCGCTGGTGCGTCTGGGGGAGCGTGAGGTCGCGCATAATTCAAAGAGTCCGCTGGCGGTTCACGGTGCCTATTTAGTCAATACCAATGACCTTGAACTGCGTGCCCAGGACCCCAAAGTGCCAATTCCCTACCTCAAAAGAGACCATCTGCATTTTGGTACGATGGGACAAATTGACCTCGGATATCTTTACGCCGACAGCATGTACCGGCATCAGACACTACTGCCACCGCATTTCCGCAAATAAGGATGCCCCGTCATGTTTTAACGTAAGTTCGGGGTAAGGAATCACGGTTTTTCCTGATTTCCGGTTACTTTCCCGCAACTGTACGATCAAGCGTAGAAAATAAAGCGATTATTTTCGAGGCGGGACACGCCATGGCGAGGTGTTTTTGACGCGCGTGCACCATGCACGCGGCTAAATGGGGTGGCGGGTGTGAAACGGCTTGCAGGATGTCCGCATCGCCATCGGTGCCGCAGACTCGCGCCATTTGCTTGGGCGAAAGGTTTAATGCCTCGAAGAAAACGCAAATTACAGCGCCCCTTATCCCGAACTCAAGTTATTTTGAATATATTAGCTGGAGGTGGGTTGGTTCAGCCAGAGAAGGCAAATTTCTAGTGCTTTGCGTGCTGGCTGCGACGTCCGCTTCCGCTGGATGGCACGGGCTTAAGCACGGCCAACGCGACGCGGGCTACCGGAGTGATGACGCCAAAAGACAGACAGGGTTTGTGCTGCGAATGCTGAGTGTTTCAGCGGAGGTCAATTTCATCCACCAATGTGAATTCTTCATCGGATAGCACAATGCTTGCCAGCGCCGGATTGTCCACATGGATAACAACCGTGGGGTCCCGTGAGGGATTGGTGATCAGTCCGTAGAC
Organism: Planctomycetota bacterium; assembly: GCA_021818445.1. Lineage (GTDB taxonomy): Bacteria > Planctomycetota > Phycisphaerae > WQYP01 > WQYP01 > JAJZGD01. The sequence goes on from JAKAEB010000005.1 coordinate 28,935, forward strand.
GTAGTGGATGTCTACTTCAGCCGCCAGCAGGGCCTTGCCAATTCGTGCCAGGCCGTCCACCGCACTCCCCTCGGGCATTTCGACGGCTACCAGTTCGCAGATGGAAAATGGGTGGTGATGCATATTGAGAATTTGTGCCGCCATGTCTGTGTCATTAAACACAAACCGCACGACGGCACAATCGAATCCCTGCAGGACGGTAAGGGCGAGAATCTTGACATCTGACTCGTCAAAGATACCCATGAGCGACGCCAGCATGCCGACGCGGTTTTCCACAAAAACCGACACTTGCCGTACGCAAGGTGTGCCATGAGATTTTGCGGTGCTTGGACTCTCAGATGCATTTGCCATGGGTTATATATTAACCACAACGCGAAGTTTTCAACAGTGAATTTTCCCTGCGGTGGCCCCAATGGGCTTGCTGGTTTGGGCAGGCTTTGAAATGTTGGCCATATCGCAGGATAATTCGGTAGTTTGGCGGCAGGCGAAACGACGGAACTGAAAGCGGCGGTAAAAATGGAGCATGACCGATGAACGAATTGACCAATTGGTTTTTACGGCCGCGCGTCTTTCTTGGCATGCTGATTTTCGCGTTCATCGTTGTTTTTTTGGTCGGGTACCACAACAACCAGATTAAGCAGCAGCATAAAATGGCGGCATCCGGCACTGGCCGATCGGCAGGAGCGGGCTATCCGGCGAAAAGGCCGACGCATAATGTCCTGAGCCATTTGCCTGTTATAAAGGTGGCCATCGCGGGACAGATATTTAAGCTGTGGTTGGCAAGCACCACGGCGGAAAAGGAGGCTGGCCTGATGCATGTGAGCCAATTGGCCGCCGATCGCGGGATGATCTTTTTGTTCCACACACCGAAGCCCGAAACATTCTGGATGAAAAATACGCCCATCCCACTGGATCTGGTTTTTCTTAATGCCACCAAGGTGGCACGCATTTACACCATGAAACCCCTGCAAACCAAGGTGTTATACCCCAGCAAGGAACCGGTGACGGCAGCGATAGAACTCAAGGCCGGAACTTGTGCTAAACTTGGGCTTAAACCGGGAGACCAGATAAAACTTCCGGTAAGTGCAGGCTAAAAGCCGACGCGTGGGTGGTTGGTGATGCGATGTCGATGGAATCCTCAGGAGTACGCGTGGCGTTAAGCAGTGTAGCGGGCCAGAAAATGGATTTACCGAATCGGGCTCGAAAAATACTTAAAAACCCTTTGAGTTGGCTGGGTATTGCCCTGCTCGTGTCGCTATTGCTGGTTGTGGTGGTGGCGTTGCTGACAGCCATGACACCAAGTTGGTACGCCCCGCTGCACGCCGGAAGGCGGCGCGTGCTGAACCTGGCAGACAGTGCCGAGCGTGTGCTGCTTCAACTGCGCAACGAGATTGATAATCCGGCCCGTAAAACCATTACATGGACAATCAGCCAGGCCCAGATTAATTCTTTGTTGGCGGTGCGTTATTCTGCACCGGCGTCGGCGCAGTCCACCGCTGTTTTTGTGGGGCCGTTTGTGCGTCTGACGCACGGCCGAATTACGCTGGCCATACGCGATATGCATCTGCCGTTTCATTCGGTCGCCAGTTTGACGATCGGCATACGGTCAATACCGCCGGTGCCGTCGGGTGCGCCGGAAGCACACATCAGTCTGGAGGCGGTGCATATTGGTTGGGTGCCGATTCCCCGATCTAAGGTGCTTGGCGTCCTGCATCAGCGGTTGAAGGAAGTAGCCCCCCTGATTACCCAGACGCTGGCGCGGTATGCGGGGTCGCGTTATGCGGCAGCCGAAACACCGCAAATTCTTCAGTACATTCAGCATGCCATGCACGGCAAGCCATTTCCTCTCACGTTGCGTGCGGGAGGGCGAACATTGCAACTGGAGCACATTACCATACGCGGGCAGCATACGTCGGCCTCCGGTGTACGGGTGCCGGCGCGCATTGTGCTGGTGCTTAAACAGATATCCGCATGACGAAATCGGACATCCATTCAGCCATTAAACGGGTGCTGCACGAGGCCGGGATGCACCCGCGTCATCGGTTTGGCCAGAATTTTATGATTGAGCCATCCTCTCTGGATGCCATGGTTCAAAGTGCCCGGATTGCGCCCGACGACCGGGTGCTGGAGATTGGCCCGGGGCCGGGCAATTTAACGCAGTTGCTGGCGCAGCGGGCGGCCCATGTGCTGGCGGTGGATATTGACCGTCAGTTGCTGCCGGCGGCGCAGGCGTCGCTTGCCGGGTACCGTAACATCACCTGGCTTTGCGCCGATGCGCTTGATGGCAAACATCGCTTGGCGGCCGTCGTGCACGACGCACTGATAAAAATGGCGGACGGGAGGGGTGTAAAATTGGTGGCCAATCTTCCTTATAACATCGCCAGCCCGCTGGTTGTCATCCTGCTTTCGCTGGCGTGGCGGCATCAACGCGGACTACCGGGGGGTGTGCACTTCCAACAACTGACGTTCACTGTGCAGTTGGAGGTAGCTCGGCGTATGACGGCCACACCCGACAACAACGCCTACGGTGCCCTGACGGTTATGATTGCCGCCATGGCGCAGGCACGGGTAATCCGCACCATACCACCCGGCCATTTTTGGCCGCCCCCGCAGATTGATTCCGCTCTGGTGGAGATTATCCCCCAGCCCGATCGATCGGCGGCGATTGCTGATTTTGCGTTTTTGGAAACGTTTGTATCGCAGATGTTTTCGCATCGGCGGCAGACCATCCGCAACGCACTGCGTCACAGTGCCAATGGATCGCTGTTGGGTGGATTAACCGATGTTGCCAACCGCTGGCTGGATCAGCGTCCGGGTGAATTGCGTGCGGAGGATTTTGTTTTGCTGGCCAACCAATGGCAGCCGCTGGCCAGATAATGGGACAATTGCATGTGTGATTTTTTTTTCATGGACGGAGGCTTTGGCAATGAGCGATGTGGTTTATCTTAATGGGTCAATTATTGATTCTGACACCGCCGGAATTTCCGTTTTTGACGCGGGATATCTGCACGGGGCGGGCTTATTTGAGACCATGCGGGCGCATCACGGCAAGGGGGTACGGACGGGTGCCCATATTGCCCGGCTCAACACCAGTGCCGCCGCGATCGGGTTGGAACTGCATTTGGACGAGTCTGTTATTGCCGAGGCCATCGCGGAACTGCTCGGGGCGCGGGGCCTGACCGATGCCCGCGTGCGATTAACGATTTCCACCGGTTCGACGAGTACGGACGGCACTGGTGAACCGACGCCGACCGTTTTAATCACAGCGGCACCGTGGGTTTCCTATCCCGAAGAACTTTATCAAGCGGGTATGCAGGTGGTTATATCCGAACTATTTCAAAACCCGCGATCGGTAACCTGCGGGCATAAAACCATCAGCTATCTGGACCGTATGACTTCGCTGCATAAAGCCCGTCTGGCCCGCGCCGGTGAATCATTGTGGTTTACCGAGGTGGATAAGCAACTGGCCGAGGGTTCCATCAGTAATATTTTTCTGGTATCGCAGGATGGGGCGATCCGCACACCGCCGTTGATGTGGGATAAATTTCCGCAGTTTCGGCTTGTCCTGCCTGGTATTGCCCGCGGTCTGGTGCTGGAATCCGCCCGGTCGATGGGCTTGCCCGTCCACGAAACGCCGCTGAACATTCGCGATGTGCTCGGTGCCCGCGAGGTATTTTTAACCAATATGATCATGGGCGTTATGCCGGTGTGCCGGGTGGAACAGCATGCGATTAACGACGGCAAACCGGGTGAATTATCCGTTCTGTTGCGGACACGTATGAACCAGATATTGGAGCAGACCGATGCCTGATAAATCACGCATTGTCGAGACGAAACGCGATCAGCCAAACTATCCGCGACTATCAGACATGGCGGCTTATCTGAACAAAATCGCGCCACTGGCCGCAGCCGAGTCGTGGGACAATGTCGGCCTGATTGCAGCACCGCGCGGTAACCCAACGATAAAACGCGTGCTTATTGCGTTGGATTTAACCCGGGATGTATTGGATGAATGCCGCCGGCAAAAGATCGATATGCTTATCTGTTATCACCCGCCGATATTCAAACCGCTGGCAAAACTTATCCCTGCCGGTGACACGCCGGAATCACTGGCTCTGGAGCTTTTTCGCATGGGCGTGGCGATTTACAGCCCGCATACGGCGCTGGATGTGGCCGACGGCGGCACCAACGATGCACTGGCGGCAGCGCTGCAAATTAGGGTGGTGGGTTCATTGACCGATGTGCCGGCGGCGGAGCGGCAATTCAAATTGGTCACCTTTGTTCCTGAGGATGCCGTTGAAACAATGGCAGCGGCAATATTTGCGACGGGTGCTGGCTGCATCGGTAAAAACAGCCGCTACACCTGCTGCAGTTTTCGCTCTCCGGGGCAGGGTACCTTTCGAGGTGATGAGACCACCCAACCTGCGGTGGGGAATAAGGGTCGCATGGAAATGGTGCCGGAAATCCGTTGGGAAACCGTTGTGGGGGAATCGGCATTAACTGCCGCCATTGACGCCTTGAAAACCGCACATCCCTATGAGGAGCCTGCGTATGACGTCATCCCATTGGCCAACCCGATAGCCGCGCCCGGCATGGGGCGGTTCGGCGAACTTACCGCCTCTGTTGAGCTTGGCACCTTCGCGAAACATGCCAAAAGGCGACTTGGTGCCGCCACGGTGCAAGTGGCGGGCCACGCCACAAGTGCAGTTCGCACCTGTGCCTTGCTGGCGGGCAGCGGCGGGCGGCTGGCGATCGATGCACACCGTTCGCGGCCCTTTGATGTGCTGATTACCGGTGAATTGAAGCACCATGATTTGCTGGCCTACCGGGCAGCGTCTATTAATGTGATACTATTGGGGCACGCCGCATCTGAAGCGCCGGTGTTGCCTGTGCTGGCAGCGATGATAGAAACCCAATGGCCGATGGTGCGCCCAACTGTATTGAAGCCAGTCGCGACGACGCTTCCGGTGTGATGGCATCCGCTTGCGGCCGCATGACACCATCTGCCGCACGGAGACGTATTATTGTCTCGCGCAGAGGCGCGGAGCCGCGGAGAGAATTATAAAAATATGACACAGCTACATCCGCGAACCTTCGCGCTCTTGGCGATCTTCGCGTTGCAAATAGGTACTTTGATTCACCGCAAAGATCGCGGAGGACGCCAAGAAACGCCAAGCATATTGGATATGGGAATACCTAATTGTCGCGATTTGGCTAATATGGTGCGAATGATCCGGTGACTTAAACTCTGTGGCTCTTTTCTCTGTGCGCCACATAAACAAATATCATCATGCCAGCGGCATGAAACCTTATGCCGCACGGAGAAGTGTTATTATCTCGCGCAGAGGCGCGGGGGCACGGAGAGAGGCATGAAACTATGACACAGCTACATCGGCGAACCTTCGCGCTCTTGGCGATCTCCGCGTTGCAAATAGGTACTTTGATTCACCGCAAAGATCGCGGAGGACGCCAAGAAACGCCAAGCATATTGGATATGGACCTGCCTAATTGTCGTGATTTGGCTAATATGGTGTGAGATATCCGGTGACTTAAACTCTGTGGCTCTTTTCTCTGTGCGCCACATAAACAAATATCATCATGCCAGCGGCATGAAACCTTATGCCACACGGAGAGGTATTATTATCTCGCGCAGAGGCGCGGAGCCTCGGAGAGAATTATAACAATATGACACAGCTACATCCGCGAACCTTCGCGTGCTTGGCTCTCGGCTGTGCAAATGGCTACCCGGATTCACCGCCAAGGGCGGTGGCTATATAACGCCTGCGGCAACACCACCGCCACGTGGCACCGCGCGATATTATTTAAATACCACACTACCGACGGTGGATGTATGATTACTTGAATCCCCCACCGCCAGTTGATAGGTTCCCGCCGGTACGATCCATTTATCTTTGTGGGTGTCAAAACAGGCAAAGCTGCGCCAATTCAGACTCATCTGGACAATCCGGCTTTGGCCGGGATGGAGTTTAACGCGCTGGAAACCCTCCAGCTTTTGTACCACGCGAACCAGTTTTCCGGCTGGCGGCTTTACATAAAGCTGCACAACATCCGCTCCCGATCGGCGGCCTGTATTGGTGATGCGGGCCAGTACCATCACTTTTTTATGGCTTTGATGCCCGATGGCGTTTACTCCGATGCCGGCGATGGCAAAGTGCGTGTATGAAAGCCCGAAACCGAACGGAAACGCCGGCGTAATGTGGTGTTTATTAAACCAGCGATATCCAATAAATATGCCCTCGGCAAAATGCACCGTCGGGTGCTTACCCAAAATATCATGCCCTGGAAAATGTCCGTATGCGGGTTCCTGCTTCCTGCTCCAACTGAATGTAACCGGCAGGTGACCACTGGGATTGACCTTGCCGAAAATAATATCTGCTACCGCCTGGTTGCCGTTTTCGCCGGGATACCATGCGTCGATAAATGCATCGACGTGGTTGATCCATGGCTTAAGTCCGACCGGACCACCAGAGTTAAGCACCACGATGGTATGCGGGTTCAGGCGGCCGACACTTTGCAGATACTCTCCCTGTAAACTGGGGAGGTTAAAGCTGCGGTCCAGGTCCTCGTGCTCGATTCGCGGACCAAAACCTGCACCGGCCACAACCAGATTGGCCTTGCGAATCAGGGCTTTTTCCGACGGTGTCAGCAACGAACGACTCATCAGACGCACGCCGAGTTTTACTTCACCGCCCGGTACGGGTGCCAGCGCAGTAATGGGTTTAGCCACCAGAACAATTTTTATTTTGTATGTTTTGCCGGCTACCAGGTGGTAGCTGTTCATAAATGGCTCGACGGGGCGCGGCCGCCACTGCTCCACCGTGTTGTACCGATTGATATAAACATTGGCACCGGCTGTACAGAAAAATTTCAGCATGTAATTTCCGGTTACCGTGGGCCGCAGCGTGGTACGAAATACACCGGTGAAGCCATTCGATCCGTGCAGCCCGTTGGGCCCGCCAGTCGGCCAGTGGTAGTCAACGGTGGGGAGATTTCCAGTGATGCCTGGCTTGGGGGCGTTCATTTTTGAAAGTTGGTAGCTGCAGCCGTGCGTGTGGGCGTCCCGATAAAGATAGGTACTTTGCCACGCCTGGCTGGATCGATCCAAGTAGGGAATGTTGACGACTCTGGCATCGGGCGCGTCGGCGCGAATCGCATCAAGCAGGCTGATTGGGCCGGAAATGGGAATCACATATGAGCTTCCGCCACCGCCCGTCACCGCCGGGGTGGCCATGGGTCCAAGCACCACAATCAGGTCGCCAGCCGACGGTGTCGGTACCGGTAACAGATGTGCTTTGTTTTTAAGTAATACTGCTCCCTGTGCCTCTTCCGTGTAGGCCGCATAGGCGGAAATGGGGTTATTGCGTGGTATGCATCCCAGCTTCTGCGGACGATCCAGAAAGCCCATTGCCACATCCATTCGCAGTATCCGAAGCACATGCGTGTTGATGTTGCCGATGGTTACCTTTCCGCTCCGGATCAGTCGCCCGATCTTTTTCAGGGTGTAATTGATGGGCTTGTGCATTTCCAGATCCATGCCAGCCAGCAGCGGACCAAGCGTGGAATGCGATGCCCCCCAGTCTGACATTAAAACACCCTTGAACCCCCAATGCTTACGAAGCATATCGGTAAGTAAAAATTTATTGGCCGTGGAATATTGCCCATTCACCTTGTTGTATGCAGCCATGATACTCCACACATGCCCCTTACGGACGGCTGCGCGAAACGGCAGCAGATACAATTCTTCCAGTGCCCGCCGACTGATGATGCAGTTCAGATCCATCCGGTCGGTCTCTTCCTCGTTACCCACATAGTGTTTGGCGCAGGCTGCCACCTCCTGCGACTGCACACCTTTGATCCACGGCACCGCCAACTGAGCGGTCAGATAGGGGTCTTCACCCATGTATTCAAAGTTACGTCCATCCTGGGGCTCCCGCATCACATTCATGCCGGGGCCGAATATCAAATGCACACCGCGAGCGCGGCAATCACTGCCAAGCGCCCGGCCGACCCGATAGGCCAGTTTTCGGTTCCACGAGGCTGCCAGCGCCATTGTCGATGGGTAGGCCGTTGACGCGCCAAACCGTCTAACCCCCACCGATGCATCCGACATAACCAGCGTGGGGATGCCAAGCCGCTTAACCCCGGGCACGTCCAGCACATCTTCAAAGGCCATCATCCGAACCTTTTCCTGCAAGGTCATCTGTTTTAAAAGATGCTGGGCGGTAGCGTTGATTTGCTGCTGTGTGAGTCCGACAGGGCTGTACATTTCAGCACTTCGGGCGTGGCAAACGCCGATGGCCGCGATGGCCATAAGCACTGCGGCGGTGGCGGACATACCTTTGCACAGCGATTTTATCATTGATGACTGCATAATCTTCCGTAACCTTTCTGACGCCACTCGGGCGTACTGCAACTAATCTCAGCTAATGAACCTAGCGTGTATGGTCGTATTCGCAAGGGCCTGCCGCATTCTATCGCCATGGTGGACGCAAAAGAACGGAGTCCGCTTGCAATTAAAGGTTTTAATGCTTCAGGCTGAACACCTCTATCCCATTGATCTGCGCATTGTCACGCTGACTTACGAATTTTAGATTGATCGTGCCATGTGCATCGGCATGGGCGGTAAAAGATTCGTCAAATGCACGATACCTTCCGCCTGCCAGGGCATAAATATCCACATCCGAAAGTTTTAGATGGTGGTTGGCGAAGACGGCAAATAAGCGTTTGCGCGGGCCATGCCAATAATATTCCGCCCAATCCAATACCACTGCATATTTGTTACCTGGTTTAAGACCCCGCAAATGGTAGGTGAATGAGCCAAAACGGCTGTATTGATATACAACGGGTGGCGCAGCACCTGATACGCGACGGGTTTCGATGGCATGAGTGGTGCCATGCTCAGGCGTGCCACCGTCGGCGTAACCGACATCTGCCTTAAATACCCCGTGGCTTTTCATATCGCCGCAGTTGATGGCGAGCATCGGCGTACCAAGATCGGTTGCAGATTTGCTGGTCGCGAATTGGGTGGCGCGTACAACCGGCGTGAATTTCGACACGATCCATCGGTTCATTTTGGAGTCTTTTGTTATTGCGCGGACTTCAGCTCGCGGCAGTTTGAATAGTGCTGATATTGCGCGCGGAGACAGTGCCGCTATGCGGTAATACCAAGGCTTACCCGCAATAGCGGTTTTGTCCGTCCAAGCCGATAAATCAGGGGCCAACCACCACCGACGATCCACGGTGGCAAATGTCGGACTTTCTGACCGCTCAAGTTCAAAGCCTGTCTGGTCGTATGCCGAATCCTTCCATGTAAGTCGTATACCGCCACCAGCAAGTTTCAGAGCTTGCAGATGCTGTGGCTTGCGGAGGTTCCATTCATATGCTCTAACCCAGTTGACGAGCATGGTTTGAGGAAACTTAGCACCCTTCTCCGTGGGCCCGCCGTAGGCACCACCTTCTGCCAAATTCAGTATGATGTAAAAAGGATGGTCGAAAACCCAGCCTTTGCGGGACTGATCACTGGGAGTAAAGCAGGCGTAGATATGTGAATCACAGGCAAACTGAATTGATCCCGGTGACCAGAACACCTGAAAAATGTGATATCGCTGCCAAAACTGCTTATTGCGCGGTAACCGGTAAGGGGCCCCGGCACCGACATTCGGTCCATGGATGGTCCCGGTGATAATGTTCGGCCTGTTCCCGGCACTCTCCATAATGTCAATTTCGCCGCATTGGGGCCAACCCACACGCTTAAAGTTGGAGCCGAGCATCCAGAATGCGGGCCACGATCCCGAACCGGCATCGCGCATGCCACCGGGCACCTTTATCCGGGCCTCTACCATCCCATAGGTGAAGTTGCCTTTGTGACAGGCTGATGTATTTATCCGCCCAGATATATAAGCGTTTTTTTTCCCGGGGTATGGGCGCAGCATGATCGCAAGTGCCTTACCACCTTGGGCGTGGGGGTCGCGTACAATATGCATTACCTTGAGACTGTCGGAATAATAGGTCGGGCAGTTTGGATCCCATCCTTTGTCGTAAAACCAAATTTTTTTCGTCGGCTGGGACCCCACGGGGCCATCAAATGTCAGATCGAGCCGCAATTTGGGGGGGCTTGCGAACACAGTGGGGCTTCCGGTGCCAAGTAGCAATGTCGCGATGGCCGCAATAGAAGCCGTTCTGCAGACGTGCACCATCTGCCGTCTCGTGTACCCTTGGACTGCAATGCCGACATGCCGCCAAAACATGTTTTTACTCCTTGCCGCGTCTGTGCCCGGTGATATATCGGAACACACAAAACACCTGGCCGATATATTCAACTGCCGATGACCGTCGGTGCCCGCACCGGATCATAAATGTTTTTGATTCGCAGGCCCGCACCGCCCTGCGATCCCGGTGCGTTCGCCGGCGTGCCGCTGGTATTTCGATTAATGGGGATACCGGTGGCATGCCCGTCAAAAAAAACCGCGTTTCCCCATCCGCCTGCCCGGCTCCAGGTGTTATGTCGATACCGCAGTCCCGTTCCAAACGTAAATGTTGGTGACCAGTCAGAATTGGCCATGCCGCCGACAATAAATCCATCGGGCGGGACGAGATAGTCTCCAACTCCTGCATACGGTGCCGCGCAGCCTTCTTGCTGCCAATCGAAGGTTACCCACGATCCGCCATCGGGGAATGCCTGATTCGCATCACCGATGGCCAGCGAATTGGCGGGGTCGCGGATGGCCGATACAGCCAAAGTAGAATTAAGCGCCACACGTGGGTCAGACGTCAGATACAGGTGCTGGTAGAAGAAGTTGGGGTTACACGCATAATTCAGGCTCCATGGGTTACTCATGGACAAAACCGCCGACGGGCAGTGAAAGATAGCCGCATAGGCTTGTCGCCACATATTATTATTGCCACGGGTGGCCATATAGGTCTCTGGCGTAACGCCCTCATAGAAGCTGAACAGCAGTGAGTCATACTGGTTATTGCCCGTTCCGTATTCCGCCAGACCGTAGGGCAGATGCCCCTCATAGTTTGCACAGTATGCCAGCAGAATTTGCCCCATGCTGTGAAGATTTCCCTCGCATTGGACGCTTTCGGCCGATGCACTCGCCCGGCTTAGCGTCGGCAGCAAAATGGCAATTAAAATGGTGATGATGGCAATAACCACCAGCAGTTCAACCAGCGTAAAGCCGCAGCGCTTGCCGTGTCGGAGGTTGCAACCATGTTTTATGTCAACCTTAGGAGAACTACATTTTTCGGTCATTTCAACGGCTCCCCGCCGTATAGGCGACTATGCTGCGGATCAAGGTAATGCTGTATTTGGTGGAGTAGCCGTCTATCCCCCATGTGTGGGTTCCCAAAAGGCCCGAACCAACATCCAATGGTGAAAAAATAATGACCCATCGCTTGCCACGGCGTACGCCGTAAAGTTGCGGCAGACGTTTAATTCCGTGTTTCCGCATATAGTATTTTCGAAATACTCCGGGCGCATTACCATGCTTTTGGCCTGCTTGGCCACCAAGCAGTCGGCTTGAGGCTTTAATTCGCTTCAATGAGGCATGAGGAACCAGTGCGTCCACCAACTTCCGCATGCTGCCTGCCGTGCTGGCGTGCCCACCTATGCAATCCATCAGCAAGGTTCCACCTGCGGCCAGATATTGCTTGATCGCGGAGACCTGCTGACTGGTCAGGGCCACTTGTGAGGTGCCGGTGATGTAAACCAGCGAATGGCGGGCGGATGTCGACGCGACAGTCGCGCTGGACGTGTAGTCGATGGTGGTGCCGTAGTTAAGCCGCGATATTCGGGCGTAGCGCCGCCACGCGAATGGTTCGGGATTCCAGTTCCCTGCATACTTTAATTGGGTGACGTGCAGCGTCCGATTGGTGTGGCCATTTGATCTCGGGACATAAATCGACTTCAGGCGGTTGGTAAGATCACCATCCCCTGTGCAGTACAGATAAAGATTCTCGGCAAATATCCACGGGCGTTTCGCTGAAAACGCGTGTCGCTGCCATACTCTGCTCAAGTCCTCCGGAGCCACGATCCATAGATACCTCGAACCATTGGACATACCGTACGCATTAATAAAAAAGTTTCGATACCACGGCTGCATTTGGTAAAGCAGGCAGGTCTTTTTGAGCCGCGTGAATTCATATTTTGAATCCATGACATGCTCGCCGAGTTTCATCATGGCCATGCGGAATGATTGCGAGGCATCGTCACATGAACATAGCACTAACCCGCCAGCGTCAATGTAATGGCGCAACTTTCGTTGTTCGGCGGGGGAATAGACCGGTGGGTGCGAGCCGGTAATGTAAAGTATCGGGGCACTAAGCCATGTCTTGAGCCTGGATTTAAACGTCACCACCTGCCAATTGACGGGGAAATCAGTTGTCCGGCTCATCCAGGATGCAAGATTCGCTACATCACGTGGATAACGATTCCATTGCCCGTAATAATGGTGACCGTCGTCGAGCTTGCTCATTAAAAATGGATTCAAGCCGCGATCCAGAATGAGTAACGCATAGGCTGTGCCGCTGACGGTATCGGCGTCCCAGAAGCCACCGCCCCAGCTTCCATTGTTGTTCTGATTATTAACGAGGGTGCGAACAAAATCGCGGTACCAATTGTGTCGGCCAAAACTGCTGAGCCCCGATGCCAATCCTACGCGTTCAAACCCGTACATGGCGTATTCATTACTGTCCACTGGCTGGAAATGGGCGTTAATCCACCTGAGGCCCCGGCTTACGGCCATGTTGCGGCCACGATTCAGATATTCATCGGCAATCAGGAGGCTGGCAATTCCAGCCGGTGTCATCGACTGTTTTCGCCAAGCCGACGGCTGATGAGCGGGCGGCCTTCCCGCAAACCCCCAGTAGCCCCAACTGCCATCTGGAAACTGCGTACCAACCCAATGGCGCTCTACCAGACGCCAGTAGCGGTAAGGGGCCGATCGCTGCAGGGCGTGTACGCATGCCCACATACCGAGGACACCGTATTGGCTGTTGGAGTTATCCCATGCCGTAGAGGTAGCAAAAGGTCTATCCTTTTGCGGAGATCCAAAGTAGGCATAGCTGTAGGCGCCATTATTATGAATGGCCTGGTCTAAATAAATCTGGTCCCAACGCAACATTCGTCGCACGGCTGGTTTCAGGGGCAAAAGGGCGAGGGCATTGGCCTGATATGATACGGCGTAATTACCGGTGGGCTTGATGTGGCAAAGCATCGCAATAGCCGGTTTGAGCGCCGGCCCAAACATACTCAAACTCTTAAGATGCAGTGTCTGCTGGACGTAGAGCAGCGCTTCGACCACCAACGCAGTCTCGCCCCCGCGTTCGCTGAACGTACCTTCCGGTCCCCGCCCTTTAACCCCGCGCTCCCAGAAACTACCGGGTCGCTCCTGCTTCAAAAGATAATTCACGCCACCGATAATTGCCCGGCGGACTACCGCCCCGCTGATCGGCGTGTGCGCGGTCGCAAGGTTTACGACGCAGCATGGAATCATTGCCGCTGTCATCAACGCGGCGATTATCATCGACCGTCGGCGTAATGTAATTTTCATTCAGCTTACCTCAGCGAGATAATCATCAATTGAAGCCGGATTCCGCCGGAACTATTTCTGATATTTGACGTCATCGAGATAAAAGGTGAAGGGCGAGCCATTGGCGGCTGCCGACCAGTAAAAGCCGGTGATGATGCGGGACATATTTTTTCCCTTAAGCGAGATAGAGTATTTTTTCCAGTGTTTACCGAGGGTAACTTTTTTCGACGCCGATGAACTGTCATGATACGCCTTGCCTTTGCCAATGAGTCCGTAGCCAAACGTAACCACCACACCCCCGTGCTTTGCTTTGGCCCAAAATACCAGCTTCTTTGCGCCGGTGATGTTGATTCCCCCCTGCGTATCACCCCAATTATTCGCTGGGTTTTGCCACACGATCCCACCCCATCCGGAACTTCCGGTAAAGCTGATCTTCAGACAGCGCGTCCCCTTGGGAGGTTTGACATGACACTTGCCATTGTATTGAATTTTTCCTGTATTTCCCATCCATCCCGATGGAACAAAACCCGAGTTGCCGCTGCCGTTGTTGTAGATCACCAGTGGTAGCGAAGCCTTGGCAGCGGCGTACGCTGCACCCGCAGCGGCCATCAGGGTGATTACAGCCAACAGGGCGATAAAATGACGGTATGAGAAATTTTTAGACTGCATGAAAAAACATCCTTATGTAAAAGAAGGCCTTTGAAACAATGACCAAGCATTACATTGTCATTTTCCGCTGAACACAATCTGGTCGAGATAAAACCGCAGCGGCGTATTATTTGCACCAGCCGTCCAATAAAATCCGACGATGATGCGCGAAAGATTTTTGCCCGCCAGTCGAAGGGTATATTTTCTCCAGTGCCGGTGCAGCTTGATAGTGCGCGACAGCCGCGCAGAATCATGATATTTCTGGTTTGATCCGATGAGGCCCACGCCAACGGTAACAGACTGTCCGGCTTTTTGGCCTCTTGCCCAAAATGAAAGTTGCCCGGCGCCTGTCAAGTTCAGACCGCCCCAATTTTTCCCCCAGTCATCGGCCGGGTCCTGCCACGCTATACCGCCCCAGCAGTGGGGCTTTGTGAGTCCGACTTCAAGGCATTGCCTGCCTTTGTGCGGGTGTTTACGGCAATGAGGGTTAAACAATATATCCTGATAATTGCCCATCCAACCAGAAGGTACAAATGGGCTCCGCCCGTTGCCACCATAAATTGCCACCGGCAACTTCGCCTTTGGAGCTCGCATCGGCTGGATGACGCCCTCGTCGAGCAGAGGGATGTTACCGACCGCGGCCCCATCATGGGCGTTGTAAATATAACAGTACAGGCGATAGAAGCCGCCGCGAGTCGGCATCTTCACGGTAACGGATGGGCGATCGTTATCAATTATTGCGTGTCGATATCGTCGCGGCATTATCCCACCATGGCCTCCGACGATATTCAGGTTCGAGATGTCGCGTCGTAAAATCCAGTCGTACTGAAGCTTCCCTCCCCCCGGTTCTGTGGCGGAAACCGTCGCATGGATCAATCCACCCGGTTTAACTTTGTCAGAACCCGTCAGTTTGATGCTCTGCATCAATGGACAGCGATGGGTTGGCCAATGGCCCGTCCAGAAATGTTGCAGCGCATCGACGGCACCGAGCCGCCGACCATCCGGCAGAATCAGTCCATACCATGTTGGCGTGGCTTCCACTTTCCACCCCCAGGTGAAGGCGTAACCGCCCAGGCAAAGGCCCCGTGCCGCGAGAATGCTGTTGCGATAGGTGGCCGAGTAGGCTGCCGCCTTCTGCGTGCTGGTTTCCTCCACGGGCAACCCGATGTTGTTACGGCCGATCTCCCACGTGCCTGGCGGGCCATATTCAGTGATGACGTATGGCTTGTATCCCCCGGCCTTAAGATACCGCCGGTACAGGGTCGGGCCGCCGCCGTATGAATTAATTCCGATAATGTCGATATCAGGACAATATTTATTTATTTTCTCAACCTTGTGCCCGCCGATTTCCGCTACTACCGTCATGGTGGGGTGATTGGGGTCAAGCCGATGGCACATGCGTGCAATTTGCTCAACAGCCTTCCATAGTATCTTGTGATCGTATCCATTTTCCATTTCATTGCCGATGCCCCACATCAGCACGGCCGGGTTGCTTCGATACTTGAGCACGTATCTCCGGCATTGTTCATACTGGGCGTGCACCGCTGCGGCATCATGATAGTTGAATCCATCTGAGGGGTGTCCCAGCCAGAACCCGACGGTTACCGTCATATGCAGCCTGGCCGCCAGCCTCAATTCCTTTCCAATGCCTTCGGCACCCCACGTGCGCCCCGAATTTCCGCCGCAAGCTTTGAGTGCGGTCAGCGAATAACTGCCACCGGCACCCTTAATAAAATAGGGTTTCCCGTCGCGCAACAATTCCCACCCATGATGCGTCTTGACGATTTGCGTGCGAATCGCCCTGCCTACCGCCGCATGCGCCGCCGTCAGCCCTGCAAAGACGAGGACGATTGCGGGCAATCGAGACAGGGGGTGCCACAAACGTTGCCGTTTAATAAATCCATCGCATGGCGGAGCATATTTTGCTATTTTGTTACACAACATTCAGTTCTTTACACCGGCTAATGGGTTCACGTGAAAAAAAAGGGCCGCCCGTAAGAACGGGCGGCCCTGGGATAGAATAAATCAGACTTTGCGACGACGTAGCAGCGCCAGGCCGGTAGCGCCAGCAAACAACAAACTCGCGGCTGCGGGTTCCGGCGTCGGACTGATCGTTATCAACCCACCGGAAAGATCAAATTCACCCGCTCCGCCGGCCGCATTCGTGAATGTCAGCGTGTAGCTGCTTTGGCCGCTAAAAGAACCGGCATCGACAAAGCTCGTGTCACTGTTTATGGCTGTCGGTGTGCCACCATCGATCGAAACTTGAGGCTCATTTCCCGTCTGGAAAGATTCAAGAAAGGAAAAATTGACCGTATCGCCGGGGGATACCCCGCTCAGCGTGGCCGTCAAAGGTGTGCTACCGTTTCCAAGGAAAAAAGCATTATTGAGCCACGCAATATCAGTCGTTGGTGTTCCCGACGTTATCCCATTTTGAGTGCTGTAGTTATTTCCGCTAATACTAAGCGTTGCGCCACTTGCACCTAGGGAATAAGTGGTGGTATTCGCGCTGTTAAACGGCGGTGCCGTAAACGTGGCAACGTCTACACCCGCTGCCCAACCGGTGTAGGCCGTGTAACCTGTGGGTGCAAATTGCAACCCGTAGGTGGTCGACGCGGCCGCCATGTGGCTGCCTGCCGAGATCGCGGCTGCCGCCGCAATGCTGGCCATCAACGCAATTCCATTCTTGCTTCTCATACGATACTCCATAAAAAGAGCAACCATCTCCCACTCCTGGTCCAAGCTGATATCAGCTCGAGAAAAAACCAGTGCGGCTAGAAATCATTTTTCAACGCCTGATAAGAGAGGACCCGTTGACCCGTGGCACTCAAGCTGGGTTGCCAATATCCTTCGCACGGCACTGTTTTGCAGTTCACGCCCCTTTTGAGAAAAGAGCAGGTCCAACGCCTCAAAGGCCACCCGCCCCAGTTCTCTGGCGTCCTGACATATGGCCGTCATCGTCGGATGAACCATAAAACGAAGTTCGGCATCATCAAACCCGACGATGGATAAATCTCGCGGTATGCTCCAACCAATACTCTGAGCCTCCATCATGGCCCCTATCGCGGGCAATGGATCGGCAAAAAACAAGGCTGTTGGCCGCTCGGGCATGGCGGCAATCCGCCGAATCAATTGAATGCCACCCTCACGTTTCGCAGCGATACGGAAGATCATCCGATCATCCACCGGCAACCCGCGGCTGGTCATGGCTTCGCGGTAGCCAGCGATCCGGTCCAGATGATCGGAATCATCCACCAGATTGACCGCAATGGCGATACGTTCATGCTTCAAGTCTATTAGATGGTTAACAGCGTCGCGGCTGGAGGTCAGCGAATCGCTTCGCACAACGCTGATACTATCGTTATCGAAATGTTCGCCCACCACCACACAAGGAAATCCCTCTTCGGCTATTTGCGTGCAGAGTTCCTTTGCTGCGGAGGTAGTGCGAAGCACCGCTCCGCGAATTCCCTTCCGCCGAAACATGTGTGAAAATGTTTCGCGTGGATGGACGGCCCGCTTTACATCCAAGATGACCAGATCAAATCCACCCGCCTCCATGCGATCGGTAAGGCCTTCCATCAGTGCGGCGTCGAAAGGTGACCCGATGCTGCGGTCGCCCGCATATGCAAACGCAATGTTCATGGTTTCCCGCCGCCCGATTGTTGGGACATATTGGAGTTTGTTGGCTGCGTTGAGCACGCGCCGCCGCACCTCGGGTGCCACTAAAGGATTGTTATTCAGCGCGCGCGACACGGTCGCAGGTGAGAGTTTCAATTCCTTTGCGAGGTCTCGTATCGATGCCATGTTGACCACCTCACTGAAAAAAGTATAAACAGTTAATGAAACTGTTCCAGATTTAATCTTAACTTTTTGCGAAGGGAGTGTCAATGCGCCGGGCCACTTTTTCCGGCATTTTGTGCTTATCGGGCGCTTGAACAGAACCCTTTACAAATTTCTCCATTTTTATATGTTTGCGAATATAATCTGCCCTGTGCTGGTGCCCGCCAGCCATAAACCATGGGAGTTAGGCCCGGCGACGGTATACTGTAGTTGTGGGTATGGGAGATGAATTGAAAGACCAAGGAGGTGTTCAATGAATCGCAACTTTAATCTGATACGGGCTGGTATGCTGGCCGCCATCGTGGCTGCGGCTGTCACCCCGGTTTACGCGCAGGTTTATGTGCAGAACGGCAACGCTCAGGATGCCAATAATTTAGTAGGAAGCGGAGGCAGTAATACGCCCGTCCAAGGCTTTGTGCCGAGCAATCCGAACATTTACGGTTTGCAGAATTCGGGGGCCGCATTCAATCCCGCTGGCATGCCGCAGTTTTCGCGTGTCGTTCCGGTGCCGATCCCCGGTGGGGGCACGACATATGCCCAGATACCTGTTGTCGGGCAATCTTCTTTTCAATCGTCGGGTGTGTCGCCATCGCAAGTGCGTTTAAGCAGCGTCAGCGCGGTTAGCCAAGGTGTTTCCAGTTTGGCCGTGGGCCGTGCACTCAATGGTGCGGTCAATCCGAATCAAAGCTATTCGGCGCAGATAGGTGCGGGTTTGGGTGTCAGTTCCGCCCTAACAGGGATTGGTGCGGTCAATCAGGTTAATGCCCCCCTTAATGCCAACGGTCAGTATACGTCATACTTTAATAATAATGTAAGCCTGCCCACCAATCCGCAGGCCTATTCCGGCATTTCAACGGGCAGTTCGGGGCAGATCAATCCCCTCTTTGGCCTTCGCCCTATGAGTGGTGCATTGATGCCGACGGGCAACCAATCCTCAAAATCGCGGTACCTCAATCGGGGCGAATCAAGTTTCAAGATCAATGGGAAGGTGTCGGGTAGCAGAAGTTTGGGCCTCGCATCTGTCCGCCCCACGAACAGTGCCATTGGCAAGCCCAATCAGGGGATGGTTGGCTATGTACCGCGTAAACATGTCCCGTCGGGGGATTATTATCAGCGTTTGCTGACGGAATTAAGCACCGGGCGTCGATCCAAGATCGTTGCACCGGGTATCGGCGGTGCGTCAGCGATCACGAATACCACCCTTGCCCCTGTCAACAGTAAAAAAGCTCAGCAGCTAATGATTGATCCAATCACCGGGCTGCCCATCGCGCCTATTACCGCCAAGCGAACGGTGGGACAAACCAGCACCGGCGGCGTGGCCCCGAATGGTTCATCGAATGTCCCGCATGCGGTTTCACCCACCGGGTCGCAGAACTGGCTTACGCCCAAAACCCAGAAGATGCTAAGGGCCGGACGCCATGTGCCAGCCATCTCGCAACTGGCGGGAAGGACCCACAGCACCTTCAACCGCTTTATGAAACGCGGCCAGATGGATCTGAAACAGGGACGCTATATCGCCGCCCTTTATCGCTTTAATTCCGCGTTGATTGTCAACCCCGGCAACCAACTGGCCCGGCTGGCGAGAGCCAATACAGAATTGATGGGTGGCATGTATGCCAGTGCCTATGCGGACTTCAAAACGGTCTTTGCCCATCATCCGCGTTTCACCGCGCTGCGGTATAACTGGAACGCCATGCTGCCGCGCCACGCCGTTGAAAAAACGCAGACGCAGCTTAAACGCATGCTGCCTGATCAAAGTGATGCCGCCGCATTTTTGCTGGCCTACACCTATTACCAGACCGGCCACGATAATAATCTGCGGCAACTGCTTTCCCTTTGGGCTTCATGGGGTACGGGCAGTCTCTGGCCGTCCATTTTAAACAGGGCGTGGCTGATAAACCCCGCCAAACGTTGAGCATGGTGCGCTGTCCATGCCAACTGAATTCAACCGCGTTTAATCCCGCATCTGCGGGGCGGGGAGCAGTCCAAGCAAGGATGTATCGATTTTGACCAGCACCGAATCGACAACTTCAACCAGTGACGGTCCTGTGCAACTGAAGTCGGCCGAGCCGATACCCGATGCGTCGGCCGATAATGAAATCGCTGACTTGGTATCGCTTAAGGGTACATCCCTGACTGACTTTATTGATGCCGACACGCTTCAGGACATTCAAGACTCCCTCACGGCTGTGGCCCAGGTGTCCGCGTGCATTCGTGATGCCGGGGGAAAGGCGCTTACCCAGCCTACAGTCAGCCATCGGTTCCAGACTCGCTCGGCTGCCATTGCCGCGGCCCATCGAGATGGAGGGGTTGGCAATCAACCATTTTCCGCACCCATCATGGTGGCGGGGGTGCGACTTGGCAGCATCAGCATTGAACCGATGCGGCATCAGCGGGTTGATGCCGCCCGTGTCGAGCAACTGGCGGCCAAATTTTCCATTGACGCTTCTCAAGCCCGCGAATTACTGCAATTGTGCGTTTCGGAAACAGAATTGCAGCGGTCGGCAGGTATCCAATTTTTGCAACTTCTCGCCAGCGCCATCTCTCGCCTCTGTGAGCAGGAGATGCAGCTTCGCCGGCGCATTGTGGAACTTTCAACCCTGTTCCACATTTCCACGCTTACAGCCGAGGCACGCGGTTTGGCGCAGACCCTTGACCGGGTGACGCAAAGTGTCGCCCAGGCCATGGGTGCCAAAGCCTGCTCATTGCGGCTGCTTGATGATCAGCGTGATGAACTGGTTATTAAAAGTGTTTACAACCTATCTGACGGCTACCTGAAAAAAGGCCCCATTATCGTCGACAAAAGCGGTGTTGACCGTGAAGCACTCGCTGGCAAGGTGGTACAAGTGGTGGACATGACCACCGACCCGCGCATCGCCTATCCGGATGACGCACGCCGTGAAGGCATCGCCTCGGTGCTATGCACGTCTCTTTCTTATCACGGCCACCCTATTGGCGTCATTCGTGTGTACACCGATACACCCAAGACCTTCACTTCTTTTGAGGTGAGGCTTTTGCAATCCATCGCGAATCAGGCGGCGGCAGCCATTGAAAATGCCCGGCTGCAGGAAGAGGCCATCGAGAAAGAACGTCTGCATCGGCAAGTACAAATTGCTGCGGAGGTTCAGCGCCGCATGATTCCACCCAGTGCCCCCATTATTAAGGGGTTCGACATTGCGGCACTGTATGTCCCCTGCTTTGAGCTTGGAGGGGATTTTTATGATTTTATTGAATTTGGCCCGCAGGCGCTGGGCATTGCGGTAGCGGATATTGTTGGTAAGGGGCTGCCGGCTTCAATACTTATGGCGTCGGCCCGGGCATCTATTCGCGCCTATGCCAGCGATATCTACGACCTGGACGAAGTTATAAGTCGCGTCAATAAAGCCATTGTTGCCGATACGCAGCGTGGCGAATTTGTCACCCTCTGGTACGGCACACTGGAATTTAAATCCCGACGATTGACCTATTCCGTCGCTGGCCATGACCCTGCCCTGTTGTTGCGCGATGGCACCATCCGTGAACTAGGATCCGGGGGCATGGTGCTTGGCGTTGACCCGCAGGAAAAATATGGCAAGCACATTCTGGATATCCGCAGGGGGGACTGCATCCTCATCTATACCGACGGCCTGACCGATGCCATGAATTTTGACGGTGAGTCCTTTGGCAAACAGCGCCTGCGTGACGCATACATTCGCTATGCCGATTTACCGGCCGAGCAAATTTGTCGACAACTCGTGTGGGAAACGCGCCGATTTGTGGGCCTCAACAGTCGCGTTGATGACACGACTTTGGTTGTCATTAAAGCCGTGGAATGAAAACCCCATCGCAAAACGTCGGCTCGCATGCGGACGGGCCAGGAGCCTGTCCGAGTAATAACAGGGATTGTGACGTATGGATTTTGGCGGGCACAAAAAGCGGGGACGAAGGCGTATCGGGCGAAGGTGATACGTCGCACCCGCCGCGTCCACCGGCCGATCTAACGCATTTGTAGTTTGCGTTTTGACCGGTATAATCTGATGTTTGGCTGGTGGGTTGGCTATCCATCGGCGTGTGTGGCTCGGATAGAGGTTCGACGTGCAAACATTACACGTCAATAGAGTTGGCACATGACGCAGCGTGAAAGTATAGCGCTTTTGGCTGCGTATTGGCACCCGGCACAACGGCCCGATAAATATCGGCGTGGTGTATGCATCGGGGTCTGGCTGCAGGATTTTTGTTAACATTTCTGCGGCCGTACCGTTCCGGTGTGGCTGCGTTTTTTAGCGTTAGTTGGGATGTCGGTTGTGGGTGGATGCGGTTTCTGCCGCATTTGACGTTGGGTTTTATAGTTCGGATCGGCCGCTTGGTGTGAGGCCGCAAACCGAGCCTGACCCGCGCCGGTGGTAATTTATGAATGCCGGGCATTTGGTGGTCGGCGTAACTCCAAAAGGATTGGACAAACTATGAATCAGGAATTGCTGCGAATCATCGATTCAATCGCCCGGGACAAAAATATCGAAAAAGATTCGGTATTTACAGATATAGAGGCGGCGTTGATGTCGGCTGCCAAAAAGTTCTACGGTGAAACCGATGACGTCCAATGCAGCATCGATCGCATGAGTGGCGAAATTGAAGTCCGTAAAAACGGCGTCCTGATTGAATACCGTGAATTTGGCCGCATCGCCGCCCAAACGGCCAAGCAGGTGCTTATCCAAAAATTACGAGAAGATGAACGCGGCAGCATCATGGATGAGTTCAGCGACCGGAAGGGACAGATCATCACGGGTACCGTTTCGGCCTCGGACGATAAAATCCCCGTCGTCACTGTGAACTTGGGCCGCTGCGAGGGGTTTCTGCCCCGCAGCGAACAAATCCCCGGCGAAAAATACGATGTGGGGCAGCGTATTCGGGCGTTGGTGCTCGAGGTGCGTCCGGCCGGCAATCATGTCAAAATCGTTCTCTCGCGTTCGCACCCCGATTTCATCCGGCGGCTGTTTGAAATTGAAGTGCCGGAAGTGCAGGAAAAAGTAATCGAGATCAAATCGCTGGCGCGTGAGGCAGGGTATCGCACGAAAATTGCCGTCTCGTCCATGGATTCAAAGGTGGACTGCATCGGCGCATGCGTTGGGGTGCGCGGCAGCCGCATTAAAAACATCGTTGATGAACTCGGTGGCGAACGTATCGATATCGTTCGCTGGAATGAATCGTCGCAGATGTTCATTGTTAACGCCCTGAAACCCGCCGAAATAGTTAATATTTTCCGTAGCTATGAACTTGCCCGTGCAGTAGTGATTGTCGATGAGTCCAAACTCTCTTTGGCGATTGGTAAACGCGGTCAGAATGTCCGTCTTGCCGCCAAACTCACCGGTTGGGAGCTTAGTATCTGCACGCCGGAAGAGCTTGAAGCACACCGCAATGATCTGGCGGCCATCACCAGCCAGATCGATAATCTTCCTGAGCACTTTGTAGATCGCCTGCTTGAGTTCGGTATTATTCAGGCGGAAGAAATTGAGGAAGTCGGGGCCGAGCCGATTGCCAAGACGCTCGACATCCCGCTGGAGAAAGCCGAGCGGATGATTGAAATTGCCCGAGTGTATCTGAAGGAAAAGGCTGCCTCGGAAAAGAAGCGGGCGCAGGAGCGTGCCGCCAAGGCAGCCGATGATGCGGCTGGCGAAGATGCCATTGAGCCCGTCGCCGCCGAAATTGATGGAGCGGCTCCTGCTGCCGGGCCGGATGGTACCGGATCTGCCGCTTCAGCCGTGGCGGCCGCCCCGGACGCGGTGACGGATGAGGTTGCGGGAGGTGAAGGCTCATCAGCCGAGCCTCAGGAGCATGCCTCGACTTGATGGTGTAATGTGCAGATAGTTTTGGTGGCGTTAACTACCCACGGGTTGGGATGGCTTTAACACAGTGCCGCTAAAGCGACTAAGATTGATGATATGAAGCGGCAATTGGCGTTTTGAAATTTTTGGAGTCCTCGTTGAGCACACTAAAGGTATATCAAATAGCACGAGAATTGGGGGTGACCAGCAAAGACATCATCGCCAAGTGCAAAGCTGAGGGCGTCCCCGGCATTGAAAGCCACCTGAGCGCCGTTAAAACGGGCTTGGCGGTAAGCATCCGTGAATGGTTCAGCGCGGGTGCACCCAAAACCGCAGTGGAGAAGGCCGCGCATGTCGAGGCCGCCAAGGTACGCCGTAAACGCACCACGAAGACCAAATCCTCGGCGAAAGAGTCACACACGTCTGACGATGCCGAAACGGAGGCGTCGGTGGCGGTGATGGAACCTGAAACCGATCCCAGCGCTCCGTCCGAAACATCATCAGAAAGTGAAACCTCTGCCGCATCAGAATTCCAGTCGCAGACGGCCGACGAAGTGGCAGACACTTCCGCACGCGATGAAACGCATACCTCTGCGGAAGATGTGGAGTCTGCCGCCGAGAAAACGCGTGTTAAGGCAAAAGAATCGCACGCGCCAGAGGCATCGCCGACTCCAGCGGCACCGGCCGCGCCGGCGAAGCCTGCTGCACCTGAAATTCCGCAAAAACCCGTCAAGCCGGTGGCTCCCATTGCACCTCGTGGTGTGCCGAATGTGGTTGCCAAGCCGGTTGTGACGGCTGTTGGCCCGAAAAATATCCCCGCTCCGGCGCAGATGCAGGGGCCGCGCCTTATCCGTGTGGAAGCGCCGGACCCCGTGCGGGCGATACGCCAGCGTCCGAGACCCGCCACGCCGTTTACACCCGGTGGTCCGCGTCTCGACTCGATGCCGCCGCCGCCGCCAACCAATACACGCCATCGAAAATCGGGCTTTACCACTGCACCGCGCGTTGATGATGAGGAGGCCGAGGCCAAGCGAAAAGGGCGGCTTGGGCGGCGCGGCCATGGTCACGATGCAGACGCCGGCCTTGAGCAGATACGCGAATGGACGGAGGCCGAAATTGCTGAACGTGCCGAGCGCATTGCCGCCGCCGGGCAGGGTGCCCTTCGCGAGCGCCGCCGCGAGGCCAAACAGAATCAGCAAAAACGTCAAAACGCCGCGTCGCATCAGGCGCAGCGCCCGACCCATATTGAGATTACCGCGCCCATCACGATCCGGCAGTTATCGCAGGCCATGGGCGTACAGGCCGGAAAATTGCTGGGCAAACTATTGGCGCAGAACATCATCGTGACGGTCAACCAGACCATCGAGGATGATGTGGCGCAACTGCTGGCCGCTGAAAATGGTGTGGAACTTATTGTAAAACAGCGCGAGTCGCTGCTGCAGTTGATGGTTCGAAAATATTCCGAACTCAAGGCTTCTGCGCCCACTGAGTCCCGGGCCCCGGTAGTCACGGTGCTCGGCCATGTGGACCACGGCAAAACCAGCTTGCTGGATAAAATCCGTTCGGCCAATGTCGCGGCCGGCGAGGCCGGAGGCATTACCCAGCATATCGGTGCCTACACCGTGAAAATTACGGGTTCAGACGGTAAAACCAAACGCGTCACCTTTTTGGATACCCCCGGTCACCAGGCATTTACCGCCATGCGTGCCCGTGGTGCCAACATGACCGATGTGGTGGTGCTTGTGGTGGCCGCCGACGACGGCGTAATGCCGCAGACCGTGGAATCGATCAACCATGCCAAGGCGGCTGGCGTGCCAATTGTTGTGGCGCTAAACAAAATTGATAAGCCCGAGGCTCGGCCCGACCGGGTGTTGGGTCAATTGGCGGAAAACGGCCTGAATCCATCGGAATGGGGAGGCGAGACTGAAGTGGTGCGTACCAGCGCCACCACCGGTCAGGGTGTGCGTGAACTCATTGAATATCTTGACTACGTTGCGTCGCTTCGGGAACTTAAAGCATCGCCAAGCCTGCCCGCCAGCGGACGGGTTGTTGAGGCATTTATGGATCCCAGTCGCGGGGCAGTAGCGCGTGTTCTGGTGCAGGATGGAACGCTGCGCATCGGCGATGCGTTGGTGTGCGGAGCCACCTCAGGACGCGTACGATCGATGTCCGACGATAAAAATCAACCCATTACGGAAGCTGGCCCCGCCACCCCCATTGAGGTCATCGGGCTGGATGCGGCACCCACGGCTGGCGAGAGTTTTTATGTGGTTGAGGATATATCGCAGGCCAAGGCCATTGCCGAGGAGCAGGCCGTCGCGGTGCGAGAATCGGAAATCGCCCGCCGGAGCAAAGTGACACTGGACAACCTTTTTGACACCATCAAACAGGGCGAAGTGCGGGAACTCAACATCATCCTCAAGGCCGATGTGCAGGGTTCCGTCGATGTGCTTCGGAAGGTGGTTACCGAGGAGCTTTCCAAAGAGGTGCAGGTGAAGTTGCTCCATGCGGCTGTTGGCGGGATCACCGAAAGCGATGTGCTGCTTGCGGACGCATCGGGTGCCATGATTATTGGTTTTTCGGTAACGCCGGATGAGTCGGCTCGCAAACTTGCCGAACGTACCGGCGTGGAGATACGCCTATATCGTATTATTTATGAGATCAGTGACGATATCCGCAAGGCCCTGGCTGGCATGCTGTCGCCCGAAAAACAGGAACAGGTTGTCGGACGGGCTGAAATCCGCAAGGTGATCCGTGTGACCAAACTTGGGTCCATTGCCGGGTGCATGGTCACCGATGGCATATTAAATCGTTCCAATAAATACCGCCTTATTCGAGATGGAGTGGTGGTGGTTGAAAATCTGGCGCTCGATTCGCTCAAACGTTTCAAGGATGACACCAAAGAAGTGCGATCCGGCATGGAATGCGGATTGAAGCTTGCCGGTTACGACGATATCAAGGTGGGCGATCGGCTTGAGGCTTACAAGACCGTGGATGTTGCACGTACACTCTGATGACAATGGGGTCTTTTCACCCGCTGCGACGGGTTTGAATCTTGAATATTGGAATATTGCAGGTGAGTTTGAAAATTGGTGATGCGTTAACCGTCCGCGACAAACGCCGCATATTGCGGTCTGTCAAAGACAGTTGGCATCATCATCACAATGTGTCGGTTGCCGAGGTGGGCGACGCCGATCATCCGCAGCACGCTATGCTGGGGGTGGCAATGGTCGGTGCTGACCGGCGGCGGCTGGAAAGCTCACTTTCCCGGATGGTGCACTCGATCGAAAAGGAACGTCGATTGGAGCTTCTGGACTATCAAATTGAGATATTGTGATAAGGCGGCATCCGCGTCCCGATGTCATCTGATGGAGTGGCCAACGCAGCAATGAATTTCCGCAAGCAGAAACTTGAATCCCAGATTCGGCGCGTGCTCTCATCAGCCCTTCTGCGTGACGTGGCCGATCCGCGTGTCATGGGCCTGGTCAGCATTACCCACATTGAACTCACCGCCGACCTGCATGATTGCAAGGTGTACGTGAGTGTGCTATCGGATATTCCTACCGGCACAGTGATGCAGGGGCTGCATTCAGCCAAGCCGACCATCCAGCGTACATTGGCCAAAAACCTGGCGACGCGCACGGTACCGCGCCTTCATTTTGTTTTAGATGAATCGCTTAAAAAACAGGCCGAGGTACTTGGAATATTAAAAACTGTGGCCGAATCACCTTCCGCCCCGCCCGAAGCGGTCATCGACGCACCGCTGCCTGAAAAACGCCGCGTTAATGAACCGGACTTATCGCAGTTAAACGTAAACCAACCACCCATTGAGGAAATAGAATGAAGAAGAAGCCTAATTTGCAGGGTGCCCGCAAAAAAATTATCGACCGCTTCGTCAGCGCAGGGTCGGTAAAGCCAGGTGAAACCGCTATGCCGCTGGCCAACCTCTGTACCACATTTTGTGTGGCCGAAGACCTGGCCAAAATGCCCGTGGCGCAGGCCCGGCTCAAAACAGCCATTCCGCGCATGATCAGGGCGTTTTTGGAGTTTGACGCCGACAACGCCCGCGCTCAGGCGGCGGAAGCCCGTCTGGCTGCCGCTATGGTTGATCTTAACGAACTTCGTGTGACGCCCGCCATCGAAGTCGCCGCCATCTTAGGGTCGCGTTATCCCTTTTCTGAACACCGCAGTTCTCTTTTGCACCGGACGCTGCAGTCTATATACGAGCGCGAAAATCAGATGTCGCTGGCAAGCCTGCAAACCATGAAAAAAACAGAAGTCCGTAATTACCTTCGCACGCTTGCCGGTATAACCCCTTACGTCGAGGCGGCGGTGGCGCTGGAATGTTTTGAGGTGGCCGCTTGTCCAGTTGATACCAAATTAATGCTTTGGCTTATCAGCAAGGGTGTGCTTGACGAGAGTTGCACACCCATTGAAGCCCAGCAGACGCTTGAACGCGAAATCGTTGCAAAAAAAATGCACAGCTTCTATCTTGGTTCCCGCAAGGAACTTGAAGATTGGGCACCTAAAGTCTGGCCACCCGTCGCCAAGGTGCCATCGCCGGTGCTTGCGCCACCGGCTCTCACCGCACAGCCGGTTGCAGCCGCCGCAGCCAAGCCGGCGAAAGCCCGTGCCGTAAAACCTAAACCGATCACTGTAAAAAAAGCGGCTGTAAAAAAATGATCGGCCGTTGCGGATTAAGACCGTATCGATAAATTTAAAAATTATGGAGTAATCAATGCTCAAATCATCACCGGGTATCCTCCGACTCGGTATCCCCAAGGGTTCGCTGGAGAGCGCCACCGTCGATCTGTTCGCACGCGCGGGGTGGCGCATTTCTATCAATGACCGCAGCTATTTTCCAACCATAGACGACCCGACCATCGAGGTTGTGCTGTTTCGGGCCCAGGAAATGTCACGCTATGTCGAAGAAAATGTCGTCGACGTTGGCTTGACCGGTTCCGATTGGATACGCGAAAATAATTCAGATGTACATGAAGTGGCTGAGCTTGTTTACAGCAAAGCCACCAGCCGACCGGCGAAATGGGTACTCGCCGTTCCGCAGGAGTCGGCGGTTCAAAAGCCCGAAGATCTTGCCAACGGCGTGATAGCGACCGAACTGGTGCGCGTGACCAAACAATACTTTGACGAGCGCAAAATACCTATCAAGGTAGAATTCAGTTGGGGAGCGACCGAGGTTAAAGCCCGATTGCTTGATGCCATTGTCGATATCACCGAGACTGGCTCATCCATCCGCGCCAATAATCTCCGCATCATTGATACGCTGCTGACCAGCACCACGCGCCTTATCGCCAATCATCACGCGTGGGGCGATTCGGCCAAGCGTGAGAAAATAGAAAATCTCGCGCTGCTTCTTCAGGGGGCCATCAACGCGCGGGAAAAAGTGGGCCTTAAACTCAACAGCCCCCGGGAGAAACTTGATGCGATCCTCGCCTTGCTGCCGGCGGAAAAATCTCCCACTGTTTCCCCCTTGGCCGATGGCAGTTGGGTGGCCGTTGAGGTTATTGTTGAAGAGCGACTTGAGCGCGAACTGGTCCCACGACTCAAGCGTGCCGGTGCCACGGGGCTTATCAGCTATCCGCTTAATAAAGTTATCGCTTAAGGGTATTGACCTATGCTGCCTCCTTCCGCCTCAAGACCTGTTATTGAACATTTAGCCCCCGTGCTGCATGGCCCGGTGGTTCCCGCCGAGGCGGCGTGGGCGCGATACGTGCTTCTTGCGATCGTCTGGTTTTTTGTCATTGCGGTATTGACCGGCCCTGTTGAACGCTGGTTACGATCACGCAAGGCAGGTAATCTGCCGCGATCCAGACCACGTTGGTAAAATTGATGCTGTCAGGCCCGAATTCGTTGTGTGGAAGGAAATATTTATGGCGTCTAATCATACATTTGATATCGTCAACGAAATTGATCTCCAGGCCATGGACGAGGCGATCGTTCAAGCCCGCCGGGAAATTGCCAATCGCTACGACTTTCGCGGTTCGGCGGCCGGTATCGGCGATTTTGACCGGAAGGAAAAATTATTAACTCTCACCGCCGACCATGAACCGCAGCTTGATGCCGTCATCGAGGTGCTGATATCCAAGATGGTGAAACGAGGTGTCGATTCGCGCGTGCTTGATCGGCAGAAGATTGAGGCCGCCACCCACAAAACACTTCGCCAGGTGGTTAAACTCAAATCGGGCATTGATCGGGATAACGCCAAGACGCTTCAGCAGCGCATCAAAGATTTGGGGCTTAAGGTAAATGTTTCCATCCAGGGCGAGACACTTCGGGTGGCAGGCCCCAAAATTGACGATCTGCAGGCGATAATTGCCGAGTTTAAAGCGCGTCCGCCGGCGGTACCGGTGCAATTCACCAACTTCAGATAAAACGCTTCGGGTGGTAAATGAGGAAATTTAATACCAAGCCGGCACTGCATGTTGAGCCAACCACCCTCTGGGAATATCCGTCGCAAGATTACGGCACGTCTCCACATGGTGATACCGGCTTTCTGGGGGCCACACCCGCATGGGTCATATGGAATCTTCTCCAGCGCTACACACGCGAAAATGATAAGGTGCTCGATCCTATGTGCGGCAGCGGCACCACGATAGATGTTGCCGAGGAACTTCATCGCATACCCATTGGCTGTGATCTTGCCCCCACCCGCCCGGATATTCAACAGGCCGACGCCCGCTATTTGCCATTGAAAAGTGGCACCGTTGATTTTGCGTTTGTCGATCCCCCCTACAGCACGCACATTCACTATTCTGATGACAAGCGCTGCATCGGCAAATTGGACGCATCACCCATCGATGGCCCCCCTGCCGATAACCCGTATTACCGCGCTATGGACGACGTATTTAAGGAACTGAATCGCGTGCTTAAGCCGCGCCGCTACCTTGCCATTTATGTCAGTGATTCATTCAAAAAGGGCAAGCCGTTCATGCCGATCGGCTTTGAATTGTTTTCCATTTTGCGGCGGCGTTTTCAACCCGTGGACATCATTGCGGTGGTGCGGCACAACCAAAAATTGACCCGCAATCACTGGCAGACGGAAGCGGTGCGAGGAAACTTTTTTCTGCGGGGGTTCAATTACCTGCTGATATTCAAAAAGCCCGAATCATCCACCGCACGCCCATCAGGCTCAACGACCGCGGCCTGACAGCAGCAATCTGCCATCAGATTTATGTGAAGCCGCAGTTCCCGCCGGCCAGAAAAACAAATGGGCCAGCGCAACGGCCAATTCTGGCATCGAGATACGTCGATCTGCCAGCATATAAACTGGCTCCCACGGCATATCGCAAAGCCGGTGCCGAAACGCCTCGAGGCCGGCAAAATTATAGAATCGATTGCCCCAGCGGCGTGCGCACCAACGCATCAACCGAAATGACCACGGATTGCTGTATCGATTCGCCAGATAGCGCTCGCTTAGCGCGGTCAGTCCCAGCGACATCTGCCCATCGTTGGGCAGGCACCCCCGCGAGAGTACATGGTCGCATAATGCCTCAATGACGCCATTGGGTGCGTCGGGTCTGCGTATCATGTGCTCGGCGAGAAATCGATTCCCGACGGGTGGCGCTGCAAGGCATATGTACGCCATAACCTCACCTTTCTCATTCACGGCAGCATGAACACCGTGATAATATTCCAGGTGCGTTGAGAGCCGCGCGTCGGCGGCAAACCCCATTGGCGGTGCCGGCCGGGTGTCAATCCATGCACAGAGACAAGTGCTGATTTCCTGCAGCATGCGTGCTGTGGCGTCCCGCCCCGATAGCCGCACGGGAACAAACCTCATCCCGCGCCGACCACGATTGATCTGGGCCCTGAGTCCCGCCGACTGCGTCTTCAAATGACGCCATTTATCGCTGGTCAATACCGGCTGCGATCCAATAAGTATCCGTCTGCGTCCGGTCGCCAATCGATGCGTCTGCGGGGCCTCGGCACCAAAATAAACGCAACGCAACTTCCGTCTGGCCATTTTGCGCTCAAATTCCTCGGTGACCGCCGCCATATCTGCGATGGAGGCAATCGGGCTTCCCAAGGCAAATACAATCCTCCCCCGACGAGAGTAGTACACACAACCCCGCGAAAGCCGTTCGCACTTCAGTCGCGATTTTACCGCCGGAGTTTGAATATACTCACCAACCGGTCGATTCAACTTTGGTTGATAGGTCACTTCAGACGGGCGATCCACATTTTCAGGCAATTCAGCTAAGTAAGGCACCGGCACTTGAGGGCGTTCCCGTGCGGTAGATACGAGGGCTGACTCCGAATTCTCGGCCATATTCAGAGACAACCCCCAAAAGATGATCGGTCGCTTTCACACTCGCGGGCATAAGTACAATTACCAATTGCCCATCTCCCATTTCTGTCACCCGCGCACCATAGGCACCGCACCCCGCTGCGGCATCGGTTAAACGCGCGATTACCCAATCGGCGTGAGGCGACGACAAACCCAGTCGCAATCGGTAACTGTGCTGCGACGCCAGCAGCAATCGGCCGGCCCTCTGCGCACTTAATATACGCGCCGCCTCGGGCAATGGTTCATTCCAGTTAGGAGCCAATTCCTCCATTGCTTGTAAAAAGTTTTCGGCATAGTCCCCCTCACCGATGAGATGATCCACCGCCGCGCGGATATGGTAAAAATGATCCAGATCGATGCCAACTCCGGGTAACTCCCCGTAGCTGCGTGTAAAGTCGCGCCCGCGCATACGCCGCGGGAGCAAGGCTCGAAAATAGCGTTTGTAAAGCCCCGGTGAAATATTTCCTAAATATCCGCCGGTGTTGGGTTCAAGCCCGAGGTCACGGTACACAGTCTCGATAATACGCATCCCCATCGCCCCGGCTACCATCACGCGCTGCGCAATGGCAGGTGCGTCAGGATTTTTCGCATCCAGTTCGATCGCCAATAACTGAATATTATCCGCAACAGGGATCGTCCCGAGTAATTGATGGGGCTGACAACGATACCGCAGCAGACAAGCACCGCCGCCCGTCGGAGCGCACAATGCGGTCAATGCATCGACCGTGTGCGCGTGGCTGACACCACCTTCTGCCAGCGCATGAGCCGCCATCTCGGCCTTTTCAAGCGGGGTGGCGGCAATTCGATAATAATCGCACAGGCACTGCACCAAAGCCGCAGCCAACGCATTAAATGCCGCAGTTGATCCGCGAAGGCTTATGGCATTGTCGATCCCGATGGATAGCCCCTCACCTACGTTCCGAACATTGCCAAAATGGATACGTGTGGCAATGTGGCGCATGGTGGTCAGTGCAAGGTTAAAGCAGATTGCATCGTCACCCGGATGGCTGGAAACATCCGCCCTCCAGTCAGCATCGAGCAGATGGCTGATCGCCAGCCTGATCTGAGCTTGCCTCGCGTTACCCGACGAGCATATGAAAATCCATAGGTATCCATCGCGACGCGGTGCCACTGCCACGGTGGCCCTCATGCCTAACGTGCTTTGGGCCACAACGCCACCGGTGTGCGCCGCAAGGCCGCCAGATACGTCAAGTCGCGCTGGCGCACTGGCGGTAATAATGGCGTCGGCCGCTGCGCAATATTCCCCCGCTAGTAATTGATTGATTAAACGTGCTCGGTCATCCGCACTGCTGGCCATCGTTCAGAATATACGCGCCCCAACGGCATAGCGGCAAGTGCCTTCCTCCCAAGCCTGAAATTCGTATTGCATCTGTCCCTTGCGAATAATGGCGAGGCGGCAAGTAATAACAAAAGAAAAGGCAGCGGCACCAAGCATGCCGGTTGCGAGTTGTCGGTTGCGGGCGGTCGGGACAGGAGACGCGCATTTTCTTTGGTCGACAGCACATGCAGCGGTGTAACGAAGCCGCGGCTGATTGCCAAGGCTTGCCAATTGCGCAGGTGAATCAGTCGCAAAGCGATATGAAGTAGAGTGCAGCTCGGGCTTTTATCCTGCAGTACCCTCAGTCCGCTTTACCGTCCATGAATGCTGTAGCCAACTCCGCGCGCCGCACGGAGAGATTCCATTATCGCCCGCAGAGTGCGCGAGGATCGCAAATACATTTTTATTGAATGACAACGCGCCGGGCAAGACCGGATTTACGCACTGGGGCACCGCCGCGCACGTATTACAGCCACCGGCTTGCCGGTGGTTCGTGCATTGGCGGTTGGCGGTTGGCGGACGGGCTGCGACAGGCGGTGGCGGGCCTTGCAGGCATGCAGACACCGGGCAAGCCCGGTGCTATGTATTTCTGTTGGAAAATCCGTTATCAATGCGGCGTATAGCACAACTTTGCACAGCGGAGAGCGTGAGAAGAGCCAACATCTTTCATTGGCCGAAAAGCCGCCGGGACAAGTCCGGCGGCTTACTGGCTGTCACCTTTTTATATTTTTTTTCATTTTATCCGTGGATCTGCTCCCCTGCTCACGATAATACCATCCCTCTTCCAGAGTGGTAATCGGCTCAGGAGGCTTCCTGCGGCGGCGGGCACGCACAAAACAGATGCCGATCGCCGTAGGCACCGTCAATACGCCGGACAGAGGGCCAAAACTTTCTTGTGTGCAGGCCATCCACGGGATAGGCGGCCTGCTGACGGCTGTAGGCATGAGGCCAATCGGCAGCCAGCATTTCGGCCGTATGGGGCGCATTTTTCAAGGGGTTATCACGCCGGTCCCATTGGCCCTGTTCGATATTACCAATCTCATGGCGTATCTGAATCAGTGCGTCGCAGAACCGATCCAGTTCGCCCTTGGACTCACTTTCCGTTGGTTCAAGCATCAATGTACCCGGCTCCGGCCAGGAGACGGTCGGGGCGTGAAAGCCGTAGTCCATAAGACGTTTGGCGATGTCTTCAACCTTGATACCGGCAGAGGCTTCAAACGGGCGGCAGTCAATAATAAATTCATGGGCCACGCGCCCCTGCCGACCGCGAAAGCGGATGGCATAGTGGTCTTTAAGCCGCTGGGTCATGTAGTTGGCATTTAATATGGCGACCATGGTGGCAAGGGCAAGCCCCGGCGCACCCATCATGGCGATATAGGCCCACGAAATGGTGAGTATCGAGGCACTGCCGTACGGTGCCGCCGACACGGGCCCGATGGCATTGGCACCGCCGATACCGGCTGTGGGATGGCCCGGCAGAAAGGGGACGAGCTTTTGCACCACTCCGATGGGGCCCATCCCCGGCCCCCCACCACCATGCGGAATGCAGAACGTTTTGTGCAGATTCAGATGGCAGACATCGGCCCCCACATCGGCTGGGCGGCAGAGACCCACCATGGCATTCATGTTGGCCCCATCCATGTACACGAGGCCACCAGTCTCGTGTACCACTCGGCACACCTCTTCGATGGTTTCTTCAAATACGCCGTGGGTGGATGGATAGGTGGCCATGAGGCAGGCGAGGCGGTCGCGATACATGCCCGATTTTTTGTGCAGGTCGGTCAGGTCGATGCTGCCCTGCGGATCGCAATCGACGGTAACAACTTCCATCCCGGCAATCACGGCACTGGCGGGGTTGGTGCCGTGCGCGGAAACGGGTATCAGGCAGACATTACGATGGCTCTGCCCGTTGGAGGCATGAAAGGCCGCAATGACGCGCAGGCCCGCATACTCCCCCTGCGAGCCGGCATTGGGCTGCAGCGACACACCATCAAAACCGGTGATTTCGCACAAAAAACGCTCAAGCTGCCCGGTGAGCAGGCTGTAACCGGTGCTTTGGTCCGCCGGCGCAAAAGGGTGCATATCCGCCCAGCAAGGCTGCGTGAACGGTACCATCTCCGACGCGCTGTTGAGTTTCATGGTGCACGAACCGAGGGGGATCATGGAATGGGTAAGCGACAGATCTTTGGATTCCAGGTACCGCATGTAGCGCTGCATATCGGTTTCGTTATGGTATTGATTAAATACGGGGTGCGTCATAAATGGCGTCTGCCGGTGCATATCGACGGGCAGGGCCTTGCGGGCCGCCTTTACCACCGGGTCAAGCAGAAATGGCAGCGGCCGATTAGGGGAAAAGACGTGGAGCAGTGCATGGACATCATCCATGGTGGTGCGCTGGTCGAGCGAAATACCGATGGTGTCGTCATCATAACGCCGCAGGTTAATCTGCCGCCGTTGCGCTTCACGATGAATATCAGCCGCCATCGACTCAATAGATGGAATGATCCGCAGGGTATCAAAAAAATGGCCGTGGACCAGTTGATGCCCCAACTTGCGCAGACCCGTCGCCAGGACGCAGGTCCAGCCATGAATGCGACTGGCGATGGTGCGCAAGCCGTCCGGGCCGTGGTAAACGCCGTGCATGGAAGCCACGATGGCTGGCAGTACTTGCGCGGTGCAGATGTTGCTGGTGGCTTTTTCACGCCGGATATGCTGTTCGCGTGTTTGAATTGCCAGACGGTATGCAGGGCGACCGGCGGCGTCGCGCGATACGCCGACAATTCGGCCCGGCAGCTTGCGGGCGTATTCCATGCGAGTGGACATGAACGCCGCATGCGGCCCCCCGAAGCCCATTGGCATCCCGAGCCGCTGCGCATTGCCAACGGCAATGTCGGCCCCCAATTTTCCAGGCGACTCAAGTATGGTCAGTGCCAGCAGATCGGTGGTCACCGCCACCAGTGCTCCGTGCTGATGGGCAGCAGCAGAGAGTTGGCTGATGTCGCGTAATTTGCCGTCGGATGCGGGGTATCCGATAAGAAAGCCAAAATAACCAGGGTCGCTGGCATCGAGTTGATCCACATCACCCACCTCATAGGCAATATTCAAACCGGCGGCGCGGGCGGCTACCACTTCAATAGTTTGCGGGTGCAGGTCCTGGGCGATGAAGAATACTTTTTTGTCTGTGTCGGCCAGGGCGCGGCACATGCTCATCGCCTCGCCGGCTGCCGTGGCCTCATCAAGCATGGACGCATTGGCCAGGGGGAGGCCGGTTAAATCGGCCACCATGGTTTGGAAATTTAACAAGGCTTCAAGCCGTCCTTGAGCAATTTCAGCTTGATAAGGGGTGTATTGGGTGTACCAGCCGGGATTAGCGAGAATGTTGCGCTCGATCACAGGCTCGGTGATACAGGGGTAATACCCCATACCGATAAAGGACCGGAAGATTTTATTCTGGCGGCCCAGGCGCTGGAGATTTTCAGCCATTTGCGTTTCAGACATCGGATGGGCGAGAGCCAGAGAATCGTGCAGGCGGATGGATTCGGGGATGGTTTGGGCGACGAGTTCATCAAGGCTGCCCAGGCCAAGGGTCGCAAGCATATCGCTGATATCTGCGGCCGATGGGCCGATGTGCCGCTCGTAAAACGGGCGGCGCGCCTCAAGCATGTTCCAGCTTATGGCGTCGGGGGTAGAGGTAGGTAACTCACGGGCATCCTGTTTAACGGTAATGACATCCATCGGGGGGTATATCCTTCCAAGCACATTTCTGCGGAAATTATAGCCGATTCAGTTTCCGAACGTCGGCCCACCAAACATTCCTGCGACGCTCCTATTATGAGATGTTATTTGTGGGCTGGCAGTTCATGGATCGACGGGCTTTCAATCCAGAAGTTTACTTTGCCGCGTAGTGTAATTTACCTGAGCGGGCCATTCAGAGGGGCAAGGGGTGTAAGGATTGGGGGTTAAATGGCGACGAAGACCTTAACAAAGATGGAGAATAGTATCATGCAATCAGCAGGTTTTAATCCGGCAGCACCTGAAACCGCGGGGCACAGTCACCGGTCCAATGGGGTGCGTCGCGCCCCGGCGGCCATTTTGTTGTTTTTCGCTTTGCTAACCGCCTGTTCACACCGAGGATGGACGGCTATCGGCCGAGGCCCGAAGGCTCCCAACTTTCCCGGCAATTTTGCGTGGATCAATACGCCGCGGCCCCTGAGTTTTAAGCATCAACTCAAGGGGCAGGTGGTGCTGCTGGACTTTTGGACCTATGGCTGCATTAACTGCATACATATGTTTCCCGTTCTGGACCGGCTGCAAAAGCACTTCGCCGGCCGACCGTTGGTGATCATCGGAGTACATAGCGCAAAATTCGCAAATGAGAGTCTTCCGCGCAATGTCCGCGCTGCGGTGATGCGGTACAAAATCGACCATCCGGTGGTCGTTGATGAAGATATGCAGATATGGAACGCGTATGGGGTAAATTCATGGCCTACCTTTGTGGTGGTAGGTGCTGGGAGACATATCGACGGGTCGGTTGCCGGTGAGGTGAGCTATCGCACGTTGAAGCACGCGATCAGTGCGCAGTTGAAGTATGACAAGGCGCATCATCTGCTGGCAGCAAAGCCCCTGGTGTTTCCCAAGCGGTCGCGTGAATATTCGGCTACCGGTCTGGCGTTTCCCGGGAAAGTGCTGGCCGTCGGCAGTCTCAAGCGTTTATTCATCGCCGATACGGACCATAATCGCATCATTGAAACCACTTTGCCCCGGCACAACGGCGTGGCAAAATTGATTGCGATTTTCGGCAACGGCAAAAAGGGACGAATTGACGGCGCGGCATCGAAGAGCGAATTCAATTCCCCCCAAGGGATGGCATTGCTGGGGCACACGCTTTACGTTGCTGACACCAATAACCATCTCATCCGGGCGATCAACCTGCAAAATGGAATGGTTAAAACTGTATTGGGCACGGGAAGCGAAGTGTTTGACTTTTCTGGCGGTGGGACGGGGGTTGAGCAGGGAATCAATTCGCCGTGGGCTTTGGCCGGCGACGGGCACACACTTTACATTGCTATGGCAGGTGAGCATCAGGTGTGGCGAATGAACACGAAGACGATGGTTGCCTCCGCTTTTGCCGGTTCCGGTTATGAGGGGCTGCAAAATGGCGTAGGCACATCATCGGAGATGGCCCAACCGTCGGGCTTGGCGCTGCGCGGCCACTATTTATATGTTGCTGAGCCGGAGGCTTCTGCCATCGCCCGTATCAATCTGGCAAATAAGTCGGTGCGAACCATTGTCGGGCAAGGGCTTTTTACATTTGGCGATCGTGACGGCAGTTTAGGCTCTGCATTGCTGCAGCATTGTCTGGGTGTAGCGGCTTATGGCCA
The DNA here is from genome assembly GCA_021818445.1 of Planctomycetota bacterium. Lineage (GTDB taxonomy): Bacteria > Planctomycetota > Phycisphaerae > WQYP01 > WQYP01 > JAJZGD01. The sequence goes on from JAKAEB010000005.1 coordinate 67,805, forward strand.
GCATGATTTATTGGTGGCTGATACTTACAACGACAAGTTACGGCTTATCAACCTGCGAACCCATCAAGTGAGCACATTTGCCGGGACTGGCAGGCCGGGTGCCGGCCGGACTGGTGGGCGGGTGAAGTTTGCCGAACCAGGCGGATTATCGGTGCTGGGGCGGACTATTTTTGTGGCCGATACCGACAACCAGAGAATTGTGGTGATAAATGGGGTAACGAAACAATGGCATCAATTAATAATTTCCGGCCTGCAGGTTAAAACACCGGACGCCGTGGCATCGCACGTTGCAGCCCGGCTGAATGCTACATCAGCGGTTGCGGTGGGGCTTATGGCAGGCAAACCTGCAAACTTGACGGCCCATGTAATGGTTCCATCGGGTACACATCTAACCGTCGGTGTGCCGATATCCCTCCGCATAACAGGAAAGGGGGGCAAGGTTGAATATGAATCGACTGTCAATTCAGATGGACGACCGGCGGTGAACTTTTCGCTGCCGACCGGTTTGCCTGTCGGGAACTCAACCGCGGAGGTATATTACGACTACTGCACGAACGGTTCGATGGGGGAATGCATTCCGGCGAGCTGTGCATGGAAAATTGTTGTGCGGCCGGGTGCCCAACATCATGTTATTTTAAAGTTGTCCAAGGCCGCATTCGAGGGGCTTACGCCGTGAAGTTAACATGCAACATAGACAGCCGAGGAATGCGAGCTCGATTGATGGCCGGATGCGCATTGGGTGCGATCAGTATGATTCTGGCAGTGGCAGCATGGTTTACAGGTGTCGCTTGGCTCTGGTGGCCGATGGGTGGCTTTGCCTGCGGCAGTTGTGTGATGGTGTTTGAGGCCCGGAGCGGCTGGTGTATGGTCCGCGCTATGGGATTCAAAACGCGGATTTAATTGGCGTTTTCAGATTCCGTGAGCGTGGCCGCCCGTCAAATGGCCTGTTATATTTGCGCACAATTCAGAACATCAGGCGTTCGAGGATGGGAAATTTTTCATCTTCACAATCTTGCGGTATGCTCTCGCTTAGTGTGATACCCGGGTGTAGACCACGTTTTAATGAGTGACAGGAGTGAAATAAATATGACAACCGCAACCGCCCCAACCACCGAAACCACGACTCTTACCGAATTGGCACGCCAGTTGAAAATTGATTCCATCCGCTGCACCACGGCGGCTGGATCGGGCCATCCGACATCCTCCATGTCGGCGTCGGAATTGATGTCGGTGCTGATGACGGATTATCTGAAGTATGATTTTTCCGATCCTCATAATCCCTGCAATGATCGGTTGATTTTCAGCAAGGGGCATGCATGCCCGCTGCTGTACGCCATGTATAAGGCCGCCGGTGTTATTTCTGATGCAGAACTCCTTACGCTGCGAAAATTCGACAGCGTGCTGCAGGGACACCCCAACCCACATGTGCTCAAATGGGTGGATGTGGCAACTGGATCGCTGGGGCAGGGCTTGCCGATCGGCGTTGGAATGGCTATCAACGCCAAATATCTCGATAAACTCCCCTGCCATGTCTGGGTGCTCTGCGGCGACAGCGAGATGGCGGAAGGTTCAATCTGGGAGGCGTTTGACAAGGCGTCTCATTACAACCTTAATAATTTGACGGCAATCATCGATATGAACCGCCTCGGTCAGCGCGGTGAGACGGACTTGGGATGGCACGGCGAAATTTATGCCGCCCGCGCCCGGGCTTTCGGTTGGCACACCATTGAGGTGGACGGCCATGATGTTGCCGTAATTCGCAAGGCGTACGCGGAAGCGGTCGCACAAAGCAGCAAGCCCACCTGTATTATTGCCAAGACGGAAAAGGGGCATGGCGTTTCGTTTTTGGCTAACAAGGACGGCTGGCATGGAAAGCCTCTGAATAAAGACGAAGAGGCCAAGGCGCTGGCTGAACTTGGGGCGTCACCGAATATTACCGTTAAGGTACAAATGCCCAAGAAAACGCCGGTATCGCACCCGGCCAAGGGTGGTGGCAAGACGCCGACGTATGACGTGGGAAGTAAAGAGGCGGCCCGTAAAGCCTACGGCGATGCTTTGGCGGCATTGGGTTACAGCGATCCGCTGCTGGTGGCGGTGGATGCAGAAGTTTCCAATTCCACCCATGCTGACGAATTCAAAAAGGCGCACCCCGATCGCTTTTTTGAAATGTACATTGCCGAACAGCAGATGGTATCTGCCGCAGTCGGCATGGCGGTGCTGGGGAAAAAGGTTTTTGCTTCGACCTTTGCCGCCTTTTTTACCCGAGCCTATGACCAGATTCGCATGGCGGCCATCTCGAACGCCACCATTCGCTTAGTTGGCTCGCACGCCGGTGTCAGCATCGGTGCCGATGGTCCGTCGCAGATGGCGCTCGAAGATCTGGCCATGATGCGGGCCGTGTACGAAAGCGTTGTGCTTTATCCCAGCGATGCGAATCAGACGGTGCAACTGGTTGCAGAGATGGCACAGCAGCCGGGCATAAGTTATCTGCGTACCACGCGCGAAAAGTTGCCGGTGCTGTATTCCGCGCAGGAGCGATTTCCGATTGGCGGATCAAAGGTGGTACAGCGGTCCAATCAGGATCGGGCCACGGTTGTAGGTGCCGGCATCACTTTGCATGAGGCGATCAAAGCTGCCGCTGAATTGAAAAAGGACGGCATTCACGTGCGAATAATCGACCTGTATTCGGTCAAGCCCATAGACGCCAAAACGCTGCGCCAGGCCGCCAGCGAAGCCGGCAACAAGTTTGTAGTAGTAGAAGACCACTGGATTGAAGGCGGCCTCGGCGATGCCGTGCTGGAGGTCTTTGCGCAGTCCACAGATCGGCCGCAGGTGGTGAAACTCGCTGTAGAAGGAATGCCCGGCTCCGGCACCCCGGCTGAACTGATGAATGCGGCGGGCATCGACGCGGCGCATATCATCAAGGCTGTGAAAAATCTCATCTGAAGCAAGCCGTTGATATGACATCGGCTGCACTGAAAATATCCGCCCGGCAAATTGATTTCTGCCGGGCGGTTTTTTATTTTCCGCCGGCCCGATCCGTTTAAGCCGCGGACTGACCGTCGCGTGTTGCCAAATTTCAAACGCTTTTTTCAAGTATCACACGCACGCGGTTGCCGCTATCATTTAGAAATATATCCAAGTTGGTCTTTTTGCAGCGAGGTAGTGTATATGTTCAAACGCCGTTGGGTTTTATCCGCCATTGGCCTTATTTTCATCGGTGCATCACGGTGCATTGCGGCCGATACTGGAATGAGCAACGCTGTATGCCCTGGTGCGGTTTGGCGCGATACGGCGGGACATTTGATTCAGGCTCACGGCGGATGCATCATTAAACAAGGCGATGAATTTTATCTTTTCGGTGAAGACTACTCCCGGCATAACAAGCCCGACCGTCGGTACATTGACTGCTATCGATCGGCCGATTTAATTCACTGGCATAACTGCGGCGCAGTTGTGCGGCTTAAGAACCCGGATTTGCGACTCTTCACCAATAATTGGATATTGCAGCGTCCGAAGGTTCTTTACAACCGTTTCACTCATCGCTATGTGATGTACGCCCACATTGACGGGCGAGGTTATTCGCTGGCGCGCGTGGCGGTGTTTATCAGCCGTACGATAGCCGGGCATTACCGGTATTTACGCAGTTTCCGCCCTCTGGGGCATCAAAGCCGCGATATTGGAATGTACCAAGCTCGTAATGGAAAAGCGTATTTATTATTTGAAGATCGACCATCGGGTTTCCGCATCGCGGAGTTATCCCTCAACTATCTGCATGTAAAGAAAAATATCTGTCTGATTCACCAGCATCTGGAGGGTTTGGGACTGGTTCACTATCATGGATTGTACTATGTTGTTGGTTCGCATTTGACAGGCTGGGGACCAAACCCGGATGTGTATGCGACGGCCAGGTCGCTGCGCGGCCCTTGGAGCAAATTTCGAAATATAGCCCCGCCACGGACTAAAACGTACCATTCGCAGTCAGGATTTTTGCTCAAGATTACCGGCACACGGCGTACGGCCTTCATCTATATGGGCGACCGATGGAATCCAAGGGAGTTGTGGAATTCCCGGTACATCTGGATGCCTCTGCAGATCGGCAACGGAAGACTCTGGCTTCCGAAGCCGCGGTGCTGGCGCATCAACGTCCACACCGGGGTGATTTCTTATGTGCGTCGACATTAATGCTGCGCGTCAACCTGCCGCGGGCAAGGTAATGCGCAGGTTTTGGCGGCAGGCGGCAGCATAAATGGATAGATGAACCTGCGTTGGTGAATGCCCCTGTTCGTCAAAGACAATGATGGAATTGCGGCCGGTGTGCAGCCACGCCGAAGGTATGTAAAGTCCCAATGGCATAATATTATCGGGATAACGGCCAAGGTTGTGGCCGTTAATCCATACATACCCCCCGCTCATGCCGGTCATGGCCAGGCGCAACACGCGATGGAGGCCTCCGGCCAGCGTACTGATCACGAAACTGCTCTTGTAAAAGGTGGGCACACCAGTGGCGACGCTGCCAGCTTTCCAGCCAGATTTGGCGTTGATTGGTCCGATGCCGCCGTGCATTTTCCACGGTGTGACATGGCCAGATTTGCCAAACGCGGGGGCGCGAAATTTTGTAAGCATGCGTAATTTGGCATCAAATTGAAAAGCCTTTTTTTGCACCGGTATAAGCAAATCGAGGCGGTTTTTTCGGTTGCCGTGATGCCACCCCTCACGCATAACCGTATGAAGTTGATTCTTGGGGCTTTTGCTTAGTGTCAATTGATGTCCGTCAACAAACAGCATGACGCCGTTGGGGAGTTGCGGTAAAAACAGACGCAGTGAGTCGGCGGCAATCCGCCCGGTCATAGCGCGAAACCACCAGTAACCTTTTTTGGCCACCGGCAGCGAGGTACCTCGCTGATAGATTTTCCACCCCTTATGCCCAGGCTCATTGCTGAGGACATTGGCCACGATGTTGGCCACGGGGGTGGCCACCTGCTTGACGCGCCACGCGGTGATCCATCTGGCATGCATTTCCTGACGTTTGAGATGGACGGCACCAAACATGCCCATTTTAAAAACCGGTGCCAGCGGACCGGCGTAACCCCACATCTTGCTGCGGCCCTGATTGACGGTAAACACCGCCATGGTTGTTTTGCCCTTTGTCAAATGGATAATGCGCAAACCACCACCGCCAATGAACCGCATCTGGCCATTGATGAATACCTCGGCATAGCTGCGTATACCGGGCAATTCAAGGGTGTAGTTACCGGTGGCGGGTATCTTTATCTGTGCCCGATACCATTCGTAAGCGCCGGGGTAATCATCAGCGCCCATCTGCCTGGGATTGACGCACGAGAGCCACGCGGAATCATTAAAAGCCGGAGATGCGGGCTGATCATCCACACGCCACTGCCATTGTGCCAGAGCCGGGGCCGGCGGCGGTGTGATTTTGGGGAATGTCGCAACTTGGGTATAGGGCTTGCCCGCGGGGGGAAGTAATTCCACCTTTACCGAAGAACTTTTGGAAAGCATCGGACGTTGGATGCGCAGGCGCAGATGCCCGCTGGACAGCTTGGCGTGTCCGATGAACTCAGGCCCCATGACGATGAAGCGTTGGTCATGTTTTTTGATAATCCAGGTGCGCTGGGCCAACGTGTTTGACATAACGATGATGCGAAGCGTGTGCCGTCCATTATGCAGAGCGTAGATACTGGGTGCACCCGCAGAAAATTTAATTGATAATGAATATTTACCACGTGTCGCGGTTTTCCATCCCGATGAGGCAGTGACGGCCTTGCCCCCGACGGCATCAATCTGCACCAAACCGGTACTTTTCGGACGGCCATACATGATCAAGGTTTCAACCGTAGGGCTTTGCCGGAAGCAGCCAAATACACGACCGCAAAGCGCTGCAATGCGGAAATGCGCGTTGAGCTTGTAATTGAGGATAACGGGTACCGTGCGATTGGCCGGTATGGTGAGCGTACCGCCGATTTTGGCTTTTGCGGTTTGCGTCTGTGGGGAGAAATTACGCAAAAATACAATGGTTCCGGCTGACGACCGCCGGGCCGCAATGGACACGTTGGTCGCAAAATTTTTATATTGGCCAGTTACATCGACACTGTCAGCAAGAATGGATTGGAAACTGCGACCAAAATAGTTGGCGAATTTGTAGTTGTAGTAGCTGGGGCGCAGATTACCCCCCTGCCCCACGGGTGAACCAAAATCATAACTGGCCTTGTTGGACTGGTTATTCCAGTGCGAGAAGTTGGTGCCGCCAATCGTCATATAAACGTTATAACCGGCACCGCCATTGGCAATTACATCCCAAGGTGCCCGCATCATGACCAATCGCTGATGCGATCCAATCGGCCATTCACCATATTGCGTGAACCAGCCGGACCACATTTCCGTGGTGAACCAAGGGGCCTGAGATCCGGCATGATTAAATGGACGCGTGCCGGCCGGGTCGGGACCATGGTGCTGACCACTGAAGAACAGCGGCACGTTGACACCAAATTTCATACATTCATGATATAAATATTTATAATAATTGTTGGGGAGTACCGCGCCCCAACCCTGCGGGTCTTCATTTTCAAGTTGCATCATGATGACCGGCCCCCCGTGTGTCACCTGCAGGGGAATTAATTGGGGCAGCAATTTATGGTAGTACTGCCGCAATGCCGCGATATACGGCGCATCACCATGCCGAACCGAAAGACCGGGTATAAAGCGCAGCCAGACAGGATAACCGCCGGAATCCCATTCAGCACAATCCCACGGTCCAACACGCAAGATGACATAAAAGCCCATTTTTTGCGCCAACTTTACAAATGCCGCAATATTGTGGCGGCCGTGGAAGTTGAATTGCCCTTCGTGCGGTTCCTGATAGTTCCAGAAAATGTAGGTGGAAAGGCAGTTATAGCCAGCTCGCTTCATTTTCTCCATGCGATCGGCCCACATCGCGCGCGGAACCCGCGGATAGTGAAGCGATCCCGATACGACAAACACCCGCTTGCCATTGATAACAAAACCTTTGCCATCAATGCGTATTTTTGACGCCACCGACTTGGGCGGCACAAACATGGTGGCACCGGCCGATGGCACAAAGGCGAAGCTGGCCAACCATGCGAATATCCCAACCACCAACCATTGACGCAGCGGCGCAAATGCCGGGGATTTTGGCGTTGTCAGAGTCCGAACAGGCGGTGTCGCATATGTTGCCGTTTTCAATTTAGAGAACCAAACCTTTCTGTTTATTCCTCGGCATCGTCTGGCCATTATTCGTTGCCAAGAAGCAGCTTACCAAACGGAGTCTATAACAAAAACGCCGGGATGGCGATTGTATTTCTGCAACCCAGTCCATCTTATAACAGCCAAAACAGTCAATTGGCGCGGATGTTTCAAAAAATTTGGGGCAATGGGTATGAATTGGCGTTGGCTTGTGACTGCTGTATCGCTTTTGCAGCACAATTCGTTAGAATCGTGGTAAGGCAGGCACCGAATTGAAGGATACGAGCACCATATCTGATTCAAACAATTTTTCCGCGGTGGCACTCCGTCTTTATTCTTATATCAGCCGTCGGCAAACCGACCACGCCACCCTTTTACTGCGTCGCCAAATGGCCAAGCTGACCACGGAGCAAGTACACCTGAATATCATACTTCCGGCGGTAGGGTTGGCTGGTACAAAAGCGGCATTACATGAGATTACGAATGACGACGCCCATGCCATTTTTGAGGATTTCAATAACCTGCTGGATATTTGCCGATCGAGCATGCAGCGTCAACCACCCCTCGGTTTGGACATGCACGCGGTCAGCCTGCCCGGCGAACTGCATGGGGCCGGCCTTCGGGTGATATGTGATTGGCTTTGGCGCGATGGCTGGGAAACGCATCTTAATGTTTGCACCACCGGCGAGAGTGGGTTGGCTGAACAATTACTGAAAAAGCCGCCCCAGATGCTGGCCATTTCGTGTTCCACCCCCCGGCAGGCTACCACCGCCCGAAGGTTGATCCGCCTGCTGCGGCGCGGGGGTTTTGCGGGTTCAATCTGGATCGGCGGCATGGCCATCAACGCCTTTCCCGCGCTGTTTGAGCGAAGCGGGGCCGATCATACAGCGCCGGATATCGTGCGGTTTTCGCGTGAATTAGCCACTGAATTTGGCTATTCGACCGCCACGCCTCCTTACCTCTGATCGCGCCATCGTTTTTGGGCTGAGATTCGAGCGATCAATTCCACTTCCACAGCGGCATTTAGCGGTAATGCATTAACTCCAACTGCCGCGCGGGCGTGCCTTCCCGCTTCGCCAAAGACACTGGCAAGAAAATCGCTGGCACCGTTGGCCACCTGCGGCTGGCCGTAAAAATCGTTCGCTGACTGCACAAATACCCCCACTCGGAGAATACCAACCAGGCGCCCCCACTGCCCATCCAGGCCAAGCGTCTTGAGTACGGCCAAGGCATTGATCGTTGCCAATTTTGCCGCCGCCTGTGCGTCGTCGAGTGAAATATCCGTGGGAACCTTGCCAGAATACCGTACCTTTCCTTCGATTGACGGCAATTGCCCACTGATGAATACCAGATCGCCCGACACGACGCACGGCAGGTAGCTGGCCACCGGCCGGGGCGGTTCCGGCAAGCTGATAGCCAGTTCCTTGAGCCTTTGTTCAATCTGGACATGGTCAGTCAAGGCGACGCCTTTCAGCGAGTGAATGGGGGTGCCATACGGTTATCCAACCTGCTGCAATCAATGGTGCAGATGCAGAGCCTTGGCGATAATTTGTGCCATAATCGCTTCGCCTTTGATGTTTGGATGCACGCCGTCAAAATCGTAAAACTTCATTTTGCCCGGCAATTTGCCGAACACATTTATGATCGATGTATGAGTTATGCGCGCTGCCTTTTTGATTGCAGGTATAACGCCGTGCACCATATTCTTCTCGGTGATGTGATATGAGGGCTTGAGAATTTTGGGTGGATAGCAAATGTAAACTTTGGGATGCGTCGGCAAATTTTTGAACACATGAATCATCGCTACGGTGTTGGCTTCAAAGGCTTTGCCGTGCTTGTTCCAATTCCACGGCTTGGTATCGTTGGTACCAAGCATGATGATGACAATATTGGGTTTGAAATGGATGGCTTTTTTGTACTCGGGCTGCTTCCAGTAAGGCAAATCGCCTTTCTTGAGCATTGTAGCGCCCGAATGGCCGCAATTTAATGTTTTGTAATGTGGCCCGAGGAGTCGCCCCAGCACGGCAGGCCAGGCATTGTGCCAATGGTTCGGGATAATTCCATAGGTAATGCTGTCGCCCACACAGGAAATGCGCACGGGCGCGGCCTTAGCGACGGTAACCGCCGCGAAAAGCGCCATCGCCACCAAAACCACCACTGCTGCCTTGCTACGAATTACACGCAACACCATAAAACCACTCCAACAAAAATGCGGCCCACAAAAATACTAATAGCGGAATGGTAACCTACCTACCATAGAATTCGCAAGATGGATAGGAATAAATGCGCATATTGACGTTCCGCGATTCCAGATTTGCCATCTACGCCGCAAATCAACCGGGCAGGACGCGGTGCGTGCAGCCATCAGAGGTAACCCGTAAAGTGCAAGTGAGCGATCAACACCCCCTGCGCCGCCTTGACCGCGGCGAACAGCCCGAGTTAACATCGCGGTACGTAATTTGTCACGCTTGGAGGTAGCCGATGCCGAAACTCGATCTTACTTCGTCGAAAATAATTGGAATGAATCGCCGGCGCTTTGTGCAGCAGACCGCGGCGACGGCCATGCTTAGTGCGATGACGGCGGCGAGTGTCAGGGCGGCCGTGAATTGGGATACCCTTCCACAATCACCCGTCGTACATGCGGATGGCAAAATTACCTTTCTCTTCCCCAAGGGTCGTTTTGGCAGTGTTGTGCTGAATTTTGGTGGATTAAAGCCCACCAGTTTAAAGCCGAATCGGGCTGGAACCTGGTCGGTAACGGTGGGACCATTCCCGCCACAGATTTACTCGTACAGCTTTTCGGTCAATGGAGTTGACGTGCTTGATCCACTTAATCCGTGGGTTAAGAAAAATTTATTCCATTCAGGTAATTTGGTTCTTGTGCCGGGCCATCCGCCGCAACCATGGGAGCAAACACGGGTGCCGCACGGGTCGGTCGCGCGGCACTATTATTTTTCAAAAGTGAGCGGTGTCCATCGATCGTATTACGTTTATACCCCACCGGGGTACGATGCGGACAGAACAACTAAATTTCCGACGTTGTATCTACTGCATGGCTACAGCGATACCCCGAGCGCATGGGTAGATGTGGGTCGGGCCAACTTCATTCTGGATAATTTAATCCACAGCGGTAAGGCCAAGCCGATGATAATTGTCATGCCCAACGGCTATGGCGACCCGGCGATTGCGGATCGGAATAGTCCAGCCTTATCTTCCGCACATCTGTGGCAGCGTAATTTGAGGATGTTTCAGGAATCTTTGCTCGGCGAGATCATACCCCGTATCGGATCTGAATACCGCGTCGTGCATGACCGCCAACAGCGGGCGATCGCCGGACTTTCCATGGGTGGCGGCGAGGCGCTGATAACCGGTCTGAATCATCTGAATCATTTCGCGTGGGTGGGAGGTTTCAGTTCATTTGTGGGTAACAAGGGGATGAATTTCCGGCCATTTTTTCCGCATCTTTCGGCCCATGACGACAAACGCATTAAATTGCTGTGGGTGTCATGCGGGCGGCAAGACCCGCTCGTGGGTAAATACAACCACGAATTGGATACGTGGCTAAGTAAAATTGGCGTTACCTACCGTCAGGTATGGACGCCGGGCATGCACCAATGGCGGGTGTGGCGCGAGAATTTAGTCCATTTCGCGCCCCTGTTGTTTAGTTAATAAATCAGCACAATACCGGGCCCATACGCTTCAGCGGTGAACACCAACGATCTCAGCATCGTTGCCGATTCGCAGGTTACGGATGTCGCCACTGAGAGCCAACTCCAGCCTATGCAACCGAAATCGCAAAGGCAACGGCGTAGCGATGATTTGGAATATCTCGCGGCGGAAATATCCGCAGGCCTGTCGCTGTTTGCTGCCACCGAATGGACTTGGTGTATCCATAAAGCTTTACCTGCTTCACTTTAAGCGGGTGTTTGGTGGCGTGGGCACCGGCAGCCAAACCAAGCGACTTAATCTGCACGGGTTCATTCGGTACACCCAGTACCAACGCATTGATAACCGTACTGGCCTTGTTGCGTGTAAAGCGGATGTCTTTAACACCCAGCTTTGCGATACTATTACCCTGGAACGAACCCGCTTTCACGACTGTTGGCCCTTCGCCGTAGACCACCCATGGTCGGGTAGAATAAATGGCATCACCATTGAGTTTGAACCACTGAGCCAATTCGGAAAGGATCAATTTTTCCTTCCGGTCGATGGTGCCATCGGGTTTACCGGGGATATTGAGGACAAAATTGCCATTTTTGCTTACGGCGTCAATCATCCAATGAATGGCATCGCCGGGATGGAGATAGCCACCATATTCACCTGGCTGGTCGAACAGCGCCCGTTGATAATGCCAATCGCCAATGCAGGTTTCCGACTGCCACGGGTATTTGAGTATCTGAGAGGCCAAGCCGCGTTCAATATCCGCCACGACAGTTTTAGCCCATTGCGGCGGAACATTTTTAATATTGACCACGCCCTCCACCTTGCCGCCATTGTACTGCATACTTCGGTTGTAAAAGTATGCACCGATGCTCATGCCGGCCCACCCCAATGGAAAGAGTGGATTATCAAAGTACAAAATATCCGGGTTGTGAAGATCAATTAAATTACGGGTACGGTCGTAAAAATTCTTGGCGTAGGAGATGTCCGGCAGCGCATGGTGGGGATGCTTGACGTTATAGAGTTGCTGCGGATTATACCCCTCCCACCAGGCATATTTGCCGTCGGCCTGGGTCATTCGGCCGTCATATGGCAGGCCGGCGTAAGGCCCTTTTTTGTCCGCCCCATGCGAGGTTTGAAACCACCACCAATTCCGGGCTTGATGCACCGTCACACCGAACCGCAATCCCATGCTTCGGGCGTGCTTCGCCCATGTGCCTATCACATCCCGATGCGGCCCGATATTTTGGGCATTCCACTGATGGTGCCTGGAATTCCATGTATCAAAACCGTCGTGGTGATTGGCCAGGGCTAAAAAGTATTTGGCACCGGCGGCCTTATATTCAGCCATGCGATGCTCCGGCTCCCAATTCAGCAAGGTCCACTGGGCGCAGAGGTCTTTGTAGCCGAAGTGGCATTGGGGGCCATAATGCTGCAATTCAAATTTGTACTGGCCCTGTCCTTCGATGTACATGTTGCGGGCGTACCAATCACCATCCTCCGGCACACACTGCGGCGACCAATGGTTCCATATCCCGAACTTGGCGTCCCGATACCATTCCGGGCAGTCGTACTGCTGAAGTGAATCCCAGGTAGGTTCAAACGGCCCCTCGCCTTGGAGATGCGGAAACGGCGATACCATCGGTACGCCATCGTGCGATCCGCCGGGTATGGGCAGCTCAGGTGGGTTACCCCAACCGGTCGGCCACCAATGGTCCGGGTTGAGTTTTTCTTCGGTTATCTTTTTACCCGTAAGGGCATAAAACACGCGATCGTTTTGCGGCGTTGCGCAGAGACCTTCAAAAGTTCGGGAGGTATCCAAAAACCCGGAGGGAACGACCTTTTCTATCGCAGAGAGCATTTTACGGCGCTTGGCCTCATAAACGTCGGCCTTGCCCGCTTTGGCGATTGATGGCCGGGAATTGGCCCCTATCGCACCTGCCGCCGCAACGGCTACTGACGATTTAATAAATTTTCGCCGATCCATTCCGCACTCCTTAATAGATTTTCTGTCGCGCACCCTGCACGGGATACTATTGGGTTGGTCATTTTGTGTCAATGTGCCGCAACCGCCGGAGGCAGTTTTTTTTTCGGCACACCCAGGAGCCTGTCCGCACCCGTTCAGGCCCTTGGCGGAGGTGCCGGTAAAAGCTTCCAATCGTCGGCTTTTCGGCGGCGCAAACCCTGCCCAGGAAAAATAACCACGGCCATCGAAGCCCGGTGGGCGTTACAAGTTGACAGGTACCACAATGAAAGTTAGCTTTTCAACGGTTTCTTGCACTCTTGGCGTCCCTTGGAGAACATACGATGGCGGACCGGCGGCAATTCATCAAAGCTATTTCAGCGGCTGCGTTGGCGTCATCGGTGGCTGCACGGAGTGCGGCTGTGGCAAAGCCAAGGACGGGGAGAGTTGTATCAGCAGCGCAAGCAAACCAATCCCCATTTGGTGAAAACGTCTATGTTTTTGATCCGCAGATGCCGTCTGAGGGCATCAATCACATCACGCGGGATGTTTTCAGAAAAATGGAATCAAACCAATTTGCAGCGAAGGGGTATGCGTTTCTTTTCAAGCCGGGCCGATATAGGGTGAATTTTAACGTGGGCTTTTATACCGAAGTGGCGGGCCTGGGGAAAAATCCCGACGACGTGCTTATTGACGGCGGCGTCAATATAAATGCCCAATGGAGCGGTGGCGCGGCCCTCGACAACTTCTGGCGGTCGGTAAGTAATTTTTCCGTGCTGCCATCGGCAACGGGCGGGGCTACCCGTATAGCGGTATCGCAGGCGGCACCGATACGCCGTTTACATGTGAAGGGAGACCTTAACTTATACGACGTTTGGACGTCATGTAAATGCGGGGCGGGGTATGCCAGCGGAGGGTTCCTGGCTGATTCGATTATAGATGGCAAAGTGGTACCGGCATCGCAGCAGCAATGGTTATCACGTAACAGCAAATGGTCGGCCTGGAGCAACGCGGTGTGGAATATGGTTTTTGTGGGGTGCGGCAACGCCCCCGGCAATACGTTTCCCAATCCGGCCTACACTGTTATAAGTCAAACACCCGTGATCCGTGAAAAACCATACTTATTCATTGATTCACGGGGGGATTTTTCGGTGTTTGTTCCTGCCCTGGAGCGCAATACTGCCGGCGTATCATGGGCCGCAGGATCCACGCCGGGGCAGGCCGTGCCCCTGAACAAGTTTCACATAGCCCATGCGGGAAAAGACTCCGCATCCGACTTGAATGAGGCGCTATCCAATGGCAAGCACATCATTTTCACGCCCGGCACCTACCGACTGCATGAAACGCTGCGGGTAAGCCGGCCAGATACGATTCTCCTCGGGTTGGGGGTACCTTCTCTCAAGGCCATGACGGGCGAGCCGGCCATCTCGGTGGCGGATGTAGATGGCGTGACCATCGCCGGGCTGATTATTGACGCCGGTGCCGCCAACGCCCGCTGCCTGCTTGAAATTGGGCCGGATGGCAGCTCATCCGATCACGCCGCCAATCCGACATTTCTCTACGACTTAACAGTGCGAACCGCAGGACCGGCCGTCGGCCGGAATGACACCGGCATTACCATCAACAGCCACCACGTCGTTACCGACAACATCTGGATTTGGCGGGCGGACCATGGCAAGGGTGTCGGGTGGAGAACCAATCCCACTAAGCATGGATTGGTCGTCAACGGCGACGATGTGGTTTGCTACGGGTTGTTTAACGAGCATCATGAACAATATCAGACACTTTGGAACGGCAACGGCGGACGGGTGTATATGTACCAGTCGGAGATGCCGTATGACCCGCCGGATCAGGCAGCATGGATGGACGGCCCAACCGATGGTTATGCCTCTTACAAAATCGCGGATTCTGTAAAACGCCACGATGCCTGGGGATTAGGAATTTATTGTTATTTCCGGGACGCGGTCATCAAATGCGAAAGCGCCATACAGGCACCGGCAAACTCCGGTGTTAACATTCATCATATGACAACGGTTTGGCTCAATGGTAAAGTCGGCAGCGAGATCGCCCATATCATCAATCACCGTGGTGGCCGGGTGTACGGGCATACGCCAGCGTCGGCCATGCGGCAAACGCTGAAGGAATACATCGGCTGAGGTGATCGGTGCTATCAAGCGTCGACGCGGAATTAGTGGCCGCCGGACGGCCTCTGCAATTCGGGCCACCGGGGCAGGACGGCAAGCTCAGTTTTTGGGTTTGCGGGGCTAAGCCACCGGACCGGCAGGGGAATTCATGAAATGACTGGCCGCACCGCGCTGCCGCGTGGATATATGCAGCAGGCGCGGCCCAATTATTGGGGTCGGTGCCACGGTTGGACTTAATAAACAAATAATCGGGTGGTGTTCTGGTCTTGGCGTTTGCCGTGTTGAAAACCGGGGCACGCGGATGGGTCATGCATCGTCGCGCGTGCACCATGCACGCGGCTGAATGGGGGGGCGGATGCGACGTTGTTGTCACAGGGGCCGCAATTTGGCATTGAGTTAGCGCCCATCGCCCGGCGATGACGCTAAACTGAGGAATGTGGTGTTGCCGGAAATTATTGAAACGGGCGAGACGCCCGCGCTACGGGTGCCACGTAGTGCGGCCCCGCCGGGCACGCGGATGGGTCATGCATCATCATTCGTGCACCATGCGCGCGGCTAAATGGGTTGGCGGATGTAAACAATGACGCCGCCTGCCGCTCGAGCCGGGATGGTGTTCTGCATACCCGAAGACTGGCGCTCTCTTGGGCGCCATCGGGGTGGCTGCCAAGTTATGCCCGGATGATGTGCTTTTTTGATCCTTTTATCCCAGCGGTGGCATTGCGCGTATCCACAATGAGCCGAGAGCTGGCGACGATCATTGACCAGTCATATTGGCTATGATCGGTGGCAATCAGTACCAGATCGTATTTACGCAAATTGGCCGGCGTCAGCGGCACGCTTTTCATCTGCAGATCATGGTGCCGTTGACGATGGGTGCTGGGGATCAGGGGGTCGTTGTAATCCACGCGGGCACCACGTTTTTTCAGTTGTTCGATAAGCACAATGGAGGGCGATTCACGCAGGTCGTCCACATCTTTTTTATACGCGAGGCCGAGGACGAGAATGCGTGATTGGCGTATTGGCTTGCCGATCTGGTTCAGGGCGTCGGCCACTTTGGAAATGACGTAATACGGCATGGAGGTGTTAAGTTCGCCGGCGAGTTCAATGAAACGGGCGGTGATGTCGTACTGCCTGGCTTTCCAGCTTAGATAAAACGGATCGATGGGGATGCAGTGTCCACCGAGGCCCGGGCCGGGATAAAAGGCCTGAAAGCCGAATGGCTTGGTTCTGGCGGCGGCGATTACCTTCCACACGTCCACGCCCATGCGATCAAATATCATTTTAAGTTCATTGATCATGGCGATGTTGATGCAGCGGTAACAATTTTCCAATATTTTTGCGGCCTCGGCAATTTCGCAGGATTCCACCGGCACCACGGTTTTAACGGCATGCTGATAAAGGGCGGCGGCCGCCTGGAGAGAAGGGGCATCATAACCGCCGACCACTTTGGGAATATCGGCAGTTTGAAAATCGGCCCGGCCGGGGTCTTCGCGTTCGGGCGAATAGGCAAGCAGAAAATCCCGGCCAACGGATCGGCCCGATTTTTCCAGCGCCGGCAGCACCACTTCACGGGTGGTACCGGGATAGGTGGTGGACTCAAGCACCACCAGTTGGCCAGGACGCAAATAACGGCTGATGGTACTGGCGGTGCCCGCGACGTAATGCATGTCGGGTTCACGGTGAATGGTCAGAGGTGTGGGCACGCAGATGATCAGGGCATCGCAGGTGGAGATGCGGGAAAAATCATCGGTGGGTGTGAATTGACCGGACCGCACCAGATCGCGGACGAGTTGGGCAGGAAAATGGCGGATGTAGCTTTGGCCAGCCCGAAGTTTGTGGATTTTCTCAGGGTCAACATCGAAGCCGACGGTTTTGAGGCCGCCGGCGCAAAATGCCCTAATCAGGGGCAGTCCCACATAACCAAGGCCGATCACACCGACAACCGCGGATCGCGACTCGATGGCGGTCAGCAGGCGTTTAATGGCCGGAAAGGTGCGCGGGCGGGCTTCAGGCAATGCTGTTCTCCGTGGTGTGATGATTGCGATAGCGCGGGCCGGGCAACAGCAGCCAGCAAAGTACCAGCAGCGGGACACCGACGCAGAGCATGGAATCGGCGATATTAAATATCCATGGCCAGTGCGCCAGCAGGATGAAATCGCGGACCATGCCATGATTAAAAATGCGGTCGTACATGTTGCCAATAGCGCCGGCAAGGATCAGACCCAGGGCAATATGCACCACCCAGTGGCGCCGATGACTGCTGAAAAATACATACACGACAAAGGCAATCGCGATAAGACTGATGGCCACAAACATCAACGAAAGCCCCTGCCCGATGCCGAATACCGCCCCCCCGTTGAGGGTCGTCTTTAACCAGAGCACATGGGGAATGATGGCCATGGGAGGCTGGTGCGGATGATATCCGAGGTCTTTGAATGCGAGATATTTCGTCCAGAGATCGAGCGAAGCACCAACACCCGCAACACCAAGGAAGCGAATCCATGACAGGACGGATTTACCGGCCGCACCGGATAAACTCGATTTCCCTTCGACGGCCACCGACGCCGCCGCCGAACTGGTTTCAGACATGGTTCCACCTTGCCGGACCGGCGTCGGAAGGATAAACGAGGGTTGGAAACATCAGTTGCCGCCCCGGAATGTACCCATTACCTGATTAGTCAGATTGTAGGTGCGCGGAGGATTGCGCAAGCGACTGTCATTGCGGCCGGCGGCAATGGCCGCCTCCAGTTCCTTTACCCGCTTTTCGGCGGCTTCCATCTTGGGGTAACGCACCTCGCGGTAGCCGGTGACCGGTTCGGGCGTTTTGAGGATATCCAGCCAGAGGTTGTAAAGCCACGGTTCATGAAGTTCGCATGTGTCTACCAGACGGGAGTACCAATCGCGGAAGTTTTTCTCTTTGGCATGCCAGGCCGGCAGCAGATTCCGCACCCAGCGACAATGTCGCATGACGCGCATTTGCCAATCGCGGCCCTTCATCGAGAAGC
Source organism: Planctomycetota bacterium (assembly GCA_021818445.1). Taxonomy (GTDB): domain Bacteria; phylum Planctomycetota; class Phycisphaerae; order WQYP01; family WQYP01; genus JAJZGD01. Next base: position 85,798 of record JAKAEB010000005.1, read on the forward strand.
GTATCTTCAGGCCGCCGATATCGAATTCCGGGCGGTTCAGGTGCAGGTAGGTGATTTTGTCGCCGTTGGCCGGGTTCACATTAAAACGTCGCCGATCGCGGCGGTATTTTTCAGGGCTGGTGTACATTAACGCCACGTAGATTTCGTCTTTAATCATCATTACCTTGGCCAGATTCCAGATGACGGCGCGGGTGGCGGCAAAATTACGCTCGGCGTTGTCCTGCTGGTAGGTTTTGACGATGCGCGACACATAGCCACGGGCGTAGGGAAGTGTGCCCCATTGAATGGCATCAAAGACGCGGATGACGAAATCGCGTTTGGCGGATTCATCCAGCAGCGGCATGCGTTCAATGGCCTCGCGTGTCATGGCCCGATAGGCATCTGCATTGCGGCGTCCCCAGATGGAACTGGCAATAAGAATCTTGGCTTTGCGTTCCACGGCATCGGGGACGGTTTCAATATCGCGGGGCGCTGCGACGCCGAAAAGATCGGGCCGCAATACGATCTTCCGCCCGATATTAAATGCCCGGTAGTTGCGTTCAAATTCGCGTCGGACGGCATGGCGGATGGCCCATGTAATACTTTTGTATGACACGGGGATAAAGCCCAATTGATAGGCAACGCCCAGCATCATAATGTTGGCGTAGAGTTTGGAATCAAGCAGGCGCTCGCACAAATCGCTGACGTTAAAGCTGAAAAATCCGCCCGGTTTGCATTGTTTTTCAATCGTGGCGGCCAATGCCTCGGGGGAGAAATCTTCCCGCCCCAGCAGCGAAAATATGGTGGCGGTCTTGCCCGTGTTCACGACCGCCCGTGTGTACCGGGGCGAGGCGACGCGCAGATAATCGGTGGGTGAAATCGCCCGCGCCGCTTCCACGGCGTCAATGCCGATGAGTAAATCCGCCTTGCCAAAGGGGGTGATGGCGGAAGTGGAGTGTTGATCGCGGGAAAAGACCAACTGGCTGAAAACACCGCCGTTGCGGATAGCCAGGCCTTTTTTGTCGATGAAATTAATGTGATAGCCTTCTTTGTGGCCGGCCCGCACCAATATCTCACCGGCTACGCCGATTCCCATACCGCCGACGCCGGCCAGGTAGCAGCGCCACTGCTCCGACATTTTCAGTACTGGCGGCTCCGGCATGCCGGTGAGATCGACCACTTCATCGGGCATACGGGGTGGGCGCTTCCGCGTGACGACTACCTGCTCAAAACTGGGGCAGGCGTGGATGCGGGCGCAGGCACCGTCATTGACGCAGGTGGTGAAGTCGGTCTGTATTTTGGAACCATAGTCGGTTGTTACCACTTTCAGGGCGGGGCAACCGGTCTGATTGGTGCATTCAAGGCAATATTCGCACACCTCTTCCGCCACGTTCATGTAGGTCTTCTGGCGGACAAACCCGTGTTCTTTCTTTTCCTGCACTTCCGCGCGATGTTTGCGACGGTTGAACGTGATACCGCACTCTTTGTCGGCAATCATCACCTTTACGCCATCTTCCAAAATGACGCGTTCGAGCATCTCTTTGTATTCGTCGCGCTGGGATGGATCAAAGCGGATGACGCGGGCCTGTGGCTCCTGGCGGCCATCTTTGCCGTTGATGCGCAGCATGCCGGCCGCCTCGGGGATCATGGATCGCACGATGCGTTCGATATCGTGCGCCAGCACCATGTTGCCTAAGATATCCTCCTGCAGTGTGGGGTTGGGCTGGTGGCCCGTCATGGCGGTGGTTTTATTCTCCAGGATGATGTAGGTGATGTCCTGCCCCTGATTGATCGAGTTGGCGATGGCGACCTGACCGGAATGGAAAAAGGTGCCATCGCCCATAAATACAATCTGTTTGTTGCGGATGAACGGATCAACGCCCCCGCCGGTGGCACCGCCGAGGCCCATACCGCTGTAATTGTGCATGAGGGGTTTGTTGGGTTCAAACATCATCATGGTGTAGCAGCCGGTGTCGCCGTGGGCGACCAGATCGATCGGCCCCAGACCATAATTGCGCGACATGTATTCAGGGTCCAGCAGGTTTTTTCGTATTTCCAGCAAGGCGCTGGAAGAATCGCGGTGCGGGCAGCCAGGGCAATACGCGGGTGTGCGTACCGGTACCGGGTCGGTGGCCTGACCGGCAAGCTCGATGGTTTCCAGTTCCTGCGTGAGCCGCCCATTGGAAAGTTCATGCGGAATGTTGGGCGTATCACGGAGAAAACGCGTAAGTAATTCAATGAGCATCGAGGGGTGCAGCCCCCGCACCGCCGGTATACCCGGCATATCCTTGGGAAATGTTTTACCCCACAGTTGAATCCGGGCGGTGGGAGAATCCCCATCGCGCTGGCGGCATCGGGTGATGTGTTCCGCTATTTGTTTTTCAATAAAGCTGCGGCGTTCCTCCACCACGACGACACGTTCGCACATCTGGGCCAATTCGTCGACAAGTGTGGTGTCGACGGGATAGCTGACCGCCAGTTTCAGGATGGGAAACTGCCCCAGAAGGCCCATATCCGTCAGGGCATGGACCAGCATGGTGTACGACATGCCGGAGGCTACAAAACCCACCGGCGCGCGCTCCGCACGCCCCCCGCGCCATGACCGTTCGATGGGGTATGCAATGCGGGAAAGCCCCAATTCGCGGCAGCGGGCCAGAAGTTTTGCAAAACGCGTTTCAAATGTCAATTCCTGACGCCAACTCCGGGGCGGCAGCAGCACGGTGGTTTCCACCGGCAACTTGGCGGTTTCAATGGCGATGCGGTCGTTGGTGCTGATGGTTGGCCACTGGTTGGGATAGCACTGCACAGTGCCGCCACCGTCAGCAAGGGCGACGGTCACCATCATGCCCATGTACAAACTGCTGGCGACGGAAAGATCAAAGCAGTGCGGCACCCAATCTTTCAGTTCCTGGGGGGTGCTTGGTTCAATGACAGGCACGCGCAGATGTTCATAAAGAAAGCGTGAATCAGCCGGTACCTGGGTTGAATCACTCCAAGGGTCGTCACCCGATACGATCACCGCGCCGCCGGTCGGTTTGGGGATACCAGCGAGATTACCGAGGGCCAGCGCGTCGGCGGCGACGTGCAGTCCAACCGATTTAAATACGGCAATGCCTTTAACGCCCACCATTTGGGCACCGTTGAGCATGGCGACGCTGATGGCCTCATTGTTGGCCATCTTGGCACAGACGCCTTTTTCCTTCAGCAGGGGCGCAATGTCGAAGCAGGAATCAAAAAAGCCCGCCACCGGCGACCCCGGATAACCCGTCAGCAAAGCGACGCCGCCGGGGGTTTCAAGGCAGCCTTTGAGAATAAGCTCCGCCCCGGAGAATATTTCCGTACTGTTCTCAACTGCAAACCGTTGGTCAATTTTCATTCGTAACTTCCCGCTGCCGGTCCAGGAGTCTCAAAGCATGTTGCTGGTGCAAAACTCTTTGATTCTCACGGCCTGGCGTAGCGTTGAAAAAATCCGCCATTCAAACATCCCCCTTCAGCTAAACGCTCTCACCGCCCACCGATTTCAAGGAGAGCAATGGTATAGGGCCTCTCCTTAAGTTGGTGACCGACACTATTTTAGTCCCGATAACCGTTACCTACCACCTGAAAGGGTAAGAAATTCGGCGGATCAAAGCAAGTTGCAACCTGTGCGATTTATTCTACAATCGAGAAAGTTTGGATTTGTCAACGATTTAGGCCGCTGTTGGAGCTAAAATGCCGGAAGAAAATGACCAAAATTCGATTTATGCGATGGCAGAGGAGATTTTTGCGTTGACCATCGTCGCATGGAAAGAGCGATTGAAGTCGCGTCGCGGCCGGGCCGAAGAACTCTCCGAAGCACAATTCTTGACGTTGGAAAGTCTGGTACAAAGCCCGCAAAATCAGACTGTGGGTGATATCCTTCGCACCATCGCGGTGGCACCGGCCCAGATGTCGCGGATCATCCGCAGTTTGGAAGAGGATTTCGATCAACCCTTGGTGGCCTGTGAATTGAATCGCGAAGACCGTCGCAAAATTGATGTCATCATCACCGACCACGGCCGCAAGCTGTACGAAGAATTTCGCGATTCGCGGTTGACGCGCACCCGTGAATTGCTGGCGGAATTGTCCGAGACCGACCGGCGCGACTTTATAAGGGTTTGCGGCCGAATGCGTGAACTTTATAACAAAGAAATCGACTGACCAGTTAATCCGGGCGGACCGGTCGTTCGTTTAACGTTTGGTTATCCAATTGCTAAGAAACGATTAACCTTTCATTTGAACCCCCCAAGAGCATTGACATATCAAGGGTTGTTGCCGATTGTTATGTCTCCGGCGGAATGGTGTCGGGATTGGATCGGGTGGATATGTCGCGGAAGAAAAAGATTCTGGTGGTGGATGATGAGAGAGATCTCGTCGAATTAATATCCATGAATCTGGTTCGCCACGGCTACGAAGTTGCGGCGTGCCACGACGGCAAGCTGGGTCTTGAGATGGCCCGCAAACAACTGCCGGACATGATCCTGCTGGATTTAATGATGCCCGGCATGAGCGGGCAGGATGTGGCCACCCGCCTGAAGGGGGATCCGCAAACGGCCTCCATCCCCATCATCATGCTTACTGCCCGGGGTGATGAGACCGACATTATCGTGGGGCTTTCCCTGGGTGCGGACGACTACGTTACCAAGCCGTTCAACATGCGTGTGCTTCTGGCCCGGGTCAATGCGGTGATGCGCCGCAAGAGTAATGCGGACTCCCCGCCGCAACACGTAAACGCGGGCCCCATGCTTATTGATCAAGCCCGTCATGAAATCACCATCGGCGGCAAACCGGTGAACGTAACACCAACCGAATTCAAGCTGCTGATGACTTTAGCCTTGGCCCGAGGACGGGTGCTATCCCGCGATCAACTCACCGCACGCGTGATGGGCAGCGAGGTGTATGTGACGGATCGGGCTATTGATGTACACGTAACGGCGGTGCGGAAAAAACTTGGCGACTACCAATGGATGGTGCACACCGTGCGAGGCGTTGGGTACCGCCTGCTGGAAAGCCGCGAAGAAGAAAACGTATAGCATTGCCCGGACAGACTCCTCATCGGGAATCGCCCCGAAAAAGCCAATGGAAGACCAACATAAAACACGACCGGCGTGCCACTGGCAAAGGGTCTGATGGCCGTCATTGCGACGGGCACGCATTTACAACCGTTGCCGATTGAAGTCCAGGGACGCGGGTCGGTGGTGGACATCGACGCACAGACTGGCTGCCGGCGCTGTTTTATGGGAAACTCTTGATGTTATGATGCTTTGGTACGCATCGGACAGCCCGGTGTATGAACCGCGTGTGCGAACTGCTAACCAGGAGAACCGCCATGAGTGAATCGCCCCTTCCAAGAGCCGACTTGGAATTTGCCAAGGCCGCCGCTGAATTGGCCGCCGCCACGCGCTGCACGGATGTGGTACTGCTTGATGTATCTGAACGATCGCAGGTTACCCATTATTTTCTTATTGCCACCGGCACATCACCCCGGCAAATGGCAACCGTAGCCGAGCAGATTGCCGACTTGGGCGGGCAGATGGGCTTTAAGCCATGGCGCACCAGCGGTGCCGAAGCAGGTAAGTGGATTCTTATTGACTGTGTGGACGTGGTGGTGCACCTTTTTGATCCCCCCAGCCGGGCATTTTACGATCTTGAGATGCTCTGGGGAGATTGCCCCAAGGTGGCATTGGATATACCTGCCACCGCAACCCCGCAGAGCGACCAGACCGCAGCAGCGCTGGAGGCGATACAGGAGGTGATTGACGCGGCCGTCGAAGCTGATGATGAATTAGTATTAATGGATATGCCGGGTGAATCATCAATTTCGGAGGACGATCTGTCACTGCGGCCATCGGATGAGACGGACGACATCGAGGGAATTGCCGCGCCGCCTGATGACCGATCCATCAGTTACGAATCGATCTCCATTGAGGTGACGGGGGAAGGCAGCGGTTCGCGCGGGGCGGGCGCAGCACGGGATGATAGACCGGAATCAGCACGCCAGAAGGCATCCGCCAAAAAAGCGCCATCCCAAAAAACCATTAACAAAAAAAAGCCCAGGCCGGCGGTAAAGGCCAAGACCGCTGTCCAAGCAAAAAAACTCGGGACGAAGCGTACTGGCGGCGGGAAGGGAACAGCCTCGCAGGGTGGCAAAGCCCGACCCAAGCCCGCCACCCCCCAGAAGCGATCAACCGCTGGCGGCCAGGCCAAGGGCGGCAAACTGAAATCCAAAACTTCCGCATTAAAGGCAAAAGCACCCGGAAAAACATCGTCAAAGCCGCAACAGGCCAAAGCGAAACCATCGAGGCCGAAGGCGTCGATTAAAAAGGCCTTGAAAGGCAAAGCCACCGGCAGGACAAAAACAGCGCCGAAATCTGTGAAAGCCGCACTTCCTGCCAGCCGTGCCAAGGTGGGCGGAAGCAGGAAGACAACATCCGTGAAGAAGAGGAAATAAGTGATATCCATCGAGGCGGAATTAAGGCGGCGCTGCGCGCTGGCCATCGGTAGGGCATTTGGCGCTGAACATGCGTCAAGTGCGGTCGTCAAAGAGGGTGACCCGAAATTTGGCGATTATCAGTGCAATTCGGCCATGGCCTTGGCGAAACTTCTGGGTATTCCACCGCGACAGGTGGCCGCGGGCATCGTTGAACACATCGATGTCGAAGACCTCTGCCAGCCGCCGCAGATTGCCGGCCCCGGGTTTATTAATTTTAAGTTGCAGACCGGCTTTATCAGCCGTCGTATCGAGGCGATCGCTGCGGAAACTGCGGCGCTGGCACGCGGTGGCGTTCCGGAGGCCACCAATCGGCACACGATTGTGGTGGATTACGCCGGACCGAATATTGCCAAGGAGATGCATGTCGGTCATCTGCGCAGTTGCATCATTGGCGATGCGATCAGTCGCATACTGGAATTTCAGGCACATCGGGTGGTACGGCAGAACCATGTTGGCGATTTTGGCACGCAGTTCGGCATGCTGATTCGATATGCACAGGAAGTGCAGATGCAAACCGGTACATTCCCGCCGATTGAAGATCTCGATGCGTATTACAAAAAGGCCGCACAACGCGACAAGGAAGACCCGCAATTTGCCGTTGATGCCCGCAGCGCGGTCGTTGCCTTGCAGGCCGGTGAGCCACAGGCGCTGGCCCTTTGGCGGCAAATACATAATGAGAGCCGTCGGCACGCATCGGAGATATTTCAATTTCTGGGGCTGAAACTCACGGCGCAGGATGAACGCGGCGAAAGTTTTTACGCGCCCCGCCTCGCCGGCGTTGTGGAACAAATCACCGAGGCACTCGATGTTGGCGGTGGCGGCGGTGATACGGCCCTCGACGGCACGGATAATAATTTGCCACTGAAGGAACTGGCGGTTTCCCCACCGGATGACCGGGCGGAGGCTGCCGGTGCCTTGGCAAGCCCGCAGGCCCTGGAGCGGCTCTCCGACGCACAACTGCCGTGTCCGGTGCAGAGGCCATTTGCCGCCATATCCGACGGTGCAGTGTGCGTGTTTTTGCCGGGTTATGTCGATAAAGATAAAAAGCCGCTGCCGCTGATTATTCAAAAAGCCGACGGCGCATATCTATACGCGACAACGGACTTGGCGGCCCTGCACTTCCGTATTACGGAAGACAAACTGGCACCGGAGGATCAAAAGCCACTCAATGAGAATTGGCATGCCGACCGGGTGATATACACAACGGACGCCCGGCAGTCGCAGCACTTTGACATGGTGTTTGATACGGTTCGTGCGATGCGATGGCACGTGCATCCGCAGACCGGGCGGTTGGTTGATTTAATACATGCGGCGTTCGGATCCATTCTGGGGGGAGATGGCAAGCCGTTCAAAACCCGCTCGGGTGAAAGCGTCAAGTTGCGGGCATTGCTGGCCGAGGCGGTGGAGAGGGCGGCCCGGGTGGTAGCGGAAAAAAATCCGTCACTAAGCCCGGAAAAGCAGCGCCATATTGCACAGGCTGTGGGGATTGGCGCTGTCAAATATGCCGATCTGAAGCAGGACCGCACCGGTGATTATGAATTTGTCTGGGAGCGAATCCTTTCATTTGAGGGTAACACCGGACCTTACTTGCAATATGCATACACCCGCATCTGCAGCATCTTTCGTAAGGCCGGTGCCGTGGACTTCACCGAGGCCCGGCTGGATTTGGTGGAAAAGGCAGAATTGGATCTGGCCCGGCACCTGCTGAAATTTTCCGATGTGGTGGAAATCGCGGCCCGCGATCTGAAGCCCCACTGCATCTGCACGTATTTGTACGAACTTAGCGGGCTGTTCTCGGCATTTTATGAAAATTGCCCCGTTCTCAAAGCGACCGATCCAGCCACCGTCAAAAGCCGCCTTATTTTGTGCCGGGTGACACAGGCGGTATTGGAAGTTGGCTTGAATGATCTGCTGGGGATTCCGGTTTTGGAAGAAATGTAGCGTTCAGAACTGAAGCTGGCTTGCGCCGTCATGGCAAAGATTGCAACGCCGCGCAAATGTACCCCAACGCGAAGGCCATGCCCGCGTGCCATGGGGCATCGCACGACATTTGCGGAGTGTGATCGGGAATGATAACTCCGTCAAACTTATTGCGACGCAGGATGGTCAGCACGCGGCGTATATCCACATCCCCATCGTCGATAAAGGTCTCGCGATAACTCGGTATTTTGCCGCGCACGTTACGCAAATGGACATAGGCAATTTTATTGGCCCGGCTGTAATGGTCGACCGCGTCGTATACATCACCCTCAGTCATTTCTGCGATTGATCCTACGCAAAACTCAAGCTGATTGCGGCCACTTTTATTCGCATCCAATAGACGTTGATAATGCGCCGGCTGATAAACCAGTCGAGGGGTACGGCGCAGTTCAGCAAAGGGTGGATCGTCGGGATGCGCGGCGAGCGTGACACCCGCCTCTTCAGCCACGGGCAGAATATCTGACAGAAAGCGACTGAGCCGATCCCATAACTGTTCCGATGTGGTGGGAGACATATAACCGGCAGGGGCATGCTGGTCGTAGATCATATTCCATACCATACCGTTGGGGATGGGCTGATCACTTCCGCCATCCACACCCACAGCGATCGCATAGCCGCGCGCCATTGGCCCGGTAATTCGCGCCGCCACACCCGCCAGACTGAAGTTGTATCCGACACACGGAATGCCGACCTGCCCGATGCGGCGAATCAACGATTTTAAGTTTTCAATCTGGGCATCGCGTCGGGGGCCATCGAGCAGAACGTCGTACCAGAAAGCGGGGTCGAAATTTTCAATGGCGGCTATTTTCAACCCCTCATTCCCGGCGGCGGCCACCACTGATTGCAGATACCCCAGCGACCAGAGTTGATCGGGGTCGCCGGCCACGCCCCAGCCATCGAGCCCACCGGTTGGTTGATCATCGTGCGCAGAGTGCGATCCACCTTTGAAGTAATCGACCAGATGCGCAACGATATGAGTACAACCGCATTGGCGGGCAAAACGAAAATTTTCGGCAGTAAGGGCGTGGCGATAAAGCCCGAGTCCTAATTTCATAAGTCCTACTCACCTTAAACTCGATGAACACACTTAACGCCCACGGCGCACGTTCCAGTGCCCCATCACCAATCCGCAGCCAGTATCGCAGCGGCACCATACCAGATCAATTCGTTTCCGCCTCGACGGTAATTTGGTCCAGTACAATGCCGGGGTCAACGGCGTAGAGAGTCAGTGTGTGATGTCCGGATGCAATGGCACCGACATTCATCTGCAACGGGATGTGATTATTTAATACACCATGCCGTCGGACCGGAATGCTGTTAACGCGCGTTTCACTCGAGGCGTACGGAACCGCCAGGACATTGACGGACTGATGGTTCCACTGCATGGCGATGCGCAACTGCATACCGGGGTAAAGCTCATAGGTGGGCAACACATGCGCCACGATTGACGCCCGGGCTACCGCATGGGGGAGGTGAAGCTGGTAGCGGAGTTGCGGGGCGTTTTTCAGTCCGTGCTCCGGGTTCCACCGGTTCTGCGGGACAGCCGGCCACAGCGCCATCGCCTCCCCCGACCAGCCCAGGCCACCGATGCGTACCCATTGACCGTGAGTGCCACGGGTTTGATGAATGCAGTCAGCCGCCGAAACGGTCAGCAGCGGCGACTTTCGCGGTCTGGCCAAGGGCACATTCTGCTGTGACTCGAGCCACGGCCATTGCACTGCCGCCCACGGCGCACGATAAGTTGTTCCACCCATGGTGGCGTAATGCCTCCATTTGCCGTCGGCGAGCTTATGGTTGTACCACCAGACTTGGCGTTCCATGAACGTGCGCCAGTGCCTGACCTGCCGCTGATTATCCGCCTTACTGCCAATACCCAGACGGGCATTGCGATCGTACATGAATACTAATCCAGTGGCCGCCAGCATCTGGGCGGGGTAGGCAAAAAGTTGAAAATAGGCGTTACGAGCCAAAGATGGAATCTCGATGCTGATGCGTGTCTCGGTGTCGATCAGCGCGTGATAGCGCCGCAGCAGGTCGGAGGCCTGCGCGTTGGAGAGTTCCGACGCCCAGGCGCGATTCATAAATTCCGGCTTGCGAATCTGGCCCAAACAATAATATTCCTGCATTAAATCGGCAATTGCATCGCCACTTGCCCGACCACAGACCCGCTGCGCGAACGATCTGAGAAAATGAGCTTGCGTATCCGGGCCGCTGGCCGCCGGATTCCACGCCATTCGGGCGGCAAAATCCACCCCGATCTCACGGGGTTTAATGCCGCCGACATTGATCACCCAGACCGTTCGCCCCTGATTATCCCAAGTCTTTTTCAATTCTTCCCACATCAGCGCCGGCGGTGTGGTATTAAGCCAGCAGTAGGAATGCGGTTGGCCCAGATATTCAATATGGTAATACACGCCTGAGCCTCCCGGACGCTGGCGCTGCTGCGGATTGCAGAGCTGACGCACATAGCCGAAGTTATTGTCGGGCCAGACAAGGGTTACATCCGGCGGCACCTCAAGGCCCGAATTGAAAACCAGCAGGGCCTCTTTGTACGGCACATAGCATTCAGCCACCGGCCCCCACCGCGGGGTGACGTACTTGTCAATGAGCCGCTGCTGAAGGCCGAAGATTTTTTCGACCAGCGACCGCTCCTGCGTGAGAGTGTGAACGCCTTCTAATGGGCTGTCGTAGGGTCCGCGCATGCCGATGGTCCAGATGGCTTCATATTTTCCGCGGGTCCGGGCGGACTGCCGCCAGAAATTCATAATTCGTCTGCGGTTGGTGACAAAATTCCAGGGGCCATCCTTCCGGCGGTTGGGTCCATTGAGAAATGACGCCGGATTGGCCAGCATCGGCTCGACATGCGATGACCCCATCACAATCGCGTAGTCATTGGCCAATTCGGAATTTTCCGCAATGGCGGCAAAGGGTGTTGAGCAGGTATGCATGGCCGGCCAGAGATAATTGAGCTTCAACCGCAGCATCAATTCAAACACACGATGATAGGTTTTGGGCCCCACATTGCCGAGTTTGGGATCCAGCGTTTTGGCGGCCCATGGCTCGAAGCCCCAATCTTCATCATTAATAAAAATGCCCCGATATTTCACGCCCGGGGCACCGCCATCCCGCCGACCGGCTGAAACGGCCACAATTTCCGCCCTGCGGACAGGCACATCGGCCCACCAATACCATGGCGACACACCCGCGGCATCGCACAGGTCCATAACGCCATAGGCCGTTCCGCGCCGATCGCTTCCTGCAATTACCAAGGCACGATCTACACCCGGGAAGGGATGGTCAACGGTTTGCCACAAACTCGCCTCCCATTTGCCATGGAGCCGCGAAATATTAATTTTGTTTTCCTTCGCCAGGCGATCCACCCAGTGGCTTTGGCCAACCGTGCCGATAATGACAGCATGATGGGTGGCGGGGGCCGCTTCTTTCACCGCCGGTCGTTTGCCCGTGATGCGTTCCACATCATCTGCCAGCATGTGGGCGGCAATATGCGCCACGCGGAAATCGGCGGGATCAACCACAATATCCGCCGTGCTGACAGAAGATGCCAGGACAACTGCGGCCGGGCTAAATCCGTGTGTGACAACCCGGCAATTGCTCATCGGTAAAGGTTTGCCCTGCACCGGCACAGCCTTGGCACTCCTCATCAATGCCGCGGCACCTATGCCCTGAAGTAATAAACGCCGATTAATTTTCATGTGCCAGATCTCCGCCGACGCGGCTGAGCACGAATGGCCGCGAAACACACCCCGAAAACTTTTCACGCGCGCTTGAGCATAGCGACGACGGCGTCGAGTGGCAATTGCGGCATCATTTTCTTTTTTCTACCATCCGGAGAAGCGCCATGCGGCCGAGCGAATTTTGGCCTGCAACGCTGAACTCCCCCACTTTATGGGTAAATTGAAAGATTTACATCGATATCGCCAATGGTACGTAAACGATGGAAATTTTGGTATATGTCAGGCATTTTATTTATGAAAATATGATAATTGGTGGTAAACTGCCACGCGTAGAACATGTAGATGCCGATCGGCATTGGAATCAGATTCGGTAGGTGGTAAACCGCCCCTTGCAGCAGGGCAGCCACTCACCACCACAATAAGGAGCGTATCGATCATGTCCAAGATGCCGGGTATGTCCCGGCGGAATTTTATGCTTTCTGCGGCGGCGGCAGCGGCGCGTGGTTCATTGGCGCGTGCGGCAGCCGTTGGTCGTGGTCATTCCGGGATGCAGGCGCTGGCCTGGCCACCGATGACGGAGCAAAACCGCCCATGGACACGCTACTGGTGGATGGGTTCGGCCGTTGACCCGAAAAATCTGGCGGCGGAGTTGCACCGGTACCATGCGGCCGGCCTTGGCGGTCTGGAAGTGACACCCATCTATGGTGCCAAGGGTTGGGAGGATCATTACATACCCTATTTATCCCGGCGCTGGATGGAGATGCTTGATTTTGACATCCAAGGTGCCCATCAGTTCCGGATGGGGGTGGATATGACCACGGGCACGGGATGGAATATGGGCGGGCCAGATATCACGGGGGCATATGCCAGCTTATACGCTCGGCCCATCGCCATTAAAGCTCCCAACGCCCAGCATGAACCATGGCGTGTACCGTCGCTGCGCGATAACGTCATTTACGCCCGGGCTTTTTCAGATACCGACAAGCAGGTGGAGGTCCCGCGGCACCATTTTCAGCGTGGTGGTTCGATTACCTGGCCTCGGCCGGCCGGGCAGTGGACGCTGGTAGTGCTGGTGGGTCATCCGGGCAGCCACGTCAAACGTGCTGCGCCCGGCGGACACGGCATGATGCTGAACACCATTTACCCACCGGCCATGACACACTACCTGCGGAAATTCACCCGGGCGTTCGCCGCGACGGATGCCGCCCATCCACGCGCCATGTTTCATGATTCATATGAATACAATTCGGGGGTTCCGGGTGGATATGGGGAGTGGTCGGCGGATTTTTTTGATCGCTTTGCGCAGAGGCGCGGCTACCGGTTGGAGGAGCACCTGCTGGCACTCGCCGGTGTGGGCAGGCACGACACCATTGGCCGGGTTAAATCGGACTATCGGCAAACCGTGTCGGAGCTCATCAGTGATGAGGTATTCCCGATCTGGGTGCAATGGGCGCATAAGCATGGGATGCTTGCGCGGAATCAGGCGCATGGATCGCCGACGAATTTGCTTGATTTCTACGCCATGGCCGATATCCCCGAGACCGAGGACAGCGTCCTTGACCGCAACGGCTGGTATTGCGATCCGCTTTTCGCCAAGTTTGCATCTTCGGCGGCGCATGTGGCCGGGCGGGCGCTGGCATCATCGGAAACCTTCACTTGGCTGGGTGAACACTTCACCATTACCCTTGCCACCATGAAGCGGGTTGTGGACCGGTGCTTAGTTGGCGGCATCAATCATATTTTTTATCAGGGCACATGTTATTCGCCGGAGGAAGCAAACCCACGTTGGCCGGGCTGGCTGTGGTACGCCTCGGTGGATTACAACGGGCGGATGGGGATATGGCGCGATTCCGTCGCGCTTAATGAATACATTGCCCGCTGCCAGAGCCTTCTGCAGGCCGGCAAGCCGGATAACGACGTGCTGTTGTATTGGCCAATTTTTGATCAATGGCACGATCCGCATGGTCTGGGGCAATATCAAACCACTGGCGCGGTTCCGCAATGGTTTTACCGCCGATCGATTGGCCGCACGGCGCGGCAATTATGGAAACATGGCTACGGCTTTGATTACATTTCTGATGCGCAGCTTTTGCGTACGAGTGCCGACCAGCATGGCATTCATACGCCCGGTGGCGTGTATAAGGCGGTGGTCGTACCCAAAACGGAGTACATGCCGGCCGCAACGCTTGAACAGTTAATGAATCTTGCCCGACATGGTGCGACTATTATTTTTGACGGACCGATACCCACGCAACCGCCGGGGATGCACCGGCTGGCGACCGAGCGGAAGAAAATGGCCGCCCTGGCGGCCCGCGTGCCGTCGGCCCAAAGCAAGGCGAACGGCATAAGCGAGGTTGCAATGGGTGCGGGGCGAATTTTTCGCGGGTCACCGGCCGCAGCCCTGCACCGGGCGGGTGTCGAGCGTGAAACGCTGGTTGATCATCATGGAATGACGTTCATTCGGCGGCGCGACGGTGAAAGCCGCACTTATTTCCTCGCATGGGATGGAGACCGGCCGTTCCGGGGTAACCTGACGCTGGCGGCACCAGCGACGGGGGTGGTCATCATGAATGCCCTGACCGGTGAAACGGGCATGGCGAAGGTGCAGCGCGACGCGGCGGGAAGGCCGACACTGCATATCCAGATCGAACCGCACGGATCTTTGCTGCTAAGGACTATGCCCAACCTGCCGCCGGTGGGAGCGTCCCCATACCGATTTATTGAGGCCGGGCGTGCAATGGCGCATTTAAAAGGTCCGTGGAGGGTGGAATTTATTGATGGTGGCCCGACTTTACCAAAAGCGTACAACTGCCATGCACTGCGGTCATGGACCGACAATGGCGATGAACAGGCGCAATATTTCACTGGCACAGCGCGCTATACGATCCGCTTCGACCGACCGCCGGGCACTGGACCGTGGGTGCTGAATCTTGGTGAGGTCCATGAGTCGGCACGCGTGCGGCTCAATGGGGTGGGGATATCGACGCTGATTCAAGCCCCCTTTCAGGTGGTGCTTACGGATCTGGCACCGGTCGGCAACATGCTGGAAGTGGAGGTAACCAATCTTTCAGCCAACCGCATCCGGTATATGGATCGTCAACACATCCCGTGGCGGGTATTTAATGATATTAACTTCGTAAGTATAACCTATCATCCGTTCAACGCGGCTCAATGGCCAGTGCATCCGTCGGGATTGCTGGGTCCGGTGACGATCCATGCCGGCAGGCAAAGCCTTTGAAAAGTTTTCCGGCACCCGGCACCGAACCATTTAATGACTGAGAAGTTTTGTGGACATGGGGAGGTGGTCCGTATTTGTTTATCGGCGGCTGCGGGTGGGGACACCCGGGGACGTTCCCGCCGCTATAATGGCGGTATGGACTCGGAGGTTGAAACACAGCCGGTAGCAGCGACTGGAAAGGCGGCGCGAGGTATTGGGCGTACCGAGCGTCTCTGGAACGATAGCAATTTGGCCAATCCGCATCTGCCGTCTGATAAATCGGCCCGCGTGCAGGCCATGTTTGCCGCCATCGCTCCGGCTTATGACCTGAATAATCACCTTCATTCAATGGGAATCGACCATCTTTGGCGTCGGCGGGCGGTGGCCAAAGCTCAGGTGCAGCCAACCGATATTGTGGCGGATATCGCATGCGGAACGGGCGACTTGTCGCTGGCCTTTGCCCACGCGGGTGCCAAGCGAGTGGTGGGACTGGATTTCTGCCATCCGATGATCTGTGGCGCACTAAGTAAAGCGGAACGCAACCATGCCCGGCGTTTACTGGCCTTTTCGGATGGCGATGCCACTCGTTTGCCACTTTCCGATGGTTCGGTGGATATCGTTTCCATCGCGTTCGGGCTTCGCAATGTGGATAGATGGGAGAAAGCGATTGAAGAATTTTTTCGTGTGCTCCGCCCGGGAGGCAGGCTGGTGATACTGGAATTTACCACCCCTCCGAATGCCTTCGTACGCGGCATATTTAATTTATATTTTAATTACATTGTACCAACGACGGCATCGCTGATCAGCCGCGATCAGACCGGTGCGTACCATTATTTGCCGCGCAGCGTTGATACATTTCCCGGGAGTAAAAAGATATGCGATGCTTTGGCGAACGCGGGTTTTTCGGATGTCACTTATGAATCGCTGACACTGGGCATCTGCGCGTGTTATCGGGGTTTGCGCCATGGCTGAGACGTCGGAACACAGGCCGGTCATGCGCCGGATTTTTCGGTCACGATGGCAATGCCGACGATGCCGGGAATTTATCGGCGGGGAAAATATTGCCGTTTATTCCACACGCATGCCGGAACGTACTAAACCCACATGGTTTTTCGCGGCCATGACACTGCTGGATCATCTGCGGGACTGCAGCGGGCGGGATTACTGTGACGAATTGCGACGACAGTACGGGAATGATTTTTTGCGCCATCCGGAGATTTACCATTGGTTTAATGAACATGGGATGGTCGATACGCAATTGACCGATGAATATGCCGTCAATGAATCGCCGTCAAAAGGATAATCGAGTATGAGTGACAACATACCTGTTATTGTGGCCATTACCGGGGCGTCGGGTGCGCCATACGCGCGCCGCATCCTTCAGGGTCTGGTGGAAGCCCATCGGCGGGTGCATTTGATTATCTCGCCAGCCGGGCGGCGGCTATTGCATGATGAGTTGGGGGTGGAACAGCCGGATGCGGATGCGATTTTGGGCAGTTCAATGGTCCATGACATCTCCATTCTGCCGTACAACGATGTGGGGGCTTGCGTCGCATCGGGGTCTTACCAAAGCGCCGGGATGGTGGTGGTACCGTGTTCCAGCAGCCGCCTGGCGCAGATTGCCCACGGGTTGGGCGATAACCTTATTTCGCGTGCCGCGCAGGTAATGTTGAAGGAGCGTCGCCCGTTGATTTTGCTCCACCGCGAGATGCCCCTGAGTCTCATTGAACTTAAAAATATGGTGCAGGTGACCGAGGCGGGAGGCATCATTTGTCCGGCAAGTCCGGGGTTTTACCTCAGGCCGCAGAGTATTGATGATTTACTTACCATGACGGCCGGCCGCGTTCTTGATCTGCTGGGGGTTGAGCACACATGGCACATTCGCTGGCGCGGGGCGGGCGCGTCATGAATCAGCCAGCCGCCAATCAAGCCCCGATGGTCGCGGCCAGTTCTCCCGCCGCGTCAAGGACGAACACGCGATCATCCTTGCGGACATTTCTTGATTTAATTAAATTTTCGCATTCTATTTTCGCCATGCCATTCGCCCTGGTAGCCATGTTTCTGGCGGCGCGACAAACGGGAGAAGGGTTGCCGGATGCCGCGCAATGGGTGCTGATCATCGGGTGCATGGTGAGTGCTCGTACATTTGCGATGACTTTCAATCGCCTAGTGGACCGCAAATTTGATGCTGGCAATCCGCGCACGCGGAATCGCCCCAGCGTCAACGGTACCCTATCGGTGCGGTGGATGCTGGCGGCGTTGGTCGTATCGGCGGCGATGTTCATCGCCTTTACGCTGGCCTTTTGGGGGATGTTTCAAAATCCCTGGCCCGCCATGCTGGCGCTGCCGGTGTTGGGGTTTATAGCGTTTTACAGTTACACCAAGCGTTTCACATGGCTGTGCCATTTTGTGATCGGGGCATCACTCGGATTGGCTCCACTAAGTGCGTGGGTGGCGCTGGTTCCACCGCATGGCCCCATGTTGAGCACACAGATTATCTGGCTGGCAATAGCCGTGACGACCTGGACGGCAGGATTTGATCTGCTATATGCCATGCAGGATATTGAAATTGATCGGCGCGACCGACTGCATTCACTTCCTGCACGTTTCGGCCCACAGACGGGATTGGCCGTATCCCGCCTCTGTCATGGATGCACACTGCTGGCTCTGGCGGCGTTTGGATTGGCGTGGGGTGGCGGCGTAGCGTTGGGAGTGGTTTACTGGGTCGGTTGGATAGCCGTGGCCATTCTTCTGGCGATAGAGCAATCGTTGGTAAAACCGGACGATATTTCTCGCATTAATTTGGCATTTATGACGATCAACGGCATAGTGGGACTGGTTTTCGGCGCGCTTACCATCGCAGCGATACTGCTGGCTTAATATGAAGATCGTAAAATCGCCGTAGCCGGTAATCGTTGTCAATTCAGTGCATGGTGCGCGTGGTTTACCCCATGCCCAACGGCCTGCGGTTAGAATTTCGTTATGACACATCTGCCCCAAGTTATTGTTACTGCTGGAGGTGCCAGCGAACCGATTGATGCGGTACGCTCATGGGGCAATCCGTTCACGGGCCGCACGGGCATGGCCATCGCAGATGCGGTTCGCGCGTTTGCGGATGTGACATTGCTGCTGGCGCGATCTGCGACGCCGGTGTATAAGGCGTCCGATCACCTGCCGGGCAAATTGACGATACGGTCATTTACGACCAGCGCCGAACTTGCCGACCAATTAAAAGAGTTAATACATGCCCGACCGGCCGCGGTATTTATGACGGCTGCGGTCAGCGACTACAGGCCCGTTCGTGTCGTAAAAATAGTAGATGAGCAGCCAGCCGACGGTATCCATCCGAACCGCTACAGGTGGACGGTGGAGGAAGTCGGCGGCAGCAAGATTAAGTCGGACTATGAGCAAATTGCGATTTTAGGAATGCGAAATCCTAAAATCGTGGATCTTTTGAGGCAGGAATGGGGCTATGACGGATTGATTTATAAATTTAAATTGGAGGCTGGCGTAACAGAGCAGGAGTTAATAGCAATCGCCTCGGCGAGCCGATTGGCATCCAGGGCACAAGTCATGGTGGCCAACACGCTGGACATGGTGGATGACAAGACCGGCGGTGCATGGATACTGGATGATGCGGGCTGTCGGCGTGTGGCGCGTGCTCAATTGGCAGGTGAGCTGGCCGATGACCTGAGGCGGCGATTGGCAGGCGCACCGCAGAAGTAAATATATCGGAAGCAGGTAATCGTGGCCGAATATGACAAAGGCCACGCCAGAATTTTTGGTGGCTAAAATAGCAGCGTGAGGAAAAGCATCTCAACGAATACCGGTGGCGTTAAAACCGCGTCCTTACCCAGCTACGGTGCACAATTGGCGGCCTTGGCGGCCTGGTACATTCCCCGTTATGTGCGGCGGCATTTTCATGCCGTTCGGTGTGACCGCGACGGGCCGGCACCCGCTATTAGCGGCCCGACCGTATTTTTTGTGAATCATAGTTCGTGGTGGGATCCTGCCATCGGCGCGCTATTTGCAGCCCGTCACTACGCCGGCTACCGCCATTACACCCCTATCGATGCCGCAGCTTTGAATAAATACAAGATAATGAAAAAATTGGGGTTTTTTCCGGTAGATCGCAATGCCCGGTCGGGTGCACGGCAATTCATTGAAGTTTGCGGCCGGGTGTTTTCCACTCCGAACGCCATTTTGTGGCTGACTCCCGAAGGACGATTCCGCGATGTGCGCAGTCGCCCCGTGGCAATGAAAAGGGGCATCGGACACCTGCCGGCGATTTGTCCACATTTAACGTTTGTGCCCATGGCGATTGAATACACGTTTGACCAGAGATCGGAA
>JAKAEB010000108.1 GCA_021818445.1 Planctomycetota bacterium
TACCCATCATCAATAAAATTGCGAACAGGACGACTGAAAATCGGTTCACAGGATGATCCTCCTTGCAGCTCTGAATAAAGGATGGTTTGCAGGATGTACTACTCCGGCAAAAAGGGCCTCCCGATACTGCGCAAGACCGGTTGACCGCAATAATAGTCAAATTTATCGAATCTGACTATCAGAATGATCATTTTTCAGACCTTCGAGCGCTGGTGTGGTCAAAGCGAAAGACTGCCGCGACTTTCCGCAAAAAACACCAAAAAAAGAGCGGAGGACTTGCCTCCGCTCTTTGGAAATAATAATTGCGTAAAAAAAGGAAGGTTATTTCATTTTTCTTCTTACCCCGGCCAGACCCGCAAGACCGACGAGCAGCAGGCTGATGGTCGCCGGTTCAGGAACCGGGGCCACCTTGGAAGCCGCGTACTCTGCGATTTGCATATGCACTTCCGTGGTCGGGTGAACGCCGACCTGATCCCACCAGGCATAAGTCGTTCCGGCACAGGCAGCCGGGTTGGCTGCGCAGTTGGCCATCCACGTTCCGGAGAAGTTATCAACATCCGCCACAAACTTGGTCATATCCAGAATCATGATGTTTGCATCAGGATTAGCCATTCCAAGAGCGCCAAGCTCGAAAGCCAGGTAATAGTTGAACGCAGTTGCCCAGTCGTTGCCCGGCATCGCCAAGTTTTGAATGAGGAAAGTTTGACCGCCCGCGAGAATCAAGTTGCTGACGGCTGTGGCAATATTTGCAGCCGCGACATTTGGCGCATAAAGACCATTGGCGTAGTCAATTGCGGCCTGAGGAGAGTAAGGTGTGCGCAATATCCCAGCGGCATAGAAGTTGAAAAAATCATTTCCGCCGGCCGTCATGGTGATCAGCGAGTTTGAGATATCCTTGCTGTCCATCACGTTAGCGATGTACTCGCCCACCTGCCAGTTCAAACCGTATTTTGAGTCGTAGCCGCTTGCATTGGCGTAATAGGTTGCGGTGTCCGTGCTTCCAGTAGCTGTGTATGCATTATTATAAACGGTTCTCCAGCCGTACGGCACATTCTGCCCGGAAACGGCCCCGCCGTAAGCCATGTCCATCAATGAAACGTTTAAATCCTCCGCCAGATACTGAACCCAAACCTTTCCGTTGGAGTAGACGCCATTGCCGTAACCGTCGGCCGCCCCGTTATCCGAAAGACTGTCGCCGAACGCCAGAAGGTCGGTGTAGGCCTGTGCCCCACCGGCCACCGCAAAAACCAGTAACAAACCGAAAAACAACGAACCCATTACCTTTTTCATCTTCAAGCCCATACTTCCCCCTTTTCAATGTGAGATTCCGTTTCAACATGAGAAAACCGGTTATCCGCAAAATAACGACAACCGGCACCAGTGCTTACAATAGCAGCTTGCCGGTCAAGGCATTGATCACAAAAAGGTGGCCGTCCGCGCTTTTAACCCTGAATGCCGGAACGAGTCTTTGTCGCCCGCCCTTGGGTCCGAGTGTCCCGTAAACAGGCTCCGCATCGATTAGCAGGATAGGCTCATCTTGCTTGACGGCATTGGCGATCTCATCGGCTGCAATCTGGATGGCCTCCCCCACACTCAATAGATCACCCGTTACGTCGTAGCTCGCCGCCAAGAGGGTTTTCAACCCAGGCCAGTACCGGGATACGGCCACCACAGAGTTTTGATCCACCAGCAGGCTGATATGATCTTCAACCCGATTACCGCACACCCGGGTGCCCTGGAGATTGCGCTGAAAATGGACGGTGTATCCGACAATTTCCGGTTGGGCATTTTCATCCGATCGACGCTGGATGGGTACCACCCGGTCTAACATGGCATCGTCCGGTAATCCGTTGTTTTCGGCCAGCCACTTTTTAGCAAGCGCGATCGCTTCCGGCTCGGAAATGTCGACAGGGCGGGTCAGGTCAAAGTCGCTTGCTTTGGCTGTCGTCGTGACCGTGGCGGTTTCACTGGTTGCATTTATACCGAAAGCGGATTGAAATTTTTGGGAACTGCCTGCAAGATCGGCAACGGCCTTCACCCGTCCTTTGGCCTCAAGGATGAGTGTTTGACTTGCAGCCAACTTCGGCGTGCTCCCTGTTCGAGCCGAGTACTCCACGATGGAACTGCCTTCACGAACATATTCCGCCCAGCGGTCGCTTAAAGAAGAAATACCGGAATTGGAAAGATACCAGGCCAGTTTATAAGT
Organism: Planctomycetota bacterium; assembly: GCA_021818445.1. Taxonomy (GTDB): domain Bacteria; phylum Planctomycetota; class Phycisphaerae; order WQYP01; family WQYP01; genus JAJZGD01. The sequence goes on from JAKAEB010000108.1 coordinate 2,207, forward strand.
CCGGTTGCTGCCCAACTGATTCACCATGTTTTGGGCAACCGTATCATCGGTATAATCGTAGGAATAGTTGGTATACCCCATGAGCGTCTGAGCCGTTGAGGAAAAAGAGTTTTTCCATGAGGTGTTTGCCATGGTCAGACAGGTGGCAAAGATGGTGTTTTGGGCGACCAGGGTGACATTGGAATAAGTGACCGACCCGTCATAAGTGGCTATTTTTCCGGTATCGCCGTGGCCGGTATGGTAAAGGGTCGTAATATTTCTGCCCGCATAATCGATCAGCTCCGAACTGTAAACGTTCGTATCCGCCAGTACTTTCGCATATCCTAAATTGCCGAGCCCGTTTCCAAAAACGTACATATCGTTATTGTTCAAATTATCCTGTACGGAAGTAATAATGTATGTTTTAGCACCACCACTACTGCTGCTGCTGGAGCTGGAACTGGAACTACCGGAGCAACTTCCCACACGATAGGACTTTCCGCCATCCTGGGTGTAGAGCGTGGTTGCCGTGCTGCCTGACGATCCCAGGTTCTCATTTGAGCCGACGGCATAATAATAGGTAATGACGTCGCACCCGCTTTGGACATTTTGGGCATAGGCCCTGCCGGCGGAGAGGTGTTGGCTGTTGGTGGCGGTATACTGCTGGCAGCCGCTGCTGCCACTGCTGCTCGAACTCGAACTCGAACTCGAGCTGGATCCGCTGTCACAGCCAAACGCGAAACATAAGCACAGGGCCATAGCCGAAATCAGAATCCAAAGGCCTGAACTACCCTTCATCTTCATACCACGCTCCTAACCCAGCCGAATTATCCACGGCGATTATGGGTGCCCATTGTAAAGAAAATGATCTGAAGCCTATTGCGGTGAAATGTACGATATCTCAGGTCGTTTAGATTAGCTATTGGGAAAAACCATAATTCCGGGCTTCGTAAAATCCTAGCCGCCATTTCAAGGCCGGAATGGACGGCCTGCCCCAACGCCGGACCTGGCCATGAGGCACGGTTTTGGGTTCTATGAAGGGCCGCCGGGCTTCAACCCCTCCACGCGGGTCTTGAGCGCCAGGTTCATGGCTTCGAAACCGGCCTTGACCCCGGTCTGCAAACTCGACTTCGCCAAAAACACCAGCACGCCCGAAAAACGCTCCCCTTGGATGAAGCGCACGCCGCCTTCCGGGCGGGTTTCGATGATGAAGTAATGCTCGCCATCGAAGAGCCCGGGCACGAGGAAACGCCCCAGCCAGCGCAGTTCCCGGCCAGGCGCCGCCACCAGCACCCTGGGCTTGAAGCGCATGCCCTTTCCGCCGGGAGGACAGACGTGGACGGAGAGCTGGGCACCAACCCGAAGATTACCTTCGATGGATTTAACGAAGGGATTCCATTCGGCGTGCTTGGGAAAGTCTGAAAGGACTTCCCAAACCGCTTCCGCCGAGGCCTGAATCACGATTTCAGTTTGCAACTCGAACATTTGATCCTCCCGCTTCCTATTCCCATGAACAAAATGGGCGGCATCACCAGTGGGGCAAGGTCTCTTTTTCTTGTCGTAGCCATTCCTGGATGGACACTACCTGCTATTTGCACATGCGTCAGGCTTAAAACCTGAGCGATCGCACCATTGTGCAAAGGTGCGCGCCATGCCCAGGCCGTATGGCGGGGCTATCCGGGCCTGATCGCCGGCATCTGCGCAAGCGGCTTTCGCCAGCCCAAGCAGCCTGGCGACGCGCTGCGCGCTCAACGCTGCGCGGTGCCGCGCGGCCGCTCCTTGCGGAAATTCGGCCGATGGCCTGCGGTAGTAATGATGGAGAATGCATTTGCTCGGCGCAAAGGGTTCCCAGCCATGGGTCCAGGCCCGGGCTGAGAAGCACACCTCCTCGCCTTCGGTATCGATAGCCGGGTCATAGGGCACCTCCCGGAACAAGGCGGCCGGCGCGAAGATGAATCCTCCGGCGAAGTGCGCCCCGGGTTCCGGCTGGCTCAATTGCGCCTGTTCGCCATGCGGTCGCAACCAGCCACCGGCGCGATCCCCGCAAGAGACGATGCGCGTCGTGAAACAGGGCGAAAGGGTGCGCGGCGGCACGTAGCGCGCCGGATAGGCACTGAGGGCGGCCTTGGGGCCGGGGCAGCGGCGCCACTCCGCCAGGAGCATCTCGTCCCACCCGTTGTGAAAACGCGTATGGCTGTCCACCTGCAACACGAACTCCTCTCCCTGCCAAAGCGTGTGAGCCAGCGCCCGTGCCCAGCACATGCCCTGGGTTTTTTGAGCCTCGCCCAGGTGGATTCGCACCTGATCCGGTCGGGTGCTCACCAGGAAGCAGTGATCGTCCGTTTCCGGCGCGAACTGCCATGCAATGCCCACATAGACCCGTTCGGGATGCGTTGCCCGGGAATAGAGGTCGCGAACGGTCCATTGGCATTCTGGGTCGCGATAGCTTGGAACGGCAACGAAGATCGTGGGCAGGGCGGATGGGTTGGGCATGGCTTAGTTCACCGTGTCGGCAACGGCCCGCAAGCGGGCTTCGAGTCCGAGTTGGCGGACCACTCGCAAGACAGCGGAGCGTCCGGCAGTTGTGAGCTCAGGCGCACGCAAGGCCGCGAGCCACATGGCCAGGGCCGTCGGAATGTCGCCTGACCAGTACGCCGCGGAGGCAAAGATCGG
>JAKAEB010000109.1 GCA_021818445.1 Planctomycetota bacterium
GGGTAGGTCTGCACCAAAGCGGTTTTGTGCACAAAAATGCCCTTGGCGCAACACCAACGCCATATTTAATAGTTATTTTCGCCAGAAATGCGACGAACTGCGAAAGTTGGGTTAGCGCTAGCCTAAGCCTCATTTAATCATACGCACCTATCCTTTATCTAGAAGTGCAGGGGAGTTACAGGCGCTACAGTTGTTCTGGAAGCGCTGATTCCCGGCAACCTGATGCCCACGACAGCGCAACATGGTGTCTGGTCTGGTCGTCAGAGGTAAATGTTTTTTATCAGGAGGCAACCCAATGGCTGCGGCAGTCAACAATCAACTGCATGCCCGCGAAGTGTCGGAAGCGCTTAACGAAGTTAAGTTCAGTGGCTTTCATCTTCGCGCCATCATCACAGCGGGTATGGGATTTTTTACATCCGCCTATGACCTCACCGTCATCGGTACGGCTCTCGCCCTTGCTGGTCCGGAGTGGCAGAAGACATTCATGGCCAGCAACCCGCATGGTGCCGGCACCTTTTCATTTTTGATGAGCCTGGTCGCCTCAGTTTCGTTGGCCGCCACCTTTATTGGTGCCATCGCCTTTGGAACCATCGCCGACAAAATTGGTCGTAAAAGTGTGTATGGCATTGAAGCCGTGCTGATGACCATCGGTGCCATCGGCAGTGCCTTTGCCATGGGCCCCATCTCGATGATCGTCTGGCGTACCATTATGGGTTTTGGTATCGGTGGCGATTATCCGCTTTCCGGAACGCTGATGGCGGAGTACGCCAACCGCGAAAACCGTGGCAAGATGGTCGGCATGGTATTTTCCTGCCAAGCCTTGGGCTTCCTTTTGGGCCCCATTGTCGTGCTGACCATGCTCTCCGCCGGTGTGAGCGACAGCTTGACGTGGCGCATCGCACTCGGCCTTGGTGCACTTCCCTCCCTTGGCGTGATTATCCTCCGCCGCACCATGCCGGAATCGCCGCGCTGGATGGCCCGTGCCCGTGGCCGTGGTGATGAAGCCGCCGCCGCCTTGACCCGCTATTCCAACGGCGTAACCTCGGCCGCAGGTAAAGATGCAGTTGTCCGCGAACCGCTCAGCAAGTATGTTTTGACCCTCATCGGCACCGCCGGTGCTTGGTTTGTGTTTGACTATGCCTACTACGGCAACACGATTGGTATGCCGACCATTATCAAATCGGTCGCGCCGCATGGGGGCATGCTTGCTGCCGTGGCGTGGAACGTACTGATATTTGGTATATTCGCTGTGCCCGGTTATGTGCTGGCCTTTATGACCGTCGACAAACTGGGCCGAAAGACCGTTCAGATGCTGGGCTTCGCCTTGATGGGCTTGATGTTCCTTATCCTCGGTGCCGTCCCGGCACTTTCGCAGAATGCTACGGCGTTCATTACCATCTTCGGTTTAAGTTACTTCTTCGCTGAATTTGGCCCGAACGTCACCACGTACGTTCTCTCTTCGGAACTTTATCCCGTGAATCTTCGGGCGACTGGGTTTGGAATTTCGGCTGGCGTCGCCAAGATCGGTGCCTTCCTCGGTGTGCTGTTCCTGAACCCGATCCTCGCCAAACTGGGCTTCAATGGTGGTATGTACCTCTCGTTTGGTATGTCGATGGTGGGCTTGGTGCTGACCGCTATTTGCATCAAAGAACCCGCTGGTAAATCCCTTGAAGAAGCCGGCTTGGAAAGCAACTGGGTTAAGCCTGAATCGGCTGCCGAGTCGCGCATGCCTGTTGGTGTGTGATCCGCATCCGGCTGGAATCGATATGACAAGGGGCTTGGCAACAAGCCCCTTTTTCATGCGCCGTTGACAACCATGGTAACGCCGTCTAACGTTATCGCTAAGGCTAATGTCGCCCCCATCGTCTAGAGGCCTAGGACAGCAGATTCTCAGTCTGCATACACCGGTTCGAATCCGGTTGGGGGTATTGCAACTGCGGCGGCAATAATGGCACAACCATCCGGCCGGGCTGCCGGCCATCCGTTTTTGTTTACGCTCCATTCGCACGCGGGTGCCGACACGCACTGATTGATTCAATGCCGTGCACCGCGATGGCGCATAGTGCCTTTGCCATTTCCGGCCGAGAGCCAGTTTGGAAATGCCGCCGGGAGCGCCTTGGGGCGGGTGTTATTGACGGCAGTGCGGACAGCGCCGCCAGCTTCCCGCTGCGCACGGCGGTTGACACAAACTGCAAACGACTATGAAATTAGGCGACGTTGCCCGCGGGGCCCATACGGCGATTGCGCGGCCCTATCTAAGGTGGAAGGAGATGCACTTGGCCAGGCAAACGCGCCATTCCGTGGCGGCTGATGACCACGGAGGGTGCCTCGCACTCTCGACCTCCACGCACTACAAACAGGCCGTCGAGGATAAGGTGCCCGGAGCGTGGGGCGGCAGACAGTGTCGACTCTGCGCCATGCAACCGATCATTGACCCCGCAATAGTAGGGGAGTTCCCAACGCAAATGCTTGAATGCCAAACACTTTACCTGGAGCACCGCCGATGACCCATGCAGGCACGATCGCCAGCACCAGCCAGACAGATATACCCATAACGCATTCCGACATGACATTCATCAGCAATGAGGCTGGCCGGACGCTACGAGAGAGATTTTCCGCCCTGCTGGGCACCGACACACGGCAATTGGATTGCCTCGTTGGGTATTTCTTTATCAGCGGATTTCACAAACTTTATCCCAGTTTGGAAAATGTCAATAAAATTCGGATACTTGTCGGTCTGCGTACCGATCATGCCATTGGGAATCTTGTCCAGCAGGCAAATGAACTGACCGAAAACACGCCCGGCCCGTTACTCCAACACCTTCCATCCCACGCCCAGGTGCAGGAGCACATTCCCGCGGACATGCTCCATGAACTAGAAAAATCTCCTTACACCGCCGGGGTTGAAGCTGGCGTAAAGGCGTTCGTCAAATGGATTCAGTCCGGAAAACTCGAAATCAGGGCGCACCCGTCCAACGACCTCCACGCCAAGGTCTACATCATGACATTCCACGCGGGCGACCGTGATGCTGGCCGCGTTATCACCGGGTCAAGCAATCTCACGCAAGCCGGCCTGCAGGACAACCTCGAATTCAACGTAGAGCTAAAGAATCGTTCCGATTACGATTTCGCCGCCGCCAAATTCAACGAGCTTTGGGCTGGCGCTGTAGACGTGGCCAAGCCCTGCGAATCCGCCATTCTCGAGCGCTCGCCCTACGCCGAGTTTACCCCCTACGAGCTTTATCTGAAGTTACTCTACGAGTATTTCCGCACTGAAGTGAACCGCTCGGACAGCCTTGACGACGTATTCGTCCCACGTGGCTTCAAAAAACTCAAATATCAAGAAGAAGCGGTACTCACCGCCAAGAAAATTCTTGAGGAATACGGCGGTGTGTTTCTCTCCGATGTCGTCGGTCTGGGCAAAACCTACATGGCCGCCATGCTTGCCCAGCAGCTTAGCGGCCCATCTCTCGTGCTCGCCCCGCCGCATCTCGTAGGCCTCGCAGGTGCCGATAACCCCGGTTCTTGGCGCAATGTATTCCGCCAGTTCAACGTCCCGCACCACACCGATTTCGAATCCATCGGCACGCTTGATTCACTTCTCTCGCGCGATCTTGGTCGGTACAAAAACGTGTTCATCGACGAATCTCATCGTTTCCGCAACGAGGATAACCAGACCTACGTAAACCTTGCCCAAATCTGCCGCGGCAAACGCGTGATCCTGGTCTCGGCCACCCCGCTGAACAACACGCCGCACGACATCCTCAGTCAAATCAAGCTGTTCCAAAATGGCTCCAACAGCACGATTCCCAATGTGCCAAACCTGGCCGGTTTCTTCGCGGGCTTGCAGAAGAAAATGCGTGGTCTCGACCGCCAGCGCGACCGAGACCAGTATTTCCGCGTGGTGCAGGCCAACGCCAAGGCCACACGCGAAAAGGTGCTCAAATACATCATGATCCGCCGCACGCGCAGCGAAGTGGTGAAATACTACGGCGAAGACCTCAAAACTCAGGGACTGACGTTCCCCACGGTGGCCGACCCCCAGCCGCTCTTTTACAAGCTGAACTCAGAGGAAGGCCGCATCCTCGATAAGACAGTGCACCTACTCTCGGCCGACTTCAAGTACACCCGTTACAAGCAATTGCTATATTATCAGGGCCAGCGCGACGGCCAGCCATTCCAAGCGCAGCAGAATCTGGCCAAGTTTATGAAAATCCTCATAGTCAAGCGCCTGGAAAGCAGCCTCCACGCCTTCCGCCTGACTCTCGATCGTTTTATCGAAACCTATCGGCACGTGATCGCCGAGTACCGCCGCGGGAACGTCTTTATCAGCAAGGAATACACCGGCAAAATCTTCGATCTGCTGGACACCGGCGACCAGGACGCCATACAGCGCCTGTTAGAGGAAGACAAAGCCGAAAGACTTGACGCCCGCGATTTCAGCCCCAATTTCATCGTCGATCTGGAAAGCGACCTGAAAGTTCTGGATTCCATCCGCGAAATGTGGCGGCAAATTCACCGCGACGCCAAATGGGAATCTTTCCGCCAGATCCTCCGCAACGATCGTCGGCTTCAATCGGCCAAGCTGATAATCTTCACCGAGTCCCGCGAGACCGCGGAATATTTGGCCACCCAAATTCGGGCCGAGGTTGACCCGAAAGTCCTACTCTCCACCAGCGATTCCGATGAGGCCGTCTTTCGGCAGGTGAACGATAATTTTGACGCCCAGGCCATCCATCCCAAGGATGACTACCGCATCCTCGTGACCACGGAGGTGCTTGCCGAAGGCGTCAACCTGCACCGCTCCAACATCGTCATCAATTACGATATCCCTTGGAATCCCACCCGGCTGATCCA
>JAKAEB010000057.1 GCA_021818445.1 Planctomycetota bacterium
CGATCTGATAGCTTATAAAGGCGGGGTGCCGCGCCACCGCGCCCTGATCTCTGTAGCCGATGCGCCCAGTTTGCGACGTATAACCCGATGCATGTGTTCCGTGCTGCAGAAACCGCACTGGCGGGCGATTATTATTAGTTTAATATCGGTATGCCGCAAAAGGTCAAGCGCATGGGCCAGGCGTGTTCGCTCGATTTCCAACCGGGGCGAACGACCCAGCGAGGCCGCAAATCGTTGCTGCAATGATCGTCTCGATACGCACACCCTCCGGGCTATTTCAGAAACGGAAATACCGTCCTTCCATGATTGCCGGATGATTCCAACCGCCTCCCGAACCACAGCATCGCTGCACGCGCTCGTATCAGTTGAGGCGCGGGGGCGTACGCCGCGTGGGGCCACCTCAATCCTCCCGGAAGGTGGTTGGCCTTCAAACCACCTCGAAAGCATGCGGGCTGCCTCAAAGCCAATCTGGAAGCAGTCCAAGGCCACACTCGAGAGTTTCGGATACGCCAGTTCGCAGAACAGGGAATCATTGTCAAAACCAAGCACCGCGAGCGACTCAGGCACCTGTACGCCCGCCGCGTGTGCCGCATCAAGCAGACTTCGGGCCGTACAGTCATCAGAGCAGATTACCCCGGCCGGTATCGGCAGCTTCGCCAGTTGTGGAACCAAAACTTCGGGGGTCATTACCGCGCCAATGCGCAGGGATGTAATTTGACAGTCAAACTCGGGTGCGATGCGCTCCAGAATTTTAAAACGCACACGACCGTGCCGCAGATGGCGGCCATAAAAGGCCAACTCCCGAAAGCCCCGCTCGCGCATGTGGCCGAGGGCAAGTCGGCACAGTATCGCCTGATTGGTACCTACCAATTCCTCCGCCTCGGCAACCGCACTGATCAGGCATACAAACGGTAATTTGTTCCGCGATATAAAACGGAACATCGCCGTTGTTTCGACCCGACCGATCGCGCCGTCGCACCGCGAAAGGGAAGCCGCGAGCCGACGTTGGGGCAGTGCGGGGTCAATCACATCCAGAAACCATGATTCCGAGAGCAACGAAAAGTTGCCGATCCCGCGAATAACCTCACGGCCGAATTCATGGGCGGTGTCCAGTAGAATGGCCACACGGGGCACCGCTTTAGTTTGCAGCCGCACGGCGTGCGCATCAGGTAATTTCTTGACCATCACTGCATCCCCCGGACGCCATGGCTATTTGGCCACTTGAGTGTTTCAGTGTTGCCGCCGCCCGGGTTCCAACTCCTCCGCCAGCCCGCCATCAAAAAACTGGCCGCCCGTTGTCTGATGCACGTGCACGGCAAAAATATTTTTACCCGGATGCAAAGCCGCCAACCCGGCAGGCGTAAGATTCAACCCGACATATTGATTGCTGTATCCCCCGGCAGACGCGGCAAACACGCCATTGATGAAGACGGCTACGTCCTCATCATGAAACGTATAAAAACGGAGATGCTTAAAGTGGCCGGTCGGCATGATGAATGTTCTGCGCAGCCACAGGTTGGCGGTTGTCCACCGCGTACGAATATGCACAGCTCCGCCTGGTGGATAACCGCTGCCGAAACCGGCCGGCCCGACTTTCCAGCCGCGATCATTATAGTTTTTGGCGTACCACCTTCCCTGCGGCTTATGGGTGGTGTAATGCCACTGCGCCGCCGCAAACTGCGATGTCGGAACAACAACCTTGAACCGGGGGCGCAGGTGCGCCGGCAAAGGTGGCAGTGGAGCCCAACGGCCGGGTACCGCAGCTCCACGCGAAACCCATTTCCGCCATATATTTTCGTGACGCATGAATTCAACAAATGCTGCTCCAACCACCGGTCGCGCGTGCATGAAAGCGGCACCCGTGCGGCTGTCGTACCAGTCGGCCAATGGCACCCGGTCGGGCGAGTCATTGAGAAATCGGTAGAGCGGATTAATAAATCCATCAAACAGAGGCTTAGTTCGCGCCAGCGCTGCCGTGTATATGGTGTGATCTGTATCTGACCCGGTGGTGGCGTTGTTTAGAGGTATACCAAAGCGATTGGCTTTGGATATCAAAAAAGTCAGTTCACGTTTTACAGCAGTGTAGGGAAAAAGATGAAACCCCAACACTCGCCCCCACACCATGTTATATGGTTCGCCCCATCCACCGGGCACATTAAATTGCGCCCGGAAATGACCGTCCTGTTCGTTGATGCTCAGCCATCGGTGTGCCCAACGGCGACTCAATGCCGTATACCTTTTCGCCTCGTGGTCATCGCCGCGCATATGCAGCAGCATTCCATAGGCCCTCAGAGCGACGATGGCCTTTAGCGACAAATTTGAATTGTGCGGGCGCGGCCCCAGAAAATCATCCGTCGAGAGCTGATTCTTCGGGTCAAACCCCAATTTTCGCAGGTACAAGGCCCAGCGCTTCAGCAATGGCCAGTAGCGGGAGGCGAGATCGGCATTTCTCTCCGCCTTGGCAATGGCGGCGGCAAGAATAATCATGTTGCCGCTCTCTTCAATTGGCATATTCTCGCCTCCGTTGGCGTACCAGCCGGCGCAGACGGGATAGGTACCAAGGTCATGTGGCGACCAGGGGAATCGCCAGCGCGGCGTATCAGCGGAATTTAATACCGGCACTATGGAGGCGGCTTCCAATTGGGGGCAGAATGTTAGCAGCAGCGGCGATGCCGGAAATATCACATCCACCGTGGCGGTATCTCCGTTGCTGGTTTCCTCTTTCGTGTACACCATGGGCATGCCATTGCGATCAGCCGTTATTCCCATCGCCGCAAGTGCCTGCCGATATGCCAGCGACACGATCGTCGCGTATCGGAAGCCGCCGATGCGTTGGGCGTCCGCCATTACCTCTCGATCAAACTTGGCGCTTTGCTGCATTAACGTGTGGTAATGATTGGCCGCCCAAAGAAACATCGCCGCCGGTGATTTGAAAATATGCCTCCAGTATGGCCGCTGATATTGACCGAAATAATCTATCGAATACACCTCATCGTAGGCGACCATCACATGCCGGTGCACTGCGGTTGGCCCGACGCGTCCAAGATTAAAGGCGAATGCTTCGGCTGGATGCTTTGGGCTCATGATTACGCGGTGCGATTGCCCACCGCTGGCCAACTTTCCCGACTTAACAAATTCCAGTCTTGTCTCTTTCCCCGGCGCAATTTGCGATGCCGATTGTGCCTTGGATGCCACGGTATAGATGTAGCCCCAGTCCAGTCCTACCTGATCGCCGACAACGTCAAAATAATGCTGAAATTCATTTCCGCATCTCAGTGCCGTCAACCGGCCGAAATGCTGCCTCCAGCAACTCAGCGGGGCATATTGCCAGCGGTCGTTCAGTGATATATTTCCGCCGGTGCTGTAATACAATTGAACGGTATGCCTCCGGCCATCGATGCATCGCACGCTCCATGAAATATATGTGACCGGTAGCGTCATGGTTTTAAGATGCGACGGCAGCCGGGGCGTCGTAAATGTCAGAGTCACCGCCACCATCGAATTATCGAACTGGTATACCGTGGTCGTCGGGCGCACCATGACGGATACCTGATGCATGGCCGGGATGGTGGAAGGGGCATTACCCATCAGACGCCACACCTTGCCGTCAATGCGAATCAGGCTGGTCAACGGCTGAAGGCGGCCGTCCCAAAAGCGCGTAGGGTGCTTGGCCAGGTGGTTGTTCTCCGACCAGATGCTCATGTACGGATCGAACGTCACCAGCGGCACGGCCGGCGGGCGAAACTGCGCGGGACTGCGCGCCGCTGCCGGGGCCATACAACAGGCATTCAGTAAGGCAAACGCTGCAAAGGCCGCACCCCCGATACAACTTGGCAAACCGCCCATCATCCAAACGCTCCGTAAAACTGGCATGATCCAGCCTGTCCGTCTGATGGAGGTCGCCAGTGATCCGTCCGGCCGTCGACTTCGGTGCGGTCTTCCGTATGGCTTGCCCCCGCTGCGCTGCATCATCATTTAATACCTCCGTGTGCCATGTTGATACGAAATATGGTCAGAGAATCCGGCTTGACAGGATATGAGAAAGATGTTGAAAAATGCTTAAACTGAGATTCTCTTGGTGCTATCCGCAGTGGATCGGCAAATGTGTTTTCTGCCGTTGGCTTTCCGCTTAGTGTCCACACTTCACCGTGCGGCATCAGTTTGCCGGCCGCGGAAATATGAAACGTGGTGGGCATAATGCGCCCGGTGGTGTTTGTCACTTTGATAATCAGAGTGCCGGATTTCCGTCTGATTCCGGCATCGGCGAAAAACCGTGGTGGCGTATCGTGCACGGTACCCTGCAAAATTCTTTGGCCGTTGAGGTACGCGGTGACCCGCTGCCCCCGCAGTACGATCTTCACCCTGTACCACATGCCGGTCTTCAATGTTCCGGTCTTATTGGAGAGCACATGGATGGCTCGATCATGAACGGCTATGAGCGCGAAGGTATCATTCGCCGGTCCACCCAGTTGAATCTCCGCCGCATTGAGTCCGCCCGGGTCACGTCTGACCTGAATGGACACACCACCGGAGCCTGACAACTTACGCATGCGCAGTCGAAGCGTGTAATTATTCCAGCTTGGATTGCCCATGGCGGTTATGTTTTCGCCGGTGCTTTTTGACGTTTGCCTCAAAACACCACGCTTCATTTGCCAGTTCGGCCCCCAGCCACCGTGCCATGTGATGTTGTACCACTCTTTAATGCCACCATTGTGTTTGCCGGCACCCGTGACCATCAATATGCGTCCATGGCGGGTGGCTTGGATGTGCGTAAATTCGGCGGCGCAGGAATGGGTAATAAAAGCCACACGCCCTGAAATAGACGGGGCGGTGCGTGCCTGCACCTTGGTCGGATATACCATATTGGGACGATTATTACTGAACATCCATTGCACCCAGTAGGAAGAGCGGCCGAATGCATGCGCCGTGTTGAAGGCGATAAGATCTGGTTGCCACTGATATCCATCGGTGTTTTGCAACAATGGCGCGTAGCTGGCCATCCGCACAATGTCGCAATTACGCTCCATGCCGGTCATATAGGCCGCTTCCGCCAAAGCACCACGCATATTGCCAAATCCGTCACCAATCACGGCGTATTCGCCCACAAAACTGCGCACGGATGTATCGCGCGGACGATGATTAAATTCTGTCGAGTCGACATAAAACATATCCGGCGAGGCATAATAATGCTCGTCTCCCAGCGGTATTATTTTCGCCAGCCGCGCGCTCCACGCGGTCCGAATGGGGATAATATGAGGGAATTGCTTCTTCAATGCCAAGGCCATGGCCGTCGCATTTTTTACGTAGATTGGACCGCCGTTCTCGTTGCCGATTTCAACATATTGAAGCCCGAACGGTTTCGGGTGGCCATATTTGGCACGCAGCGCACCCCAGTGGGTATTGATGGGCGCATTGGCAAATGCAACCGCGGATAGCATTCGTCTGATGAATGGCTTAAGAGCCGCTCCGGTAGCGCTCGGCTCCGGATTTTTGGGATAGAAATAGCCAAGTGGCATTCCGGCAAAAGTGCCGTAGACGGGTACTGCCTTTAGAGTTTGGCAAAGTTCAAGGTATTGCAGGTAGCCAAAACCGTCGGTGTTCCGGTAGCCCCAGCAATTATAGTGCCCCGGACGGCTCCTCATCGGCCCGACGGTCTTACGCCAGTCGTAGCTGTCGCCGATCGATACCCCTTCAACGTAATTACCGCCCGGAAATCTTAAAAAGCCCGGATGCAGATTCTCAAGCAGCTTGAGCAGATCGGGGCGAAACAGTACCGGCTTGCCCGTGGCGCGGGATACAGGGAGCAGCAACGCCTCGGTCAGCACGACGCGTCCCGGACGTTGAAGGGTGATCGCGAGACAGCCATGGGGGCTGGTACGATTGGCATGAACCTTGAGTGTGTATCTTTTCCACGCATGGTTCTTGATAGCAATCGAGGCTCTACGCGTAAGGCGAATGCCCTGCCGACTGATGAGCATGGCCGATATTCTGGACGGCATGCCAGCAGATTCCCGGGCGTAAAAAGACAGTTGATAATCGTGTCCCGCCTGAATGTTCATTCCCCAATATCCAGTGTTGACGACTCCCTCGCCAGCGCGCGATGCGATCATGCGCAGGGAACGCCGATGAGCTGAACTTAAAGGGCGGCGTTCTACCAAAGCCAACGACGCGGGATGCTTATTCATGGGCTTCCAGCCATAAAGCGCACCACCCGGCGGGGGCGATATGAACTCCCCGTCAGGCAGTTTCCATCGGTCGCCGACGACTTTGCAGTCTGGTGGCGGCACATTATTCTGAAAATCCGGATTTCGTACCAACTGACAATACAATCCGCCGTCCACACAATTATTAATGTCTTCAAGGAATATGCCCCACATGTGAGGGTTTTCCTCGCGACCGGCACCAGTAGTATTAATGGTGACGGTGGCGTGTGGTGCGGCGGCTGTCATTCCGGCAAACGCCAATATCGCCGCACCGCTGCCGAGCCAAGCGAAGATATTTTGCCTGATGCTCATGCTGGCACAAACTCCGAATAATAAACAATCTACGGTTCAGTCAATCGCCCAACGGGTGGCCGAATCGCCCAGTTAGAGATATTAAATTCAGATCAACCGGCAGATAAATCCCGATAACCATCCGAATTTTCGCCCGCAAGGACGCGGCCCACATCCGGGTAAGTTTGCGGACTGGATCGCACGCAAAGGCTCAGTGGTACTGGTGATCAATATTCCAGTCCATGTTCATCTGTCTTCCGCCGGAACGGCTAGAGTAAATGTTGATCATGTCATATTGGGTGTGCCACACAACGTGGCCGTCGCAATACAGCACGTTGGTGCCATGGTTGTGCACATCTCCGATGGACTCCGGCCCCACCAGCAGCCCGTCGCTGGTGGGCGTTGTCGTATATGACCAGTTCCCCGGCCCCGGTGAAATGTCGTATGTCCACGGGTAGCCGCCCGCAGAATTATCCATCATCGGCCCGCCATTGGGACTCGTCAGTTCCTCCAGATTCATATGATCGCCTGCAGCAATCGTCTGTGCGGGGTCCACCACGGCGGAAGCCCGATTGGGCGTCCACCATGGCAATGTTCCGCCAAGCCCGCAACTTTGTCGGGTAGCGCCGGTTGTGTTGGGATAATTAGGTTCGAGTCGGTTGACCGGGGCCCAATAATTCGATCCCCATGCGTTATATCCGTAACTGGGAAACGCCACGGGGCAAACATACTGGCCACCTGCTTGCCAACCGCCGTAACCCAGCGTCCTTTGGCCGCGTGCGTACCCGTAACCGTTGAGCGTGCCGTCGTTGTACAGGGGCATGGCCGGATTCGACTGCTGCACATAGGCGATATATTCCGACGACAGTGGCTCGGCGGGGCAGTAAAAAGTCTTTGCAGAGCCTGGCCCATCCATCATGGACATCAGTTGGGGTATCCAGACGCAATATCCGTTGATATCAACACTGGGCATAAATCCGCTGTACGTGTCCTCATACTCCTGCATCGCAATGCCCATTTCATGCAAATTCGCACTGCAACTCACGGTTTCGGCGGTTGCCTTGGCTTTGGCCAGCGCCGGCAGGAGCAATGCGATCAGTAACGCAATAATCGCAATGACCACCAGCAATTCAACCAGAGTAAAACCGGTTGAGCGCACACGCCCGTGCCTTGTGAATTTAAGCGATTCCATGGTCGATACCCCCTGCAAATGGTTTGACTTCGCATAACCTGCAAAGCCAAGTCAGTTCTGCACTCGGGCATAATCGGGTCGGGTGACGAGATGCAGTCCGCCGACAACGCAGCGGGACCGTTATGCCCTCGCCAAATAAGCATATCTTGAATTGCGTGATAATGCAAGCAAAATTAAAATAATTTTTGTCCATGGTAATCTAATCGGCATTTTTACGATAATTGATAGGGGTATTTGCCAAGCAGGAGGCTATGCCTAAAGCCCAGACAGATTCTCTGCATGATTACCCTGGTGTGTCCCATCCCGGGGTTTGCATTTTGCATTGGTGATCTAATTTTTTTCTGAGGGGTGCTAAAAGGCACAATTTATCAATTTTTGGTCGCCTGGAGAATCCTTTCGAGGCGCGGGGTTAATTATTTTGGCCAACTGCCGTAAAATCGCCTGCGATTCAGTTGTTTTGCATCTTGATGCAATCTGATTTGCATTGCATAATGCCAAGGATTATAATTCATGGTAATGGCAGCGAGTCAAAACACTATCGCAGAGTCGCTAAACGTGTCGGTTGCAACCGTCAGCCGATCCCTTCGCAATCATCCAGCTATAAGCGCCGAAACCCGCGCTCGCGTCGCGGAGGCGGCGGTGCGTTTGGGCTATCGTATGCCGGATGATGGTCATGGCGCAACGCGCGGCCGCCCGCGGCGCAGCACGGCCCCGGCGCGAGCTGATGATCTCAAGCCACGGATGGGATTGATTCACCTCGCGGCGATTTGCCGCGGTTCCATCACACCCGACTCTGTTCACAATCTTGTCGCATTTCGCATCGTGCAGGGGATGTCTCGCGGGGCTCGAGCCAACCGCGCCACTTTGTTAATCGAATATCTTCCCCCGGAGGAATTTGATCTTCTGCATAATCCTGATTTTTGGCCGCTTGTGATCCGGGAAAATGTCGCGTCCGGCGTCGTATTAGTCAACCGCCCGTCATCGGCGGCGATCAAGACGCTGGCAAAAACGATTCCCTGCATTAATTTTGAACGCCACGCCGACTGCACCGACACCGATTGTGTGACAGAAGATAATCTGGGCTCGGTAAGCCAGCTATTTGACCATTTTTTTGCCCTTGGGCATCGTCGGATCGGTCTGGCAGACTCTGGCTATGACCTGCCGTCATATCAGGCCCGGTTGGGGGCGTACGTTCAAAACCTCGTCGAGCGATCCATGCCATTCGATCCGGACGATGCCATACTGCCCAGCACATCAGAAAATCTGGACGCGCGCTTTCAGGCGTTGGCTGCGCATATCGAAAAAAGGCTTCGCAGCAATCACGTAACAGCTTGGATATGTCTGAATGATTTTGTCGGCTACCATGTTATCGCTGAACTTAACAAACTCGGCGTGCGTGTGCCGGAAGATGTGTCGATTGCCGGATTCGACAATTTTGATCCGCCTCCCGGGTTGCCTAAACTCACAACCATCGACGGGCCGTTTGAAACCATGGGCAGTGTCGCCGTTGAACGTCTCATCAGACGCGTGATTCAGAAAGACATTCCGCCATTGCACGCAATGCTCCGCACGCGACTGATTATTGGAAACAGCACCGGTCCGGCACCATGATTTACAAAAGTTTTAATCACCTCTGTTTATATTATTTCCAGGGTTTGTAGTCATAACGTGGAGATTGCCGACATGACGTGGACGCGGTTCTTGAGAGCCACTGCGCTGGCCTTTTGTCTGGCGTGGATAGCTTTTCCAAAGCAGCGGTGCGCCAATGCACATGTAATTGGCAGAGCGGACGAGCCTAATCAGATTTTTCCGGCTCAAAGAATGTTTAAATATGACAACCCGATCTATCCACTGGGTAAATCCGGCGTCAACGGCGACAATACCCTGCGCGATCCGTGCATCATTCGTGTAAAAAACACCTATTACCTGGTCTTCACCATGTACCCATTTGGCAACTGGACATCACGCAATTTGACAAAGCCGAATCAAAATAGTTCTCCCGGTATCCGCATTTACTCCTCCACAGACCTCGTGCATTGGAAGCCAGGGCCATGGCTGTATAAGTCCTCACGGCTGCCGAAAAACAGCCCCTATAAAAATCAGTTTTGGGCGCCGGAGATACACCAGATCAATGGCAAATTTTATATTATTTTTGGTGCCTCTAACTGGATTGCCAAAAAATATAACCCGGGTGACCAATTCGGCTATTGGACGTATGTGGGGGTGGCCAACAAGGTCACCGGCCCCTATCGGCATACGACGCTTCTGCCCGGCGGTTCCGGCTGCGACAGCGATTTGTTTCAGGATACCGACGGTAAAATTTATGACATATTCCCGCTGGGAAATATGTATGTGCAGCAGGTTGACCTGAGCCATATGAACCAGCACAAAATAACATTCGTGGGCCCGCGCGTTCTGGCGGTACCTAGCAGCAACAGGGACATTGGCCTGCCCGTTTCGCCGGCTTATGTGGAAGGGCCATGGACCACGAAGATCGGCAACGAATTTTATCTTTTTTACGCCGAACCTTATTTTAAGAAAAATCCTAAATATCCGAAGCTCTATGGCTACTGGACTGGTTGTGCATACGCCAAACATATCATGGGACCATGGAAAAAAGACCCACGTGGTGCGGTATTCTGGGGCGGACACCTTTCGCTGTTCAATGGGCCCAATGGTCGGCCCTGGTTTGGTTACCGGGAAGAGGCCTATCGGAGGTATTGGGGCCTGCTCGGAGTGGACCCATTGATTATCGGAAGAAACGGCCGGGTGCATGCCCACCCCACATTGGGAACGCGCTATGTGCCGCTGCCGATAAAACATTAAAAAAAAGTTGAAATAGTCGTATATTTATTCACTCTAAAGTGTTAAGTATCTCACAGGTATACCTCTTTTCAGGAGCCTTCGATTGAAAACATTTTCAGGATTACTGGTGCTTCTCGCCTTGTCCTGTGGAGTTACCCATGTACGTGCGGCCATCCGCAAAGTTGTTATATATCCACTTGGTGACTCGATTACCTTCGGTTGGAGTGGTGTTGCTCCCAATCATGAACTGCCGGGCGGATACCGTGGCCCCTTACTGACCGACCTGGCAAAAAAGGGCATTCGTTGCGTCTATGTCGGTTCGTCCTCGGCAAATCCATCACCGGCCCTGGCAGCGGCCCACCAAGTACAGCATGACGGCTGGCCCGGCTGGAGAATCGGGCAGATATCCGCACACGTCGAGCAGTGGCTCGCAATTGGCGGCCCGGGTGGGAACAAACCTGCCTATCCTGATTTCATTCTGTTACACATCGGCACCAATGACATTATTCAGCACTATGACCCGAAGTATCCCCATTTCGGTGAACCGGAAACCGTTTTCATGCGCGCCATGGAAAACCGAATGACCCGCCTCGTTCTGAAACTCGTTCATTTACGGCCCCATGCCCGAATCATCATCGCACAAATTATTCCGATCGGCGGCGTCGCACCCGATGGTGTCAGCCACGATCAGGAGGCGCTGGCGTTCAACCACTTCATCGCCTCAAAGCTTGTACCTGAGTGCCGAGCCAAGGGGTACCACATTTCATCGGCGAATCAGCACGCCGCATTTCAGGACTCAATGGGGCTGCCAAGTTTCCGCCACCTGCCTGACCAGGTGCATCCGGATGTGCACGGATACAAAGTTATGGCCAAGGTTTGGATGAAGCGAATACTGGCAATCCTTAGCCGCCATAAGCCATGATGCCACCTGTGGTTGGTGCTTGTAGCCACTGAAATACTCTGAATTTAACGAGAAAATGGGCATGAGATACATTCCGGCATGGCTTTCTGTTCTTGCGATTTTAATTACCCCTGTGGCCGGCTTCGCCAAGGCTGTTATTACGCAGTATGTCGGCAATCCGAAACATCCTGCCGCGCTCGGGTTGCTGGTTCAGAAAGCATACGACCGCGGAGCTCGGACAATAATTATCAATCCCGGCATCTATCACTTGCCGGCCGTCGGGCATCCCACCTTTAATCTGCACGGTTGGCAAAATGCCACCATCAAGGCCTACCACGTGACGCTGATCATGCGGGTCAGCAATGCGGGAACATGCTTTGAACTCAATCACTGTCGAAACGTGACGGTTGAAGGGCCCGTGATATCACAGACCCGGGTCACTTTTTATCAAGGTCGTATCTTGTCCGCCGGCCGCAACGGAAACGGTAGTTATTATTGTCTTTGGCGACCGGATACCGGTTATCCATTCCCTCAAATTAATACCCCGGGGTTTCCCCGCAGTTTTGACGTCGTTAATGGACGCACGAAGCACCTGCGTGTTGGCAGTGGAGACATCTGGGCCCGCCACATCTCGGCAGTCGGCACCAAAGCGTTCCGAATGACTTTTCAGCTTGCTCATGTAGAATTCAAAGTGGGCGACTCGCTGGTGGCACGCTACGGCAACGCGTTTCAAAAAGTCCGCCTGGATAACAGCCGCCATTGCACACTTGAAGACATCACCATGATGCGCAACGGATTTGCCCCCATTTTCGAAGACGGCGGCGGAGCCAATCGCATCATCGCCTGCCGTTGGGTACTGGGCCCCAAGCCGCACGATGCCACCGTTGCGCCACTGGTGACCAATCAGGCCGACGGCTTTCACTGCGTCAACGCCTATCCCGGACCGACACTGGAAAATTGCGTCATGCACGGTGTATTTCTGGACGATTGCATCGCAATCCACGGCGAATTTCAAACTGTTGTCGGCGTCAGCGGCAACCAATTGGTAGTGGATGACGACCGCAACGCCCGCCTGGCGGTGGGGCAGCCGATACAGATTTCTTCGGTGAAGGGCTTTTTTGCCAATTCTAAGGTGCTGGCTATAAGCCGATTTCAAATTCACAATCAGGACCAGGCGCAGAAGTATGATCGGGTTAAACCCCTGGGGGCGGCCGGCGGCGCTCACGCCCGTCCAGGGATTGGGGCGTGGTTGAGTCGGATCAAGATCGCTGCCGACCTGCGTGTGCCACTTGGGGCATTCGTTACCAACCCATGGCGCTGCGGTGCCGGTTACAAAATAATTGGCTGCCGCATCGGTGATACGCGTTCGCGCGGGATGCTGCTCAAAGGCGGCGACGGTCTGGTGGAAAACAACGTGGTGCATGGTTGTGGAATGGCGGCCATTTCCATCGGGCCCGAGGTGTGGTGGCGCGAAGCCGGTTATGTCCATCATGTGGTGATCATGAATAATAAATTAATCCGGAACGGAAAATCCGGGCCGGGAGGCTTTTTCGCCGCCATCTTCGTGCATGGCCATGGTGCAATAGGTAATTCCAATATCCGAATCGAGCAAAATGATTTTAAGGCCAATTTTTCCGGTGATGTATTTGTGCAATGGACCAGGCACGTCCGCATCGTGCGCAACGCTTTGACACCGCCTTCCAAACCGGCGTTTCCGGGTGAGCACCGCCAACCTGCCATTGTGGTGAAGAACTCCCGGTTTGTCTCCGTTCATGACAATCACGTGGCCCATGGCACGCACTACGCCCACCCGGCGGTAGTCATCAAGTGACAATATGTGCATAATGTGAATGATATGGTGGCTGCATGGGCGCAGCCGGTTGGTGCAGCGCGGAGGATAAACTCATGAGATGGCGACGGTTAATCGGTCTGTGTGCGGCCATGATCCTGACGGGGGTGTCGATGGCGTCGGCGTGGCAACCCGCACCCTGCCGATTGATGACTCGATGGGCACGTCAGGTGCGGCCCGACCGTGCCTGGACGCATTATCCCCGGCCGCAGATGCGTCGGACTATCTGGAAAAATCTCAATGGTCTGTGGCAATATGCCATCACATCACGCCACCTATCAATCGCGCCTGGACGATGGGATGGTCATATTCTTGTGCCATTTTCCGTGGATTCGGCTCTCTCCGGCGTGGGTAAAATTATGCTACCCAGTGATTGCATCTGGTACCATCGCTCGTTTTCCCTTCCAGATAGTTGGCACGGAAAACAAATACTGCTGCACATCGAGGCCGCCAATTGGGAAACCTGGATATATGTCGATGGCCATCTCGTCGCACGGCACCGGGGAGGCTATTCGCCCATTACCGTCAACATCACGCGCGACCTGCACGCAACGGCACACCATCAAATAACCATTCGCGTCTGGGACCCGGCGGGGGAACGCTTTGAACCACGCGGGAAGCAGGTGTTGCGCCCGTCGGGTATGTATTTCACCGAGTGCAGTGGCATCTGGGGCACGGTTTGGCTTGAACCCGTAAGCCCCATGCACATCGCATCCCTTGTTATTGTGCCGCATCTGAAAAGGAAATTATTTGCGCTCAAAGCCCTCACCGCCGACACCGGGGCGAACGGGTTGGCTATCCGCGCCGTGCTCCTCGATGGCAATAAAAAAGTGACCGTCCGTACCGGCCGCCCCGGCCATTTTATCGATCTCGCCGTCGCACACCCGCATTTGTGGACCCCGCACTCGCCATTTCTTTACAACTTGCAGGTAACGCTTTTGCACCAAGGTCGAATGGTTGACCGTGTGACAAGCTACGCCGGGATGCGTTCCATCACCATCGGCCCCGGCGTTGGAGGGCGCACTCAAATATTGCTCAATGGCAAACCCGTTTTTCAGCGCGGCTTTCTTTACCAAGGTTACTGGCCGGCCGGGCTTTACACACCGCCGGGCGATCGTGCCATGGCTTACGATATCAGTACGGCCAAACAAATGGGTTTTAATATGTTTCGCGTTCATCAAATTGTGGAGCCGCGGCGTTTTTATTATCTTGCGGACCGGCTGGGATATTTAATCTGGCAGGATATGCCGGCCGCGTGGCCTCCGGGAAGGCGCGGCCTCACACACGCGCAAGTCCGTCAGCGGATTTTGGCCGGCGGAAACTGGGGTGCCATCGGCCCCATACCCGCGTATGAGCGGCGTGAATATCGCCGTGAACTTACCGCCATGATTAAGGAACTTCGTAACGATCCGTCCATTGTCGTATGGACACCATTTAATGAAGGATGGGGTATCCATAATGTCCCCGGAATTGTTCATCTGATACATCAGCTTGATCCGAGCCGCCTGATCGATGCCGACAGCGGTGTGAATGTCAATCCTATTTACAAAAACTATTACCTGATTCCCGGCAATGTGGTGGATATCCACCACTATCCCGGGCCGCGCGCCATTGCCCCGTCGCGTACCCAGGCCGCATCCGCTGGAGAATGCGGTGGTGTATGGTATCCTCTTGTAAAACATTATTGGCCCAATACACCGATAACGCGGCCGTACAGTCGATCTGCTGCCCTTGCACGCTACCGCAAAGATTGGCGCGAAGCGTGGCAATTGCGGCATCGCCTCGGTATTTCCGCTATTGTGTTCACTGAATTAATGGATCAGGAACAGGAGATCGGTGGCCTGCTGACCTACGACCGTGTGCCGAAATTTTCCATCAGGACCATTCGACGTATCACACTGAACCGGTAACGTCTGCCGCAGGCTCAGGCACTACCGCCGACGTCGCACGCTCGGCGCGACTCGCGCATGTGAGAATGCCTCCGGTGCAAAATTCATGGTGTAGATCGCTTGATACGCTTAATCGTCACCGTCCAACCCGCATCACTTGGCGGCGGTGAAACGTGAAATGAGTGATGCATCGGCTTATTGATGACAATCTTGGAAAACACCGCCGTCGTTGGTGTCCCGTCGGGATCGACGCGTCGGATTAACACCGGCAACTTCAGCCGCGTGTTGATGACAAAAGTAAGCGAGTCAAACGTAAAAGCCTTAGGATCGCGCGGTTTGAGTTTAATACCCACCGTGTGGGGGCCTTGATGTTTCACCTTTACCAACGCAATTTGAAATTCGCGTTCTACTGTCTTTGGCCTCTGTCCGATGGGTATCGGTATGGGGCCTTGGCCCAGCTTAAGTGGATTAAAATGGCCGCCTGGGGGGGCAATTTCAATTTTTCGGTAAATTTTCGCCGATCCATTACGGTCAATCAGCCACCGCCCGTCAAAAATAATATCATGATCCGCGTGATGCCGGGCAATGGCACCGTCCACCGCCAAAATACTGAAGTGAATATCAAACCGCGTCCGCCCGCTTTTGGCTCTTTGATACCAGATGCGGCCGATGTTAATGTCGGTTTCACCCGATCGCAAATGGTTGACCGTTACCCGGACAGCCGCCGAAAAATTTTTCAGTGTCTTCCCGCGACGATAGAGCATTGTCAAAATCGCCTTCACTCTTGGGCTTACGGACGCGGGCCGGGCTGTTTTCGGCTTTGCCATTGCGGGTGTGGTGACGGCCGCCATCGTCGGCTCGGCGATGGACGCGGCCGTCGCATGGAGTCCCGGCGTCAGGATGGCAGCCGCTGTGGGCAAAGCGACCAGAACAATCCGCATAATGAGCATTCGCATCACGATGCCTTCTTCATACGCACCGCATAGCGGTCCGGTTCTTCAACCAACGCCGTCATATCCTCCAATGATCGGATATGAAAATCGGCATCATCGGCAAAATACGGCAGCGGCTCATTGGGCTCCAATAGCAAAACACTTCGCACCGCTGCTGCCTGCGCTGCCTGAATATCAAAAATATAATCGCCCACCATCAGTGTGCGGTCCAGTTCCACACCCAGCCGCCGTGCGATTCGCCAAATGCTTTCCGGATGTGGCTTCATCGGCAAGTCGTCCCGACTGGCGATATGGTCAAAATCCAATGAATGGCGGCCCAGGATGGTCTCCACACTTCGACGGCTGTTGCGCGACAGTAACGCCGTTCGGATGCCCAGCGACTGCAGGCGGTACAAAACGGTTTTCGCACCGGAACGCAGTTCCGACGCCATCGCCCCCTCATGTTCAAATTGGTGCAGCGCTTCCCAAGCGGCTGTCTGCTTATCGGCAGGTAATGCGGCAATCCATTCCAGCACCGGCTCACGCAATTCAATACCCAGCCGCTGACGCAAGTCCTGAAAATTAAGTGCGTCAATGGTGAGAGTTCCATCCATATCAAAAATAATCAGATCAAAATGTCGTCGGCCATTCATACCTCCGATTATAGCTCCAATCCGCCTTGATATGACGGCTGCCGCCGATTGTTTGCCACGTTCTCTTTCTGCCGTATTCTAATCGCCAAGCGGCACTGGTTCATCGCGCCCATGTGCCAATCTGAAAGGAATCAGCCAATGAGACGCCTCGTTCTTATCGTTGTCTGTTGGGCCGCCATTTTCCCACCGCTCATATCCCGGGCTGCGCTGCTGCGGGGAACGCTGGCCAATGGTTATATGATCGTGCCCGTGCACCGAGTGCCGATAAATTACGATGCCGGATTTTCCATGTATACCGCAGCCTGGCCTCTGCTGCTGCGATATCCGGGTCATCAATTTCAGTCCGGACTTTTCGGCACGTGGATGGCGGCCCAATACGCGGGCAAGCAGCCACCTCATCTCTATTCCGATATCGAAGGCGGCCTTGGCTGGTGGCGCGATACACGCTTTCCCACAGCCGCCCCCAAGTTCCGCCTCGGTGGCGTCGCATACAATTTTCGCGCCATCGCCAATGCTCCAGGCAGTGGAAACGGCAGTTGGCAACACCCGCGCGGCTTATACGGTGTAGCCCAATTGAGTCCGTGGCTCATCTTTCCACCTGATGGCCTTACCCTTAAGCCCGGAGTCAACGGTCAGCTTTTTGGCTACGGCTATCTACCCTTGCCACTTACCGATCCGCAGCCCACCACCGACGGAAAAAACATCCCCATGGGCAACCATTGTTGGACGCTTTTTCTTAATACCGGCAATTTCAAGGGGCCGGTATGCTTTTTCACCCCCTATTTTTGGAATCAGCAAGCCGTAAAACATCCGTGGCTTAAAGGTAAATTGCTTGACTCACGATGGTCAAACCCCAACAAAGCATTTCAAATGGAAACCCAATATCTCCCGGCAGCCATCAGTCGTACATCGGCGGGCACATTCGCACGCCTTGGACTGGTCTGCTTTCCCGCCGATCGGCAGGGCAACGCCATCATGCTCAATCGGCTGATTTGTTACAGCCGAAAAGCTCTCTGGGACAAAGTACAAGCATGGTTTAATGGCGGACGACCCGCCAGTGGCAAACTCGGTCTGGCAAACGGATTTGTGGAAAAATTTCGACCGCAAAAACAATTGTGGTCCACGTGGAAACTCTTTGCCCCCAGTACGCCCAATCCGCAGCGCGCCAGTCTGCCGTGGCAGAACTTTGCTCAAGCCTTTCATCCCGATCAAGCGTCTTATGGGTTTAGTTGGAATCGGCACTTTTTGCATAACGGGCCCGATGGTAATCGCGTCTTGCTCCCGCGATTTTACAGGCTGGTGCATGCGGGCAAGCATAACAATTGGCAGTTCGTGCATGCATCCCGTGTTCCGAAAGAAGCCCGGCTTAAGAGTATTAATTTCTATCCATCTCGCCAGCGCGTACCCAAACCGTACGCAACTCCGGATAACCCAAATAGCGCCTATCGGCATCCTGGACCAGCCGCCGGACCATTCTATGCGCATTTGACCGATGGTTCAGTGGTTACCTATTACTGGTATCGGTTTGAGGATCAACCCGCGCTGCTGCATGCAGACCTCAGTACGGTCGAACGCAATAAAATGCAGCGGCGATTTGAGATGCTCGAACGCCATTGGCGTAAAAATGGTCAATATCTTCCGCCCCCAACACGGGGTGCACTGGCCTACCTCGACCCGGCGCAACTCGTCTCACCGCCGAATCGGCTTGCCGTTGGCTACGTCCCAATCGTCACCCGGCAGCAGTGGGGCGGCAGGCATCGCCATAGTAATAACAAATAATCAATTATCGCGGGGGTCAATAGTCGGTAACCGAAGACGGTGGGGGGGGCGACGGGCACCAATCGCAACGCCGAAATGCATCCACCGCTGATCCCTCAGCCGCACGCCATATTTAGCCGCGGACCTCGTGCCCGCGTGCTTTCTGGTACCTTGATTGCGTCCACGCCGTGCCAAAAACAACCCGGGTTCTACAAAAATACTACCGTTGTTGACAAATCTACAAAAATAGTTTAGTATATACGGCGTTAACTGAACGGTTTGATAAAACAAGGGAAAATGTCTATGGAAACAAATGGTGAAAGACGAAAAGCGGTGGACATCGATGGCCTGCGGCAACTGGTGGCGAGCGATGAAGTCGCGAGGCACGCGATGGAAGTTCTAAGCCAACGGCAGCGCCGCCGGACCGAACTGGTTGTGGAGGCACTGGCGAAAGATATCGTGGCCGACCGCAATACCGTGTACGCTTTTTTCAAGAGAATAGAATCGCTCGGCTGCGGACGCACCGTTATGGGCCGCGGAAGCAAGCGGACCCGATTCGTATGGTGGTACAGCATGGCCTCCGTGGCGAAGGTGGCGTTGGGGCAATCCGACACGCTCGAGCCGATGAATGGTGCCTTCGATGACGAAACCGAAGGGGGCGAGGCGGCCACCGTTTCGGGGTCTCCGCCACTTGCCGGTGGCGGCAGCGCCGTATCAATCAGCGCTGTCGGTTCGCCCGGAACCCGCATGGTTAACTATCCATTTCCAATTCGGCCCGGTCTGTTGGCCACACTTACGCTGCCGGAGGACCTTTCCGACGATGAGGCAGGCAGGCTGGCGGGATTTATCAAAGCGCTCGGCAAGCCTCAGGCGGGCGATAAACCGGGCATGTAATGGACCCTCCGTCGGACAATAACAGGTGGCCGCGCAGTGTGGTTGTTAATTTGTTTAAGGATCAAAGGCAATGAGCAATAATGAATTAGCGCTTGAAAACCCGCGGAAAGCGGTGGCCGCAGTGGGAACCGAACTGGATAAGATGCCGACCCCGCCGCCCGACCAGCAGGCAAAGGAAACATGGGAACGACTTGTGCAGGTGGTCAATTTCGTAAACGCCCGCCTCGCGGGCACCGACCCCGCGCTGGTACCCGTCGCGCAAGCGAACAACTTGAACAGCCAACTGACCGTGCTCTTAAATGCAACAAGAGCCTTCCTTGCGAATGCCTCCACTTGGAGAAACCTCGAAGGCCCTCTGGACAACACCTTGAACGCGATCGTCGCCATTCCACCGATGGGAGCGGGGGAGGCATCACAGCATTATGTTACCGCGTTCAATGAATTCATGCGTCGCCGCGACGAAGCGATAAAAGCCGCCGAGGACCGCGCCGCCGCGATGGAGAAACGTTCCAAGGATTTGCAGGCGTCTGTGAAGGAAACGGAGAAACGGCTTTCCGATCTCGACACACAGGTGGCGGACCAGAAGGCTCGCTTGGACAAGGTTATACCAGACGGCCAGAAGCGAATCGACGACGTCGCCACGAGGGGACGGGATGAATTTGCAAAAACCGCACGGGATTTGAAAGATGAGTTCCAGGCGCACGCCAAGGAAAAACTCTCTGAACACGGTAGCGAGTTCACGGCACTTATGGAAAGGATACGTACGGACGCGGGCGAACATCTGCATACAATTGAGGGTCTGCAAAAAAAAGCCGAAAAGATCGTTGGGGTCGTGGTTGCGACGGCCATGTCCGGGCATTATCAGCAGGCCGCGGGCGACGAACTCGCACTTGCTAACAGGATGCGGTGGTGGGCGACGGGGGCTTTCGTCATCGCCGCATTTCTGGTGGTATTTGTGATTGTTATAGCCGAGTTTGGAGCCAGCCCGACGGGCTGGGGTCTTATGGCCTTCAGGGTGGCGATGGCAGCCGTTATCTTTGTGCCCGCTTTTTATTTTGCGAGGGAATCAGCCGGCCACCGCCGCACTGCCAACCGCTTACGCCGTATTGAGCTGGAACTGGCCGCTTTGGAGCCGTTCCTGCGAGACTTGCCCGATGCCGAGAGAAATGAGATTTTGAAGAAAAAATCAGACGAATATTTCGGCCGGGAGGTCGAGCAGGGGGCCGAGTTGGACGGACTATTCTCACGTTACCTGATGCTCGGCCGTATTACGAAAATGTTCGGGCAGCTCAGGGGAATCGCCGACGCAGTGAGCGGAAATGCGAAAAAGTAGCCCGTCGCTTTATGCGTGTGGGCTTGAAACCAGACAGCTTTTTTTTATTGGCCACCCAGTCGTGAATGGCTCGGAATTCGACGGCAACTGATTGGCGCGGGGCGAGGTCGCATAAATGGAGGACTCATGACCGATAATCAGAAAAAAGGTGACGCTGTTGGCGGCCGCCAGCCCGATGGTGCCGCGCCCGGGGCTAGGAACGGCATACTGGTTACATGTATGCGAGCCGAGGTGGCCCGTGACTTCCTGCTCAAGCCGGAAAGCTATTGTGATGTCGAATTTCCTGCTTACATTAACTTCGGCCCGGTTTTGGAGGCTGTCGCCAAGCAGATGCGTGGCAAAAGGCTCAGCGAAGTTTCCGAAAAGGCCCGCGATCATGAGGGTATAAATTACCGGATTCTTTGGAACAAGGATGGCCGGTACGCATGGCGGCCATACGAGTTGATTCACCCCGCCCTCTACGTCTCTTTGGTAGAGATGATCACCGATCCTAAACAATGGGAGTTTATACAGAATCGATTTAGGGAATTCCGCAAGGCATCGCAGATCGAGAGCCTCGGCATCCCGCTGCACTCGCCATGGCAAAAAAAGGAAAAAGCCGGGCAGATACTCCATTGGTGGCAGGAAATCGAACAGGCATCTATCGAACTCGCCCTCGAATACCACCATGTTTTTCACGCGGACATCACGGATTGCTACGCAGCGATATACACTCACTCCATCTCATGGGCACTGCACGGCAAGGAAAAGGCGAAAAAAAATCGGAACGGCGACGTCCTAATCGGGAACGCCATCGACCGGCACATCCGAGACATGCGCAACGGGCAGACAAACGGAATTCCTCAGGGCTCGGTGCTAATGCATCTGATTGCTGAAATGGTTTTGGGCTACGCTGACCTCGAACTCGCCAAGGCCATCACCAAGGCCAAGATTACGAAATACCGAATCCTGCGCTACCGCGATGATTACCGTATCTTCGTCAATGATACCCGCGCCGGTGAGGAAATCCTGAAAAAACTTACCGAGGTTCTAAGCACCTTGGGGATGAAGCTCAACGCCGCAAAAACGCGGGGATCATCGCAGGTTGTGGCGAGCTCCATCAAGGCCGACAAACGAGCTTGGATGCGTGGCACGCAATGGCACCGGGATATCCAAATGCACCTGCTGATAATTCACTCACACGCTGAAGACTTCCCTAACTCAGGCAGCGTCGTCAATGCGTTGACTCGCTTCCACCAGCGAATAAGCAGGAAAAAGATTTTCCGAAATGTCCGCTCCTTGGTCAGCATCGCCGCGGATATAGCCTACGGCAGCCCGAGAGCTTTGCCATTATGCGCGGCGATCATCAGCAAGCTCCTGACCGCAATTGACAGCGAGGCCGATCGGATTGTTCTCATCGAAAAAATCCACGCCAAGCTAAGCCAAATGCCTAATACCGGCCATATGGAGGTATGGCTCCAACGGATAAGCCACCCCTACCGGCAAGAACACAATGATTATAAGGAGACGCTCTGTAAAATCGTGGACGGCCTCGACCGCGGGTTGTGGCGCAACGAATGGATCACCTGCAAGAAGCTGAGGGCGGCACTTGACCGCTCAAAAATTGTCGACAAGCCCAAGCTCGACGCGATCAAGCCGGTCATTGAGCCCGAGGAAATAGCACTTTTTAATCGCAAATGGCACCCCTATTATTGAGCAAGGGTCCATGCCGTCAGATTGGCGATCTGGATTTTCCACCTATCGTTGTCCGGTGATAATCCCGCCTCATCGCCGTGCGCGGAAGACGAGACCTACCCGAGTTGCAATCGCCGGTTCTTCCTGTACGCCTAAGGTCGACGGCGCGGACGGATTTTTGCACACGCACAAATTCGGATCAATAACATACCGTCGCCAGATCGCCGGTCCGGCGCAGCTCGCCAAGTGCCCTCCGCCAAGTTTCGCTGCCTTTCGCCAAGCCGCTCTCAAGCCCGAATATCCGGCGTATTTCAGCGCCCGCGGCCTCGGGATCGTCGGTAAGTACGGCATTGCCGACAAATTAAAACG
>JAKAEB010000110.1 GCA_021818445.1 Planctomycetota bacterium
ATCCGCGAGACCAGTTACACCGGTTGTGGCTCCGGGCAAAAGGTTCGTCGCCTCTTCCGTGCCGCTGGACAGCGCCTCCGGCAACTCGCTGGCTCCTGCAGTTGCCAGCGTTGTAAGAGCCTGACCGCCAAGGAATTTGGATATGCCGTGCGCCGGATCGTTGGAGACAAGAAGATTTTTACTCCAATCCGGACTCGCAATAGTCGGGAGCATCGCAAACGGTGCGGCGGCGGAATGTTCCCCGATGCAGTTTTGCGGTACGCACAGAGCTTTCGCGGATGCGGTTGCCGCAACCGGCACAGCAGCTACAGCGGCTAAAAGTAAAAGCAGCGGTGCCAGCCACGCGAACAGCCGGGCGGTGATCCCGGATGGGAACATTTGTTCTTCAGTGGCCGACATGCACACCAGTGTACCCCCGATGTGGCGGCCCGTCATTTCGCCGCCAGATTGTTCATGTGTCGCGACCATGAGTTCCCATTATAGATAATTCCCGAGGTTTTGCTCACCGGCCACCCGGGCTTGTGGATGCCGCGGTGGCCTATTGCCCGCCTTTCGATGGATCGCCGCCTGCCGGGATCCCTTCGGGCCATTTTACACCATGGGCTTCGGCGACACGGCGAAATAAAGGAATTCCATACTGTTCCAGCTTTTCAATGGCATCATGGACCAGCGGCTCAATCCGCGGCAGCAGCAACTCTATCGGAGGATCTTCAGGGTAGGGCACAATCTCATCACTTAAAAGTGATTCGCGATGTGCTTCATCCGCTGCGGTTTTTTCGGGGGCCAGGTCCCAGACATATTCATGACGCTCACCGCGTGCTCTGTTCCAAAGCACGCCGAGGCGTTGACATCCCTCCATCTGTTCGACTTCGGCCCGGCCGAGCCAAGCCCATGGTTCTTCGCCATTTTCACTCCAAGCCAAATTGACGACGAATTGGTCTTTGCCGCTAAAAAACTGTAATCCAATGAACAAATATAGATTTGTCGCGAGTTTCAACGACCAGCTTGGATACCGCCCTCCAAGGTTGCAGGCCAAAAATTGCGGAAAACCTGCACGAAGCTCAGCTTCAAAACCCGCAACTATTTTTTTGCGTAATCGACCTCGCATACACCTCACCTCACTTTAACGCGGTCTCTACCGCTTTGAACAAATCCGTCTGGGTTGAAACGATCTTCACTTTATTATACACATTCTTCCCGAGTACTTTCAGGAGCTTGGCTTCCTCCTTATCATCTGCCGCCCGTGCCACTTGCAGGATTACAGAATACCCTTTCTTCCCTGCCTCCCGAACCGCATTGCGCAATTGACTCAAGGTTCTCTCCTGCAACTTGGAAATGGTCAGTTTTGTCTCGACATATACACCCTTATTTCCGCGTGTGACAAGGTTGTCGATCTCCGAACCAATTCCCTTTCCGACCGGTGCCCTTTCCAGCACGTCTGCTCCCGGCACCTCGTTCAACGTGCTGCGGGTGATATCTTCCGCTTCCTTGCCCTGCTGCTGCAGCACACGCCCCTTGGCTTTCGCGCCGCCCTGCTCAATGGCTTGTTTGAGTTGCGGTTGTTGCTTCTGCAGAAGTTTTGCCTGCTGCTCTTCATTTTTCAAAACCCCTTGCGGCATTTGTTCTTCCGCGGATTTGCCCGCTTGTTCCGCTGCCTTCGCACCGGTGTTTTCCGTCGCCGTTTTTGCACCAGTTGCTGCCGGCACATCTGGATGGGCCACCTGCCGTTCGACATCTTCCCCCACCTGCGTTAAATCACGGGCGCCGCTTTCTTCGGTTCCGCCAATGGGGAAAAAAGTGGCGGCAACATTCACGAACCAGTTCGAGATGGCATTGCCGACTGTGGGCTTGTTCGCGTCAGGATTCGGGTTCGCCGGTTGAATCTTTGACCATAAATTGAAGCTGATGGCATTGTCGAACTTCCACGCCACCCCGGAGGATCCCTGCAGGGATCCTCCAAGCCATGCGGTGATCGGCGATGGATTAACCGATCCCGTTGTGGTGCCCGTTATTACGGACCTTTGCTGGTTGTCCCGGGCCTGCTGGTAACCTAGTTGGGCGTCATATACCTGCCGAGCCACAGGATCTGACGGCCGGACCGGCAATTCTGGCTTATGCAACAGATCGTGCTGAATATTTTCGGGTAACGGTTGCATCGTTCCCGTATTTTGTTTTCCCGCTGTCCCATGCGTCGCTGTCCTTTGCCCAGCCCCATTCACATGCGCATTGGGACCCTGTGCCGGCTGCGTTTGCGGCGGATGGAAAGTGTGCTGCGGCGGCGGTTGTTTCTTATGCCCGCTGGGATCAAGGTTGTTCACCGGGTCGTTACTCGCATAACGATACAGGTTCTCATCGCCACCAGCTTCTTTTGTCGGGTCTTCGCTTAAGAATCTGCCCGTCGCCGCATCGTAGTATCTTCCATTATTACCGCCGCCGAGAAGATACAGGGCGGATTCCATATCCAGATAGTACTGCTTCTTCCCACCGGCCATCATGTTGGAGGTCAAGTCCAGCGGCAGGCTTTGCCAATCTTCCGCGGTCCATGCGCCACCATCAAGGCTTACCGCCGCCACTTCGCCAAAGGCGTAATATTTGTACTGGGCGGATACCGTTCCGGTGTTGTCCAAAAGCGCATTGGTGTTGGCCTGGGCGTCATACTGGTGGATGTATTCGCCATCCTCACCGATTAAATCGCCGAATTCCTCGGTGGTGTCACTGGCATAAGTCTGGCTGATGGTGCCGCCGATGGTGTCGGTTTCGCACAGCAGGCGTTTGTAATCATACAGGAAGCCCGTTACCGAGCCATCCGTGCTCTGCTTGGCCGCCCTTTGCTGGTCGGCATTGTAGGTTAATGTCACCGTGCCCGCCGCGGGTTCCGCGGTAATCATGTTGCCTGCGGCATCCCATGAATAGTAAATGGTTTCCGATGCGTTGATTTGCGCGGTGCGATTGCCTGCGGCATCGTTGGTATAAGTGGTGACTGTTCCGCTGGCATTGGCCAGGGTTAACCGGTTGGCGGGATCATAGGTATATGTGGTGACAGTGGTGCCGTCGTTGCGGTTTTTTCTGTTCCCCGCCGGGTCGTAGGTGTAGGTAACATTGAAGTTCGTGGCATTACCCGATACGGGCATATTGGCCCACTGGTTCTCCGTCATATTGACCCATTGATCCACGGCCATATCCGACCAGCCGAAGCCCGGGCCGTTGGTGCGGTTTTCATTGGTCAACTGAAACGTATTGTCATACGCCCAAGCGGTAACGGTGCCATCACTTTCCTGGCAACTGGTTCGCTGATTGGCCTTATTGTACGTATAGGTTGATTGCAGGATGGTGGCTGACGGGCCGTTGTTGGTGATGCCGGTGAGATTACTTGCAGGATCATACGCCTGCGTGGTGATGGCCCCATTGGCAAATTGCCGCTCGATGGTGCGGTTATCATTGTCATAACCGATAGTGGTGATCTGGAGAAAGTCCAATTCTAACGCAGCACGAAAATCTCGAAGGCCGGAACGCAGGAAGCGCCGGCGGGATGTGGGGCTTGAGATTGTCTCGGCGGCCATCACCATTATTTACACATTCTTCCTTTATATTTTGATCCTTGACCATTGATCCATGATCGTTGTAACTGTCTCCATTATCATGAATTTTAACGGCACTACAATCCGCTGGGCCACTATATACCAGTGGCCTTACAATCGGCTGGGCCACTTCAACCCACTGGAACTCTCCGCCTTTTCACGGCGCACTTGGGCCATTACGGGCCGCTTCATAGGGACACCTTAGTAAACCAGATGCCTGAAACCTTGGCATTTTCCAGCATTTCCTTAACAGGCTCCGAAACAATTATCGGCAGTTCCCATCCCTTGAGGCGTAACATATGGTGTTGACCCACACGATGTGGATCGATGACCAACTTGCGGACCCACTCTGGTTCTCCAGCTAGATCAGGGCGAATATCGTTGTCTTTTTCGAACCATCGAATTTCGGATCGTTGTGTATCAATACAATCAATCAATGAGGTCACATTGATGATCTCATAAGATTCCTTTTGGCCCTCTACATGAACAGGGATCCGCTGGATATCGGCTTTGGCATGGGTCGTCAAAATATTGGCAACCCGTGAGGTCACCACAGGAACATTCTCACCGGTAAACGTAAAATCTAGGGGTGCCCCCGTCCGCTTCCTGTATAGCGACAACCGTAACGGCGGCTGCGTTTCAATAATCCTTTCATCTTTCCATGTGCCCATCTTGAGAGGCGGGCCGGTATCTATTGATCGGCCATATGTAAATTCGCGGCCGTCGAGTTCGATTCCGTTACCATCAGTAAAGGCATCGAGATACCACCGATTTTCTAAATCGAAATTGTCCTCTATTCTATAATATTTCATATAGCACATGCCTTCAATGGCCCGTCGC
Organism: Planctomycetota bacterium; assembly: GCA_021818445.1. GTDB lineage: Bacteria > Planctomycetota > Phycisphaerae > WQYP01 > WQYP01 > JAJZGD01. Next base: position 4,419 of record JAKAEB010000110.1, read on the forward strand.
GAGCTTGTTCAAATCCGTTCCGGGCGTGGCTGTTTCTTGACGGATCACCTGCATCGCCTTGTCAAATGCCCGATTGTATTGTTGCCCTTTGAGTCCAGCGGTAGCTCTGTTCAGTATGCCGTACACTTCGGCATTGTATGCAGGGTGTGGCCCTTGATGACCGGTCAATTTCATAAGGTTCATAGAATGTTCAAGGCTGATACCACGTTGTGCAGCAAGCTTTTCAAATTGCTGTGTATATGGCCCACCCGCA
>JAKAEB010000058.1 GCA_021818445.1 Planctomycetota bacterium
CTTCGACTGCGAGGTTGGGTAGTGTATGCCAAACTTTGGCTCTGCCATTTACGATTTTAAGGAATTGCTGAAATGTCGAATCGAGGTTTAAGCAAAAATATAGCCTGGTGCGTTGCGGTGACCCTGTCGGCAGGCGCTCTGACCAGCGTTGGATGGGTGAAGGCCGTTGGCGGCCAGACGACCGAAGCGACCGTCACCTACAAGGGCGGCCCGACGGCTATGGTCGCAAGAAGCGATAATCAGATAAGTCTCGCGGGATCAATGAATGTTTATTCACATTTAATTCAGCCCATATTTGTTCAAAACTGCATCATGTGCCATGGGGTGAATCGGCAAAAGGGCCATCTACGACTCGATTCTTATCGCTATGTGATGTACGGTAAATTTGGGCATAAGGTGGTAATCCCGCGCGCCCCCGATCATAGCATTTTGATGCGGCGCGTTTTACTGCCGGTGTGGAATCATCATCGTATGCCGCCGCACGGCCATGCGGGTTTGGCTAAATCTCAAATCGCCCTTTTGCATTGGTGGATTCAAACCGGGGCCAGCGATACGGGCACACTTGCCTCGCTTCATGCGGACAGTGCTATTGACACTGCGGCGCGGGAGGAACTTCAGATTGTGAAGCGTTTCATGCCGCAACCAATTGCCAAGATTAAGGATGAAATTCGCCAGCTTGAAAATAAGACGGGCGTCACGATCCGTATCTTACGAGCCGGACTGCCTTGGATATCGTGCGATGCGTCGCGCAATTCAAAATTTGACAACCGGGACCTGCGTCGGCTCGCACACATAGCGAGCAACATCGTCGTGCTCAATCTTGGAGGCACCAAGGTAACCGATGGCGGATTGGCCACAGTCAGCCGGATGGTGAATTTGATGTATCTGCATCTCGAGCACACCGCCATCACCAACGCCGGTCTCGACGGGGTGAACCACATGGGGCACCTGCATTATCTCAATGTCACCGGAACCCACGTCACCGCCGCGGGTGTCAATGGGTTTAAGCGGCGTAATCATCTGTGGCGGTTATGGGTCGTCGGTGCCCGGTAGCGGCCGGCGACCATTTCGCAGGCGTGAACCAGACATATATCGGCGTGTCAGGCAGCGTGTATACCCTGCCGAATCAGGAACGCCGCATAGTCTTCCGGTGTGTCAATTCCATGATGGGCCTGGGGGCTGTCATGAACAATGATTTTGGCCCCCATGTATAAGGCCCGCAGTTGTTCAAGTTTTTCAATTTTTTCCAGTTCGCACGGTTCAGTTTGACTTAAAGTGAGCAGAAACTCACGGCGATAGGCGTAAATGCCGAGATGTTTGCGGTAAAGGCCGCCAAGCAAAAGGCCCGGGGCACCCTGCAGGACGCCATCGCGGTCGTACGGTATCACGCTGCGTGAAAAATACATGGCAAATCGGCGTTGGTCCACCACCACTTTAACCACATTGGCGCGATGCACTTCCTGCGAATCATCAAACGGTGCCGCGGCCGTAGCCATCGGCACATCGGTGTTTTCAAGTATCCGAAACAGGCTGTCGATAAGCCCGGGATCGACCTCCGGCTCGTCGCCCTGAAGATTAACGATGTAATTATAGTTTTCGTATTCGGCCATGCGAGCCACTTCGGCGATGCGATCGGTGCCGGACTGATGTGCTGATGAAGTCATCACAGCGCTGCCGCCGAAACTTTTGACGGCCTTCATGATTCGCAGGTCGTCGGTGGCAACCACAACAGCATGGGCGCGGGTGGCTGAAACCGCCCGTTCATAGACATGTTCGACGAGATATTTTCCCGATTGTCTTAAAAGTGCCTTACCGGGCAAGCGGGTCGATTCATACCGTGCGGGAATAACGATTAAATTAGACACAAACACTCCATCTATGCCACCAGCATCAAAGTGCACACCTCAAAGAGCAAATTCTAGCCATGCGAGACGCCCTGCGTCAGGTGCGCACGATGCAACTGCTCGTACGCCGCCTCCAGAGCCTGCGGAATTACCCTTACCTGCCCTACTGTTGTCATGAAGTTGATATCCCCATTCCATCGTGGAACGATGTGCATGTGGATATGCCCCGGCAACCCCGCACCAGCGCAGCGGCCTATGTTGAATCCGATATTAAACCCTTGAGGATTCATCGCCAACTCCAGCAGTCGCTGTCCGTAAAGGGCCAGTTCCAGCATGACGGCACGATGATCAGATGACAGGTCCCCAAGCTGGGCGACATGGGCGTAGGGCGCAACAAGCAGATGCCCATTCACATAAGGATATCGATTCAGCATAAGCAGTGCTGATTCGGCACGTGCGACAACCAGATGGCGCTGGTCATTTTCGGGTTCGCGGGCCGCATCGCATAAAAAACATCCGGGCTTGTCGGCCGTGACACTTTTGATGTATTCCAGTCGCCATGGGGCCCAAATGGACGCTGTCATAAAAATCTCCACACGCCGCGGCCTCTTTAGGCTAAAATCACCCTCGACGCCGAGCTTGATTTTCGGCCAGGACGCCACGATTGAAAAGGACTTCCACTCATGCCTGAAAGCCCCAACATTCTGCCGACGACCTCACAAGCGAAACCATGCGCCATTGTCATTTTCGGCGCTACCGGAGACCTGACGGCCCGTAAACTACTGCCTGCTATTTATAACCTGACAAACGACGGTTTGCTGCATCCGGATACCGTTGTGGTTGGTTTTGCTCGCCGCCCGAAAACCGATGATGAATTTCGGCAGGAGATGCTAAAAGGGATTGATGCATTTTCCCGCAGCCGCCCCGTCGACAAAGCATTGTGGGAGAAACTTGCAGCGCATTTGTTTTATCACCAAAGCACGTTTGAGGATGCGCAGGGATATGTCTCGCTGGCTAAGCGGCTGGGAGAATTGGATAAACAGTACGGCTTATCCGGGCGCCGCCTTTATTATCTCTCCACCAGTCCGACGGAATTCAGCACGATTGTGGGCCATTTGGGTGAAGCGGGGCTGGGAAACATTGATCCGTTCAACTCGCAGGCGTGGCGGCGGGTGATTGTGGAAAAACCATTCGGGCATAACCTGAAGTCGGCCCATGAATTGAACCATCAAATCAACCGGGTGTTTGATGAATCGCAGGTTTACCGCATTGACCATTACCTTGGTAAACAAACGGTGCAAAACCTGTTGGTTTTCCGTTTTGCAAACGGCATTTTTGAACCCATATGGAACCGGCGCTATGTGGATCACGTTCAGGTCACGGTGGCGGAGGATATCGGGGTTGAGGGGCGCGGAGGCTACTTTGATACCGCCGGTACTCTGCGGGATATGATTCAAAACCATCTGATGCAGCTGCTTACACTGGTGGCGATGGAACCGCCGGTATCCTTGGATGGCGACGCCATCCGCGACGAAAAGGTACGGGTGCTCAAGTCCATACTGCCCTACACTCCCGAGCAGGTTGAAAGCCTCACGGTACGGGGGCAGTATGTGCGCGGGGAGCGCAACGAAAAGGCCGTCATTGGCTACCTGGAAGAGCGCGGCGTTTCGCCGCACAGCCAGACTGAAACCTATGCGTGCGTACAGTTGGCGATTGATAACTGGAGATGGTACGGTGTGCCGTTTTATCTTCGGAGCGGAAAGCATCTGAAGCGCAAAGGATCGGAAATCAGCATTCATTTCAACCGCGCTCCGGGCGTACTGTTCAACACGCCGCAACGGGGAACAGGTGCCAATGTACTTACACTGCGTATCCAGCCGCGTGAGAGCATCGGGCTGCAAATTAACGCCAAGCGGCCGGGAACTTCAGCGACGGTCACTCCCGTACAAATGAATTTTCAATACAGTGAGGCATTCGGCAGCTATTCTCCCGAGGCATATGAGCGTCTTTTGCTTGACGCAATTCTGGGTGATTCCACCTTGTTTATACGCCGTGATGAAGTGGAGAGCGCATGGCATATTATTGACCGGATTGAAGAATCATGGTCGGCTGGTAAGCCGCCACTGAAGTTTTATGCCCCCGGGTCATGGGGGCCGGACGAGGCGGATCAATTGCTGCGTAAAAGCGGCAGATCCTGGGACGAATTACCACAATAAAATCGTTCCGGTCCGTTATGCTTTCTTCAGTGGGATCGACCCGCGTCTCAAGTCGTTGAGCAAGCCTGTGAGACGATCAAGAAAATCAGACATGGAATGCTGCCGCTTGACCCGCTGATGGGCATTTTCGCACAATATGCGGGTCCGGGTCGGCTGCATGGCCAAATCTTCAAGGCACTGCGCCCAATCCTCGGAGTGGCGGACTATGCGGCAGGTGTCGCCAGTGAAGAGATTCGTCAGTGACGCACCACGGCAGATTACTGCCCGACCGGCTGCCATGGCCTCAATTCCAACCAGCCACAGACGCGACTGCGGGCTGATATTAATTACCGCGTCGACACTCTGTATCGCGGAAGAAACGGCTCCAATCGGCGGGATAAAACTGATCCGATTAAGCAGTTTCATATTTCTGGCCATACGCCACACTTCGTCCTTGGCGATACCGGCATCAAGTAAAAGCAGGATATGATCGGCAGATCGACGGGCGGCCGCAAACGCCTTAAGAAATAGTTCGTACTCGCCCGGGTTTTCAATAGCCTCCAGACAGGCCAGCGTCAGGATGCCCTCGCCAGCATGGCGGCGCGGGGGCTGCACGCCTTCATTAATCAACATGCCGGGCTGGACCACGGCGGCGTGATCGGGTGCCCCCGAAGAAGAACGAACTTCCTCGGATGCAAAAATCGGGTAGCTATCCTCTGTGGCCTGGTTTAAATCGACTCGATCCAGCAGCCATCGGACGATAGCCAGATCGGGCACAAGAGGTAAAACGGAAAGTTGCGCCTCGCTCCAACCCATGAGCAGGAGCACATCAATTTTGTTACGTCGGATTTCCGACGCGATGTGCCGCTCATTTCCCAATCGACCCGACTGCACCCATTTCATCCACGAACCGGAGAGCACCTGCAGAAATCCCGCCACGTAGGGAGCCAACGCCTCAACGGATGCATTTTCACTGATGATAAATACGGGTACACCTTCAGCAGATAGTGCCACGCTTAACTGCCGAAGGAGGGTGAGTTCGGAGAGAAGATTTTGCTGATCAACCCATATGGCGATCCGCAGCGGAGGGCCGCGTGTGAAACTGGACTCCACCGCGTTCGCATTCATGCCGGATAAAAATCCTCATCATTCATGGGAAGACCGATCTGCCGCGGCCGCAGTATAGCTGTTTTTCAGGCGCTTTCCTTGAGTGGAATCGGCTTGGTATCGAAGAGGCTCACCCGCCCCTCAACCACGTCGGCGGTGATCGAGTAGCGGCCTTTCTGCGTTTGGTCCGGGAGATGATACATAAAGTCAAGCATGATTTCTTCCATGACACCGCGCAGTGCCCGGGCCCCGGTATCACGTTTGATGGCTCGCTGCGCGATGAGATGCAGAGCTTCATCGGAAAATTCAAGCTCGCTTCCTTCCATCTGAAAGAAGCGCTGGTATTGCTTAACCAAAGCGTTTTTCGGCTCGGTAAGTATCTGGATCATCCCCTTTTCATCCAACGGAGCCAGGGGAGCGATAATCGGCAATCGACCGACAAATTCCGGTATCATTCCAAACTCGATCAGATCGTCCGGAGTTACCTGGCGAATCAGTTCCGTCTGGCGCTGCATCTGCCGCGATTCGGGTTCCACCTCGGCATTGAATCCAATAAGTTTTCGTCCGAGTCGCTTGGCGATGATTTGATCAAGTCCGACAAAAGTGCCGCCGCAGATAAAGAGAATGTGTGACGTATCAAGCTGTATGTATTGCTGTTCGGGATGTTTGCGGCCGCCTTGTGGAGGCACATTGGCCAGCGTCCCTTCCAGCATTTTAAGCAATGCCTGTTGAACGCCCTCGCCCGATACATCACGGGTAATCGAGACGTTCATGTTGGTCTTGCCAATTTTGTCGATTTCATCAATGTAAATGATGCCGCGCTGGGCCGCTTCCAGATCATAATCCGCGTTCTGCAGGAGCTTGAGCAGAAGATTTTCGACATCCTCTCCAACGTAACCTGCTTCGGTAAGCGTGGTGGCGTCGCCAATGGCAAAGGGTACATTTAAACTGCGGGCCAACGTCTTGGCTAAAAGTGTTTTTCCCGAACCAGTCGGCCCAATAAGCAGTACATTTGATTTGTCGAGTTCGATGTCGTCTTTACCACGAGCGTCGGCATGCGCCAAACGCTTATAGTGATTGTGCACGGCCACCGCCATCGCGCGTTTGGCCTCATTTTGGCCGATTACGTATTGATCCATAAATTCTTTAAGCTGCCGGGGAGGCGGTATCTGTCCAATGGGCTGCTTGGGACCACTAACCTTGCGTTTCTCCTGCTTAAAGATGTTGAGGCAAAGTTCCGAGCAATTTTCGCATATATAGATGTCATTTGGCCCTTCGACCATCAAGCCAACTTCCCGGCTTGATTTGCCGCAAAAGGAACAATTCGTTACGCGCCGCCCCTTAAACTTGGCACCAGCACCGTCATCGCCAGTGCGGTTACCACCGTTTCCATTGCCATTACCATTACCGTTTGACTGGTTCGCCATAACAATAAACCACTGATTTTCGGTGGCTTTTCTCCATACCGTAAAATTCAACCAACAAACTTACCTTGCGCCTCGCTTGGGAGGAGCGTCACGCCACAGAATAACTCCGCCCAACGGAATGACACTCCAGTTGGTTTGGGGTTAGCGCCGGTTATACCGCCGCCCACCCAACTGACGTATCATAGCATAAAAGTGCTGACGCTGGCCAAAAGATCGCGATGAGGTGCTGACGGAAAGCTCTTTTCATGACCGCCGCAAACAACGGCCGCGCAATGCTGTGGGTGATGCTTCCATTTATGGTGTGCGGCGGTACCAGCGCGACGATACAGCCTCTAAATGGTGCTACGCCACCTCATCGCGCAGGTGTTTGGCCATTTTCATGGCCCTTGCACGCTTTATCTGCTTAAACTCATCCTGCGTTATGAGACCGCGTTCCACCATGCTTTCCATATCCCGAAATGAAAACCCCTCATTGGTATCGTTGTGGGCGTTGAGCGACCGGCGGCGAACCCAGAGTATGAGGATAAAACTCACTATCACCACCGCAATCAACAAGCCGCAGCCAATCGCCAGACCCACGAGGGTACCGCCGGATGAAAGGTGAGTTGCTACATTACTTCCAGATGCCATGAAAACACTATTCCGCATAGTCGACGCTTTACCAGTGAACGAAGACATTATTCGCATCTTCGCCGTCACCCATTATTATACGACGTAAAGGCTGCAAACGGCAGCACAAATTAGGAGAAAAAGCATGGGCGATGATTACGAACTCAAACCACATGAACCTCGCAAGCCTCAGGCCAGTACGCCGGCCCCCGCGGAACCACCCCCGGTTTCGTCGGCAAAACCGGCGGTCGAGCAAGAGGAAAAGTCTGAGGCGGATATTGGAAACCATCGGGCCATGGCCATCCTGAGCTACATTCCCATCCTGGTCATTATCCCCTTGGTGTTTGGCCAGCAGAGCCGTTTTGTACGCTACCATACCAACCAAGGATTTTTGCTTTTTATTCTTGAGGCACTGCGGTGGGGACTTATGAGTTCGCTTTACACCGCCCTGCCATTGATGTTTGCATCCCATCCGATTTTGGCGCTGGTCGGTTTCGTCAATGGCGTCATTTCATTCTTGTTTTTGGCGTTTGCAATTGTGGGTGTCCTGCATGTGGTTGGCGGCCAGTGTCAAGAGTTGCCGGTCATCGGAAAGTATCGCGTCATTGAGATCGATCCCGAGGAATAGACTACCCATAGGCGTGGTGCGTACTACCCTGAAAGCAGGATTTTTGTGCCAACCGAAATTTGGTTTGATGCCCATCTCGATTTGGCGTATCTGCAATTGCAAGGGCGACCTATGCACCTGGCGCTGTCAAATGTGCAGCAGCAAGAACCGGGTGCATCGGTCACCGTAAGGAGTTTGGCCGATGCCAAGGTGCGCACAGTGCTGGCAACCATTTTTGTGCAGCCTTGGGACCGTCGGCCAGAGGCCGTCAACGGCCCATGGTGTTATCAGGGGCATGAGGACGCCTACCAGTTAGCGAAAAGGCAACTTGATATCTATGACCAATGGTATGCCGCCGGCCTGCTTCAAAGAGCGCCTCAATCTGGAAACAACTCCCCTACCGCATATCTGCTGATGGAGGGGTGCGACCCGATTAGAGAAATCGATGATATTGAATTCTTTTACGGTCGTGGGGTGCGGGTGATCAGCTTGACCTGGATTGGTGCCAATCGCTGGGCGGCCGGCAATAATGCCGAAGGGGGGCTGACCGGCGATGGGAAGAGACTGCTGCAGCGTGCGGATGAGCTGGGAATGATCCTGGATGTATCCCATCTTTCAGAGCGGGCATTTTTTGATGCAATAGATACGTACCCCGGTGCGATTATTGCCTCTCATTCCAATTGCCGAGAATTATTACCTCCACCACTTCAAAGCCCGCGGAATCTGACCGATGAACAAATCCGCCGTCTGTTTCATCGGCGTGCGACGATTGGGATCAACTTATATTCCAAGTTTTTGGCATCGGGTCGGGCTACACTGGACGATGTCGCCAGGCATATTGAACATATGGCGGATATTGGCGGATCAATGAATTTCATCGGCTTGGGGTCGGATATGGACGGCGGGTTTGACGCCACTGCCCTGCCGGTAAATTTGGAATCGCACGCCGACCTGCCACATCTCGCCGAGGCATTGTCGCAGGCGGGCATTGCCGGTGAAGATATCAGTCGTTTTGCCTTTCACAATTGGGAGTCTGCCATCGGTCTTCGCTGAGTGGCCGGGCGAATCGGTGCTGCGAGCTATCCATGTGGATGGCCAATGACGAAATGCTATATCCGGGGTGCAGTTTGACGGGCTTTTTTTTTCTTGAGCGTCTTTCGCCACCACGCAATTTGCTTTTTTACCGATTCGATGCCGCCGGAACCATCCGATTGATACGCCCGCAACACATTGAGCGACCCGAGCGACTGATAGACTTCCCGGTCGATGACCGGGCACTCGCGCTGCATCTCGTTGAGTGGCAATTTTGAAAGTGTCGTTAAGCCAAGGTTTTCACACCGGGCGACAAGCCGGCCGACAATTTGATGCGCCGTGCGGAATGCGATTCCCTTTTTAACGAGATATTCCGCCAATACGGTGGCATCGGGGAACCCCTCATCAATGCTGCCGCCCATCGCGGAGGCATTCACCGTGACATGTTCGGCCATGGCGGCGGCCATCTCAATGCAGGGCAGCACGGCGTCATAGGCGGCAAACACCAGGCGCTTGTCTTCCTGCATGTCACGGTTGTAGGCCAGCGGCAGCCCTTTGAACATAGTCAGCAGTGCCACCAACTGTCCATATACCCCACCGGCTTTACCGCGGATTAGCTCCAGCATATCGGGATTGCGTTTTTGGGGCATCATTGAACTGCCGGTGGTGTGCTGATTCGCGAGGCGAATGAATTGAAACTCGGTGGAACTGTAGATGATCCACTGCTCAGCGAGACGCGAAAGGTGCATGGCAATCATGGACATGGCGAAAACCAGTTCGATGGCAAAATCGCGATCGCTAACCGAATCGAGGCTGTTGCGGGTCACGCCGTTGAAGCCCAACTCGGCGGCACAATAAGACCGGTCAATGGGCAGCGTGGAACCTGCAATAGCGCCGGAACCCAGCGGCGACCAATCCATCCGATGGCGGGAATCAAGCAGGCGGGCCTTATCCCGATCAAGCATTTCAATGAAAGCAAGAACCTCATGAGCGAACACGATCGGCTGCGCGCGCTGAAGATGCGTATAGGATGGTGCCGCCACTGTGGCCGTGCTTTGCGCAAGAATGAGTAATGAATCCTGCAAATGATGCACGGCGGCCTCAAGCATATCGCAGGCATCAAGGCACCAGAGGCGAAAATCAAGGGCAACCTGATCGTTGCGCGACCGGCCCGTATGGAGCTTGCGGCCCGGGTCGCCGATACGCTTCACCAACGCCGCCTCAACGGCCATGTGAATATCTTCCTGGCTGATATCCCATGTAAACGTGCCGGCATGAATGTCCGCCAGAATTTCCTTCAGGCCGCGCTCAATCTGGCGCAACTCGGTTGGGGTAAGCAGACCGACCTTAGCCAGCATTCTGGCATGCACCAGCGAACCGTGCACGTCATACGATGCGAGCCGATGGTCGAACGACAGGGATTCAACAAAATTTTCCGCCATTTGGTCCCGGGCCGAGCCAATGCGTGCCTGCCAGGATTTATCGGTTGCGGGGGCAGCAGATTTGGAGGTATTGCCTTTGATGCGTGGTGATTTGTCGTTCATATATTTCCATTGTTTTAGATTGTCTGGTCAGCAGGTTCGGGGTTATGCCAGCACTTTTCCGGCGGGCCACGTTTACCCCTCAGACTCCGGGACCGAACGTTTTATCCGAATCTCCATCATGCGGATGCGAAAGTGGAATCGTGATACGGAAGGTTGTTCCGCTGCCCAGCTTGGACATCGCTTCAATTCGGCCACCATGCTCTTCAACAATTTTTTTGGTCACCGCGAGGCCCAGCCCGGTTCCCTTCTGGCCCTTGGTTGAATAAAAGGGCTGGAAGATGCGCTGCAACTCATCGGGTTTGATCCCGACGCCATTATCCTGCACCTCAATTACGGCCAGATGGGCTACGCTATCAACATCACTTTTAAGCGTAATGACGCCGCGCCCCGATTCAACGGCATCGACGGCATTGCCGAGCAGATTCAATACAGCCTGATGAAGTCCATCGGCGTCGGCCGGAACCGGCGGCTGATCTTTATTGATTTCCGTAAGCAGGGTTATTTTTTTGTCTTTGGCCGCCGCGACAAGGAGTTCCAGACACTCATTAAGCACGTAGGGTATATTGGTTAATTCATAATTTGGGCTGCGTGGTTTGGAATACGCCAGCATGTTCATGGTCAGCGCCTGCACCTTATCCAGGTTGCGCTGCAGGATGGACCAGCCCATTTGAATCTGGCTGATGTCGGTATTCTTGATGCCCATGTCGACCACATCGGCCCCCCCACGCATCCCTTGGAGAATATTTTTAATGGAATGCGAAAGCGATGCGACTGTCTGCCCGGTAGCTGCCAGACGCTCCTGGCGGACGGATTCCTGATAGAGGCGGGCGATTTCAATTGCCAGGCCCGTCTGAAGACCGATCGCTGTAAGCAGTCGAAGTTGATCGGGCGTGTAGGAATAATTTTTGACGCTGGAATCGATATGCAGCACACCGAGATTTTTTTCCCGACCCTTGATGGGAACGCAAATGGCACTGCGGATCGCCATATCATGAACCGACTTGCCCTTGAGGAAGCGTTGATCCGTCATGGCGTTGCTGGAGAGCACGCCTTCGTTTTTAGACAGAACATGCTGAATAATGGTCTGGCTGACCGCGATCTTGCCCACCTGCTCCTCGTCGCGGTAGCGAACGACAACGGGTATCACTTTTCCGGTGGCGTCATCGAGCAGGCCGATAAACCCACGGTCGGCCCGCAGTTGTTCAAAGACCAGATCCATGACTTTGTTAAGCAACTGCTGCTGATCAAAAACGCTGGCAATGGCGGTGGATATCTGCAGCAGAACCTTGAAGTGCGCCATAGCCACCTGCGATGGCTCAGGTGCAGCAAGGATCACAGAATCATCGCTACTTGGAACGGTGCTGATAATGCTGGAATCGCCGGGGCCGGGCGAGCCATCCGCGGTAATTTGATCGGATTCCGCCAAGCTGACGCTGTTGGCGGCGGCCCCAAAGACCAGCAAGGTCGATCCGAGCCGTATCTGATCGCCCACCTTCAGACGCGATGACTTATTGAGTCGTACCCCGTTGACGAAGACCCCGTTGGCTCCCCCCGCATCGGAGATGGTCCACGTGTTATTCATAAATTCGATGTAGGCGTGCTTGCGCGATACGGTTAAATCTGATAGCGGGACCTGCTCGCTGCTGCGGCCAATTAACACCGGCTCCCGCATGGGGAATTCAAACTGACGCCCTTTGTCCGGACCTTGGAGCACATATAGGGAGAGTTGCGGCACGCTGTTATATCCGTTAAAAGCCCTGAAGACCGGTGGGCATCCATACACCACCGGAGAATACCTTAAACCAATCTCCGAACGGCGGAGCACCCATTCGAACTGCCGCTTTCAGAGTGGCGGCATGATCGGAACAACTCCGCCGCCCTAAGTTCGACGTATTGTAGTTACATCGATGACGGCTGGATAGTCAACACCTACGGCATATTACCCACGCCCGGTCATTCATGCACTGGGGGGCGCGGCCCGGAAGGTGCCCACTATCCGGCACAGCCGTCGTTGCACGGCATCCGGCTGTGCAGAAAAACGACTGTTGGTCATGGCGATTCCAACGGTTGGGTTTGTTGATCGCTGACGTGGGAGGCGTCCAGTAATTGCAACATGGAGTCCATCTGCGTGCGAAGACGACGGCTAACCATATCAAGCGTACTGGCGGCATCGGAGGTCAAGGGGCCGTATTGCCGCATCTGCTTGGGCCGAAGGTTATCCGCATAGTTGGCGGCTTGAATCATGCTGACACGAAAATTCCAAACAGCGCTAATTTCCGGAGTTGGTAAATCAACCCCGTTTTCTTCCAGAATTGACCGCATGGTGGCCCGCACATCTTCGAGCCAATTTTGGGCAATTGATATCAGCGTTTCATCTGCATCGGCGTTGACCGAATCGAGCGGGGATGGCGATTCTGACACTTCCAGTTGTGAAACCGCCTGCGTCAGGATGCGGTCAATTTCCTGAAAGGTCGAGATAAGGTTCCGCTTGTGGTTTTCATTCAGCCCGGACATATTTCACCAATACAATGATCAAGATCGCACTATTTTTCTGCCAAGATGCCAAAGCGTCCCAAGCCTGCCATTACCCCAACCATAGACCCTCTCCGATCCACTTGATTACCCTATAAATTCCGCCCGCAATGGGTTTCTGGCACACCTTGTACTTGTCAATACCATATGCTGCCATCGGAATAAGGTTTTGTCAAATATTCGTTCTAAATATTGCAGCCGAGTGTGCACGGCATATGTTGCGCAAAATGGCGGCTGACTGCCGATGTGGCCGCCTGATGGTTGCGCATCGAATAGCGAGTGCGCATCATTCACAGGTGATACGCATGCCTTTGGTTGGCATCTGCGATGGGCACGGATAACGTCAAAGTCCAAGGCTGATCTGGCTGAAACGGTATGTCGATCGCCATCCCACCGTTAGTTTTAGTAGATTGGCAACCTTACGGCGTGCGGCTTTCGCGGCTAGAATAATTCAGCGCGGTGCTGGTGCGGATATCAGCAGGCTGCAATTGTGCTGGTTGGAGGCATAAATGTCGGAAAAGGTTGAAAGAACGGTAATTATTGGGTCCGGTCCGGCCGGCTGGACAGCCGCGATTTATGCTGCGCGGGCCAATTTGAATCCATTGGTATTGGCTGGAGATGGGTTTAATCGAGATCGCTTTCCGGGCGGTCAACTGATGTTTACCTCGGAAGTTGAAAATTACCCCGGTTTTGTGCACGGCGTCAGCGGCCAGAAGCTGATGGGAACTCTTCAGGAACAGGCGGAGCGATTCGGTACGCGAGTTGAGACCGCGGTTGCCGCAAAGATCGATCTGGGCCGACGCCCCTTTGTTATTCAGGCGTCTGATGAGCTGAATTCGCGCGAGTTTGTTGTTAAAGCGCACACCCTGATTATTTCGACGGGGGCAAGTGCCAATTATCTGGGGTTGGAATCGGAAAAAAAATATGAAAATCTTGGTGTTTCGGCCTGCGCCGTATGCGACGGTGCACTGCCGCGGTTTCGCGATCAACCTGTGGTGGTAGTTGGAGGTGGCGACACGGCGGTGGAGGAGGCGACCTACCTGACGAAATTTGCCAGCCGCGTTTATCTCGTGCACCGGCGCGATACGCTACGGGCCAGTAAGATCATGGCGGCGCGAGCCACAGAAAACGCAAAAATTGAAATGGTTTGGAACAGTGTGGTGCAAGAGGTGTTGGGGAACGATCAAGACGGCGTGACCGGCGTGCGCGTTAAAAACATCAAAACCGGTTCCACCGCAGAAATCGCCTGCCGGGGAATGTTTGCAGCAATCGGACACACACCCAATACGGCCTTTTTGCGTGGTCAGGTGGATTTAGACGAAAAGGGATACATTAAACTCGCCGATGCTTTTCGCTCGGCCACCAATGTGCCAGGAGTTTTTGCGGCCGGCGATTGTGCCGACTCGGTTTACCGCCAGGCCATTACGGCGGCCGGAATGGGGTGTAAGGCGGCAATTGATGCCGAACGCTGGTTGGCTTCGGAGGGCATCCATTGACTCTGCGGAAGTATTCAGCGGCCGGTGCCGATCGACGGGCGCGTGACTCCAGAGAGATTGCCCATTCGGTGCCGGTGCCTAACGCCCGTTTGCCATTGGATATTCTTCACGCCGACGGGCAATACTTAATTATTAATAAAACAGCCGGTATGGTGAGCCAACCCGGCCTTGGCCATACCCAAGATACGGTTCTCAACGCAGCGTTTGGGCGCTATGGCCATCAGTTGCGCACGCTCGGGGCAAAAAGGGACTGGGGATTACTCCATCGACTGGACAAACCGACCAGCGGTGCGATGGTATTGGCTCTTACACCGGAAAGTTATGACCACCTGCGGGAACTGTTTCAGGCAAGACGTGTCAAAAAGGAATATCTGGCCCTGGTGCATGGCCGTCCCAAACCTGGCAGTGGAAAAATAGAGGCGCGATTGGTGGAAACGGATACGGGCGTTAAAAGAGTCGTTATCTCGGCGTCCGGACAAGATGCTTTGACGTATTATTGGACGCTTGCCAGTGGTGATGATGCATCATTGGTTCGAATTGAAATTGTAACCGGGCGTTTGCATCAAATACGCGCTCACATGATGTTTATTGGCAACAGCCTTGTGGGTGATGCCCTGTATCCGCAACTCCGTTCACCATCCGCACCACGTGGCGGTGATGATTTCAATCTGCATTGTCGCATGCTGGAGTTTATCTATCCTCAAGCCGACCGACCGAGTCGTTTTCTCGCCCCGCTGCCGAAGAGTTTTGCCGCCGCCGCGCGAAAGTTGGGCATATCGCTGCCTCCGACGTTGTCCGCCCCATCTGAAAATGTCAAGCGACCTTAAGTGTGTGTACTGGTGAGACGGGCGGATGTTACGCCACCCGAAGTCTTAACCATTTGCCGATATAATCCCGGGGCAATGGAGAAGTTGATCTGATGGAATTGAAATCTGCCCTGGCCTGCGACAACGATCCGGTGGCGCTGACACGCAGCATCTGTGATCAGCTTGCGACAATTGCGGCTCCCGATATGGTGGCATTGTTTATCAGCAGTCGATTGAACGCCTCGTTTGAGCGGATCGTGCTGGAAGTGGGCCGCCGCACCGGCTGCCGACATTTGCTGGCATGCAATGCACAAAGCGTGCTGGGCAACCAACTGGAGGCGGAGGGCCAAATCGCGGTTGCAGCGATGGCGATGGCATTGCCGGGCGTTGACATTTCACCATTTCGACTCGAGGAAAATCAATGGCGGGAATTACTTACCGATTCTGGTAGCCTGCATAAGGCACTCTCGGCCGGGGACCATACGCGTGCGATGCTGCTTTTTGGCGACCCATTCACCACGCCCATCACCCAACTGCTGGAGGTCATCTCGAAAGAATTTCCGCATTCACCAGTGATTGGTGGAATGACCAGTGGCATCCGCGCGGCGGGCGAATCGCGCATGGCGCTTGACGGGAGGATATTTAACTCCGGTGCGATCGGGGTGGCATTTGCCGGGCCGGTGCAAATTGACTGTGTGGTTTCGCAGGGATGCAGACCGATCGGCCAGCCATTTAAGATTACAGCCGCCCACGAAAATTTAATTGAGTCTCTCGATGACCAAACACCCGTTGAGATCATCGCAGATTTGTGCCGGAACTTGGCGCGGGCGGACCAAATTGCCGTGGAGAAGCGGGGACTTTTGATCGGCCGCGTCATCGACGAGCGCAAAGGCAATTTCGGGCGAGGGGATTTTCTGGTGCGAAATATCCTTGATGCCAACCGTACCACCGGCAGTATTGTGATTGGCGATATGGTCAACAGCGGCCAAATTGTACAATTCCATGTACAGGATGCCCAAACCGCCACCGAAGATCTGCATCTGCTGCTGCAAGGACACCTCGTGCTGGCGGATAAGCCACTCGGGGCGTTGATGTTCAGTTGCAACGGGCGTGGCGAGCGGCTTTTTGGCCGGCCGAATCATGATGTCTCAGCGGTTCAGAATTTACTCGGGCCTATGCCCCTGGCCGGTTTTTTTGCCGCCGGCGAGCTAGGTCCGGTAGGCCGCAGCAATTTCATTCATGGGCAGACGGTGTGTATAGCATTATTTAACAACGGATAAGGGACGCTGGATGGATAACCCCGCCGACCTGAATTGGGATCAACATCGCGAGATTGAAATTAAACTGCGCTGCACCTCGCATGACGCCGTTAAAGACCTTTTGAAGGCACTGCACGCCGACGATTTGGGCCTGATGCACGAACGTAATGAATTTTTTGATACCCCCGACCAGCAACTCTCCAACCGTCGTATTGCGCTTCGCGTCAGGACGATCAAATACTCTGCCGACGGAAGGCGGGAGGCGCTCATTACCGTAAAGGGTGGCGGATCGGATGCAGATATCCAGAACCGCCCGTCAATAGATATTTTGGCCGAGCCTGTCGAACTGGCTGCCGGTCTTTTTTGGAGGTTGGGATATCGGCGAACCGGTGCATTTGAAAAATGGCGTCACTCATGGCGGCTGGATGCTGTGCGTGTAGAGCTGGACCAAGTTCCATTTTACGGATTATTTATTGAACTGGAAGGGCCGGATGAAAAGCATATAGCTGCGGTGCGGAAGAAATTGCAGCTCGATTCGCTCCCCGTGGAACGCGCCAGTTACCACGGCATGATGATGCAATATCTGGCAGCGCATCCGGAGGCCCACGGCGAAATGAATTTCATGGATTGACAACGTTTGCCGGTCTCGAGAAGCGGGCGAAAGATACCCTCGGCCGCGGCCCTCGATGCGATTAAACATTGCCGGGCGGTTTAACCAATTCCGGCTCAACGAGCATGACAATGTGGTCCGGGACGTCGGCATTGTTCATGCGCCATTGCAACTGGGAAAGCCCGCGTGCACCGATGACATTGGCGCGGATATCCACCACCGTTGGCCACGGACGAAGGCCAATGAGGTAGGGCTGTTCATTATTGACTGAAATAATCTCGACGGCTCCGGGGCCAATGGTTACGCCCTTGCTTTGCAGTACCGGCTGAATAAGCGCCGTTTGCATATCGTCGGCAACCATAAGACCGGTTGGACGGGGAGACAGAGCCAGATATTTATCCACCACCGCTTCAACCGTGTTCAGGTCATACTTAAACCAATGGTCTGGCGACTCGGCTGCCGACTCCTCAACTCGGCTAACCGACACCCCACACCGTTCGGCGGCGGCGGCGAATGCATGGTAATAAAGCTGAAACGCCCAGTGCGATAAATCCATATTTAGAAAAGCCAGATGCTGATGCCCCCGCTCGCGCAGTTGATTGGCCGCCAATCCACCAATTTCGTAATGGTTGGGCATAACTTGATCACCCCAAGGTGGACGCCGCCGATTGGTCATGAGCCATACGGACGGAATGCGGCTTAGTTTTGACTGTACCTCTGCACTGGGTAGTGCGCCGTGCAGCAACAAACCATGCACGGGTGTTTCAAGAAAGCGATCAGGCAGTTGGTTGGGATCTTGATGGTGAAATATGGATAGGCTGTATGCGGCCTGATTGACGGCCTCGGATACGCCGCGAATTAGCCTCTCAAAACCGGGTGTATCTCCGCGGTTGGATGAACCAAAAGTGATAAAGGCGACGTTAAGTTTGGCAGTCTGGCTGCGGCTGTGGGGTTTAGGGCCGGGACGATTTTCGGACGGAACGTAGCCAAGTTCTGCCATCGCGCGGCGAACATTGGTAATGGTGTCCGCTGAAACTCGCGGATGAGCATTAATTACCCTCGACACCGTCGAAGTTGACACACCCGCACGTTTAGCAACATCATTTATAGACATCCAAGGCACCCATTTACACGAAAGAATCACATCGTTTGCGGGACCGATTCAGGCCCGCGGCAGTTGTTTACTCGACTCATGGCAAACCCTATTCCGGCATTTAAAGTGCGCCGGAACGGGTTATGGTAGCCCAATTTCATCGGTGAGGCAATAATTGATTTTGGTCTACAATGTCATTTCCGCGCGTTTCAGCGCAGCCACATCAGCTTAAAAAAAATCCCCGGCGGTAAGCAACTTACGCCGGGGATGGGAGGAAGTTCCACAATCCAATTTGCTATCTGATGCGGAACGGCTATGCCGACCTTTTTCGTCGATGCAGCAGCAGCATTCCGGCACCGGCAACGGCCAGTAGACCGAGCGATGCGGGTTCAGGTGTCGGAGCCAAGGTTATTTGAGCTTGATTACCCGACTGGACGAACGCCAACTGCGATAAGCTGGTGAGCGGCGTAAGCGTGCTGCCGGAGATGGAGTCAATAAATCCACCGGTAATTGCGGTCGACAACTGCGACTCGATGGCCGAGAGCCCGGACGAGCCACCGTCGAAGAGTGACAGCATTCCATTGCCGCCGGCTTGAAATGCGACGGCAGCATAACTGCCGTTGTGGCTATAGAAATTAATGGTGCTGGAGGCTGTCTGCTCAAAAATGCCGTTGCCGGTGAGAACAATGCGAGAGCCAAAGTTCAATGTAGTCGTTCCGGCAGTCGGAGTTGCCTGATCGCTGTTATTGACTGTAACCAGCCCACCTTGACCGACCGTTAGCGTGCTATTGTTATAGTCGTAATTAAAATAGAGACCACCATCCACATTCATTGTGCCGTTGGTGACAGTCACGGTGCCGACGCCATTGGCGGTGTCTGTGCCGCCGTGGCCAAAAGTTAGACCCGCCCCACCATTGGGGGAGAGAAATGTCAGCGTCCCGCCATTGACATTGATAGTCCCTGGCGAACCATCCCACGCAACCGAAGAGGTATATTGCTGGTCTTCAAATGTCAGGCTACCACTTAATACGTCCAATTCTGCGGCGGTATGCTGTCCAATAAATATGCCGCCAATCTCGTAAGTGGGGTCTGTGATGCCTGCATTCTTAGCCGGATCGTAGGTCAAGGCATAAGTTTCAGCGGTGGTCGAAGTGCCAAGATCAAAATTGCCGCTGATCACGGGTGCAGCCAACGTGCCACCGGTGGCCGGTGCGCCGGGGTACCAATTGGCGTTGTTCGTCCAGTCATTGCTGGTTGTGCCGTTCCAATCATAGTTGCCGAGGGCAAATGCTGATTGGCTGGCCACGCTGAGAGCGGCCGCTGCGCAAAGCGCCAGAAGGGATAGTTTCCTCACCTTTGTCATGGGTAGAACTCCTAAAGGACCTTCATCAGGGATGGTATTTCGGGTAACGCACCTGAATGCCATATCCTGAATAAAACGCGATTCGTGGTTCTTGCCCTGCTATCTACCCTTTATTTGTTCTTGCCGCTTTTTTCTCACCTCACCCGCTTTCTCGGGGCACATGCTGTCGGCCCGTGAAAAGGGAGCGATGCGATACCACCGCCCCCCATTTTTTATCAACACATTTACGGCAAGTATGGATAGGCGACTTCGCCTTTTCCGCTGGCCCAGTAAACGTTTACACCGGGATCAAGCAGCACGTTGTCGGGATGAAGGTTGCCGTAATTTACCGAGGCCGCATGGCCATCGGCAAAAACCATGTTGGCCTGGCCCTGATTGGGGCCGAAGTCCATATGCCGATAACGAACGCCCGGAATACCACCAGGCCCGGATAAATCGGTATTGCCTGTACCGTAATAACAATTTGGGTTCATGTTCGCGGTAGGCGAATAGGTATTCAGGCAGTCCGCCTTGATCTGATAGGTGTACATCATCTGGTGAAATTCCGGCCAACCCCAGCCGCCGTACCATAAAGAACTGTCGGCGACCATAAACACTTTGGCGGGATCGGGTATCTCTGAAATGCGAAGGCATTTAATAGTTTGCGTGGTTGAGCTACCGAGATAGTTATCATTGTCGATGAAAACCTGCACATTGGCAGCATACGAGTTATCCCAATTATGGCCGATCTGTAAATGGCTGGCCGGGTCAATAAACAGCCCGTTATACTTCTGGGCGTAGGCAGTGGCATTGTTCTGAACAGTCTTGTTGTAAGAAATAAAGCCATTGTGCCACGCCCCCGTCCAATAGCCGTCGGCGGGTGGGGTCTTCCCCGTGTCGTTGTAAATATCCACCGGACCACCGGCATACATCTGGAACAGCAAGTCGATCCACGCACCGGGATAATTGACGTTTGATGGTGGAATAGCGTCCTTGTAGATTGTCGTGTATTCCATGGTCAATTGACCAATGGAGCGCAGTTTAGCCAGGCAACCGACAGAATTGGCCTCTGATTTGGCCTTGGAAAGCGCTGGCAGAAGCAGCGAGATAAGCAGAGCGATGATCGAAATAACGACCAAAAGCTCGACGAGTGTAAAACCGCGGGCCTTACGACGAACCTTCATAATCTGAACCCCTTTATAGAATCGCTGCGGCCGTGATTGGCAACCACGCCCACACGGGCATGCACTACCGCAACTCAACCTTCAATTTTTTTTTGCGCGCCACGCAGATGCGACACTGTTCGCAGCCACATTTACCGATTGTTTTGACGCGCCAACGTCACTTGCTTTGATAACTATACAACACCCCACGCATCATGTCAAGCATATTCCGGAAAATTGTTTATTTTTCTCCCAGCGAATTACCATTTATTACCACCACCTGCTGGTTGGCCCCCTTATTGGCGGCAAGTTGAAATCGAAATACACCAACTACCGCCCGTATACAACTTCATAAAACAGTTAAGCTTGAATCAAAATGAGATAGGTAAACCATGGCTAAAAGCCCATCCATAGAAGTTTTTGGCACAATAACCGCCGCCGACCTGAATTGAATATTCCACGGCATATATGCCAATCAGGATAGAAATATCGCGGTTATCTTGTGATGAATTATAAGGCTTTGATACCGGTATGAATTGCCCGCATTTTGATCGATAACATGATGCAAATTACACAATTCACATGAAAGATAAGGTGCCTAAGCCAGATTACGTCGCCCACGAGGTTTATGCCAATTATTTTTCACACGCCCATGCCTCGACATGGAGGCCCGGGACGCTGAAGTTTATCGTGCCAGGCATGTGGTATCTATATCCGTTCCGGGCATAATGGTGGCGATTGATTGCGGCGGAGATAACAGACAACAGCATGACGAACCGTAAAGAGATTCTCGCTGGCCTCAAGAGCGTCGTTATAAAAATTGGCTCCAACGCCCTAACGTGTCCCGAGGGTGGCCTGGATGAACAGATAGTGGCCAACCTGTGCGCCAATCTGGCGGATTTGATACGTGGGGGCATGGCCGTGACGTTGGTATCAAGCGGGGCCATTAGCACGGGCATGTATCGGCTCGGTATAACCAAACGTCCCAAACGCATGGATATGCTGCAGGCGGCGGCGGCGGTTGGCCAATATGCCCTGATGGACCAATTTTCGGCCGCTTTGGAATCATTCGGCCTGCATGCTGGCCAGATACTGGTCACACGCACTGATTTTGAAGACCGCATCCGCTACCTCAACCTGCGAAACTGCATCAACGCTTTGCAACGCAGCGCTTCACTGCCCATCATCAATGAAAATGATGCGGTGGCGGTGGATGAAATCCGCTTTGGCGACAACGATTTGATAGCCGCCCATATCACCAATCTGGTCGGTGCGGATTTGCTGATCTTGCTGTCGGTGGTGGACGGCCTGCTCGATGAGAACAATCAGGTCTTGAGCGTGGTGCATGCCGTGGATGGTCAAGTGGCGTCCATTGTCCGTCCGGAAAAAAGTTCCCGTGGCACCGGCGGGATGGGCAGCAAACTGATTGCGGCCGGTACGGTAAAAACCGCCGGTCGGCCGGTTTTAATCGCGAACGGCAAAACGCCGGACATCATTGGAAAATTAATTCGAGGTGATGCGACCGGAACTCTGATCATGCCCGGCAAAAAGAAACTCGCCGCATGGGACCGATGGATCATGTCACGCCAGCCCAGCGGGAAGATCGG
>JAKAEB010000111.1 GCA_021818445.1 Planctomycetota bacterium
CGCCATGATTGTTCCTCCTTGAAAAATTGACATTAATCCCAAGCCACGTCCTGTGGATTGGTGCCTTCCTATTTTACACACATTCACCCTTTGGCAGAAACTGTCACAGGCCCCACCCTCAAGGATTCGAACGCGGATACTTGACCGCCGAATGGAGGCACTATACAATTATTCAATTAGTTAATTGAGCAATCTTGGTAGTTGCTCACAGAAAATGATTGTTGTGGAAAAGATCATGGTTGTTAATCGCAAACGCATCGTGATTGTCGGCGGGTCTTTTGGCGGGGTTAACGCCGCCTATGAACTCCGCAAACAACTGGGACGAAAAACTGACATTACGCTCATATCCAAAGAATCGGCCTTCACTTTCACACCCTCCCTGCCATGGCTGGTGATGGGATGGCGGGAACCGGGACCGCTGCAGGTGCCTCTCGCAAAACCGCTCAAACGGGCGGGAATCCATTTCGTACATGGCAACGTGGAGGCCTTGGATGCAGAAAAATGCGTCATCAGCGCCGGGGCGGAACGATTTTCCTATGATACACTGCTGCTGGCAACGGGTGCCGAACTCGATTACGGTGCGGTGCCAGGTCTTGGCCCGGTAACGGGCTTCACCGAGTCCATATTTAATGTCGCGGAAGCCGGCCGAGCTCGCACCGCCCTTGCCGAGACGCTATCGCACGACAGCGGACGTATTGTTGTTGGCGCGGCACCGGGTGCCAGTTGCATCGGGCCGGCTTATGAACTGATCATGATGATAGACACGGTGCTTAAACGGGCAAAGAGACGCCACCGGTTTACGCTTACCTACCTCACACCGGAGCCATTTATCGGCCATTTTGGTATTGGTGGTATCGGCAATTCATCCCGAATGGTTCAGGACGAGTTTGCGTCACGAAGCATTGAATCCATTACCAACGCCCGAATTATTCAAGCGGAACCCCACCGTCTGATTCTTGCGGACGGTCAGGAGTGTGGATTTGATTTTTCACTGGTGATTCCCGCTTTCCTCGGGAGCGGTTTTGTGCGGGCGGTCAGTGGGTTGGCGAATCCGAAGGGCTTTATTCCCGTTACGCCAAATCTTGCCAACGTAAAGTATCCCAACATTTTCAGCGCGGGCGTGGCCGTGGCAATACCACCGCCATTTGCCACGGCGGTTCCCGTGGGCGTACCAAAAACGGGGCACATGACGGAGTTAATGGCCCGCGCGGCGGCCCACAATATTGTAGCGGAATTTCACGGACACCCAACGATCGACGGCCTGTCGCTTCCCTCGTTATGCATTGCTGATGCGGGGGACACCGCATTCTATATGTCGGCGGATCCGTTCCTTCCGCCGCGCAATAAGGCGGTTACCAAACGCGGAAAATGGGCGCGATACCTGAAGTTGGCGTTCGAGCGCTACTATCTGGCACGAATTCGATACCGTCTTCCCTCTCTTCATTTTGGATGGTGACGTAGTCATCGCTTGGAAAGGAGCAAATCAACATGGACACTGACCGGCAATTTAAGGATCGCATCTATGAGCAGTTTGCACGCATTGGAAAGGCGGTTTGCAGCCCCAAGCGGCTGGAAAT
Source organism: Planctomycetota bacterium (assembly GCA_021818445.1). Lineage (GTDB taxonomy): Bacteria > Planctomycetota > Phycisphaerae > WQYP01 > WQYP01 > JAJZGD01. Next base: position 1,578 of record JAKAEB010000111.1, read on the forward strand.
CCTTGAGTTGCTCTGCCAAGCACCCAAGAATGTCGAAGTTCTGGCACAACAGGCAAATCTCTCGGTCGCCAACGCATCACAGCACCTGCAGGTGCTGCGCAGCGCCGGCATGGTGGAGGGACATAAGGATGGTTTGCATGTTATCTATCGCATCGCGGACTCGGCGGTCTGTACTTTCATCATGGAAATGCGGGGCTTGGCCGAGCGCCAACTTGCCGAAATTGACCGCATCACCAAAACCTTTCTGGCCGGGCATATCGGTCTGGAACCGGTGAACCGCGGGGAACTTCTCGATCGCGTGCGCAGCGGAAAAGCCGTGGTCATTGACGTGCGCCCCGGCGATGAATTTGCGGCCGGGCATATCGCGGGCGCGGTATCAATGCCGCTGGGAGAGTTGGAAGCGCGACTGTCCGAATTGCCCAAGGGAAAACCCATCGTGGCGTACTGCCGCGGCCCGTACTGCGTACTGGCCATCAAAGCGGTGGAGCGGTTGCGCGCTATGAACTATAAGGCTTTCCGCCTGGAGGACGGGGTAAGCGAGTGGCAGGCCCGGGGATTCCGGGTTACGCGGGAAGCGGAGATGCGGCGCTAATTTCGATCCCGTCCGCCACGACACCGTTGGCGGTCTGGCAAAAGCATTGACGGGTTGCAGCGGAATTTGATATGGGTCTTTTGTGAAAGGTACTTTTCATGCCACAGGCGATTTTGATAATCCTTGGTAATCCCCCGTATGGCGGTACTGATGCGGCGTGGAACGCGTTGCGGTTAGTCGGCCAGTTGCATAAGGACGGTGTAACGGTGCGTCTGTTTTTGATGAACGACGCGGTCGATCTGGCCCGTGAAAGTATCAAACCACCGGACGGTTATTTTGATCTGGTGCGGATTGTCAAAGAATTGATTGCCGCCGGGATCGCGGTGCGCGTGTGCGGTACGTGCCAGGGCCGCTGCGGAACTGCAAGGGGTGAACCGTACTACCAAGGTGCGAATAAATCATCCATGGTTGAGCTTTCCGAATGGGTGCGTACCAGCGATCAGGTTCTGACGTTTTAAGGGAAAAACCAATGGGAAACAAGAACAAACACCCCATCTACATGGACTACAATGCCACGACACCGGTATGGCCGGAGGTTCTGGAAGCCATGCTCCCATTTCTGCGCCGGAAATTCGGTAATCCCTCCAGCGATCACCCCTATGGACGGCCCGCCCGCGCCGCCGTGGAGCAGGCCCGCCGTCAGGTTGCCGATTTACTGCACTGCGCGGACGATGAAATCGTTTTCACCTCGGGTGGAACAGAGGCCAATAATCTCGCCATTCGTGGAGTCATGGAACTTAGTAAAGACCGCCGCCATATCGTGACATCCGTCGTGGAACACCCGGCCACAGTCCAACCTTGCGCGTGGCTGGAAAGCCAGAAATTTGAAGTCACGCGTGTTCCCGTAAACCGCACGGGGCACGTAGAGGAACAATCCGTTGGTACTGCGTTGCGTTCGGATACGGCGCTAGTGACAATCATGCTGGCGCAAAACGAAACCGGTGCGGTCATGCCGCTAGCGCGGATCGCAGCGCTGGCCCATGCGCGTGGGGCCATCGTGCACACCGATGCGGCACAGGCTGTTGGAAAAATTCCGGTGCATGTCGATAAATTACAGGTGGATCTGCTGTCGCTTGCGGGCCATAAGCTTTATGCCCCAAAGGGCATCGGCGCGTTGTATGTACGGCGCGGAACACCCTTGGTTCCAGTCTTACGCGGTGCGGGGCAGGAACGCGGGCTGCGACCGGGAACTGAGAACGTTCCTTATATTGTCGGTTTGGGCGCGGCCTGCGCACTGGCCGCGCAGAATCTGGTGGCGGAATCGCGCCGACAACAGGAATTGCGCGATGCACTATGGCATCTACTGCGCGCCAGTATTGCCGGGGTGAAACTCACTGGTGCCGGAGCGCCGCGATTGCCCAACACGCTCAATATCTGTTTTCCCGGAGTTCGGGGCAGCGCCGTGCTGGCTGCGGCACCGGAAATAGCGGCTTCCACAGGCTCGGCTTGCCATGCCGGTGATGAACGGGCATCCGGGGTGCTGCTGGCGATGGGAATACCAGAGTCCGTCGCACTGGGCGCGGTACGGCTATCACTGGGGCGCGGCACCACCCGTTCCGAAATCGCAGTGGTGGCGCGAACGTTGCAGCGGGCGTATTGGCAGGTCAAAAAAGGCGGACGCTTGGCTGGCACTTGCGTAGCCGACACGGGGTAGGCCAACCGGGCCAGTAAGGCGAGGTTCAGCAGAGCGAGGGCGTGAAATGAAAGCCAAGGCATAACATTGTTATTGCGGGAGGCGGAGAGAATCCTATCAGATGGCGGGCTATTGGTGATCATGCACTGGAATTATGCCTCTACCACGCCCACGCGGGCCAAGCATGGCCATTCGTTCCAAGCCGGGCGAGTTGCCGACAATGGGCGTTAAACGTCGGTATTGAACTTGTAAGCGCTGAAAGCATTGGCTTCCGCCGTACCACTATGGCGTGGTGCTGTGACATTGAGTCTTTCTGTAGCCGTGAAATCTATTATGGATGCTCGCTCTCGCCCTATAATTGCGCATCTATCGCACGAAATCCGGAGAGCAAGCGGGTTAAATTATTCCGCCCCACTGTCAGCAATATCGCTAATCCAAAAACAGAATCCATGGAATATTGGCCGCCGGAATCGCCCAACCCATGTCTGATACGAAGCTGGATCACACCGACAAGGCAGTCCATCTTCACCCAGTCACTTATCCCCGAAGCACTGTAACGCCAGCACGCTGCCCCGGACACACGCGGGCCGAATATCTCCGGATCTGAGGTTCCGCCCACCCCCAAGGCGGTGCCGGTTCGGCACTCTGATTCACGCTCTGCCACTGGCCTTGTCAGACCTTATTCCGAGCTGGCTATGTATTGCTTCAGTCGGAAATGGAGTAACGGGGTTTTGGCTTAAGGGATAAGATGGTGCCGTTTACAGGAGTCCGTATATGTCCAGCAACCCACCACGTCGCAACTACACCGGGGATGAAAAGATC
>JAKAEB010000006.1 GCA_021818445.1 Planctomycetota bacterium
CGATCTCGATAAGTTTTGCAGTATTATAACTGACATCTTCAGCCTCGACGTGCTGCCCCTTGTGCGAGGTGAAAGCATATATTTCGCTCACATGCAGTTGATGTTTTTTCCGTCCCGACAGCATAACCCGCAAAACCGGGGCTGAGAGCTGACTTTTGCGCCTTGGCTGTCCTACCAGTTTGGCGACAACATGTGAAAAAAACGTGGCTTCGCCGCGTTTGTTGCGAAAGTACATTCGCCCTTTCCAATTGACCAGCAAATTCGTCGCGGCTTGTCCATGCGTATGACTGGCAAGATGCAACTGGCCAGCTTCGGGGATGTTCAAATCTTGACTATCACCATTGAGTTCAATTTTCTGGCTGGCTATCCAATTATCCTCTTCCGCGATGCGGGCCGGCGTACCCGTTGCGATGTTGCCGGTCAGGCTAGCCAGTTTGGTGTTTCGATCGCCGCGTAAATCAGAGCAGGTTGCCCGGATGGGTTGTACCCCGCCTGAAATGGTCAGGGAGACGTGTTGCCATGCGTGGAACCTGCCAACCGTGAAATGGCTGCCCGAGAGCAAAGCGCTGGTCGCGGGCTTGGCGGCGGGAGAAATAGAACGATTAGCATCCTGAATGGCGGCACGGAGGTATTGGGCCTGAAGGTGATATACCCGAGACGAGTTGCCAAGTCCGGAAGTCGCCGATCTGCCCCCACCACCGAACCCGTGGCTTGAGGCATTCGGCAACTGATGGAAGACCAAATCCACACCACCGACGGCGTATAGTTTGGATGGTTGACGGGTTTGACTCCGAGGGTTGATGGCGGTGGAGAGCACCAGCCGATTGGCGGCGAGTGTGTCATACCGGCGAACTTTGTTGGCTGGCCTGGCCAACTTTGGGCCGACGGCCGATCTGAGCCGAACATTTCCCCGTGCAGTAAATTGGCGCAGCGTGGCACTTCCTCCCTTGCCGGCATCGAAGGTGGCATGCATAGCGTGTGCCTTGAGACGAAAAAGCGCGTTATAGAATTCCGCATGACCAGAGAGTCGGAGCGATTTAATCCGCGATTTGCCACGGCTGGATTTCGCCATGGTAATTTGCATGCGATTTTGCCACGTTCCGCGCCACGGATTCCGGTTTGACTTTTTCTGCGTATACAGTGCCTGGCCCGGGCCGGTCAGGGTGATTCGGCCCGAATTAGAGCGGTAAAGCAATTTACGGCAGACAATGGTGCCGAATTGTGCGTCGACAAATTTAATCGGTGCCAATCCGGTGGCGTCCATTCGCAGGCGGCGTGTCGCCACATGGTACCGCACTACGCTGGCGTAACCTACCCGCGTGCTTCCATCGTGCATGATGACCGGATCCTGGCTGCGGCCAAAAGCCTGAAGGATGACATCCTGTGAATTGGCCAGATCAACATGGCGTGATCTGACCGGGCGGAGCACCAGCGAACCATCCCAGTGCACCACCAGATTTTTTCCTCCGGCGACCGGCACGTTGTGCCGCATCTTCTGCGGCTGTCCAGAAATCGGAGCGGTAATCGGACCGGCATTTTTTGCGATGGTTGGGTGCGGTCCCGGTGATAAGGAATGCGTGGACTGGCCGATAGATGCCGGGCGTGTGGTGGCCATGTGACTGCCATTGGTCATGGTGCCACCGGTGCGACGCGCCGACGAAAAATAGAGCCGCAATCGATGTGCGGCCAGAGTTTGCGCCCCAATCTTGACCCTGACTTTTTCCGTGAAAACCAGCCCATACACCGAGCCGGACAGGGGCGATCGGGCGGGCGCGGCCAACGATGGCAATGTGGTAGCGTTGGGAGCACGTTTGGGTGATGATTTTCGACTGATCTTGCGGTGCGGCTGGGCAGACGGTGTACCGGCAGCGAGCGGCTTGCTGGTGGATATTTTTTTCGTACCCGAAGGCCGACTTGGCGCTGCCGCCGTGGAACCCGCCGCGTTGATATTTTTCATTACCAGATAGTCGCCATGGGCAATTTGAAGGTAATCGAGTTTTTTGGTGGCGACGTTGAGTTCGCAGGTCAGACGACGTCCGGAAAATGCCAACCTGTCGCTGTGCACCAGCACACTTCCCCGGCTGGTGAGCAGCCCCTGCTGGTAATTGAAATGTATTGGCCGACCGAGCGTGATACGGAACTGCCCTTTCCGCCGATGAACGGCCCCCTTGACGAAGGTATCTACCGGACCAACTGTAATCGTCACATGGCCGAAAAGGCGGCCTTTGCGCGGGTAAACATGATTGGAAAGCGGCCCACCGAGTTGATCGACGGAAACATCGCCGTAATCGCTGGTGACCAGTATGGCGTTGTTGCGGCCGCTGTAAAACTTCATGCGTGGTTTGACGAGATGATATTCGCCGTGGCCCTTGGGGATGGCCCGGCGAAAACGGAGCACGTAGAGCAAACGACCATTTTTGGCGCGATCGACCAGGACGAGATTTGATCCGCCGGTGCCGGAGGGAATGGCGACGGGTTTCAGGCGATGACCGGTCAGGGTCGCCGGCGAAGCGAAGAATTGCGTTTTGATCCACAAAAACGCCCCCACCATGAAGGCAAGGCTGACGATATAGATAATCAGGCGTCTACCGACCATGCGGCACAATCATCCAATAAAAATATATTTTAACCGTCTGTTTCATGTCAGCGGTAGCGAGCCAGCGCCTGATCCCACAAATTCATCGATTTGCATAGCCACTCAATGGCATCGCGCACGGCTCCATGCCCACCGGCGAAGCGTGTGACGTAACGAGCCTCCGCCTTGACTTCATCGACCGCGTCGGCGACCGCTATCGGCACGCCGCAACGTCGCATCACGGGCAAATCGGGGAGGTCATCGCCAATATACGCGACTTGCTGGGCATCAAAGCCCAATTGCTGAAGCAGGTCATCGAATATCTCGAGTTTATTTGACACATTCTGATACACGTATTGAATGCCGAGTTCCTCCGCCCGGTGCTGAACGACAAGACTTTCCTTGCCGGTGATGATCGCCACCTGCCGATTGAGTCTTCGCCAGATGACAATTCCCGATCCGTCGCGTACGTGAAAGCGTTTGATCTGCTGGCCGCTGTCATCACGAATAATGCCTCCATCGGTCAATACGCCGTCCACATCCAGAATCAACAATTGCACTTCTGGCGTGATGAGTTCATAACCGGGCCGGGCCAATTCATTCATTTTTTGTCTGACTCCTGTTGAAACAAACGCAATCAATCCACAATTCGGGAACTGACCAAATCCTGTACATCAATCATACCGACCGGCTTGCCCGATCGGTCGACCACGGGCAATTCATCGATGCGATACCGATTCATCAATTCCAGTGCCTCGCTGGCAAGACGATCCGGCTCAATACATTTGGGACGGCGCGTCATAATTGTGACCAGGGGAACGTTGAGGACGGTTTCGTGCTCCGCAATGCGCCGGCGAATATCCGCGTCGGTCAAAATGCCTGAAAGCTGACCCTGCCCATTGACGATCATCAACGCCCCCGCCCGGCGTCCGGCGGAATGTTCCGTGGCCAGCGCCTGCCGGAGGGTTTGGTTCTCATCCACAACCACCAGATTTTCTCCAGCGCGAAAGCTCATGATATCGGATACGCGCATCAATTTGCGGCCCAGTGAACCGGCCGGATGAAACGCGGCAAAATCGGCCGCTGAAAAATTTCGCCGCGCCATGACCCCCAGCACAAGGGCGTCGGCCGCTGCATTCATGCACGCAACACTGGTGGTTGGTGCAAGCCGCAGCGGACAGGCCTCTTCGATGGCACCGAGTTCAATGGTCATATCGGCCAGCCGCCCGATGGAACTGGTGCGGCTTGATGTTATGGCGATGGTTGATACGGCACTGCGTTTGACGGAATCCATCAGACGCAACAGTTCTTCCGTTTCGCCGCCATAGGAAAGTATCAACATCACATCGCCGCGCCGCACCCGCCCCAAGTCGCCATGCAGTGCCTCGACCGGATGCAGAAAATGCGACGGCGTGCCGGTGCTTGCGAAACTGGCACTGATCCGCTGGCCTGCTAAGCCGGATTTTCCAATTCCCGTCACGACCAGCAGCCCGGGCAACTCCGGCCCGGTGTGGGTTAAAATTAACTCGATGGCCTTCGGCACCGCATCATCAAGCCGATCGACAAGCTGGAGAAGCGCATCGGCTTCAGATCGCACTACCTGCCGCGCATCGATAAGTAACTGTTGGGTGTCCACCACCGCGTTCATCATTCATTTACAATAAGGGATGATCCTTAGGGCGTAAAACGTTCGCCTCGGGACTGATGTAGTGGCGGCTGACATTGAGTGCCGTGGGCGGTTAATTTCGGTTATGCTCCCGCATGATTTTTTGCCGTCTGATTTGAGGTGGAATTGGCCATGATTCAGTTGCAGAGTTTCCGTAGAGTGCGACTCCCGGGGCTTTTTGCTCTGATTATCTGCTGTGCGGTATCGCATGCTTTCGCTCACCGCAAGCACACCGCCGATATGGGCTGGTGGAAAAAGGCCCGTTTCGGCATGTTTATTCATTGGGGCTTGTACAGTCAGGCCGCGGGCTATTGGCATGGCAAGCCGGTTCATGGTGCCGGTGAGTGGATCATGACCGAAGCCCATATTCGGCGCGGGCCCTATGCCAAACTCGCACAGCATTTTGATCCGGTCAAATTTAATGCCGACGCGTGGGTTCGTCTGGCCAAGGCGGCCGGCATGAAATATCTGGTTATCACGGCCATGCACCATGAAGGGTTTTGCATGTTCCCCACCAAGGCCACTCACTATAACATTGTAGATGATACGCCGTGGGGTAAAGACCCGTTGGCCATGCTGGACGCTGCATGCCATAAATATGGGTTGCGATTTTGCACCTATTACTCGGTTGAAAATTGGCATAGTCGATACCAGTTGCCGCACCGTTGGAATCACGGTCATCCCACTTATTTTCCCACGCGATTTGCGCCAGGCGGCGCGAAACCTTACCTCGCCTATATGAAGCGCCAACTGGGTGAATTAATCCGTCAATATCACCCATCCCTGATCTGGTTTGATAATTCGGTTATCAAATCGTGGCGAACGCCGAAGGGCAAATACGTCCCCGGCTGGACACCTGCCGATGCGATTGAGATTTGGGATTATGTCCGGAAACTCGACCCCACCGTGATCATGAATAACCGTCTGGAGGCTTGGGTTCATCTCAAAGGGTACGGCGATTATCAAACGCCGGAACAATTCGTCCCGCGTGGCGGATACCCCGGTCCATGGGAAACGTGCATGACTATCAACAACACATGGGGCTATAAGCGCCATGACAACCAATGGAAGTCGGCAAGAGTATTAATCCTTGATTTAATCCGCTGCGCCGCCGGTGGCGGAAATTTTTTATTAAATGTCGGCCCTACTGGCAAGGGCGTAATTCCCGCGCCTGAGGCAGCACGCCTGCGAACCATCGGCGCGTGGCTCAAAGTGAACGGAGATGCGATTTACGGTTCACACCGATCTCCATTTGGCAAAGCCAAACTACCCTTCGGCTACGCCACGCAAAAACCGGGAAAGCTATATTTGGAAATTGTCCATTGGCCACGCGATGGCCACCTCCTGCTACCCATAAAAAACAAGGTTCTGGCTGCATTTTCTCTGGGAGATACCAGTCTGCATTATGCACTCAAACAGACATCACATGGGCCGATGGTAATTTTGCCCGCACAGCGACCATCTCCTTTGCCGAGCGTGGTAGAGGTGCAGATAAGCGGTGCGGTTATCCCACGGTAAATCCGGTGGTGCCCAACAGGCTCTGAGGCCCCCGCCGTGGGAACGGCTTCGGTAGAAACTCCAGTCGACGCCAGCTACTATGGATTGGCCAGATCGGTCGTGCAATGGCATGGTCGAATAATACGGCAGCGAAATTTTCACCGGGATTGAATTTTGAATACGCCTCTCACCCACGAAATGGACGACAAGCGGCGCGACCGGATTACATTGCTTTTGGCAGTCATTTCCTGCTTCACGGTGATGAACATTTATTACAACCAGCCGTTGCTGGCGCTTATAGGGCACAGTTTTGGCGTATCGGTGACTACGGCAAGTTCCATACCATCGCTGACGCAATTGGGGTTTGGACTGGGCATCGTGCTGTTTGTGCCGTTGGGCGACACCATCGACCGCCGCTGGCTGATTTTAATTAAATTGCTGGTTGTTTCCGGCCTGCTGCTGCTGGTGGGCTTGGCACCGAACCTGATATTTCTGGCGATTTTCAGTTTTCTCCTTGGGGTGTTTACGGTGATTCCGCAGGTGTCGATACCGTTTGCGGCGCAACTTGCGCCACCAAACAAGCGAGGTCGCACCATCGGCATTGTGATGTCCGGTATTTTTGCGGGTATTCTCATTTCCAGGGCGCTTTCGGGTGCGACGGGAAATTGGCTGGGATGGCGGGCCATATTTTTTGCGGCATCGGTTCTTATGTTGATACTCGCGGCCGTCGTGGCGAGATATTTGCCGCATTCCGGGCGATCAACCCAACTCAACTACTGGCAAGTTCTGCAGTCGTTGCCCGGCATTTTGCGGCGGGAGCCGGTGATTCAGGCGGCGTGTGTGACGGGTGCATTTTTGTTCTGCGTGTTCAGCGTATTTTGGAGCACACTGGCCTTTGTACTGGCAGCCCCCCCCTTCCACGATGGACCATGGGTGGCGGGCATATTAGGGTTAGTAGGGATCACAGGCTCGGCAGCGGCTCCGATTGTCGGACGGCTGGCCGATCGAAAGGGTCCGGCATTTACATTGGGCGTGTCAATCGTAATAGCGGGCGTTTCATCGATGGTACTGGTGTTGTTTGGCAAGTCGATGCCAGGTCTTATCGCAAGCTTGATCCTGCTGGACTTAGGCGTGCAGGCAGGATTGGTTTCCAATCAGACGCGTATATATTCGGTTCTCCCAGCGGCTTACAACAGCCGGGTCAACACCATATTTATGTCGAGCTATTTCACCGGCGGGGCAGTTGGCTCAGTGCTTGGTGGTGCTGTTTGGGATCAGTTCCCCAGTCATACGGCGCTGGGTTGGCTTTCGGCGGCGCTTATGATCCTCGCCTTTTTATTGCACATCGGGCTGCAGCGTCGCATCAGGGCGGCGGCTTGGGTGCCTGAGGTGGCGGCTGATCAGGCGATGAGTCCACCACCGAAGACGCTGGAAGTTCAATCGGAATCATCAAGGTAAAAGTCGCCCCGTGACCGACGGCACTCACCAACGTAATCCGCCCCCCCATCATGGTGGCCAGTTCCCGGCTGATGGCAAGGCCCAGTCCAGTTCCGCCATGCTGTTTGGTCACCGAGGCATCAACCTGATGAAATTTTTCAAATATGCTTTCCTGCTGATCGGGGGCGATTCCCGGCCCGGTGTCCGTAACGGAAATTGCAAGCGTTGCCGCATCGGCCATTTCAACGGTGACGCGGACGGAGCCGTCGGGCGGCGTAAATTTGATGCTGTTGGAGAGAAAATTGAACAAAATCTGCTGCAGGCGGGCGGCGTCCGTCGTCACCATGGGAATATTGCCATTGATGGTGAGGCTCATATGCAGATTTTTTTTATTGGACAGGGGCTTCATAAAATTAATAAGCGATTCACAAATGTCCGGTGCCACAAGACGCTGTGGACGCAAAACCATCTTGCCTGCCTCAATTTTGGCCAGGTCGAGCAGATCGTTGATGAGTTCCAGGAGTTGCCGGGCACTGGATTGTATATTTTCTGCGTACCGGTTGAGTTTGGGTTCGCCGGTGATTTGATCGTTGGTCAGAAGTAAATCAGTAAAGCCGAGGATGGCGTTGAGCGGTGTGCGCAATTCGTGGGTGACGTTGGTTAAAAAATCCGTTTTAACCTTGTTAGCCTGATTCAAATCGACATTGCTTCGGGACAGTTCAATGAGGCGGGTATCCAGGCTGCGATTCGTTGCTTCAAGCTGGGTTTGCGATGCCTGCAGGGTACCGAGCATGTTGTTGAACGTTTCGGCAAGTTGTTCAAATTCATCGCCGGTGGATATGGCAGAACGGATATTCAGGTCGCCTTTGGATACTTTCTCCGCCGTGTTTCGTAAAACGCGCACAGGCTGAAGAATGAGCCGCGTGGTGATGAGATAAAAGACAATGATGGCCAGTGCCCCACCGATCAGCCCCGAAACAATGATGACGACACGATTGAGCAGCAGTTGGTCCTGATCGAGCTGCACCGGCACTTTGGCCCGAATGACGGCAACCAGGGCCTTGGTGAGCGGTTTGATGGCAGCGTTTGGGATGGTGGCAGAGCTATATTTTCGTTGTGGAAACAGGTGTCGCCAGGCTTGGTGGCATTCAAGGCAGCTTCGGGTGGCGTAAATGCCGGTAACCTGATAGTAGACGGTCTTATGATTTGCCCCCCGGCCAACGTAGCCGTAATGGAGGCGGTGAGGATGACGGCGGAAGTAGCGCAGGGCCCGCGCCAAAACCGGGTCAGTCCCATGCAGTTCCGGGTGCCGATGAATGAGCGGGATTACCACCGCAGGATTAAATGCCGCCGACTGGGTCAGCGGTCGGGGGCCCATGTCGTGGGCCGATGCCTGCCCTGCCAGCGGAATGGCGCGGTGAACATTTCTTAAAGCCAGTGAGGTAAGTACACCGGCTTCATAAACCGGTTGGCGATTGGCCAACTGCTCCATTCGTAACCACGGTACCATGAGCGCGCCGGTGATGATGATGACCACGGCGAAGCCAAACAACAATTGGCATTTGGCGGCAAGCGAGATAGATAGCTCACGTTTGGCCATGAACGCCGATCCGCTCCATCAATCAGGTCGCCTTGTGTTCAGGCTGGTGGGAGCCATCGAGCACCCCATGATGCACCGCCCGCATGGCCGAATAATACCCCATCAAGACACCGGCCACGCCGGCGGAGGCGTAATAAATCGGCAGGGCATAAGCCGGGCGGAAGCCGGGATATCCGGGGTAGGGCCCGGCCATATGTGCGGCCAGCAGATAACTGATTCCGGCCGTGACCATGGGAGAAGCCATATAAAAAATATCGGGTGCTTTTTTGAATATCAGACCGGCGGCGAACCCGGCAAAATAGAATGAAACAACTAATGAGAAGATCAACTGCCCGGGTGCCAGCGAACGCATAGTGACATATTCAATCAGCAGGGCGATGACGACCATTGTCGCCAAAGCCAGCAGTCCGGACCCCAGCGCGCCGGGGGAAAATGGTGATTGTTTTTCGTTATTAAGCAGCCAGCCCGTGGATGACGGAAAGCCGGTTGGCACGGCCGCATCGGTATTGCCATGCAGGGGCCAGGGTACTGCCAGACTCAATGGCCAGGGCCGCCCCGTAGTAAACCATGGTTGCATGACCCGCGCCGCCAAAGCCCCCAACAGTATCAGTGCCAAATAGAAGGCGGCCTGACCTGCCAGCGGCCAGTAGGCCGCTGGAGGATTCTTGAATTGTGACAGGACGAGGAATTTGATGGTACCGGTTCGTACGGCCAGCGCGGATAAACCTGCCGCCGCACAGAACAGACCGGTGTGTGGTCCGTCGGGCCAGGTGATGAGCGCCGAAACCAGCATGCTGATTAACAATGCCGCCACCAATCCGGCCGGCCCTAGCCATGACCCCAGGGGACCGGCCGCGATACTCCTCGCGCCGCCCATATCAGGCATCACAAAAGAATGCGTGCCGATCAAATAAAAAATGATGCACGATGCGACGATGGCGATGGCGAGACGTAATTGACGGAAAGTGGGAGAATTTCGTATGGCAGATCGGTAATCAATTGGAGTCGGATTGGCAGTCATGGAAAACGGTCCTTATTCCGGCGGATCACTTCAGCATTCCTGCCACGATTAGAATCGAAAGCCGCCAGCAATCAAGCCGTCGCTATTGAAGGCTCTCATCGGTCGGCATGGTAGGTAAATAATCGGCCATGGAGAGAAAAAATAATACTGTTGTTCAGCACATACCATGACTGAATGGTGGGGCCGTTGCCATCATTGGCGGAGATAACCAGCGGTTTGCTCAGGACTATGGCACCATTATCGAGATGGCCATGGCGGTCGCGTTGATTGATAAGAATCAGTTTTTCACTCCGGTTGGTGGCATTTGTTGGCCCGCAGGCCAGCAGAGCCAGATCAGGGTCTGCCAGGCGCATACGCACCAACGGCGGGGTTTCGCGCGTCATAATTTCAGCCCGCCAACGAATGTGGCCAGATACAACCGAATAGGCAGTTAAGTCGCTGGGTGTACGGGCGATGAGCGTATCATCAAAAACGCGCAAGTCCATATCCTTCCCGGCGATGCCACTGATGGCCCCCGGAAGGGTGACAATTTGCCAGCGTGTTGAGCCCGTCGCCGCATTGAGACACTCTATTCCATCGCGTTGGAATTGTGCCACGCCAGTAAAGGTATCTGTCGCCAGTTGCGGAAGCGGATTAGCCGTTTTACGGCTCCACGCCAGTCTTAATTTGTCGCGGGAGAATCGATACGCGGTTGTGCGCCGATGACCGACGAGAAAAAATGTTGCATCCGGCCCGGTGAGTATCCGCCGATACCCGGCCGCTGTTGTCAATGACAATTTCACCTGCACCTGACCGCGGTTGGCATCCACGGCCATGAGCCGATGGATATGGGTACCAAATGTAAGCACGATCGATGCGCCCACAGACCGCACGCCGGTAAGGCGGTCGATATTTTTATTATCGATCGGGTGTGGCCACAACCATTTGCCGGTGCTTGGATCAACCAGCACCACGTGATGACGGACATCAACAAGCAGTCCGTGGCGCGTCCATCGGACAAATGTAAACCGTGTGGGGCCGGTGCAGCGTTCGACGCGAGCCATAAGCGGAAATATTCGCGCGGCACCGCCGGTGGACGGGGCATTTTGCATAATTCCATTGATGTACACCGTGTTGTTTGCCGACGGCGCGATAAATGGCTCTATGGGATTGTTCACAACGGCATATCCATGTAATGAGAGATGGTCCGGCCCGTGGGAAAGATTCTGGAAGTTGCTGCGCCACAGCAGGACACCGGTGCGGGTATTTACCGCAAGAATATTCTGCGGCGTGACCAGAACGCTGACGGATTGGTGATTGGCGAGCAAGGCGACATGGCCGTCTGCGCCACCGAGCGGCACTCTCCATGGTGCGAGGTGTCCACTGGGCCGCATCCAACGGAGAAGTGTCCCGTGGTGCGTTACGATCAAAACACCCTTGCGGGACGACCACCGCAATTGCTGTTGGGCAGGAACAAGTAGTTGGCCGCGCACCGGCGGTGAGATACTGAACGAGGATTTTGAGGTGAACGCCATTTGAGGTGCGACATGTGTTAAATGCCGCCGGGCGGATGTTACCATGCGCGTCAGTTCACCTTTTTCGTTCGGTGTGAGATGCGGGCACATAAGCGTGTTGCGTGCTACCACATAGGCCTGATGGTACTGCTGTAAGTGAAGCAGCGCATCGGCCAGGGCCAGTTTCGCTTCACACCCCCGGACTCCACGCGGGACGTCACTTAGAGCCAATAGTGCGGAGTTGCAGACAGATGCCCACTTCTGTTTTTTGATCAATAGATGCAGCAATGCTTTGGCCGCGATTGGCGCTGCGGAACTGTTGGGATAACCGTAGGCCACATCCGCAAGCTGCGTCACTGAATCCGCCGCCGACGCGATGCGGACATTGGCCTGATCCGACCATTTCTTATAAATCGCTTTTCCATATGGATTTATGATGCGTAATTGTACCAGCGGAGGCAAAACAGCTTTGGCGGGCAAGGCATTGCCGTCAACCACCAAGGGAGCGTTTCTCAGGGCACGGCTTAGGAGTATCTGTTGGCACAGGGCCATGGCCCGGCGCGGATGATGCCGATGGAGCCAATACTGCAATTGGGCGAAGCGCCACGCCGCCTGCCGCCGTGGTGTGGAGGCGGCGGAAGCCGCTACAGAATAAAAGAATGCGGTGTAGTCGGGTTTGATCTTGGCATCGGCCTGCGTACGCGCGGCAAAATTCATCGCCGCCCGGAACAGAATGTTGAAGACGGACCGATGGGCGGACACTTTTTGAGCAGTGGCCAGGGATTTTTGAAGTGCCGACTGGCACAAACCGAAATGCCCGGAGGCATAGGCCGCTTCCGCCAAAGTAAGATAATTGCGAGCGTTTTCGGGTGCCTGCCGAATGCGGGTGTTGAGATACGCCAGTGCATTTTTCCATCGGGCGTATGAATAAATCGCCGCACCATTGACGGCAATGAGTTGATGGCGGCCGGCAAGCAGATTTCCCGGCTTACCCGGGTGACCGGCCTGGTCGACCGGCCATGGTTGGCGAAGCGATACGCGTCCTGTCTGGAGACTCTCACCAATAAGCGCCCTGCGTGTGGGCAGATAAATCGTCTGGCGGGAGAGCGTTGGCCGTGCGACCAGGTGCCACCCACCCGCCGGGCTTTTCCATATCAGTTTCCCGGTCTTTTCGCTCCAGGCGGTCGTGCGGGTGCCGGCAAGTATTATTTCATTATTTACCACACCGGCGAAAATATTTGGACCATATTTATCCGATGGCGAAAAACTTAATAAACTCTGTCCGGTGCGCCGGCGATACACATTAATACGCCAGATGTGATGCTGCCCGGACACGGCCGTAATCAGACGCCGCTGGGTTATGACCGGCGGGTTGAGTTTCCATGGCAACACGCGGAAGACGGGTGATCCATAACCAAATGGATTATTGGATACCGGCATCGGATCAACGGTTAAATGCAGCCAGCAAATGCGGCCGCTGCGCTGCCGGACGGCCATATCGGCACCGGCATTGGTTGCGATGTACAGCAGGTCGTGGCCGGCGGCCCATGCGATATTGAGATTGGGATTTTGAAATGCCTGCCCGGAGATGGTGCAAAGATAGCGGATCCACTCCACTTTTCCGGTGCGCTGATTGAGCTTGACCAATGAAAGCCGCGCCTGCAAAGCCGCGCCGCGTCGGTCCGCTGTGAGTAGAAACACTCCATGCGCAGTTACCTGAGGGGAACCAACTGCCACGCCAGCCAATCCCCCGGAAGACCGCCTCCAGATCAGGCTCCCGTCGGCGGCGCGAAGGCACACCACACGAAAGGCCGGTGGCGTACTCATATAGGTGAACATGGGATTGACGACGTAGGGGCTACCGGTCGATGCCACGGGCAGATGCCTGGTCATCAGGCCGAAAACGCGATCGCGCCTCACGGCGCAGTAGATTTGATCAGCACCCTGGGCCAAAAATGCCAGATTCGCAATGGATTGTGCGTTGGATGGCATCACGTGGTGTGGATATTTCCATCGGGCGTAACCCGAATTGATGTTTAGCGCCTGTATCTGGTCAAGATTATCTGTATACAGCACACGGCGGCGTATCCGGGGAAACATGTACATAAGTTGCGACACATTTTCAGCGCTTTGAAGTTGATTGGTGTTGAGCCCGAAAACTCCCAGCGCCATGGACACGGAATTGACCATATTCTGTGACGCAACCGCATTGGATGGCATACGGAACACAAGGCTTTTAACCGGGTGATTCCACAGGACGGTATTGGGCGCAGCGCCAAATGACCGCATCTTTTCCTGCGGCGTTATATTGGCTAAGTAATAATTGTTTATTACTTTACGGGAAGGTATCTGCTTAAGCACCCTGGCCAGTGCCCGCGCGAGATTTTGCATACGACCCGCCACCTCTCCCGACGCCGACGCATATTGCGTCTGCAACTCGCGCGCGTATTGGATCGCCAACCGCGGGCGACCCGCAGCGCGAGCCGCCACCGCCGATCGAAACAGTAGTGCGGCACGATGATCATCCGCGGCTGGGTTCGGCAGCAATCGCCGATTAATATCCAATGCCCGGGAAAAATATCCCGCCTCGAAAAAGCGGTCGGAAACATGAAGCAGCGTTTTAATACTTGACGATGCAAGCAGATATCTGTCGCACGCCGATATGACGGCATCGGTATGGCCAGTGGTCCGGGCCGCGTCGATCGCTTTGCGGGCTTCCAATCCGAAGATCTGATTGTAAAGGCCATTTTTAATAACTGGCGATCGATAAAGTGTCCGCCAGACATAATCTCGGATTGATATGTAGCGACCGTGTCCCACGTCAATGAGATGGTCGCCATAGGTGGTAAGTACCCGCTGGTATATCTGCAGCGCTTTGGTTAAATGCCCGCTGCGGATCAACCGGCGCGCCGTTCGCATCTGGTCTTTGGCCGAGAACGACACATTCACCGCGACGCCCCGGAAGGAGGAACTTTTTGCGCCACCACCCGGATGCACATGCACAATGATCGGGGGTGCCGGGATCATCGGCCCCGGCTGAAGTGGCATCATGGCCGGAATCGCTGGCAAAGCCAGCAGTAATAGCCAGCGGTTCAGCCGTTTGCGGGTGCCGCGGCGAGAACGAGTGTTCAATCTGTTTGACTCACTTACCACACACATGAATTCGCCTCGATGCCGGAGTTTATATCCGTTTGACGGCCGCCGCCCCCCGGAAGAACGCTGCATAAGCCACACAGCCAAAGTATACTCAGTAATGCAACAATGTTCAGCGTCAGTAGCCAAGCGCGGCAGCGTGTCGCAAGCGGTCAGGCGTGCGAACACAAATTGGACACCTTGCGACGGAGAAACCATGAAGATTCGGCGGCGGGATATCCTGAAAATCACCACTGGGGCGGCGGCACTGTCGGTGCTCCCTTCCTGCACCAGTTCCGGCGTGCCTCGCATGGCAGACGCGGAAAAGTTTGCCCGGAGCCTGTCGGCTGAATATAAAAACCATGGGTTGCATCCACGCTGCGTGACGTTGCTGGATTTTGACTGGCGGTTCTACGCCGAGCCGGCGTACACCCTTCGCGATACCCGGCCCATTAACAATTGGCATTGGAAAATGGGCTCACCTGCGGATGCCGATGCCATGACGGCGATGAATGTGGACGTCCACGGCACGGGTTGGCATAAGGCCAACACACGATTTGAGGGTATGCCGGTTGGCTATGCGTGGTACCGGGCAGAATTGCCGGTCATGCCGCATACAGGACGTGTTATCGCGTTCACACACGTAGACGATAATGCCCGGGTGTATCTCAATGGACATTATCTCCGTGCCCATCGTGGATGGAATCGCCCATTTCACATTCACCTCGACAAATATTGGAATGCGCGTGGTTCAAACATTATCACACTGCTGGTGCACAACGCGGCCGGGCCTGGCGGAATTTACGGTCCGGTGAACGCAGGTTATTCGTGGCAGACTCAATCGAACGCGGCGGCCGTTTACGCTATTGACTACAACGACTCCTCATGGCGCAAGGTACAATTGCCGCACGATTACATTGTGGAGGGCGAGTATTCCCGCGCCGCCAACCGTGGGCACGGGTCGTTACCCGTAAATCCTGCTTGGTACCGCAAAACCTTTCACATACCCGCACACGATTCGGGCCGGTGCCTATGGTTGTATTTCGAGGGTATTTATCGTGATGCGAAGATATACCTCAACGGCCAACTGGTGGCCGAGCATCCCGGTGGATACACCTCACTTCATGTAGATATTTCAAATCATGCACGCTGTGGCGAAGACAATCTGCTCGCCATCTATGTCGATCCGACCCATTTTGAGGGCTGGTGGTACGAAGGGGGCGGCATCTACCGGCACGTGTGGCTCAACAGCGCTGACCCCGTACATGTGGCACCATGGGGCGTTTATGTAACGAGTACCGTTGAAAATGTGACCGGCCAGCCGTCGGCCCAACTGTGTATAGAAACCACGGTGGCCAACCGCACCAATCGCGGTGCGTCATGCGAAGTGGTATCAAAAATTTATGATCCGCAGGGACGGTTGGTCGGCGCTGCGCAAAATTCTCTTACGGTGCCACCGACGGTGAAATCGCCAAAGGTAAATGCCACCGTCGACACACCCGACAATGCTGACATTGACCAACCCAGTGATCTGCATCTGGGCACGAAACTATTTCAAACGGTGCAGATCGCCGCGGCCCAGCTTTGGTCGTTGGAACACCCCCGCCGCTATCACGTGGAAACGGAAGTGATTGTCAATGGAAGGGTGGTGGATCGGCACAAACAAAAATTTGGCATCCGGACGCTGCGTTTTGATCCCGATGCAGGCTTTTTCCTCAATGAACAGCCGGTCAAAATTCAAGGCACATGCAACCACCAGGACTTTGCCGGCGTCGGCATCGGTCTGCCCGACAGCATCCTGTTTTACCGCATGCAAAAATTGAAGGAATTTGGTTGCAATGCCATTCGGTGTTCGCACAACAACATGGCCCCTGCCATGTATGATGCCTGCGACGAATTGGGCCTGCTGGTGATGGACGAAAATCGACATCCCGGCTCCACCATCGCAACCAAGGCATGGGTCGGCCAGCCTTACCATAACACGTGGCATGTCGAATCAATGGTGCTGCGCGATCGCAATCACCCCAGTGTATTCATGTGGTCCATGTGGAACGAAGAATGGGCCATTCAAAGTGATGCGTATGGGCGCGAAATGATGGCGTATCTTTTGAAGGTTGTTCATCGCCATGATATAACGCGACCTGTCACCTGCGCTGATAACCACGGACTGGGTAAACGGGGCTGGCTGCAAGGCGTTGGCGCTTCCGAAAATCTCCTTGGCGTAAACTATAATTATGGCGATTATGACTGGCTGCACCACGCCTACCCGGACAAGATGATTTTTGGCAGCGAGATCGGCAGTAATCTCGAATGCCGTGGAATTTACCACACCAATAAAAAAGCCGCCCACCTCACCAGCTACATGACACCCGAAGGATCATGGCATCCATTGGCAACGCGTCTGTTTGTGGCTGGCGGATTTTATTGGACGGGTTTTGACTATCGCGGAGAGACCACGCCTTTTGGTTGGCCGGAAATTAATTCCAACTTTGGCTTTTTGGATATGTGCGGCTTTCCGAAGGACGGCGCGTATTATTGGAAGTCGTGGTGGATGCCCAATACGCCCGTGCTGCACATTTTTCCGCATTGGAACTGGCCCGACCACGAAGGCAGCAATATCCCCGTGTGGTGCTTCAGTAATTGCCAGCAGGTGGAATTGATCCTGAATGGAAAAAGTCTTGGTCGCAAGCACATGCCCGCCTTCCGGCATCTTCAATGGAATCATGTCCGCTATGCTCCCGGTCGTCTGGAGGCGCGCGGTTACAACGGCGGCCACCTGGTGGCAACAACGGTGGTGGAAACCACCGGTCCCGCGGCCACGATAGGTATTAAGCCAGATCGCCACGGTTTGGTCGCCGACGGACAGGATACCGTCCCGATTGCGATCAGCATTCTCGATTCTCAAGGGCGTGTGGTGCCCACGGCGGACAACAAGGTGCATTTTGCCATTTCAGGACCGGGCGTCATCAGCGGCGTTGGGAATGGTGATCCAAGCTGTCATGAACCGAATCAAGCTGATTACCGGAGCGCGTTTAATGGGTATTGCATGGTGCTGGTTCGGGCAGACCGGCGCGGGGGCCGCATCTCGCTTACCGCATCGTCACCGGGACTTAAATCCGCCCGCGTGGTGCTACATAGCGTGAGTATTGATTAGCGACCGCCCCTTTGAAGGCGCGGCGGTTGGCAAAACGGAGGAAATAAATGCACTGGGCATCTTTGTACGGATGTCTTGACTAAATGCTAACTATGGTTTAGAAATCAACGATCCGGCAGACGTACCCCTATTTGAAGGATGCATTATGCACCGAAGACATTTCCTGCAGGTTGCCGTTGCTACCGGCGTTGCACTGGGCGCTGATCGATCGGGCTTGGCCCAAAAAACCGTAGCAGAACCGGCGTTTTGGAAGTTGGCTCCAACACCCCCCATGGGATGGAACAGCTACGATTACTATGGTGCCACGGTTACCGAGGCCGAATTTCTGGCCAATGCCCAATATCAACAACGCCATCTCCTCCCGTCGGGTTATCAATATGCGGTGGTCGATTATTTGTGGTTTGACCCCAGTCAGGCTACGCCGCCAATTGCTCACCACGGTCCGTTGGCGATGGATGCATTTGGCCGTCTTTTGCCCGCCGTCAACAAATTTCCGTCGGCACGCCACGGTGCCGGTTTTAAACCGCTGGCCGATCGCACCACCGCGCTGGGATTAAAATTTGGCATACACATCATGCGTGGCATTCCACGGCAGGCGGTAGCGGCCAACACACCCATTTTTGGAACGCACTTCACGGCGCGACAGGCCGCCAACACCACAAGCACCTGTAGCTGGAACCAGGACATGTATGGCGTGCGTGGCGACAGCCGAGCCGGGCAGGCCTACTTCAATTCGCTCATCCGCCTGTACGCGGCGTGGGGCGTGACATTTATTAAATGCGACGATCTATCTTACCCCTACCACAAAGATGAAATTCATGCCTTGCGCCGCGCGCTCAGCGCATTCGGGCCGCATATGGTGCTCAGTACATCGCCCGGTCCGACACCGGTCAGCGAAGGCCGGGATATTTCTCACTGTGCCAACATGTGGCGCATTCGTAATGACTGCTGGGATTCCTGGCGCATCATTAACAACATGATTGACCTGGTTGCCGCGTGGAAAAACTACGTCGGCCCAGGCCATTGGGCAGATTGCGATATGCTGCCCCTCGGACGCATTGGCAAGGACGCCGTTGGTGGCCGCCGCTTAACCCACCTCACCATGGATGAGCAACGAACCGTTATGACCCTTTGGGGCATCGCGCCGTCGCCGCTGATTATTGGCAGCAAGCTAACTGAACTGGATCCGTGGACGCTTTCCCTGCTTACCAACCGGGAAATGCTGGCGATCAATCAAGATACCCTCGGAACGCCAGGTACCCGCCGTCATCAGCAAGGCCTGCTCGAATACTGGGCTAAACCGCTGGCCGATGGTGATGTCGCCGTTGCACTATTCAATCGCGGTCCCAATAACGGTCAGCCGATCACGGCGACATTCTCCGCCGTCGGTTTTGCCGGCAAAGCCGTGGTGCGCGACATCTGGAACAGCACTACGCTGGGGGAATTCACGCATCAAATTACCCTGCCGGTGTCCAGCCATGGGGCGCGATTACTGCGGTTGAGGAAAGCAGCGATGTAACCGACCGCCGTTAATAAACCATTGGAAACATACGATTACATGATTGGACAACCGCAAGCATGCGAAGGGATGGGCAGTTTCCGTAAACATTTGCCATCATTGCAGGGCCCCCCTGTCGTGAAGCTTTTTCAGCAGCAGATTGAAATAAATTAATCCGCCGAAACCGCTCCACCGGGCCAGCAAACGCCTTGTCCGGGCGTAGTCCAATGGTTCAGAGATGCCGAGCCAGTTTTGCAGGTTGTTCCGTGCACCAACATCGTCAGCCGGGAAAATATGCAGTCGCCCCAGCCCCCGCAAAAGCACATACTCCGCCGTCCAGCGCCCCACACCAGTCAAGGTTTCGAGCGATTTTTGAGCCTCACCATCCGGAAGGCGGCTAATGGCATCGGCATTCCACTGCCCATCACTTACGGACCTGGCTAAAGACAACACCGCCCGCGCTTTGGCAAAACTGAAACCCAACGCCCGCAATTCGTTCGCGGTATGCGACAGCAAGGCAACTGCGTCAGGAAATGAATGTTGCGCCTGCGATTCATTCGACAACCCGCGACCGAAATTCCACGCCAGCTTATTGAGCAGGCCAATACCCACCACCAAAGACAATTGCTGGCATGCAATACCATTAATAATGGCTTCAAATAAATTCGGAAATCTGGGCGGTTTCATGCCCACAAACGGCCGCACAAGATCACGGAGCAGCGGATCATTTTCCGCCAACAGATAAAATGAATGCAGATTTACATCCAGCCCCAGCATTTTCGTAAGTATTTTGGGTAAGGCGGCCACGGTGTCATCGCTGCGTCTCGAATGCCTCACCTGCGCAGCCAGCGCAACCCTCCCACGCCGACGAGTCTGGGTAACGCAAACCTCCACTGGCTCTCCCGCCAGTAGCAGTATCCGAGAATAGGTTTCACCGTCCCAATGGTCAATCCGATTTTCCGGTCGGCGGCGCAATGTCCAAGCGGTCAGGTCAAGCCGAAACGGCCCAACGGGATAAAGCGTCAATTCCTTATGCGTCATTTTGTGGAGCATCTTCCGACCGCGGTAATCTCCTTTCGTGCGAATCCTCACGAAGCCCCAGGTTTGCTTTTCCACAAATTCTTTCAGCGCAACGGCGCTGTTGTGCTGCTCGTCATGTGCGGCATAGACCAGTGTGACGGGTCCTCCGGCCATGCGTTCAATCAGCGCCTTTACCACGGATGGATTGGCTTTCAATTCGCGCCAATAACGTTTTTTAAATTCAGCCCATCTGGCCGGATCATGCCCAAACCACGTCCGCAGTTCGCGGCTCGGCGCGATATCCTTGAGCCAAAGATCAACGTTTGCTTTGGCTTTGGTCATGCCCCGAGGCCAAAGACGCTCTACCAAGATGCGCTGACCATCGTCCGGCGAACATGGCAGATACACCCGTTTAATATTGATTGGTGGCACCATATGTCCCCCATCGCAAGTTATTCCGCCATTGAGTTTTGGCACCCACTCGCGGTTGCACGCAGATGCTGAAAATCCGGCGTCAACGCTTGCGCAGTCCCGGCCGTGATTTTTCAATTTCCGCAGTAGCCTTTGCAACCGCGAGAAGCTCTTCCGGAGTGGCGCGGTTTTGAATCGCGCCGAATAATGTACGTTCCTCCCAACGGATGTGGTCGTGCAGGGTTCTTCCCGCATCACGGCACCAACTCGGCGGTGGTGGCGAGGTGGCCGTCCACAGTTTTGCCTGTGCCGCCAATTGACGGATCGCGGTGTGCTCACGCTGCATTTGGGCAATTTCCGCAGGCGTCATCAGAGAAGTCAGAAGTTCTTCCTCTTCATTAAAATGTGCCGCGATTTCGGCGTTCCAGCATTCGATAAAGTAAGCTATTACTTCCATGGTGGCTGCGGGCTGATCGTCGGCCACATGAATCAATCGATTGGCCACGCGCAGGCCGACAAAATGATCGCGTGAGAAGGGCTGAAGGCTCTCGTGACGTTTGAGCGGGGGATGTTCAAAATCCTTCATTGGCGGGCCTTATTTCAGGTAACCTCCTGATACGTTAGATGGTTAACCAGCTCAAAAAAAATCGTAACGCGCCGGTAGGGACGATGCAAATCCGCCACCGATATGGGCCTGCACAACACCGCACGCGCGGGACGGTGCGGTCGAATCTGCCCGTCGCCAATTGGTACTTTCACGGGCAACGCCTTGATGCGGGATACCTTTGCAGGGCATTTCCCACCCAGAAATGATTGGTCCAAAGTGGCAGGTTTTACGGCCCGATGCTGATCGGTCACTGATGGCGGTTTGCCGCTACGTATTTGTGATTCAAATCCTATGGAATCAGACATGACGCGGTGGTGTAACACGGGAAAGGCGCTGCGATCCCCGTCAGCGACCGCGAACCAGACACACCCACAATAAGCGCTGCATTTACGCCGGAATATCCTGCTTTATTGACGCACGCGGTTTCACTAATGCGCTATGGTTCTCGCGATATGCGCGGCCATCATTTTCAGGGCAGAGCTCACTGCACTTGCGGCTGCCGGAGCGGATCGCGAGCCTATCTTCACCGTCACATGTTGCCGGTAATTGCGGGCGGACTTTCGCCGCACCAGCGACCAGCGTGCCGTCAATCGCACCGTATCGGTGGCGGTAATCCGGAACCGGGTAAACACGACCGTTAAAATCCAGCACGGCCCCCTCGGTTTGGGCTCGCCGGGGACAATAACCGTGGACGGTGGAAGTGCTCGGGCCAAGTCCATCGCGAGGGTGGCGCGCACCAAGGATGCGAGCGGTGCGGCCCAACGAGTGTCATTGCTTACCTCAATTCGATCGCTTGTTTCGTCGCGCGTCAGCCAGAGTCGATCAAGCTGTGGCGGCAAACGAACCCGCCCTACAATAACTGGCAATCCGTGGTAAGCACATGGGGTTTCCGGCTTTGCACTGAGCGTGATAAACTCCGTGGGCGGACTGGTGCCGCACCCTGCAAGTAACAACAACGCCATGCCGAATAGAATCCATTTCAGGGCTTGGTATTTCACTTTGTTCTACCCTCAAGCAAGGCCTCTGGATGTGCATCAAGATAATTGGCCAAACTGCGTATGGCACGCGCCATACGTACCAACTCCGCTATCAGGGAACGGACATTCTGCTGGGCGATATATCGCCCCCCCACGACGCTGCGAACCGCCCTGAGCATCTTTGCGGCCTGCTGTGCCGCCTGCCTGACGGCATCGATGGTCACCCCAATATGCCCCCGAGCGTTGTGAGTAATCGCCTGAATGTTGGCCAGCGCCCTATCAAGATGCCGGATGCTGTTTTTCATTTCGGCCGAATTGACCATTGCGGCAGCACGTGCGGAGAGCCGCTCTACATTGGCACCGATTTTTTCAATGGGCAGTGCATTGATCTTCGCGCTGATGCGCCTGATCGACGCCACAATAGACCCAAGGCTTGCAGCCGATGAAGTTGGCAACTGAAGCAGGCCTCCGGCGTGGGGCAGAGTGCCGGTTATTGGTTCGCCGGTCATCACAAGTGCAACCTGGCGGCCGCCCAAAATTAAATTGGCCCGCGACGCCTGCACGCGCAACCCCGCGTGCACGAGATGATTAATCACATTTGCCAAGGTTTGGTTGGCATGATGGACGGAGCGGATTCCAAATTTCCGCGGTGAAAGCGCGATAGTAATAGGTGTAACCATCTGGCCCTTTGCCGAACTGTAACGAAAGCCCGCGTTAATAACCTCGCCTACACGCCGCCCGTCAAATGTCACCGGCGATCCCCGGTGCAATCGACCGACATTACCCTTAAGCACGACGGCAAATTGAGCGCCGCTGGCAAGTCCCGCATCTCGCGCCGCAGCAGAGGTGGCATAGAGCTTGAAACACTTGTGCGCAGGGGCGGGGACCGCGTTAAATGGTGCAAATGCCAATCCCCCGTTCAGGATCACAGCGAGCGGTGGCATCTCAAAATTGATTCCCGGCCCGCGTGCCGAGATATTAAATCCACCCAGTCGCCAGAATCGGGTTTTGCGCGTCACCCAATGATTAAAAGGTGAACGCACAAACACCCGGAGGAAGATCATATTTTTCTTTGCGCTGTATCGCCATCCAAGCACCTTACCGGCATTAAGTCCACGGTAATACACGGGAGAGCCTTGACGTAAATTGCCCAATTGCGGGGTGGCAATCGCGATAGTTGATCCCGGTGAATGCGGTGTTAAAAGAGGCGGGCGAAGCCGACCTTGAAATCGGCGACAACTGGGGCCCTTGCCCGGAAGTAGTTCAATGACCGGACCCGATATAAGCCCGGCAAGATTGCCGTTGAGCAAATTGGGTTGCTGGATGTAAAAGCGAGACCCCTTTCGGAGATAAGGTGCGGCGCTGCCATCCATGGAAAGGGTGGCACGAGCCATTTTGCCATGGTGTGAAAGCGTCAGCGATTGAAGCTGGCCTACCTGCACACCGTGACAGAAAACGCCCGTTCCCCGGGGATTAAGGCCCGACGCGGTGGGGAATGTGACGACCACAGTCGGGCCGGATAAAAGCCAGGTTCTCACAATGAGAAACGCCACCAATATCATCGCCGCCAGGGGCACCGACCAAATCCAGCCGCGCCAGGGTGTTTTTTTGATTTGGGCAACAGCCAACTCATCATCCGCGCCGGCGTTTGCGTCGGATGGAGTATCTGATTTCCCGGAAGTCGAGGACGAACCATCATCTTCCAAGGGCGTTCTCCTTATCAAGGACCGCATCCCACATCAGACGCGGGTCGAAACTTCTCGCGGCCAGCATCGTCAATGCCACGACCAATGCAAATGGCAGGGCTGCTCGTCCTACGTGTACCTGTACAACGCCCGGAAACGACAACAGCGGTGCCATCAGGGCGACAATGAACGGATCGACGTTGGACCATCGGCCAACTCTGTGAATGATATGATAAATGCGCGTGCGCAGCACCAGATGTCTTGGCGTCGGATGGCGGATGCTCAGCAGCATCCATGTCAGCCCGACGAGTTTCAGCAGCGGGATTAAAATACTGGTAATGATGATGATAATGGCCAATTCCCAGAATCCGGCGTGTATTAATTCTTTTATTCCTTCGATAATGGAGTGCCATTTGATACCACCGGGTTGCAGCGTGTAGCTCATCGCGTAGTAATAGGCAGGAAAATAAAGAACATAGCCGGCCGTCACCAACGCGGCTGTGCGCATGACCGCTTCGGGCTTTCTGTAATGGAGCCGTTTCCAGCATCGAGGGCAGCGCTTGCCAATATGCTGCCGCTGCAGCACGAGTCCGCATGCGCTGCAGGCGATGGAGTGTGCCGGGCACCTCTCCGCGCAATCTGGCGCAATGGCCCGCCAGATGCGATGCCCGGACAAGCACCATGGACTGAGCATCTGCAGGCCGGCCGCCATCATGAGGCACCAGCCGCCCCATTCTATGCGAGCCTGCAATTCCACCTTCGTCCTCATAAACACCACAAAACCGGCCAGAATTAACACATCGGGCATGGCCCAGAGTTCAATATTTTCGGCATAACGGAACAGACAACCCAGCCATCTGGGTCGCCGTTTTAAGCGCAGCGCCCCAAGTACCACGATCATCATGCCTGAACGGACGAAGGGAAGTACGATGGCAAATGCGGCGAACATGACGGCCAGTAACGGCCAGTGATCATGCCATAAGGCCGTCACCCCATCGCTGATGTAGTTTGAACGCGATTCCGGCCCAAGCGTCGCCTGCATCAATGGAAGAATATTGGCGGGAAACAGGAGTATGAACGCGGCAATCATCCATGCGAGCCCCAAGTTCAGATCCATCGGCTCGGTTGAATCCAACAGGCAGCCGCAACGAAAGCAAAATGCCGCCGATCGCAACGGAAGAGGATCGACGTGCTGCTGCGCTCCGCAATTTTCGCATGACTGCGACACGCATCAAATCCTTCGAGGCAAATTATACCTGATTTACCGACGGGCTGATATATTTTTTCCCGGTTCAAAGGGCTAAATCCATTGGCGTAAGGTGTGCTGGCACGACCCGGCCGAGCCGATTGCAGCAGTTGTGAACTGCCCCCCGCCCTCTTAAATGGTTCCGAATCCCGCCATCAGTTCGGCGTTCCCCGCGTAAGCGCGGGGGTTATTAAATTGATTGTCGTAACCGGGCACAATCACATCCGCGATTTCATATATCTCGGCCAGACTGGTGAGCGCCGCTTTCACATCGAAACAGTCCGGAGGAACCTTACCGGATAAAAAATGTTCTCGGGTGGCCACCGCCCCGCCGGCGACTACAGTGGTGCTGTCGGCCATCGACACAATTAAACCAGCTTGCCCCGGCGTAAAACCCGAGAGCGGAAAAAGATCAACGCCAGCAGCGATTTTATCTGGAGCGTTGGCGGTACGGGCCAGGAGGGCCAGGTCTTCATCCACCATGGCACGGGTTTCGTCTCGATCGGAGCCGATCTTGCTGGAGGTAATCTCCAGCATTTGCCGGGCAGCGGCCCGCTCCGCTTCTGCCATCCACCAGCGCGCATCACTAAAAAGCCCCAAGGCTCTGCGATGGGCCGGACGCCAGCAGGTTAAAAACAGGTCGGTCACCTCCGTTGGTTTAAGGCCCGTGCGTTCTGAAAGCCGCTGCTCCAATGCCGCTGGAGGAAGCCCCGGATCGACTAAAATCCGGTGGTCCCCAGTCACAATCAGAGTGGTGGTGGCGTGTGCAGTGCGGACGGGCTGCTTTTCCTCCCACATGTCGTTGCAGGCCATCGCCCCGATACTGATTACCGATACGGAAAAAATACCTTCGCTCATCACGCGGATTATAACGCCAGTTCATGGCACCGGCCGCACGGGACGGTTATTATCAGATTGAGAACCCAGATGTGGATAAAACACCATGGGCAGATGTCTTAGCAGGAGCATATGATGGAGCCACGCATTGGTATCATCGGCGGATCGGGGCTGGGGCCAGAATTATTAAAAGATTCCAGCATCACGACTGCGGACGTGGACACACCTTTTGGAAAGCCGGCGGCCCCGCCTCTGGTGGGTGATTGGCAGGGTATTCCGGTGGCCATATTGGCCCGCCATGGTGTCGGGCACACGTTTAACCCCACCCAGGTTCCATATCGCGCCAACATTTTTGCTCTGAAATCATTGGGGTGTCGATGGATCCTTGCGTCGGGTGCGGTGGGATCGCTGCAGGAACATATCCATCCACGCGATTTGGTATTGGTGGATCAGGCGATCGACCGGACGGTTCATCGCCCACGCACATTTTTTGAACATGCCGCCGTCCACGTCGATTTCGCCCAACCCACCTGCGCCCGGCTGCGCGGGATTTTACTTGATGCAGCCGCAGATTTGCCGGGGCAAATCAGCGTTCACCAGCGCGGTACCTATGTGTGCATGGAAGGACCGGCATTTTCCACCCAGGCAGAATCTCGGATGCACAAAAACTGGGGCGGAGACGTGATTGGAATGACGCTGCTGCCGGAAGCCAGACTGGCACGCGAGGCCGAGATTGCCTACTCATCGATCGCCTTGGCTACGGATTATGATGCATGGAGACCGCACGACCCGGATGTGCCCCCCACCGATCTCATGCTGGAGATTGTTTCGCATCTTAAGCAAGCTACGGAAAGCGCCCTGAAACTTATCGCCGCGGCAATACCCCGCGTTTGGGACATTCGGCGTGAGACCCTGTCCGCCCACAACGCTCTGGCATTGGCGATTTGGTCGGACAAAGCGAAGATACCGGCCGCCGAAAAGGAACGCCTTGCTGTGCTGTGGGGAACATATTGTTGATTTAATACTATTCGGCCATGTGCAGTTACCATGCCTATTTAACACCGAAAAATTTTTCAATGGCGGCAAAAATGCGCTTACGCACCACTTCCGGCTTGCCAGTGGCATCAATGAGACGATAGGTATCGGGAAACTGATCACATTGACTTAAAAAACCTTCCCGCACATGTTGATGAAAGTTGGCGGGTCGCTGTTCAATGCGGTCTTCAAACAGGCCGGTTTGATGGATATCTCCTTTCTTGGTGGTGCGCTGGCGCGCGGTGGCGATGGTGATATCGAGAATAATGGTGAGGTCCGGCCAGAGATTTTCGGTCGCGGCTCTCGCCGTTGCCAAAATGTCTGCCGTCGCAATACCACCGGCTGACCCCTGATAGGCGAGCGTACTGCTGGTGTACCGGTCGGCCAAAACCGTGACCCCCGCGGCCAAGGCTGGCCGTATCTCCTGGTAAACCAACTGCGCCCGGCTGGCCATGTAAAGCAGCATCTCGGCGCGAATATGCATTCCCTCTCCCCGCTTGGTGAGCAAAATATTCCGAATGTCTTCGCCAATGGCGGTGCCGCCCGGCTCGCGAAAGCGGCGATACGTCACACCCCGGTCGCTTAAATATTTTTCAAATTCGCCCAATTGCGTCGATTTGCCGCATCCATCTACGCCGTCAAAAACGATAAATTTACCTGCCAGCGGATGAACGGCACGGTTCGGTTCCTGCTGGTGCCCGGTAGGTTTCTTTTCGGTCGACATCAAACCCCCAAAATCAAGTTTGCGATGCTAAAACACTCTGCTATCGGGGTCAAGAATAACCATCTTTTACAACCGGAGTCTGCCGCTTCCAATCGGTGTATCCGTTCTGCATAGCAAGTGCAGGTGTCTGGCGGATACGCGGCATGGAGTGGTTACCTCATTGGGGCCTCATTCGGAACTCGAAATCTCAAGGAGGTGAATTGGTGCCGGTGTACGAGTAACATCTGTGCCAAGCAAGGTGGCCGAGGCCGCAGGTGGGTTGTCGCTCGGTGATGAGGAACTCGAATCGTATGGATCAAGCACATCAACACACATTGGTCGGAGACGAAGATTTACAGGCGGGAAATTCGGACCGCCAAAGGGTATTATGCCCGGCTAAGGTCAATTTGGGCTTAAGGGTATTTCCGCGCCGGGAGGATGGTTATCACGATATTGATTCGTGGTTCGCACCTTTATCGCTGGCCGATGTTCTGACGGTAAACGAGGCACCCCAGCCGGAAATAATACTTAACGGGATGACGGCCGACATTACCACAGAATTTGAAAAGAATCTGGCCGGGCGGGCAGCATTGGCCATGGGAGTTATGGCTGGCAAGCCCGCGAACGTCCGAATTGAAATTGACAAGCTGATTCCCACCGGTGGCGGGCTGGGTGGCGGCAGTTCGGATGCGGCCGGAGCGATGCTGGCCATCAGCCGATTATGGCATTTGGATATTTCTCTGGATGTAATGGCGGCCGAGGCGCTTCAGCTTGGAAGCGATGTCCCTTTTTTTATTCGCGGGCAGTCGGCCCGCTGCCGGGGACGCGGGGAGCGCATGACGCCGCTGCACCGTACGACACCACTCTTTGGCGTACTGATTGTTCCACCTAAAGGCATTTCCACCGCCGAGGTGTATCGGATATTTGACGATCTTCCTGCCCCGGCGAACCGGGCACCCGCCTACGATAAAATCGCTAACGCCCCCGCCTGCCTTATCGATGATGCGATCTTCAACGATCTCCAACCCGCAGCATTTACGGCGGCCCCGTGGTTGAAGGAGTTGCATCACACTGTGGAGCGGGCACTTTGCCAGCGCGTACATATGAGTGGCAGCGGATCAACCTTATTCACGTTGCACGATCGCGCCGATCAAACCGAAGCGGCAGACGAGATTTTGCAAAAGGCGCTTGGTCACTCCGCCCGGATTTTGCCGGTGCGGGTTTCCGGTGCGTAGCGGGACTGGCCGGGCGAGACGACAATTTTGCATGCGTAGTTAAAGGCGGTGTTGAAAACCCGAACCACTGACCGGGGACGCGTGTACCAACGCGTGTCACCACGCCATTTTGGATGCCAATGAGTACCGGCAGAAAAGGCGGTAGCCAGTGGCGTGCCGACTTCATTTGAAACATATGCATATGTTGCGTTGGCACATTTTTTGGTAATCGTCCAAACGGCGGAATTTGCACGAGCGCAACGTCAGGCAATGGACGTCTTTTTTCAACGCGCCGTTGCAGATGCCTTTCAATAAGCCTTATTTCCGCCTGGCAATCGGGGCATTGATGGTAGTACATGACAATAAGCCACTTACCGGAATGCAGGGGCCCCGCCGCCTTAATGAAACGCATAAGCGGCAGTTTTTTGCCATACCAGGATGGCGGATTGCATACGATGGGCCCATGGCCCCCGATCAGTCTGCCGTTGGCCAGCAGGTGCGCCGGCCTGAAATAGTTCATCGCAACGCCCGTGCCGATGAGAACCACCGTCAGCAAAACCGCAAACGATGTCATGCCCTGCCGAATCGGTGCCCTGACGTAAGGCATTTTTACGTATATCAGAATTGAAATAATTATGGACGTATCAAGTAGAGATGTAATCCACGGGTTGACTTTAACCGGGCCGAAACAACCGCAGGAATGCCGCCCATGCAGCGCCCGGTCAATGGTGACGCCCAAAAATACCAGAAACACCAGGCCGGTAAATCGAATGGTCAGCGACCGCGCGAAGCCGGACAGAAGGGCCGACGCAAGGATCAGCTCGAATAGAATTTCCGCAAGATAGAAATGCGGATTGCTGCGCACACCGCCTTGGAGAAATTCGGCCAATTTCAAACCGGCGGCAATGTATAAAAGAATCGCAATCAAATTGGGAAGAAAATTCGGCGGAATTTTTCGGCCAGAGACGCTACCGGATTTTTCCGTTTTTTCCAATGGTACCTCTCAACATATAACGGTTGCTGCAATGGGATAAACACTTGGCGGCATGTACATCGACTGAAAAGATTCGATAAGTCGCAAGCGGTCATCCAACACCGCTCGCAGGTGGAACAGCAGCAATTGCGCCGCATGGTATAAGGCCACGGGATCGGCAGGTGCCTGATGCAAGGGATCGGGCAGATCGCAGGGTGGCGACAGGCGATTCAAGGCTGTGAGGATGCGGCGATCAACACGGGTAACTGTATCGGACCGACAGCAAAGATCACAGAATAGTCCCACCGAGTGGCGCTGAATGCTGGCGTGCGGACCTAAAAGTTCTTTGCATCCCGCACACCGCATCAGGTCTGGTGCATAACCCGATAGCGATGCCGCATATTTCAGGTATGCCACGACCGGACGGAGCGAATCAGCGGCCGCCACGTCGCTGAGAGTACGTTCCAATTGCCGCAGCATCTCCTCGGCAACATCATCCGAGGCACCAGTGGCTATCGTAACTTGGGCCAGAAGCTGTGCGGTAATTATTTTTTTGTAATGACGGCGAAGATGGGGGCGATGATCGGTCACGTCCCAGGCGGTCAACGTGGCCAATTGGCCATCTTGCCGGGCTGGAATATAAACCACCTGTCCGGCGGAAAGCACGTCCAAAGGTGCCATCAGTGGTGCCGATGATTTTTTAGGTATCCTGCGAATGCCTTTGGCTATCAGGCCAACCACGCCGTGGCGGGCGGTGAGCAGCGTGACAATCTGGCTGGTTTCCGAGAAATCAATCACGCGCAGACAGATGGATTTGCAGCATACCGTTTCAGCCATCGCCACTATTTTAGCATCACACTGTTCAGTCGGGGATGAGATCATCCACCGGAATTCAGGATCAACACATTGGCGTAGCGAACCGCCTGATGATGTTGCAACTCGCGATGGGTCGCCACTTTTACAGGAATCACCACATGATAAAGATGCGATGTGCGGCTCGATTCATTAACCGGCAGTTCTTTCCCGGCGGCGATGACCGATGGCGTGTGGTAGGAGTAAAAGGTCAGCGGCACACTCTTTTCGCTCAAGGCGAAAACAACCTGCATGCCAACTCCACTATGTACACCGTGTATCGGTGCCAGTCGTGCGATGCGGGCGGTTCCCGTGGGAACCATCTGCCGCAAATCGCCGAGGAAGGCGATCCGCGATGGCAAGATTGGAGAAAGCACCCAATAGGCCCACTTCTGTGGTGCCAGCCTGATGTCAACGGGTGCATGGCGGTCAAAAAGCCTTGTCCTGCCCGTGAAATAGTCACGCGCAATCCACGCACCATGTGGATTGAGGCCCAGACTTCGCGGCGTAAGCGTGAGCGTCGGCTCATCTCCGTCCCGACGGAATACAAAGACCAATGGGGTTTTAATATTGCCGCCAGCGTAGGTTGTGGCCACAAGGGGTATTTTCATTCCGCTTGCATCATTGACAATTGTCCGGTCCGTAGGCATCAACGGAAGCGTTGGTTTGACGAGGCGTCCATCGGCGCGCGTGGCCATCGCAATGTTATTAACGTCAGTATGGCCCAGCGAATCACCCACTCCAACTGGACCGCCAGAGAGCAGCGATAACAACATATTGCCCCGCTCGGAACTCATAAATACATCCGACCAAGGCCACGCACCAACGGCGTGAATGAACATTGAATTGTAAATGAAATTGCGCCAGCGAGCCTTTAAGAAGCGATCATCGGCACCACGCATCGCAATCACATCGGCGCGTTCGCCGGCCTCCATTAAAAAGCGACCGGTCTCCATGCAGTAAATGGTTGCTATATGATGGCTGGAAAGTGCATGGGTCATGCCGTGGGCAAAATCCCGGGCCAGGGAAAGATGGGTGTGGAGTTGCGGGGACTGGCCATAGATATCAATCAGCCAGTCCTGCTCCATAGCCCGCCCACCTGAATGAGCCAAATAACGAGCCCGTGATTTCCAATACGCGGGATCCGCGGCAGCAATGCCTGAAATACGGAACTTTTTGTGGTACGGACTGTGCCGGGCTATCCAACGGGCATGCACCACCAGCGGCAGACCCACCTGCCGATGAAAAGCATTCAGGCCATGGGGAAACAATTGATGAGCCGCATGGTAAAGCCATGTGCCGCCAAAATGGTTCCACCGGTTGTTGGTTGGAAGGTGAGGGTTCATAGGCCCCACTGACTTACCATTGTAGAAGTGAAATGATTTGTCGTACCACCAGCTATCGAGTTCCATATAACCAAGATGGATATTATCTTTGCGAAAATCCGAGGCGATTTTCAGCAGGGTACCGGTATAACCATATTTTTTATCGTAGTTGTAAAAGTATGTGGCCCCATTGTCGGTCCAGTAGCCAAAATCTCGTAGGATGGGGGTAGCGTCCTCGGATACGGCCGGGCGATGGTGCAAAGCCCGAAACGCCGTGCCCCAAGCTGCAATGGTGTGGCGAATTCCATTACCAAACACCAGCAATGTCTGGTGTTGCCCCTTAAGTGCTGAGCCGGTAACCCCCGGATTAAAACCATCGGCCATTAAATTTCGCCCATCACCATACAGACGGGAGACGAGAATTTCCGAGGCAGGGGCAAAAATGCATGTCCTGAATCGTCTATTAAAAAACACCCACGGCGTAGCGGTGTCGGCCAGATTAAACTGTGGCGGGGTAAAGACGCGTTCGTCGAGGCTCATGTGCAGCAGACCGTGCGGCATATGCCTGAATACGGGAAAGCGAGAACCGGCCATTTGATCGGCGGCGCTGAAAACAATAGTCTGGCGACTTGGATACAAGGTAGTGGAAAATTTTGTTGGCGATCCGGGCTCCATCCAAACCAATCGCATCCCTTTTCCAAGGGCTGTGCTGACGATCGATTGTTTGATGCCTATCGGTGGTTTAGCCATTGCGCCGCTGTACGCCCAATGCGTTTCGGGCCATATCACTCGATAATGACCATCGGCGGAGGAAAGTGTTAACGCAACTCCATGGGGACCGGACTGCAGGGTCCAGATTTTGGCCGATAACTTTTGCGTAGCGGCCAGCCAGATCGTGGCCATCGCAAGCAACGTCAAGGGCCTCTGGCGGAAATTTTGGGCTATTTTGCGTACTGCCCGTATGCTTGTAACTGCCGCGTCACGCATTATCACACCCCTTGAATCGGCATCTACGCCATAATGGTTGTTTCCCAGTCCTGATTGGTAGCAAGACTCTATCGGACCTGCCAAGGGATATTATCGCGGGGAATTGCCATCCGCAATGTACGCGGAGAGTACCGCGTGCTGCCCCCATTGGATAGCTGAACAGTCAGAATGCAGTTGCCGATCGTCGCCGATAAACCGATTCATGCGGTACTGCAAGCAGGCAAAATTCAGATGCTTGATGCCCATAACAGGAGGAATTGGCCGTAAAGCGTGAAAATTATGCGTGCGGAGTCAAAATTTGCTTGCATTTGAGGTGTCACGGGTTTAGACTCATGGAGACAGGTCGAGCACTGCTTCGTAGTGCCAACTGGTTGTAAAAAATTTGGTTCTCCGCGGGGTTCTCGAACAAGAAGGAGCATCCCATGAGCGATAAACCCTTAATGTGTCCGACGTGTGCAACACACATGGACTCTCCCCACGGCCTGGCGGCGTTGGTGAGCAAGTTGCAGCGAGCGCATCTGAGATGCCATAAATGCGGCAGAAACGCGCACCCGAAGGACGCTCAGATCATGTCAACCTCCTACCAGCATTGGTTCGGCCAATTCAGGCTGCAACTTGAGGCGGCGATTGGTTATCTGCCGCACTTGGAACGCGGTCCGGCGATCGAAGTGCTTAAACCACGGCATTTTGATGATGACATCCATCACCTGCACACGTTTAGAGAACTGCTCGACTATGCCGGGGAGGTCTTCCGGCCGGTATTTCGGGACCGCGCGTTGGGTTATGACGATGCGGAACTTTCAATTTCGCCCCTCAATCGGGAGGGAAGTAACGTGGCAATGGGCCTGTCCGTATTCGGTCACTGCGGACACAATCATGAGCAGGACGCATGGACATTGCTCATTACACGCTACGGGCCGCGGGGTTTTATGACATACCTGATCACCGGCCACACCAAACACCCCCTGCCGATCGACGCTGTAAAAAGTGTTTCGCTCGATGGTAAGCCGATGCATGTGTGGTCAATGAAGCAGCATAAGCCACCCGCCCCGGCAGCCGTAAGCCGCTAAAACCGATCCTTATGACTGCATTCTGGCGGCGCGGTGCGACGGGCGATGGTAATCAGTCATACCGCAGAACGCTGTGGACATCGTAGCGTGAAAGCAGCCGGACGCCTGAAAGAAACGCCAGTTCAATCAGCACTGCAATGCCGATAATTTCGCCACCCAGGTTTTCCACCAGCTTGCAGCAGGCACCCATGGTGCCACCAGTGGCCAGCAAATCATCCACCATCAAAATCCGTTGCCCACGAATGATGGCGTCGGCATGAATCTCAACCGTATCTTGCCCATATTCCAGATCATAGGCGACGGATAATTTTTTATGGGGCAGTTTGCCCGGCTTTCGCACGGGGACAAATCCGCAGGAAAGCGCCTGTGCCACCGCTATGCCGAAGATAAAACCGCGTGATTCGGCACCCACCACCAATTCAACCCCTTTTCCACGAAAGGGGTTGGCGAGCATCTCAATAGCCAGGGCCAGACCCTGCGGATTGGCCAACAGCGGCGTAATATCTTTAAATACGATTCCCGGCTTGGGAAAATCCGGTATATCACGTATTAATTTTTCCAGCTCGATCATGCGTCATGCTCCAATCACCAATCTGGCCGGGATTGAATATAACCGGCTTTGAGTGTTATGTGCGATGCGGGGCAGAACACCATTACTCCGTAGTCAGTGTCGACCATTTGCCGACTTCCCCCACCGTCCTGAGAGCCGCCATCCATGCGGCCGGAGCCATATGCACAGCGCCCCATCCGTCGCCGTCGATGCCAAATTCCCATGCCAGTTGGACAGCGCCAGTGAATCGGCCTTTTTTGCAGCTCGCGTCTCGCCCGTACAGACAATAAACGCGGGGTGGAGCTTTAACAGCCTGACGGCGGCCGCCGGATGCAGATTTCCCGCCCCAATAAGCACAATGCCGGCAACTGGCTTACCGCGCAACTGCCTCCGCACGTTTTGCAGCACGCGGGAAACGGCCTGAGTGCGACAGAGAACAAGTACGCGCTGGCCTTCAGCAGTAATCAACATGACATTGCCGCGATATTTTTTGGTTACCGAGCCGCGGGCCGGGGGCCACAGCACTCTCAGCCGACTATGAGAACCGATTTGAATCATCTTTCCCGCCAGCAAGGCATGGACGCGTCCACCATGCCTTATTTGCCGGAGAAATTGCCTGACGGAGCGGGATGCGCCGGTGGTGCGACAATCAGCGGCGTTGATCCAAAGGGACGCGTGCGGGTAGGCGGCGCGGAGCGGTAACGCCCCCGCAGCGTGGAGCGAATCTATTTGAGTCAGAAATATACCGGCTAAGTCGGAGACTCCCCAATCTTTTAATACCTCGCGAATATTCCGACTGCAAATCGCGGCCGAGCCGGCCGTGCCGGCATCTATGACATACGCCCGCCGTGAAAGCCAGTTATGGCCCCTCTGCAGCAACACCGCATTGCCACTGTGCAGGCTTAATACTGCAATTTTCAGTTGGGACGGATGCGACTGCACCAACGCCAATAATGGAACGCCCACTGTCAGTACGCCACCGGCACTGGCGATCGCCTTGCGATTTACCCGCAGATGATGCCGGAGTACCCACACCATAAGCAAAGCGTAAAAACTAATAATCCACGCCGGCGAGGGTGCCCGTACCACGAACTGACTGCCCGGCAATCGCGCCAGCAGATGCACGCTCCACGCCAGAACATCGGCACAGGGGGTAGCAATCACCGCCGCTATTTTGGCCAGACTCGGTACCAGTGCAGCCACGCATAACTGCACCAGTCCGGTGATCAATGCCGCGCAGACGAAGGGAAACAATAACAGACCGGTCGCCACACCCCATGGGGTAATTTGGTGATAGTGATACATCACCAATGGAAGCGATACCATGGTACCGATAAGATTGGCCGTTAATGTTCCGGCGACAAATGCGGCCAGGCGGAACCTGAATCTGTCAATTCGTTTCTGCGATGCGTTGGCTATGTCGGTCAGGCGGGCAAGCCAAGGGCCAAACAGCGCGGAATAGAAGCGCGGTGCCATAACAATCAGCATCCCCGTCACGAGAAAACTTAATTGAAATGAAGCGTCAAATAATTCGGCCGGACGCCAAAGCAAAACCACCAACGCCGTTACGCCAAGAATATTTGTTATGCGCACTGGCCTGCCTATGAGCATGGTCAGCAACACCAGTACGGTGCCAAGCGCTGCGCGAACCACCGGCGGACCGCACGGCGTTACCAGCATATAGGCCAATACCAGCAGCAATGTCACACCAGCACGCGTGCGAGGCGATTTAATTAACAAGCGCAAAATCAGCCAGATCGCTTCCGCGATCAGTGCCACATGCAAACCGGAAAGCGCCAGAAGATGGGCGGCTCCGCATCGGGAAAAATCGCGTTCAATTTTAATAATGGACGGATCTCGAAAGCCCAGAAGCAATGCCACCATCTCGTTACCAGCCAGCGTGTGTGCACCAAATGAATGCAAAAATCTGCGGCGTAGTTCCACCCGCTGCTGCGCCAGAAAGCCGGATAGCGGGAAAAGGGATGGATGCGATGAAAGTATCTTGATTTGGGCCGAATGAGTGAGATCGATTTGAGAAAATATTCGACGGGTTCGCAGGTATTCACGGTAATCGAATGCTCCCGGATTGGCCGGTGCTGCGGGTTGAGATAGCCACCCCCATACCTCCACATGCTGATTAACATGCAGGGCCGGAAGCCAACTTGGCACGTGAACGATTACCCGCCCGGCTGCCGATGCCCATCGATGATCGTTCCGACAGGCTATGGCTCGGGCGGTGAACGTGGTGTAGCCGCCGGCGATCGAAAATAGCGGTCCGCCCGGCGGCTTCTGCCGATGCTGCGGTGGGGATGTAATAAGGAGCCGGGCATGAATGAGTGCCCGACCCGTCGCCGGCGCGAATCGGCCGATGTTGTTGACCGCCATCTGCCGCTGCTGAAGATTGAACCTTGCCGCACCGACGGCCGTGCACGTGAGTAATAACAAAATGAAGCTGCCCCACGGCCACCGCCGAATCATCACCATGGATGAAACCATCGCCAGCACCGCCAGCGCCAGCGCGGATATCGTCACCCCCGGCCACTTCCAGCCAATGGCGATGCCGGCCGCCAAAGCGAGCGCAAGAAATACCGCCGGGTCTGTGGCGGGTGTGCGGTGCCAAGCAGCAGATGGCGGTTTTTCCGGCGCAGAGGTCAGACACATCTCCCTTGAAATTTAGTGTGCAAATAGTATAGTCGCACTCCGACATCTGTGCTTTGGGGCCGGGGATTTGTACGATTTGCCCGCCGTTCTCGGACCTTTCACGGCCGCACGGCTACGGCATGGCCAATGACCCATGGCATACAGGTGCTGTCTCGCGCCCACGAAAATTCACAGGTCTATCCGTATTGGATACAATCGGAGAGCAAAGAATTTCAAGGTTGGAGCATCCGTTAAATGCACCAACGCGACGAAAAAGTTTATCATGTTATGCTGTACTGAATTGGACGCAGGACCTATACCACCGATTGAAGGGTAGATGGGTCCCAAATTATGCGGTGATGAACAGTGATGACTGAAAGCCACGACGAGCACAGTGGGCATGAACCCGATGGCATTTCCGGCGGGGGTTCGGAACTGCCACGTCGAATGATTGCCGTGCTGCCCACACTTTTCACGTTGGGTAATTTATTGTGCGGGTTTGCAGCATTGGGTTACGCATCGGCACCCCCCAGCAAGACTACCACATTCATGAACAATTTCAGTATGGCGGGCTATTTAATCTTTGCGGCCATGGTTTGCGATATGCTCGATGGATCGATGGCCAGATTGGCGCGGGCCACCAGCGATTTCGGAGCAGAATTGGATTCGCTCGCCGACGTGGTGAGTTTTGGCGTGACTCCGGCATTTCTGAGCTTGAAGTTGATCGGGCATGTACTATCGCAAACGCGACCGGAATATGATGGACATATCGGTCCACTGGCGCACAGTATGGATGGGCGTTTCTTTTGGATCATCGCGGCCATATATGTGGCGTGCGCGGGATTACGCCTCGCACGCTTCAATACAATGACGCAGCACGATATCGACTCGCATATGGCGTTTCGAGGTTTACCCTCGCCGGGGGCAGCGGGGGTGGTGGCGGCAAGCGTTATATTTTTTGAAGGATTGCAGCCCGGCGCACCCCATGTGCTGCCCTTCAATGTCCCCCCCCTTATCAGCCATTGGGTACTTACCAGCTTCCCTTACACCATGCCGATTATCCTGTTACTCGTGGCCTTGTTGATGGTAAGCCACGTTTCTTACGATCATGTTATCAATCAATATTTGCGGGGCAGAAAGCCGTTTGCCTATGTGGTGCGGGCCGTCCTGTTGATTTTGTTTCTGCTCTGGCAGCCGCAGATAGCGGCCTTGATCGCCATCTATTTCTACGCGTTCTGGCCGCTGATCAAAGCGGCTTGGCGTCGGGCAATGGGCAGGACGTTGGCCACCAATCACTCGCAAACAGAGAATTCCGAGAGTGTGGACTTACGTGGGGAAGATTAAGGCGCGGAAGGCAAATGAGGACGAACGGCAATGTTTGAAACCGGGCAGCTTCCCCGTGAGGCGGAATATTTTGTTGAAAAGTTATGTGTGCTGGGACGGCGCATTCGCAGTCGCGTTCTGGAGGCACGTGAGAAGCAACTGGTATTTGCGAATATTGATCGGCACAGCGTTGCCGACACCATTTACGCCGTTGATAACCATGTCGAACCGGTATTGATTAAATTCTGCGAGGAGTGGGGGCAGGAAATTCCCTTCTTGCTGATAGCGGAGGGCATTGACGGCGACGAAACCGAAGAAGGTACCATGGCATTTCCACGCGGTTCCATGCCGGAGGACGCCACCTTTCAGTTGATAGTCGACCCCATAGATGGCACGCGCGGTTTGATGTTTGATAAAAGATCAGCATGGGTGCTCGCTGGCGTGGCCCCCAACCATGGCGTGCAGACACGGTTGAGCCACATCAGCGTTGCGTTACAGGCCGAAATACCAACCAGCAAACAGACCCGCTGCGACGTATTGTGGGCGGGTAAAGGGCGCGGTGCCATGGCCGTTCGCGATGATCTGCTTACCGAGGAGACGCAGCGGATACCCATGTCGCCAAGCAAAGCGACCGAGATTACGCACGGATTTGGTTCGGTCACCAGTTTTTTTCCGGGTACCAAGGTGCTCGCCGCCGAACTGTTGGAATTGATTGTGCGTCAATGCGTTGGGGAAAGTGAAGCAGCCTCGGCTATGGTGTTTGATGATCAGTACATCAGCACGGGCGGCCAGTTTTATGAATTAATCATGGGTCACGACCGCTTTAATGCCGATCTGCGTCTGCATTTTTATCGCGCCCTGCAATTGCAGCCGGGACTCTGTGTGCATCCCTATGATATGGCGTCGGCGCTGATTGCCCGGGAGGCGGGGGTGATTCTTACCGATGGACTTGGGGGCGTGCCGGACGGTCCGCTGGATGTGACCACCCCGCTGGCATGGGCCGGTTTTGCCAACATCCATTTGCGGGAGCGGATCGAACCGATCATGATCAATTTTCTAAAGCAGTACGGGGCGGTGTAGTGGCATGTCTTCGTAAAGTCGTGCGGGCAGGCGAATCGCCGCCAATGGAAAAGATTCTGCCACTGCCGCCCTGAGAGCCTGTCCAAGGAAGATCAGAACTGCGTTGTGCCGGCAATGCTTGGATGCAAGGCGCCGCGTTTGAACCGGTGAGGTAATATCTGTGTCTCGTTTTGCCTGCGTTCCACGTGAACAACTTTCATCATGCCATCGGCATGATACCCTCATTCACACTGGGAAGTGTTATGATCTCGCACAGAGCCGCAG
The DNA here is from genome assembly GCA_021818445.1 of Planctomycetota bacterium. Lineage (GTDB taxonomy): Bacteria > Planctomycetota > Phycisphaerae > WQYP01 > WQYP01 > JAJZGD01. The sequence goes on from JAKAEB010000006.1 coordinate 39,873, forward strand.
AACCGCAGTGATGATTAAAAAGATACGACATAATGCTCCGCCAAGTCCTCGCGTCCTCGGCGCTCTCGGCGGTGCGAATAGTTACCCTGATTCGCCGCGAAGCGCGCGGAGGACGCGAAGAAACGCCAAGCGTATTGGATGTGGGCCTGCCCAATTGTCGTGGCGCGGCCAATATCGCGAGATTGATCCGGTGACGTAACCTCTGTGTCTCTTTTCTCTGCGCGCCAACAAAAAACAAACATCATCATGCCATCGGCATGATACCTTAATCCGCACAGGGAGGTGTTATGATCTCGCGCAGAGCCACAGAGCCGCGGAGAGAATTAAAACCATACGAATAATAAGATACGCAATTCTTCGCGTTCTTGGCGCTCTCGGCGGTGCAAAGGGGTTTTAATGGCCGCAGTGTCCACAAAATTAACCGTGAAAATATTCGGTATGAGAACGGCGCGTTTAGCCGCCGGGCTTGTCCCGGCGCGCTAACCAATGACGCATTCGTGTGCGACATATCGCTGCGCCTCCCTTGCACCTTGCACCCCGCGCGTCATATTGCGGTCTATTGATTGCAGTTTTGAGGCCGATTGATGGTCGTAGTTAATGCAAAAATAATCGTTCGGCGTTCCGGGTTTGGTGCACGTTGGGATCAAAACAGGTGCGGCCGGATGGGTCTTGCATCATCGCGCGTGCACCATGCACGCGGCTAAATGGGGTGGCGGGTGTGACATTGTTGTCACAGGGACCGCAATTTGGCATTGCAATTAGCGTCCATCGCCCGGCGATGGCGCTAAACATGGGGCATGCGGTCGTAGAATCGCCGGTGGATGCGTTGGCGCATGCGGGCGGTGGCACAACAAAATGGGGTACGCGGTCGCATAACCAACGGCGGATGCGTGGACGTTTGGGTGGCCAATTTGCGGTGTGGCATGGGACGCGGCACGCCGCAGCCTATTGGTCAGGAAAACTTCCTGATGGCGGCAGACGCTCCGGACGCTGTCGATGGAGTGTCGGCCTTACCGCCGCAGCCATGGCGGCTTGGTCGAGTGGGCGGCCAATAAAATTGCATATCCGGGAAATTGGCGCCTGTGGCTGGGTAATAAGTTCCGCATGGCGGATATTAAGCAATTGAATATGCCGGGCGGAATTGAGCCAATAGTCCACTTCCGTCAATTCGCGATGAAATACACCGACGAGCCGCTGCCGCTCGAGCGGTGCCATCGGTGGGCGTCCAAGCATGGCCTGCTGCGAGGCAACAACCTCATCGAGGTCGCGTCGCATGAACAGGACGCGGTAATTAAGTGACGGCGGCAGGTCTCGCAGAAGCCGATAGATTACTTTGACGGCCCGCCCTGCGGCATGAGTGGTCCAGGCAGGGTTTTGACGCGTCTGCTTGACGGCCTCGAGTTCAAAATAGCCAAGTGGATTGGCTTGATCGGGCGGGCGCAGATCATCGATAAGAACAGGCATACCACCAGCATGGAGCATCTGCATCAATAAAGATGTACCAGACCGCGGCAGGCCGGAAACGACTGTAATGACGCCGTCCGGCGGATGCCGCTGCGAGGCGACATCCGCCGGGGTAAGCGCAGGTGATCGATCGATCACTGGGAGATACTCCTGCGACGACGCCATGCAGCGACACCTGCAGCACCGCAGGCAAGCATTGCCAGGGTGGTTGGTTCAGGGGTCGCAGCGGCGGCGGACAGTGACGCGCCGCCGGTATCGCCGACCGTAATCGGCGTATTGGCAGTCGTCTCAAACGCATAGCCGAGAATTTTGGAATTAAAATCGACCAGATTGGTGTTGGGCTCGGTCGATGTGTTAAAGGAAAACGCCGCCCAGCCGTAAAAATTTTTGCCATCGCTGGTGGCGCGCAGGCCGGTGTAAAGTACCTCATGATTACCGGCTTTAACGACGTTGGTGCTGTTGTAGCCGCCGGTGGCGAATACGAATCTGTTATTAGTGCCACCAACCTGCGTGCCTGCGGCAAGGAAATCAAGCGTGGAGGTCGCACCGCCGTTGGCAGAGGCGGCGACGGTGACGGCGTCGGTTCCGGGCGTAAAGCCGGAGAAGGTCACGCTGGCGTCACCGGAGATGCGGTTGAGGGATGTCATCATGCCGAGGAAGGCATTTTTCCCGCCGAAACTGATAAATGCTTCACCACCAGGGGTGAGGGTGGTCATGGGGGCATTAAGGCTGGTGTACTGCACACCGGCGCTGGCCGCCCCGGCAGCCATCATGGACAGACCTACCGCCGCGTAGGCGGAAAGGCGGGCCTCAAGGCCGGTGCCGAATATCGATGCGGCTTTCAGCAAGCGGCGGTTGTTTTTTTGATTCAACATGGTTGAACTCCTTAAAAATTAATTTTTGTCATAATCACAATACAATTATTACCGCTTGCCCTCTCATCCGATTGCCTAAGACATTTTATTTTTGCGCCCTGCGCCCTTTCGCAGATTGAGCCCGATGAGGCCAAGGCCAACGACAGCTAAGGCCAGCGATGCGGGTTCCGGGGTGGCAACAAGCTGCCCGGCAGCGTTGGTGGCGAGGTCTTGCACGCTGGCGGCGTTTCCGGCATAGCCGAGGCCATACATATCTTCGATGGTCCTCAGCACACTGTAGCTGTTGAATACCTGCTGCGAATTGCCGGCCTGAAACAGCGACGGATCACCGTTGATGATGGTAGCGATGTGATTGTTATCCTGAAGGGTGTAGTTGTTTTCATCCCATGTGACCAGCAACAGGCTGTTGTGGGTTTTGGCCCACTGCAGGTAACCGTTCATATTCTGCGAAAGCCATGTATCGCCGGCATTGATGCTGCCATTGTGCATGTCGTTCTGTAGATTGGGAATGACGAAGGAAACGGTCGGCAGATTGGCGTAACCACTGGCCGTGGTTGGAAACTGGCTGAATCCGCTCATGGTTGACAAGGGAAGTTGATTGCCAGAGACATTTGTGAGAGTGGGGTTAACCCAATTGACCACGGCGTTGTGTTTGCGGGCATAGGTGTCGTTCGCTTGGGCGGTGGTGAGGTTGCTTTGCCCGGCGTAGGGATTGTACGTGGCCTGGTTATAGTTGGTGGTGTTATCAATAGCGGAATATGTCTGGTTGTATTCCTGAAAACTGTACCCTTTATTAATAAGCTGGGCGGCAAGATTAGGTGAACTGAGCGGTTCGGTGTACTGGGGCGAAGATGGTAAATAGTCGCCGGTAATGCCCTGATCGCCGCCGGCAAATAGATCGAGATAATTGGGCTGGCTGGGATGTTCCGGCGAATACGACCCGCTGTAGAGCAGGCCCCCCTGCCCGATGAGGGTATTGTTGATGTACGGCGCATCGGTGGTATCGCCTACGATCTGGCTGTAAGATTTGTTTTCCTCAATTACCACGACGACGTGCTGCGGGGTGACGATGGCGGCGTGGGCGGTCGATACGCCCCCGCACGCGGCGGCGGCAAGCATGGTTGCGGCCAGCCATCTTCGGCGCGAAACGGAAACAGAACCAGGGAGTTTTCTGCGGTCAGACAACATTGCATTCTCCTTTGCTTTTTGAACTGACGCCTGCGTGTAACGCAGATGAAATGGGCGGCACAGGCTGATCGGACATCGATCATATAAAATCCCGAGCCGACGGCGGGAAGTTTATAAGTGACATTTGTGCTGGCCATTGGCACCGTGCGAGAAATGCGCGAAGGTTTATTGAATTTGGCGTCAGATATCGGTAAGGATTCTGTAAATTTAAGCGGGAAAAACCTGTTCCTTGCCGCAGGCTAATGCTTTCTTAGCAAAAACAAGCTATCCCCTTGGCATAGATCGGGGCGGACTGACGCATGGGCGAAGCTGCCGTCGATTGGGGAACAGATGGACACGCAAAATGCCGGCGGCACTTGCTGAAAAATTATTGTTGGTCGGATGGGATTCAGCCGATTGGCAGATCATCAATCCATTGCTTGAATCAGGTGCGATGCCGGCGCTCCAGACGCTGATCAGCCGGGGCGTGATGGGCAATCTGGCCAGCATGGAACCGATGATCTCTCCCATGCTGTGGAATTCAATCGCCACTGGCAAACGACCCGATAAGCATGGGATTCTCGGCTTTATAGAGCCGGACCCGGATAATCGCCACGTGCGGCCATTCACCAGCACCTCGCGAAAATGCAAGGCGCTGTGGAACATTCTTACGCAATGCCAGCTCAAATCTCAGGTAGTGGCCTGGTATGCCGGCCATCCGGCCGAGCCGATACGTGGTGCGTGTGTCTCGGAGATGTTTCAGAAGGCGGTCGGCCCGTTTGACGAGCCTTGGCCGCTTAAACCCGGCACCATATTCCCAGCCAACATTGAGGAACCGCTTGCCGCCCTGCGGGTACATCCGGGCGAAGTTCAGCCGGATATGATCCTGCCGTTTGTACCGCGAGCGGCGGAGGTGGATCAATCATCGGACAAGCATCTGGCGACGCTGGCGAGAATTCTTGCAGAAAGCATCAGCGTGCAGGCGGCCGCGACATGGCTGATGGAAAACCAACCTTGGGATTTTGCCGCTGTTTATTTTGACGGCATCGACCATCTCTCCCACGCATTTATGCCGTTTTATCCGCCGCGGCTTGATGAAATCAGCGAACGCGATTACGCGTTTTACAATGGGGTGGTGGCACGCACGTATGAATACCACGACATGATGCTGGGCCGACTTATGGCCCTGGCCGGCGAGAATACCCACATCATGCTGATTTCTGACCATGGCTTTTACAGCAATCACCTTCGGCCAAGAGGCATTCCGGATGAACCATCCGGCCCGACGGTATGTCACCGTCCGATGGGGATTTTTTGCCTCGCCGGTCCGGGCATCCGACAGGACGCCCGAGTATATGGCGCGGGGATATTGGATATCGCCCCAACGGTGCTGACTCTGTTTGGTTTGCCCGTCGGCCGGGACATGGACGGCAAGGTGATCGGTGATGCGTTCGAGACACCGCCAGATATCCAGCGGATAGATTCATGGGATTTGCAGGACGGCGAGAGCGGTATGCACGCGGCTGAAAGGCGTCGCGATCCCCTTGAGGCACAGGAGGCGATTGATCAACTCGTCGCACTGGGCTATTTGACACCGCTGGAGGACGACAAAGCACGCACCGTTGAACTGGCTGCGCGGGAAATAGAGCTTAATCTGGCAATGACGCATCTTTCTGCGGGCCAAGCAACTGAGGCGGCGGCAATGCTGCGACGGCTGGCCGACGAATTGCCAGATCGGCCACGGATACGGCTGCTGCTGGGGCAATGTCTGATGAACCTTGGCGAGCATGACCAAGCCCGGGCCATAATTGAAGAACTTGTGAAAGACCACAAAGACAGCGCGCCGGCGCAGCTTCTTCTGGGGTCGTTGCTTTTGGCAAAGGGCAATGCGCGCGAGGCGCAGGTGCATCTGCGGGCGGCTGAAATGGCCAACCCGCGCCTGCCGAGTCTGCATTGTATGTTGGGCCGGGTTTATGCCCGACGCCGCATGTGGCGTGCTGCCCGGCGGGCATTCCTTAAAGCGCTGCAAATTGATGAAGACAGTGCCATCGCCCACGAGGGGCTGGCGCAGTGCTATCTTGCGATGCTTTCCCCGGAGCGGGCAGCCAGCGCAGCGTTACGAGCAATTGGATTAATGCACTGCTTTCCTGAGGCCCATTTTGATCTGGGGTTGGCGATGGTGAGATTGGGCAATTATCCGCGGGCGGTGCAGGCCTTTGAAACCTGCATTTATTATCAACCACAGCATATCAGGGCCACCAGATGGCTTGGCCGCCTGCACCTGCGGGTTTACAAGGACGAGGCAAAGGCACAGGAATATTTTTTGCGCAGCGAACGCATCAGGGCAGGGACGCCTGCGGTCGAGGCAGTCGCCAGTGAAAACACGGCATAGCAAATGACCACATCGCAACGCTGCTGGCCGATCCGAGTTCTCAAGACGACCACGGCACTTTACGCACCCGCTGGCATGCTGGCTTGCCCACCCCACCGGTGGGGGCGGCTTTAGGCAATTTTTCTTATGCGGAGATCGAGCAACTTATTACCAGCCCGCTAAGAGCCGGTATGGTTCAACGGCTTGGGAGCATGCGGACATACGCAGTGCCTCGCCCCCAAACAACAGCACGGCCGGTGAGACAAGCTGCAATCCCACCGGCCATGCAAGGGCAAAGCACGTTTTTCACCGCTTAAACTGGCCCCGCGTGGTCCCATTTCCAGGAACCGCCACGGAGCCGCCACCGGCGGCATGAGGGAGTATCGCACAAAGCAGGCCGATGCGAATCAGGAAACCCCCGCAATGCGGGATAGGGAAAAATCGTAATTGTTGATAACCACGCCGAGCCAAGAAAGGGTTTAGGAAAAATGATCTATTCTTGGTCATGATGCCCCTTATGGTGCCAAAGTGGAAATACGCGTATCAGCAAATTGCGGCCAAAAAAAGACGGACCACTACCAAAAGGAGGTGGAAAAATGAGGTCGATTCCAACTGTCAGGCTCTAATGATCCTTGAGGAAATTAATGCGTATCTTGCGAAGGTCAGCCCAAAGGCCAGCGGGTGATGATCAACGCTGCGCGAGGCACGGGCAATTACGCCTGCGGCATGGATGGATTTATAATTTTCCTGCCCGGTCGCTTGCTTTTATATGTGATTGCGTGTTTAACTGAGTATGCTCCGGGCGGGCGATGGCGTCCGTCGGGCAGGAAAGTTGCACCTCAAACCAGGAGTGATCTATGAAATATCAGTCGCAGAAGAAATGGATGAGGGTTGGAATTATTACCATGGCATCGATCGGGGCCGCATCGCTTACAGCGTGCAGTCAGGCACCCTATAAGCAGGCCATGACAACCAGCAGCCATGCATCAATGGCGGCATCGCAGGCGAGTGCTGTCAGCGCCCAGGCGGATTCGCTGGTCGCAAGCCTCAAGCAGTTGGCCGGTGCGACTGGCGATCTGCAGAAACCATACGCCGACTTCACCAAGTCGCTGGGCAGTTTTAAGTCCAGCTACGGCAGCCTGAAGAGCGATTTATCCGCGATGATCGGCGATCAGAAGGGATATTTAGCGACGTGGAACAAAGAGAACAACACCATTAAGGAAGCGTCCATCAAAAAGGTGGCGATGAGCCGGTACGATTCTGCCAGCAAAGATTTTGCGGCGGTTAAAAAGGCCGCAGACGGTGTAACGACCTCCGGCGATTCATTTGTCACATATATGGATGACTTGAATACTTATCTGTCGACGGATCTCAATGCCGGGGGCATCGCCAGTGGTAAGCCACTGATTTCAAAGGCGGACTCAAAGGCCGCAACGCTGAAAGTTGAATTGGCTAAATTAAAAGCCAGCATGAAGAAAGTTGCCAGCGACTTCGCAGCCAATGGAAAGGCTGCCACACCGGCGGCACCGAAGAAAAAATCATCATGGTGGTGGTAAATAAATTGGCCCGGTGGGCCGCCATGGCACCCACCGGGCTTCTCTCTCCATCTTCAGCCCACCGTTAAAGGTGGAATTATTTATAGATGCCAGCAGTTGACGGCTTAGGGGCAGGAGCCGAAATCTTCCTTTCTATGCTTTGCCATTCGCGTGCCGTAATTTGATTAGCCAATTGATCAAACTCCTTGCGAGAAATGAGTTCAGCCAGCGTCGGCGGTAAGGTTACTGTGGGGCTGGTGTCAGGCGACTTGATCAAGGCCAGCGCGGCGGTGGAGGATTTAAGCACTTGATTGATATTGAACAGAGAAATCTTTTTTGAATTCACGGGGTGGAGTCTTATCATTCCACCGGAGTCAGGATGCGGCAAAGCCTGAAATCCACTGATTTCCCTCATAGACGGCTGAAAAGAAATCAACGGTGCCTGACGGGCAGCCGATGGTACCGGAGGACATATCACGCTGGGCGATCCTCCCAACTTGGCGATTTCTGCCCCAATTGTCTTCATTTTTTCAGGAACCAGTTTGGCGGCAGCCGCCAATGCTTGTCGTATCTGACCGTCGGTCAGATTATTGCCCTGATTTTTGAATTCAGTGCCACCGGGTAACGTGACTCCCCGCGAGTTGAGCGATGGAATGACTGAAAACGGCACAACTATCCGGTCGGGAGGCGTGGGCACAGAGTAAGTTGATGGCTTGGGGGCAGGACGATCAAAAACGGCTTTAACCTGCGCACCGACAATTGCGCCGGCAGCCAGGCTCATACCCGCCACAACGATCAATGCCAGACTGCTTCCAGCACCTGATTTGCCCGCTGATTGGCGTTGATTGATGTGGTCTGACGGACGACGGGCTTCCGATAAAAACGTACTCATGATGAAACTCCTAAAAAGAGAAATTATTTTTTGGGCTGTCACTTGCAGCCCTCACCAACCAAGGCGTAAACCGGAACATACAACCGACATTTTCATTTGAAATATCTAAAAATGATTCGAGCCACGGATTAAATCCATGGCTCGATGAACATTGTATTTGACCGAAAGTGATGCGATCCGGCGCGGGATTATTTGAAACCGGGTGTTACGGACTGGGGAACAACGACTGCTTTCGGAAGGGTTGCATGGTTACTTTTGGCGCGTGGATTTGGGTTCACGACTGTTGTGAGTCGCCCCGTTGAGAGCGGATTTTTGGCCAAAATGGTGCCAACATGCCCATTGATGTGCTGTAACTCCGTTTTGGGATGAAGCAGCAAATTGGCATCAAAATGGTATGTCGGCCAGTTTATGTGGGGAGTCGGCTTGGGGGCTTGCCCGATCGATTCGACATAGTACCCAAACATCTCGGCGTGCTGTCCGGTCCAGACCAATGCCCGGCCAGCGTCGCTTCGCAGTCCAAACGAATTAAAGGTCAGAACATATGCCGCTACGAGAAAAGCTGGTAGGTATTTCATGATTATCTCCTTAGTTTTAATCAACCCCTATCATTGCCCACCAACGTAGTGGACACTGATATAGGCGAAAGTTGGGATGGCAAACCGACATTGCGGTGGTCATATTTTTCAGTTTGTCTACCCATTTTCAGCCAGAATCAATAAACTATCATGCGTGAGGGGTTAATAGATGGAGTTGTCCAGTGAGTGATGAAGCAGAACTGACGCTTTTGCTATCCCGCGCTGCGGGTGGCGATCAAAAAGCCATTGACGAACTCTTTCCGCAGGTATACGACGAATTGCATCGGCGGGCTCAGCACTACATGCGGGGCGAGCGGGCCAACCATACCCTGCAGCCTACCGCTTTGGTCAGCGAAGCATATCTAAAAATGGTGGGCGGATCGCAACAGGCATGGGAGAACCGGGGGCATTTTTACTTTTGTGCGGCCCGCGCCATGCGTCAATTGCTGATCGACTATTCACGTGCCAAAAAATCCCGTGGCGGCCGATTGCAACGCGTCGATCTTGAAAATGCTGAACCGGCGGCGGGCGACGCTATGGAAATGGATTGGGAGGGTTTGGAACTGGCCTTGGAGAAGCTGAAGGTGGATGATCACCGGCGCTATCAGGTGGTTATGTATCGCTATTTTGCAGGGCTTTCTGAACAGCAGATTTCTGAATTGCTGGGTGTTTCCACTAAAACGGTGGAGCGAGATTGGGATAAGGCCCGTTTATACCTTTATGCGTTGATGCAACCGGAGGCTTGATGGCACAGGATCACCGAAAAGATGCCATGTCATCCCGATATTGCAGTCGGTTAACTCTGTGTGCCGCTTTTAATCTGCCGAGTTGAACATGCATAAGCCATCGCAACCACCAAACCTCCTGGATTATCTGGACGATTTGGATGGACTGCCAGAGCAGATTTGCGTTGAAAAAATTAATAATCTACCGATTGATGCAGCTCAAAAGCAGGTACTTTTGCGGTGTATCGCCGCGAAGGAAAAAAGCCGCGGCTTCATGGCGCAGTGTCCGACATTGGTTGATGGTCTGCGTCCGGCACAGGATGGGCTTTCAGATGCCCCGTCGGATCACAAGCGGACCCCGCATGATCGCGGGCCAGGAGAAGTGGCACGCTTGGGCCACGCGGGGGGCACATTCGGCAAGTACAGATTGCATCGATTTTTAGCCAGCGGTACCTTCGGCGAGGTGTGGTCAGCCAAACATCACTGGTTGGACACCAGCGAGGCGAAACCCACCTGTTTAAAACTGCTTTACCCCGAAAATACTCAGCTTGATGCAGCCTTGGGCGAAGCTCGTCTGATGGCGGCGGTTCACCACCCCAATGTCGTGGCGGTAAAAGAGGTTGACTGCGCTCAACTCGACGGACAAATAATCTGGTACATAGAAATGGAGTTTATTGGCGGCAAGGGTGCCGAAGAAGATTTTGCGGCGGCACCATCGTTGCAAGCCATCGGCACCAAGGATGGCCGACCAACATTTGCGCCGGCCAAAGCGGCCCGAATCATGCTGGGTATTTGCGACGGAGTCCATGCCGCGCATCAACGCCAGTTGGTTCACCGCGATCTGAAGCCTGAGAATATTTTGCTTGATCCGCAGTCCCAACAACCCAAGGTGGCGGATTTTGGTATTGCCGGATCGCTGCGACAGGCGGACGATGGTGCCAAACCAACCTCGCGGAAGACTTTGGCGTTGGGCACACCCGCGTACATGTCGCCGGAACAGGCCGCGGGCGACATCAGCATTCAAGCAGATATTTACGCATTGGGTGCGATTCTGTATTTTTTGCTCTCGGGGCGTCCGCCGTATCGGGCACGTGCGGGTTTGACCGGCACCGCGGCGGCGATGGATGTTCTCGGCCAGGTGCGCTCGGGCGTGGGGCCTGCGCCGCTGCCCGACAACCTGCGTATCCCCCCTACTTTGCGCGCCATATGCGAAAAGGCGATGAGCCACACCCCGGCGAGCCGTTACGCCAGCGCAGATCAAATGGCTCAAGATATCCACGCCTGGCTGGGTCGCCGTCCCACGGTCGCTTATCCCCTTACAACCATTCAGGCGGCGGCACTTTTCGCAATGCGCTATCCAAAGGAAACCATTTTCAGTTTCAGCATGGCATTATTGCTTACTGGTGGAACTCTATTTTACGTTCACCGCATTAATATTCAAAAGAAATTCGCACAGCATGAGGCGGCGATCGCGACACTTGCTGCCCGGCAGGCAATTGAAGCACGGCGCAAGGCAGAACATGAGGCAACGGTGGCCATCCGCGCACGACGGGAAAGCCGTCAGCGTGCCTACCGGGCGGGCATCGGCGCGGCTGAAAATGCGCTCTTTTCCGGCGATTTCAGCACGGGACGGTCGGCCTTGCGGCAGACGCCAAAGGTTTACCGCGGGTGGGAATATTATTATCTGCGTCGCGCGCTGGGCTGTTCGGCCCGCATGACGGCAATGCATGGGCGTATCTTATCTTTGCAATGGCTGAAGCGCAAACGTGTGTTTGCGGCCCTTACCGGACAATATTTCACGGAGGTGGGCAACAGACAACCGATTGCGACGCCCACCGAATGTTCGCCGCAGTTAATACCTGTATTAATAAAAGATGATCCGGTGAATAGCTCGCTGGCATTGGCGCTTGTGACGGTGCACGGTCAGTTCGCGGCGGTTCTGGTTAGCGGGCGCAATCTCAAGCAAGCAGGCATCAATCGCCTGCCTGCCCGCGCGGTTGGCCGTGAGCGACTTGCACCCTTTTGCTGGTCGCCGCATGGAAGGCGAGTTGCCATTGTTGGGCCCCGGGGAAGAACCATCCGCATATGTACCGTGCCTGATCTCCGGCCGGTGCAACGTGTCGCGCTGCCCGACTATCGCGCGACGCCGGCAGGCGATGGACCTGCCACATGGCTGCCGCCCGATGCGGCGGGAATCCAATGGCTAAGCAGCAATAAACTGATAGCAATTGGCGGCAATCTGGCGGTAATGATTCACTCCCACGCAGGTGGCCATTACGCTCCGGCCCATGCCGGGTGGCAGATAATGTTTCCAGATTCAGCACTGATTTTAGGTGCCGCTATGCGTCCATCTGCCGCGGTTGATCAACCGATGATTGCCTTTGGCCTCGCCGACGGGACGCTGGTTGTAAAGAGCTTTTTATCCGATGGCACTGGCCCCTACTTTTACACGATGGCCAATCCCATTCCTCTGGAGGCTGTTGCGTGGTCGCCCGATGGGCATACGCTCTACAGTGGTTCGCGAGACGGCATCGTCATTCGGTACGGGTTTCATCCGCTGAAATATATGGGTGGCGAAGGACCGGCATTTATTGAAAAAGGATATGCCTTTGGTGTCATGGGGCCGGTTCAGCAACTTTTTATAGGTGACAATGGAGCGCAGATTGCCGCCGCCGATCGACACGGAAATGCCTATGTCTGGCGGAAATCTGAGTTTAATATTCAAGGCAAAGCGACCATCCAGCGGCTGACCTTACGAAACTCGGCACGTCAATCGCGCGATGCCGAAATTTGGAAATGCATGGTGACACGTGAAAATGGAGGTGAAATACTTTTAACCACGCAAATGATGGGAACCGTCATTGCCGGCGGTTACGGGCGATCGTTTGCTTTCGGTGGACGCGCTGGGAAATATGCGGGCAGTATATTCACATTCGATCCAGCAACCGGCAATGGTGGTGAAATATTCGGCGGCCTCCCTCACCTTGGGCTTTTTCAACTGTGTGCTGGTGGCAACGGTACAGTTGCGGCGCTGTACCATAAGCAAACCGTCGATGCTGCCGGCGGGGCACGCCTAGTTTTGATCCACTTATTGCAGCCGAAACAGACTGAAGTGATTGCGCTGCCGGATTATTTTTCCAGCGTTGCAGGGGTGTCCATCAGCGCCAATGGCAAATATTGGATGGATGTATCCGGACACGACATGGCATGGGGCACCACTTACAACGCGCCCGGAGGCCGGAACCGCGGGGCATCCGCGCGACCCACATATGCTTTGGGTGTTATCCCGGCTGGCCATATACAGGTATCCCAATGGACGGGGCCGAAGGCCGTCGCGGTGGGCGGGCTTTACCGAGGACATGCCGCGGTGTTTTTCTTCACCTTGCCCATGAGCACTTCAAGACGTTCAGACCGACTCGGTCACAAACTGATGCCCAGTGCCCCGCCGGCGATGCTGGATCAGAACGACTGGGTTACCGCCATGGCGACCGATCCCTCATCAGATACGGTCATTGTCGGGACAGAAAATGGCTACCTCTGGCGGGTTACTGCAGGAGAGAAGCCAACTTTACTTAAGGCGACACCCGGATCAAGCATTCAATCTATCGCGTTTGATGGCAATCTGAACCGGTATGCGGAAATCTCCCAATCGGGCACTTTGCGTATTTGGAAGCCGGGGACCCGTCATGCCGTGCTGCTTCTTAACAACTTGCAAGTTCGTGGGCATGGTGTTGCATGGTGTGCCAAGGGGCGGTTGGTGATCGCCTCGAGTATGCCGGGGCTGTATATCCTCAATGGAAGTTCAAAAACTTTTCGCAGCGCCATTAAGATTCAGACCGGACGCTGATATCCGTGGAGTGGCGGCCCAGGATTTAAAATTGCCCCCACTGATTACCATTGAATGGCGTAATCGGCGTATCGTTATTGAAATTGTGAATCAGCAGATTTACCCACTGGGCATTGGTTTGTTGCTGATGACGGGGATTGAAAGCCCGGGCGTACTCATAGGTTGCGAAGCAAAGCAGGCAGATGATTCCCACGATGATCATCCAGCCCCATTTTTGGCGGCTCTCGCGAGATACCGAATGAATCGTCGGTGCCGATTGCGAAACTCCGTCATTTTTCACATTCAATCGGACGGGCGGCCCGTCGATCCAACGCAGGTTATTGTCGGGTGACGCTTCTGTCAGTTTGGTGATGGGTTCGAGTACGGCGGACATAAAAAACTCCTTAAAATTAAATTTCACGGGCACAACGGCCGTCATTTAGTGAAGCGAAACTGTCCACCGCCAACCGACATCCGAACCGGAAAAAACCCATTTATGCTGGCTTGATTGCACTCTGAATAAGCGATGCATGCCGAAGTCGGGCGTTAAGAATCTGAATGGGGTAAGCCAGCGGGTTGCAGGATTTTCAAGTATCCCTAGAATCCGGTATGTGGATATAAACAATGAACAACCGAATGTCAGATGGCTTACTCGTGCAGTGCTGCTTATTTCGCTCTCAGCCTGTTTTGCCGACTTGGGATATCAGGCTGTGCTGGCCATGTTCCCCCTTTTTCTGGTGCAAAATCTGCACGCACCGGTATGGCTTTTTTCGGTGGTCATGGCATTAAGCCTCGGTCCCGGTGCGTTATTTGGGCTTTGGGGAGGACGGCTTGGTGATCGCATCGGTCATAAAAAGGTCGCCATCACCGGCAACGCGTGCATTCCGCTGTTATCGTTGTCAGGGTTGGTAAGTGTGCCTTTGGTTACAGCCGCGCTTTTTTGCGGGGGCTGGTGGGGCCGAAATTTCCGTTCGCCGCCACGCCGATCAATGCTTACCGAGGTGACCACGCGCGAAAACAGGACCAAGGCGTTTGGATTTCTTCATGCATTAGATATTGGCGGTGGTTTTGTGGCGGCCAGCTATACGGTACTACTGTTATCCGCCGGACTGCCATTTCAAACTATCTTTCTTATCACGCTGGTTCCCCTGATCTGTTCAACCATCACCCTGTCGTTCGTAAAAGCTGGTGGGCGGCCGGTGGCCATGGCCGAAAGGCCAGCCGCTGCGACTCCTGCGGGAGAGCCAGTCCAAAAAAAACTTTACGCACGCATACTGCTGGCAACGGGTCTTTACGGATTTGCCTCATTCAGCTTTGGGTTTCCAATTCTGACCGTGTATCAGCGGTATCACAGCGATGCGACAGCGATTTTGGCATATGTGGTTTTTTTTGGCATTTCAGCGCTGACCGGGTTGTTGATAGGTAAAGTGGCGAAACGCGAGGTGGGTTTTCTGGCTTGGGGCGGTTACCTGGTCGGTGGCGTCGCGAGTATTTTGATGGCGGTTATTGCCGCAACCGACCAAAATGCTGCGTTCTACTTCCCGGTCGTTGCGCTGATGGGTTTTTCGCTGGGGGTCATTGAAACCCTTGAACCAACCATTATGTCGCTTATTCGCACGGCCAAAAACACCGGCGGGGGCATGGGGGCGCTTACCGCAACGCGCAGCATTGGGCTCTTTGCAGCCAACGCCATGATGGGCCTGCTGCATCACTTTGGACATGGATGGATTTGGGCTTACGGTTATGTGGGTTTACTGGGCGTGGCGGCCGCATTGGTATTAGGAACCATTGGTAAGCAAAGCAATCTTATTGTAAAATAAAGTGCACTAAATCATAAACGTTTCCGTTTATTTATCGTAGAATGATGTAGAGGCGGTTGAATAATCGCCGTATTCTGCATCTGCAGGTGATTAGGAGTCTGACCATGTCCCGCATTTCACGAAGAGGTTTACTTGCCAGCGCCGCCGTCGGAGCCGCCGCACTTGCCACAAGGCAGTCGGCCAACGCCAGCGTGCCACAGGGCAATCAAACTGGTTTTATCGATCCCGGCACACTATCCATGAAGGCGTACAGTTTTGATCTGGCGGACGTAAAAATTCTGCCCGGGCCATTCCACGAGAATATGACGCGGGATTTGAATTATCTTCTCGCGTATGACTGCAATCGCCTCTTGGCGTCGTTTCAGAAAGTGTCGGGATTACCGACGCTGGCACCAACGCTCGGTGGTTGGGATGCCGGTGGCCAAGGCGGCACCATCTGCGGACATTATCTTTCGGCATGCTCGATGATGTACTCCCACACCCGCGACGGCCGCTTGCTGGAGAAAATCGATTATCTGCTGCCACGCCTGCGCGAATGTCAGGAAACCAACGGTAAAAAATATCCGAACTTTAAGGGATATGTGGCGGGGTTGCCGGGAAGCATCAAAGCGTTTGGCGACGCACTCAATGGCAATATAAACGTTGGTAATCCCGATGCTTTGTTTACGTTTACGCTCAATGGGATGTGGTCGCCGTGGTATTCTATTCACAAAATTCTGGCGGGGTTGCGCGATACGTGGCTGCACACCAAACGCCCATTGGCGAAGCAGATTCTCATTGATCTGGCGGATTGGTCGGCGCAATATCCCGCCAAACTTACCGAAGCACAGATGCAAACCATGCTGATCAGCGAGCAGGGCGGTATGAATGAGGTGCTCGCGGATGTTTATGCCATCACGGGCAATCGAAAATACCTTAAAACGGCAGAGCAATTCAATGAAAAATCGCAGCTTGATCCACTGATGCATCACCGTGATATCCTCACCGGTTGTCATTCCAATCAATACATCCCCCGCGTGATCGGCATCGCCCGCGAATACGAACTTTCAGGCAAGCAGAAATACCGGACGGGGGCTGAGTTCTTCTGGGAAAATGTCGCCCGTCATCGAACCTATGTATTTGGCGGCAACAGCGATCATGAATTTTTCTTCCCTCTTGGCAATGCGTGGAAGCACCTGAGCGTTGGCACGGCTGAAACCTGCTGCACCTATAACATACTCAAACTTACCGAGCACTACTTCAGTTGGAACGCCACCATGGAAGCTGCGGACTTTTTTGAACGCGGCCTGGTCAACCATATTCTTGGATCGCAGGATCCGGCCACCGGCATGATGACATACTATATGTCCATGCGGCCGGGACACTTCAAAACGTTTAATACTCCGTGGGATTCATGCTGGTGCTGTATGAGTACGGGCATGGAGAATCATAGTAAATATTCACGGGGTGTTTATTACCATAAGGATGACACCCTGTGGATTAACGTGTTTATGGCCACGGAGTTGGACTGGAAGGCCAAAGGAATGCGGGTTCGGCAAATAACCCGCTTCCCGGACGAGGGAGCCGTGCGGATTGAATTTACGTGTGATCAACCGACGAACGCCACCGTCAAATTGCGCCATCCATATTGGTCAACGCCTGCCATGGGCATCAAGCTTAATGGTAAGAATCTGGACCCGGGCAAGCCGAACACCTACCTGAATCTGAACCGGACGTGGCAGACCGGCGACGTGCTGGATATTGAATTAAAAATGCCGCTGCGTATTGAACGCATGGCCCACCACCCCGAAACATTTGCCATCTTCTCAGGACCGCGTGTATTGGCTGCAACCCTTGGCAATGCGTTAATGCTGCCGCCGGTTCCGTACGCCAACGGCGATCAATATGAATGGCGAAAAGTGCCGGACCCCGAAACTATACCGCAGTTGGTTACGGGAGACCGCCCGGTTGAGCAATGGGTAAAACCGGATAATTTCGAGCCATTGGTATGGCATACCCACGGCGTAGGCAAGCCGCATGATGTCAGGCTGGTACCATTTTACAAAGTAGCCCATGAACGTTACGTGGTCTATTTCAATCATTTCACCCAATCGCAATGGCAAAAGGAAAAGCAGGCCGCCGCCGAGCAACGCAAAATTGATCGCCTTATTCGAAACAATACCGTTGATCGACTGGTGGTGGGCGATAATGCGTCCATGACCGCTCACGACCTCCGAGATAAAGTTAATGTGGACCAAGGGGCCTCACCGGAAGGCAACTGGATCGACGCCCACGATGGTGGCGGATTTACTTTCAATCTCAAAGTGCTGCCGCACAACCCGATAGCACTGGCGTGCACTTGGTGGGGTAGCGACAGCGGTGCACGGAAGTTTCATATCCTGGTCGATGGCCATATCGTTGCCACGCAGGTACTCAATGGGATAGACCCGGGACATTTGAAGACGATTCTCTATGACGTTCCGCAGCATTTAACGCGTGGCAAAACGCATATAGCGGTTCGACTGCAAGCCTATCCTGGCCAATTTGCCGGCGGATTGTTCGACTGCCGAACGGTTAAACTCCATTGACGGGCTGGTTTGATAAAGGCCGATGCCAATGGCATGATGAAAGTTATTTTTATGGCGAGCCGGGCTGGCACCGCCAAGATATTTGTATTGATTGACAGCTCGCCGGGCAAGACCGTATCTGTGGAGAAAGACATGGCCGAGGCCGTTATATAGCCACCGGCTTGCCGGTTGTTGGTGCATTGGCGGATGGCGGACGCGCCGCGTTAGGCGCTGGCGGGTTTTGCGGGCAGCAGACATCGGGCAAACCCGGTGCTAAGTATTGGAGCCGGGAACACCCGCCATCATTGCGGTGAGGAAAACGATTTTGCACCGCCGGGAGAGCCAAGGACGCGAAGACTTGCCTATTTGCTTATGTCATTTTTTTTTCTCTCTTCTACAAAAGTCAAGCACGATATAGGCGGGGGCTGCCCCGGGGCGTAACGCAGTGGGGCGTAACGCAGTCGCCAAATTTAATATTTAATCCCGTCCGAAGTGCGGCAAGGTGAGCAAGTTGGGGGGATGTGCGGTGCCAAGTCGAGTTTGATAATGCCCGCAGAGTGGAGGGCTTTCAGGGGAGCTTGGGCTGAGCCGCCGCGCCCAAAATGTGCATGGCGGGCAAGGCATCGCCGGCGGAATTGAATAGTGAGCGGTACGCCCATGGGTTATGGCGAAAGGCCAGGCAGGTAGGGTTATACTCACCGCCCCAGTACCAGACGCCCATACCAAGATGATGGGGTATGGCTTTGACAATATTGATGACGGATTGCAGATATTGGCATTGTCCCTGGGGGGTAAAGGGAAAGGGCATATTTTTTTTGTGTGCCCAGCCGACATTGTGGCGACCACCAATCCACGGATAGGCGGTTTCGGCAACGATGATCGGCTTGTGCACCGCTCGGGCCACGGCATCAAGCGTGGTGCGAAGATTTTTCAGCGGTCCCTGCCAGTAGGGATAATAATCAAAACCCACAACGTTAAAATGGACGCCATGTCTGATGAGTTCCCGGTAAAAAGTTGGTGCGTACGAAAACCCTCCCACCTGAATCATGATGAGCGGCTTTTTGGCTCCGGCGGCAGAATCTATGCCGTCAATGGCCGCATTAAGCAAGGACGCCACGCGCTTCCATCGGGCGCGATGACCGACCCATAACCGACCCTTCGGCCATAATATTCCATTATTAATTTCATTACCGACGAGAACCATTCCGGGCATTGCATGAGCGTGCTTGAAGGACGTTATCACCCGAAAACAGTAGGCACGCAGGCGAGTTTTTAATTGGGTAATCGTGAGATGCCGCCAGAGAGCCGGCGTAATTTGATGGCCCGGGTCGGCCCATGTATCGGAAAAGTGCAGGTCGAGTACAAAGTTAAACCCGGCGTTGACAATTTTCTTAGCGAGTGGCAGCGTGTAAGCCAGGTTGTTAAGGGTATTGAGCTTGCCGAATTTTTTAACTTCCGCCGCCGTGGGTCGATGAAAAAGCCGCAACCTGAGAGTGTTGCAGCCCGCTTGCCTGAACGCCGCCAGTGCGCCGATCGTTTGATGATGGTATTGATAAATGCCGCCATGTGAATCGATCCATCCGAAATAGGATATGTCGGAACCCGTCAGAAAATTCACCGTCCGGGCCTGACCTGAAGACGGCAGAGCCGTAAAACAAAGTGGGGCAAGAAAAAGCGAAAAGGCGTTTGCGCGCAAAGTTCGTAAAGCTATCATCCTGTTCCTTCGCATGGCTGCCAATTATATTGGATTACCGCGATGGCTGTGGGTCGCCATCCGGCATGTGCGGCCGGCCGCTCTTCGATCATCCGACGAACGACGGATGAATTCGGCGAGCGGCCGGCGCAGCCCGGAGTAAGCGTTCAGGTTATGGCCGTACCTATTATCGACGCAGACACTTTCGTCGCATGACCAACCCTGCGCCGAGTGCCAATGCCAGCAGCGAAGCAGTCGCAGGTTCCGGTGTGGCCGTGGTGGCGGTGATCGCCATGCTGTTAAAAATGGCATCATCGGCGGACATGCTGTCCATAAGTCCCGCGCCATTGATCGCCCCGCTGATGGACCCCGTGTATGCGATCGGTGACGAAAGCGATGTGTTGCCCGTCGCCGGTGAAATCGTAAAGGAGTAGGTGTTACCGGCACCAAGGCTGAATGCCAAATTCACCCCGCCGATAAGACCGTTGATACTCAGGGCATTCGCAGACACACCTTGGATATAATTTTGAGTTCCGCTTGCATCGGTAATACTGGTCTCCAGCGCTGTGTTGCCGGTCGTGTTGGCCCCCGTATTGGCCGGTAATTCTGAAAAATTCACGATCCAAACCGGCGTATTGGCAGTGGAACCAAAGGTAAGCAGGCTGATACCAATTGAGGCAGGCGTAGAGCCTTGGCCGGTCGTCCCAATACCCAGGGCATTGTTGTTGGTGCGCACAGATGCCGCCACACTGAAGGTTTGGCCGCTGCGAAGCGTTCCAAGCCCGCTTCCGGCCGCATTTTCAAAGGCGCGGTAGGCGGCGGCGGAGGGTATGTTGCCGGTTGATTGCCCGCCCGAGTACAGCCCCCAGATGTACCCGCCGCCTGAAGCGATGTTTTCAGTTGTGGGCCAGGTGTAACTTGGAATGGCGAGGTATTCGCCGGCATAACTGCTACCCGGGTTTTGATTGTTGAATGACCAAGCCCCGAAACCCTGTCCGCCGTTAGCGGTGGACGTCCCGTTGGGCCACAGATTGGTTGCACTTGCTGTCGCGCTGTAGTTGGCGGCGTTGTCGGACGCCAGCATCGCCGCACGCGACAGATGTGCGGTCAGCAGCAGCGCACCGGCCGCAGCGAAACCAAGTAAAGCGACCTCCAGCCGATGCTTCGACAACCCTGTTGAATTTGAACGATTCATGAGATGACCTCCCAAGAGAAAAGACAGGAACACAACCACGGCCTCCGATTCATCGGAGCACACCGTTTGAGACTGCGTAGCTTCTTGCCTCTCGATTTCCCTATGAGCCTTGCCACCAGACTCGGCAAGCCGTTTCCGTAAGGATTAGTAATCCGACTTCCACGGAACGTCCCATCCGCGCCCAAGGAAAACAGTAGATCCGTAGTAAGGCCACTGCGTGGCTGACCGGTTTCTCATCACATCGAGCGTTTGCTCAAGTGTACCTAGCTTTACTTGCTGCACATGGCCGTCGGCGTAACCAGCATTAATGAACGGAGAACTATGCGGATCGTGCGGAAACGCATTGCCACTTTCAAACGGCCATACATCGCAGTACCACAGCACAGCCTGCGACCCCATGATTACTTCACTGGTGGAAGTACCGGCGGCATTCCAATCGTTATAGGCGTAATCGATCGTGGAATACTGGGTGACGGTTGTAGTGTCTGAGTATTCGTAAGTGTTGGTGCCGCCCATTGCGGCCTTGACCGAGGGATCAATAAAATTTGGCTCGACCGTGAGGAAGGGTTGATTCCAATAACCGGGATTCAGGGGAGATTCCACCTGCGCCTGACTTAAATAGGGATACATGGTGGTGATAATCATGTTGGGCCAGATACCATTGGGGCTTTTGCTGATAGCTGCGAAAGATGGATTTGGGCCCTGCAAATCATACTGGTTGTTGAACATCGCAGGAAAAAAACCGCGATTTTCCTGGGCGTAGACCATGCACGCCTGCGAAAGCGATCGAATGTGCGTGGAACAAACTACGGCGTTGGCGGCAGACTTGGCTTTGGCCAGTGCCGGCAGCAGGATTGAGATAAGCAACGCAATGATCGAAATAACGACCAGCAGTTCCACCAATGTGAACCCCGGGCGGCGTTTGATGCCGTGTCGATCGAAGAATCTTTTCTTTGCGGTCATACGATAACCTCCTGTAAACACTCAACGAGGCCTGATAAGCCCACATTTCCGCAAGCCAAGGATATTTGTAACCAACGCGCCTTCCGGCAGACCCTGCCACTATTGAGCAACTTGTAAAGACTTTCGGCAGACGGCCTACCACATGCATACTTTCGTGAGTGTAGTAGGTGAAGGCGGCGTCCGCTACGATTAAATTAAATCACGCATTGTAACAAATTGCGTCAACGCTTTAGACGCCCGCACCCATAGCAGTGCGACAGGACGATTTCTCCCAATGGCAGGCAGATAAAGCAACCCATTCCCGTGGTTATCTGCCCCTGAATTGCATACGGAAACTAGATGGCAAATAAATAAAATACCGCGTAGTGCGCGGCACTAATCATGAATTGGGTTCCGGCGGCGAAATTCGCCCGGAGTCATGCACCGATGACGACGAAAAAAGGCGGTCAGTTGCTGTTCGGACGCCACCCCAACGGTTTGGGCGATACGAATCAACGGATATTTCGTACCCAGAAGAAGTTTCTCTATTTGTTCGAGACGTGCCTTGGCGATTTCATCGTGCGGCGTGGAACTTAGATGGTGGCGAAACTTCCTCTCCAACGTGCTGCGCGACGCCAGAAGACCGGATTTGGCCAGATGATCCAGAATGTGTTCAGTCGTGATGCCTACGCCCGCACGGTCGCGGATAAATTGCAGCGCTTGAACCACCATGGGGTCGTCCAGCGCGATGATGTTGGTGCTGGCGCGGGCCACCACCCATTTTGGCGGACTGTAGATTGTCTGACCGGGAACATGGTGCCCGGCGAGGATTTCAGCCAGCAATTCCGCGGCCCGAAAACCCATGGCGTCGGTTGAGGGGTCCACACTGGTTAATGGGGGGACAGAAAGCTCGCATAAAATCTCGTCATTATCAACCCCCAGCACGGCAATTTCGTTGGGAACATGCAGGTTCAATCGCTGGCAATGAGAAAGTAAAATGCGTCCGAAATAATCATTACACGCCATGATACCAATGGGTTTGGGCAGCTTGAGCAGCCATTCATTCAGGCGGGAATCTTCCCAGAATACATCTCCACGCCGCTTGTATTTGGGTACGCCAAAATCCCACTTCTCCTCGCCGAACACCTCGATGGGACATTGGTGCTGACTTAGATATTCGCGAAAACCAGCCAGACGCAAATTGGAAAACACCGCCTTAGCAGAGCCAAAATAGGCAAATTGATTAAGTTGCCGCTCCATAAAATGGCGCGCCGCCATCTGGCCTATCATACGGTGGTCACTTAGTATCTCGGGCACGCTTTCTGGACGCTGATTCACTTCGCCAAGGCTGACAATCGGCACATTAAGCCGCACCAATGACGTCAACTGCCCCCCATCGCGCAAACGGGCAATCACGCCATCGCAGGCACCGCGTACCATCCACGGTGGCAGTCGGTCTATGCCTTTGCGCTCTTCATAGATGACCCGCCAGCCGATATGGGTCTGCACATAGCGGGCAATGCCGCTTAACAACCCACGTCCGTAGCTGCCAAGCGTGTCGATAATAAGCGCAACGTTGTGCAACGCGGCTCTCCGATGAGAAATCACAAAGAAAAGCGGCAGACCTTATTTTTCCAATACTTTCAGGGCCCCGCACGATAAAGCCGATGAGTAAAAATATATCGCTCCACATCCGGTTGCACCAGACCGGCAATAGATTGCCCATTGGCAACGCGCCGACGAATATCCGTCGATGATACGGTAATGGCGGGGGCGGCGAGTATGGCCGCACGGAAGATTTGCAGAGACTGCCCGGGCCAATGCGGTGCCAATTCCCGCCAGAATTCTGAATCATCCACCGAAGATATGCGGGGCATAACAAGCAGCCGCACTGCTTTGAGAACGTCCGCCGCGCGATACCATCGATGCAATGCCCGCAGTTGGTCCATGCCGATCAGCAGTGCGAGATGATCATCCGGATAGGCAGCACGCAATATCTGGATCGAATCGAAAGTGTACACAGCATGGGCGGCACGAATTTCCAATTCTGATATCTCTACCTCAGGCATACCGGCAAAGGCCAGTTTCAGCATGGCCAAACGATGACGGGCATCGGCGGATGGATGGTGCGCCTTGTGCGGCGACTGATACGCGGGAAGAACAATCGCTGCTACGGCCTGCACCGAGGCAATTGCGGCGCGAAGCATGGCCGTGTGTCCCACATGGACAGGATCAAAACTGCCGCCAAATATGACCCGTATTTTCTTCCCTGGTAGCGGGGTTGCAGGCAGATTTGATTCGCTGGGCATAGGCATCTAAACTTCCACGGCGTTGAAGGTATCACCCAGCCGACGGATCGGCAACTGCGGAGCACGAAGCATATGCGGATATACACTAAACAGGGCGACGAGGGAAAAACATCGTTGTTCAACGGTAAACGGGTGGATAAGTGCGATTTGCGGCTTGAAACATATGGCACGCTGGATGAACTTAACAGCCATTTGGGAGTGGCGATGGCGCACTGCACCTTCCCCGCTATGACGGAAATGCTTGAGAAGTTGCAGCATGAATTGTTTGACGCCGGATCGGATCTCGCGACACCGTTGGATTCCGTCAACCGTGCCAAAGTGCGCCGGATTGATGTCGCTGACTACACACGCCTGGAGAAGTGGATTGACGAGGTAACGGCAAAACTGCCCCCATTGAAAAATTTCGTTCTACCCGGCGGCACGCAGCTCTCCGGTCAACTGCACATATGCCGCACCGTGTGTCGCCGCGCAGAGCGGCATCTGGTCGCTTTGCAGCGACATGAGGACGTGGGGCCGGCCATTTTAATTTACTTGAATCGACTCAGTGATTTACTCTTCACATTGGCACGGTGGGCGAATGTCATGGCGGGTGTCGATGAGGTGTTTTGGATGAAAAAAATCGAAGGGGATGCGGGAGGCGGTAAATAACGCCCGGCGATATCGCAGAATCATGCAATCGAGGCTAAGATAACGACGTTGTCAGGCTGGTAGGCTAGGAGTAAACCCAATGACATTGAATTCTAATTTTGCCGCCCGTTCGGGAGGTGATCCGCGTACGCTGGGAAGTGGACTGGTGCCGATAGTGGTTGAAAAAAGCGGCCGCGGCGAGCGCTCATATGATATTTTTTCCCGACTGCTGAAGGATCGGGTTATATTTCTTGCCGGACCGATTGATGATGACACAGCGAATTTAATCATCGCCCAATTGCTGTTTTTATCCAACGAGGACGCCAAGGCGGATATTAACTTTTACATTAACAGCCCGGGCGGATCTGTCACGGCCGGATTGGCCATCTACGACACCATGCAATTTCTGCGTTGCGATGTGTCAACCACATGCGTAGGCTTGGCAGCAAGCATGGGTGCCTGGCTGCTGGCGGCGGGCAAAAAAGGGAAACGTTATTGCCTGCCCAACAGCCGCGTCATGCTGCACCAGCCATTGATCTCCGGCGTGATGCAGGGTACCGCCACCGATTTGTCCATTGAGGCGAAGGAGATTATGCGTTTGCGGACACGCATGTATGAGATTATGGCTGAACACACGGGCCAGGCCATGGAAAAGGTGCACAAAGATTGCGACCGCAACTTGTGGCTGGAAGCCGAAGAGGCAATCGCCTACGGCGTGGTTGATCGGACACTCAAGCAGATTGGCGAACCTATTAAAACTAGTGGTAGCGATATGGCCCCTCCGGGTGGGGAAACGGAATCGGCCGATCAGTAATTGAATAAACCAGTCAGGGGCGGATTACCGCGAATGAACATTCGAGACTTAAATCGCAATGGGGTGCTCGCAGCAAGTAAAATAATCGGTGGGACCATGCTTCTGTCGGTTGCGGTGCTGATGGGCGGCTGTGCGAACTATGCGAAAAATGCACCGCTCTATTCTCAAAATGTATCACTCACCAACGCCAACACGCATCTGAAAGATGAGTTGGCCAGTGCAAAAATGCAGGTTGCCAATATAAAAGCGGAATTGGCCGCCAAAACGCCCCGCGTAGCCACATTGCCGGCGCAGCGGTTGGCCGAGCTTTTCACCGTGTCGGCCGTGCGTATTTCCTCCGATACTCGCACCGCCCATCTGGATAACAGCCCAACGCGCAATGGCTTTCGCGTATTTGTGAAAACGCTTATGACTGGCGGGATGATATTGCCGGCGACCGGGCAATTTACCATTCAGGCTTTTGATCTATCAGACGGTGTCAAGCATCCGCTTATAGGCCGATGGACATTCACGCCTGCGGAATCAAAAAAAGACTGGTATGGGCTTTTTGGTCTCGATGAGTTTGGTTTCAATTGTCCCTGGAAGAGGCCCCCACAGCACGCTCTGATTACCTTCCGGGTGAAATTCACTGATGCGTTGACCGGCCGAAGTTTTACCGCGCAGCGGGCGTTGCAGGTGAACATTCGTAATGCGGGCCGGTAACGGCATTGCTGCGGATGGAAATGACCCGACATGGGTGCAGGATGAGAGCTTTTTAGTGAGGTGTGACAACAATGGCAAGCAATGCAGCCGTGCGGATTGAACATGATTCCCTGGGAGATTTGCCCGTTCCGGTTGACGCGTATTACGGCGTGCAGACACTGCGGGCCATGCATAACTTTCCCATTTCAGGTCGCGGCATGCCGGCCGTTTTTATTCGCTCGCATGCATTATTGAAAAAATGCTGTGCCGAGGTGAATATGGAACTCGGCCTTCTCGATAAACGGCTGGGCGACACCATTTGCAAGGCCGTCCAGGAGATACTGGAAGGCAAGTTGGCCGATCAATTTCCGGTGGATGTGTATCAGACTGGTTCGGGCACCAGCACCAATATGAATCTTAATGAGGTTATAGCCAGCCGAGCCAATGAAATGCTGGGTGGTCGGCGGGGCGACAAAAAACCGGTTCATCCCAATGACCATGTCAACATGGGGCAATCCAGTAACGATACAATACCTTCCAGTATACATATCGCGTGCATCTTTGAGATTCTGCGGATATTGGAGCCTGCACTTCAGGTTTTGCAATCGTCTTTGGCGGAAAAAAGCCGCCAGTTGTGGGATGTTATCAAAACAGGTCGAACTCACCTGCAAGATGCCACTCCGATCCGCCTGGGTCAGGAATTTTTAGGATATCGCGGTCAAATTGAGCGATCGACCAAACGGCTGGAATCGGCCCTCGCCGACCTGAGTGAATTGGCCATCGGCGGGACAGCGGTCGGAACGGGAATCAACGCCCATCCCCAGTTTGCGGCCAAGGTGTGTGAGAAATTATCGGCGGCCCTCGGATATAAAGTGCGTGAGACCACCAATCATTTTCAAGCCCAGTCGTCGGTGGATGGTTTAGTGATGACTTCGGGCGTACTGAAAACAATTGCCGTAAGTCTGACCAAAATTGCCAACGACATAAGGTGGATGAGCTGCGGGCCGCGCGCCGGCTTCGGCGAAATTGAAATACCTGCCGTGCAACCGGGCAGTTCGATCATGCCGGGTAAGGTAAATCCGGTGATCGCCGAAAGCCTCCTGATGGTATGCCAACGGGTTATTGGCAATGATGCCACCATCACCGCCGCCGGCAGCAGCGGAAATTTTGAACTTAATGTCGCCATGCCAGTGGCCGCCGCCGCCACGCTGGAAAGCATCGCATTGCTGGGGCATGGTATCAAAAATTTTGCGATTCAATGTGTGGATGGTATCAAAGCCACGTCGCGGGGGCCAGAACTGGTATCTGCCGGTTTGATGCTGGCCACGGCCTTGGCACCCGTCGTCGGTTATGAGGCCGCTGCCACCATTGCCAAAGAAGCGGCAGCGAGCGGTAAAACCATCGCCGAGATTGCGGCGCAGCAGACCAAACTTTCGTCGGAAGAACTTAAAAAACTGCTGGATCCGGTTAAAATGGTTGAACCTTCCGATACCATCATGCCGGTATCGGGATAAATTAATTATTTATTGTTTATGGTCTTGTGGTGCATCACCTTCGTGCCGGGTTGGACGATTGGTACGTGATTGAATCGACTGACGGATTTTGGCCCACGGAATGCGTTCCAAAATCATCGGGGCAGCGGTTTGCACCACCGGCGCAACGCGCCGCCAGATACTGCCAGCCCCACCCTTGTGCTCATCGGCGGTGTTTTGCTGTGATGGTGCAGCTTCAGATTTTGCCGCAGCCGATGGTTTTGAATGCCGGTTGGCGGCAATGGACGAGCGAAGGATATGCGACAGAAAAACCCAGATTTTTTTGGGTGACCCGGAAGCGAGCAAGCCCGCCGACAGCGCCGCGCCAACTGCGGCAAAAGGAAATCGCTGGACTAAATGGGTGATGGACAGGGCGGATTTGGTATGGTGAATCAGGCGGTCCACTCGGCCGTCGATATCAGCCAGACACTTATCGCGGCGTTGCTCGAGAGCCGTTATCTCATCATCAATTGACATGGGAATCTCCGGGAGATGATGGCTGGGTGTTTTTTTTCGCTCCGCCGCCAAATAATAATATTCCCGCACCGAGCAAAAAGTGCACTACCGCGTAAATGATGCATATCTGCCAGACCTGCAAAAACTTTTCAAGCACTCGGAAAATACCGACGTACAAAAATACCACGCCGAGCAGTAAGGCAATCACAGCAACGCCAACGAGGCACGCCCGAACCATGGCATCACGCGCGACTTTTGCACACCGCAGCGTAATTAACTGGACTTCAAGCTCAATAAGTTCTATCAGGTAGTGCAGGAGAGGCTTTGCGCCCGGTGGCGTACGCGCTTCCTGCGGGCCATCCGTCGTGGTGGCATCGCGACCATTAACTGAGCTTTCAGTAGTCAAAAAAACGTTCCCCTACGCACGGACACCCGGCGCTCAAAGACCATCATGGAATCACATTTGAGCATCCAAGGGCATCGCCGCTGGCGTACCATCATATGTTACAGCCACCACCCATCAACCGTCAGCGACTGCGACCGAGCAACACACCCAGCGCCAACCCCGCACCGGCAGCAATCGCAATGGCCTTGTAAGGATTTTTCCGCACGTATGTCAGGACCGCTGCCTGCGTGTTGTCCACCCGCTCATGGAGCACTTCCTGTTTGCCGTGGACCCATTCAGCGGCGCGGCCCTTCACATCGCCGGCGTAATCGGCGGCAACTTTGGTGGCCTCCGAAGCCAAATCCTTCAGGGCGTTTTTGGCGGCGATGTACTTGCCGCGCAATTCGGCCTCGGTCATCTGGTGATTTTCCGTCAGTTCAGGGGATGATGTATGTTCAGACATCGTGAAACTCCTTAAAAAAGTAGACTTACCCGTACAGGGCATCATCAATTTCTTCTATAACAATTTATGCACATTGGTGCGCTGAAATCAAGAAAAAAATTCAGGATTTTTAATTCGCCGCGCGGCCATCTTCGGCCTGGGAGCCTGTCCGAGTAATGGCAGAGCTGCGATGTGCCGGAAATGCCCAGGATGCAAGGCGTCGGGCCGACGGCGACCCTCATGAAGATGAGTCGTCGAGGTCCGAGAACGCCGCAGTCGGGGCGTTTCCGGCACACCCTCCGGGCGGCACCGCTTTCGCCCGGCCTCTGCGGCGCGGCTTCCTTGGCGTATCATCCTCGCCAGATACGCCCTCGTCGCCGCTTCTTGATGCCCGCCAAAATCCATGCCGTCGCAGTCCCTGTTATTACTCGGACAGGCTCCTGGAAACCCGTGACCCCAAGAAACCGGCCGCCCTATTGTTCGTATTTATAAAAATGCGTGCGGCATCATTGCATTCCGCCCGACGCTCTCGAAGTGGCGGCGAACAGCGGACACGATCCGTGCGTTAAATCCTGCACGCGAAATGGCGATTCGGTGGAATAATTACGTATTGCTTAATGTCGCTGGTAGATGCGGACGTAATCTACCTCAAAACGGCCGGGAAAACGCGTGTGCGCCGGGCTGAGAGCCGCACCGCCCACCGCGAGGTTAAGGATCATAAACACGGGCTGGTGAAAGGGGTTGAAGTTATTGAAACGGGGGTCAAGCGTGTGCTTCAGATCGACATGGTTATAAAGATGGCCGTCAAGATAAAGGCGGATAAACGTGGGTTCCCAATGCATCACCCAAAGATGAAACTCTCTGGCCCAGTGGGGGTCGTGAAGGGAGGAAATGTGGGTGAATTTACTTTTCCAATGCGCTGATCCATTGGCGTTTTGCCACGCCACGTTGGCGTTAATGTGGCCTTGATAGTACTCCATGATATCGATTTCTCCACACGCAGGCCAAGGCTTGGAAATCCCTAACGTCCACCAGGCAGGCCAGAGACCTTGGCGAATATCGATTCGCCCGCGCATGGCGAAAATCCCGTACTTCCAACTGTGTTTGCCACGGGTCGTTAATGACGCGGACGTATAGTTAGCAAATTTGCGACTGTACTTCCAAAGTGGGTTGCCCGGCTGGTAATGGGTGTTGAGAACCTTTTGACGGCGTGCCTCAATGATCAGTCGGCCTCCGCGGCAAGTGGCATTTTGAGGTTGATACCATTGCAGTTCATGATTGCGGACGAAGCCATGCTCATATCCCCAGTTGTGGGGATTGGGTCGCCCATCGCGCGAAAATTCATCGTGCCACGCGAGGTGATAGCCCCGTGGGGGTCGAACTTCCAATGTTCCGGCGTTCGCAAACGACAAATCAGCCGCAGTACCGAAAGCAGCTCCTAAAAGTCCGTAATTAAAACCCCGGCGTGTAAGCATAAAATAATTCCTCGCTGCGGCACAAACTACCCCGGAGTATCGCATGTGATTGTTCAGGGTGCAAACCAAATGATGCGCCAATGTTGTTTTGCTGCATCTGATCTGAAACGCATTACCCTGTCCGAGTAACAGCATTGACTGCGATGGCATGGATTTTGGCGGGCATCAAGAAGCGGCGGCGAGGGTGTATCGGGTGATACGCCGAGAAAGCCGCGCCGCAGAGGCCGGGCGAAAGCCGTGCCGCCCGGAGGGTGTGTCGTAAACGCCCCGTTGGCGGGTTTCCTCGCTCATCTTCGGCAGAGTTGCCGTCGGCCCAACGCCATGCATCCGGGGCATTTCCGGCACATCGCGGCTCTGCCATTACTTGAACAGACTCCCAGGGTACAACGGATTCGCAGGTTGCGGAAACAACTGTTAAACTATCGCGTGCAAATGATGCCGGGATGAATTCAATCAGGTGCGCCGTGATTTGAACAAGAGGGTTAGCCATGCCGACAGATAGAAGCAAAATGGACCCAGCAACCGTAAAGGGCACCCATGAAGAAAGCGACCAAAAACCGGGCAAAAACAAAACAAGGCAGAAATTGGCCTCAAGGAAGCCATCGGGATTTGACCCCCCCGCCACGAATGGTATCGGCCCGGGTTCAGGAACTTTAACGGGACCCGTGCGGGGGCGCAGCGCCAAATCAGTCGAGGTGCACCGGTCGTTTGATCCGTTGCCGGCGCATCTGGAGGAGGCCCTGAAGAAGATGGCCTCCGCTCCCCCGCCGGTGGAGGTTGGCGCGGATGGAGCCGAGAGTCCGTTGCTGTTCGAACTCGCATGGGAAGTGTGCTGGCAACTGGGCGGCATTTATACGGTGATCCGCTCGAAGGCGGCCACGATCGTCAATGCGTGGCAGAAGCGCTACTGCCTGATTGGGCCATACAACGCCGATACGGCTGCGATTGAATTTGAACCCGCAGCCGCCCCGCCGATCATTGCCCACGCGATTGATCGTCTGGCACAGGCCGGTGTGAAAGCATACTACGGATATTGGCTCATCGATGGCCGGCCGCAGGTGATTCTGCTGGATTTTCGCGCGGCATTTAATCGACTGGGCGAATTCAAACACATGCTCTGGGCGGATCATCGCGTGGAGTCGCCACCGGCAGATGGTGATGTGGACAACGTCATTTCATTCGGCTTTCTCGTCGGGATGTTTTTTCAGGCATTGTCCGGCGTATGCGGAACCAAGCGTCCGATTATCGCGCACTTTCACGAATGGATGAGCGGCCTGGGGCTGATGCGCATCAAATATCTTAAACTGCCGGTATCGACGGTTTTCACCACGCACGCCACGCTGCTGGGGCGGTATTTATGCACGGATAACCCGGACTTTTACTCTAAAATTGACCACATCAATCCCGATCATGCGGCGGGGCATTACAACATCTACGCCCGCTACTGCATTGAAAGGGGCGCGGCCAATCTGGCCGATGTATTCACGACAGTTTCAGATGTGACAGCAATGGAGGCGGAAAAGCTGCTGTGCCGCCGACCGGATGTCATCACGCCCAATGGCCTTAATATTAATAAATTTTCGTTTGTTCATGAATTTCAGAATCTGCACAAACAGTACAAAGAGGCGATTCATAAGTTCGTGGCGGGGCACTTTTTCCCGTCGTACACGTTTGATCTTGACCGCACCATCTATCTATTCACCGCGGGACGCTATGAATACACCAACAAGGGAATCAATTTGTTCATTGAGGCGCTGGCGCGGCTTAACCACTGGATGCGCAGTGCCAACATACCGATGACGGTGGTGGCGTTTATTATTACGCGGGCTAATTTCCGCAGTATGAATGTGGATGTATTGAAGAACCAGGCATTATTCGATGATCTGGGCGAGGCGTGCAAACGAGTGTCGGAACACATGGGCAGCCGGCTGTTTCATCATGTCAGCATGGGCCGAATACCGAATTCGAATGACCTGATCGATGAAGAAGACATGGTAAGGCTTAAACGCAGCATGCATGCCTGGCGGAATTGGCGTCAGCCATCAATTGTCACCCATGATCTATGGGACGATGCCAATGATCCCATCCTGCAGCAATTGCGCTATTGCCGACTCTTCAACAGCCGGGAAGACCCGGTAAAGGTGGTGTTTCATCCGGATTTTCTCTCGGCCACGTCCCCGCTGATCCGGCTGGACTACGACCAGTTTGTCCGCGGGTGCCACATGGGGGTATTTCCCAGTTACTATGAGCCGTGGGGTTACACACCCATGGAATGTGTTGCCAGCGGTGTAACGGCGGTGACCAGCGATCTGGCAGGTTTTGGCAGTTATGTTATGCGCAACATTGCGGACCCTGCCAATCAGGGGTTGTTTGTGGTTGAGCGTCGCAGCAACAGCTTTGACGCCGCGGCCAACCAACTGACAGAAATATTATTTAATTATGCGATCAAGGAACGCCGGGGCCGCATTGAATTGCGAAATCGCGTCGAGCGATTAAGCGAATATTTTGATTGGGCCAATTTGATCACTCATTACTCGCATGCGTACCGGCTGGCGTTGAGAGAAAAGGCACCAAGTTAAGCCGTGGCGCGGCGCTGCCCGACTGATTACGGAGGTATATCGATGACATCGAGGCGAGCCTGCCTGGTTATTGTTTCAGCGTCCCTGCTCCTCATGAGCAGCAGCAGCATGCTGGCTTCGGCGGCCGGGCGGCATGCTGAATCCGATGTAATCAATGTGTCGGCCAGCGTTTCGAACGCTCCCTCGGGGCAACCGGTTCCCGGTATGTTTATGGGTTATTCCATAGAATGGGGGCTTATCGGGAGAATGCTGGAAAGGCGGCACGGTCGCTTCGCCACCCTGGCCGATTCGATCAACGACCTTGAGGCATTCACCGGTCCTGCACTGCTGCGCATTGGCGGCAATTCAGAAGATGAGGCGGCGTATGATCTTCCCGCTGATGGAAATCTTCCAAAATTCGTTCACATTAACATCGTCCCGAAAACGCTTGAGCGCATGCGCGAGTTGGCCAAAGCCACCGGCTGCCAATATGTCATCGGTCTGAATCTGGGGGTCAATCAACCCTTGCTGGCGGTGCGACTGGTTAAGGCGGCAGAGCGGTTGGTGGGCCGCCGCCATATTGCGGCCTTTGAAATCGGCAACGAATCGGACTTCCTTGGGCGTTTTGGCGGCTGGTGGAAACATGATAATTTTTCAATGTACCTGCGGCGGTGGACGCGCTATTATCGCGCCATTGCCCCTTACCTCGGCAACACAATAAAAATTGAAGGTCCGGCTTTTGGCGGCGAAGGATGGTTCAAACAATTACCGGATTACCTGCGCCGGGAGCACACCCGCCTCTGTGTGGTATCGCTTCATCGGTATCCACTTGGAGCCCCCATTACCAATCCGCATTCACCGCAGTTTGCAAGCATTGCCCATTTACTCGAGCGCAACACCGCGGAACAATTCGCCCGGGAAATACGCCGGGTCAGACACATGGCGGCCCCCTACCACCTGCCGGTGCGGTTTGGTGAGATGAATTCCGCCTGGGGAGGTGGCAAAGAGGGGGTAAGCAACACCTTTGCCTCCACCCTATGGGCGGCAACCACGCTGCTGGATATTGCGCGTGTTGGCGGCGCAGGCGTTAACCTTCATATGTCGCAAGGCGTCGATCAATTTTCGGGTTGGTATGGACCGTTGCGCTTTGGGCCGCATGGACGATTGCACTTCATGCCCGAATTTTACGGCATGCTGGCGGCCGCCGATGTGATGCAGGGTGGCGGCCGACCGGTGACGATTCAACTCCATACGCGATTGAATGTGAGTGCGTTTGCCTTTCAAGCCCCGCACCACATCCTGCGGGTGGCCGTTATCAATCGCACGCCGGCGGCACGATTGATCATTCATCTCGGTCTGCGAGGCTCCATGAAACTGATTCGAAGCTATCTAATAACCGCTCCAAGCCTCCGCGCTACAGATGGGTTAAAAATCGTCGGTGAACGCCAAAGCGGTCCGGCGTTTGGGCGTATGATGCATACCAAGTTGTCGCGAATACACGTACCTGCTGAAGGCCGCGTTTTATCGAGTCCGCCCGGGTCGATTGTCATTGAAACATTTGGCAGGTGAGAAACCAGCCGCAATGAAGGCCCTGCTGTGCGTGGTGCAGGTGGGTCTGAGATTCCGGATGCCGATATTCGTTCGAAACGTTAGACCGGAGGCGTCAGCGAAACAGCATGTCAGACACGCATATCGAGCCTCGCATCGCAACTGACCCGAAGACAACCACGAATGAGTCTATTCTTGCCGCCCTCGATTTTGACATGCCGGATATTGATGTCGTATCCGACCAGTACATGACCACGGTGGTGGCTGCTCTGCTTTTTTTGTTCATTCAATTTTCAATATTGGCGGCCTTGGTCGGGGGATTGATATGGGGTCTGGTCGCCATGCTGGCGCATTTTTCCAATGCCCCCAGCGCCTGTTTCTGGGGCATCATTGTTGATGCCGTGGTACTGCTGTTTCTGCTTAAGCCGCTGTTTTTTCGCGCCGCGCCGGTCGATTCCGGTCGTAACTGTGTTATCAGCCGCGACGACGAGCCTTTCCTGTATGACTTCGTTGAAAAGCTCTGCCGACGGATTGATGCACCGCTGCCAGACACGATTGTTTTAAGTTTAGACGCCAACGCCAGCGCGCGTATGAAATCGCCCATCAGCGGCAGGATGGAATTGACACTTGGACTTCCGCTGCTCTCGGTGTTTCCATTGCGAATCCTCATAGCTGTACTGGCACACGAGTTGGGGCATTTTCGTCAGCGCGGTGCCTTGCGATTATCACATATGGTCTTCTTTATTCATCGGTTCATGCATCAGGTGCTATACCATCGCGATGCCATTGACCGCTTTTTCAAGCGCCTGC
Organism: Planctomycetota bacterium; assembly: GCA_021818445.1. Classification (GTDB taxonomy): domain Bacteria; phylum Planctomycetota; class Phycisphaerae; order WQYP01; family WQYP01; genus JAJZGD01. Next base: position 75,136 of record JAKAEB010000006.1, read on the forward strand.
GCACCATTCGTAATATTTATTTTATGGCGGCGAATGCCATCATTTTCATCTCAGTTGAATCCATGCGAGGACTGCTTTGGCTGTTGCTGGTAAGCGGCCTGTGGACTACCTGCCGGGTTGGGCGGGGGATGGAATTTGACGCAGATCGCTTTGCCGCAAAACTTGCCGGCCGGAACGAACTGGCAAAAGTTCTCGAGGCACTTCACTTCGTCAATATCGGAGCCTGTCACGCCATGGGCGATGTGAATGCGGCGATGCAGGAAAGGGCTTTACCCGATGATATGGTGAGGTTGGTAGTCGCCGACGCTGTATCGATGGCCCGATATAAGGATGAAATTTTTGCGGATCTGCGCCATGAACAGACACGCTGGAATTCCAGTCATCCATGTTTGACAGACCGCCTGAATAACATTGCCGATATTGACAATGCGGGCGTGCTGCAAGTTGACGTGCCGAGCACCCGCTTACTGACTGATTTCAACGTGGCCTGTCAGAATCTGACGCGGCGGTACTATGATCGGCAACTTGGAGATCTACGAAAACGCATCGCGATGGTCAGTTCACGAAAGCTCGCTGCGGCTCGCATTCACAGCCGCCATGGAAGACAACGGGTGCAACATTATTTTCGCACGGGAGTTGGGATTGCCAGGCGTATCCTGCCAGTGCCAGGTTCTCTCGTGCGGGCGGACGACGCCAGCCACGCGCTGACGCAACTAAAAGAGATACGATCCAAATTGCTGACCATGCATCAGCGTGTGGACATTCAATCCGGGCCGGAGTTGGAATCGCTGACGCAGGCACGTACGGTGATTCGTGGACACATCGCTGCACTGGAATTGATTATCACATTGGTATGGAAAATAAACCGTCATGCCAATCTGCGAGGCATCCAGAGGTGGCGAAAGAAATTGACCCGGCAGGCAAAGCAAATTGAAACGCGAATTACGGCTCTCGCGGAAGACATCCACACACTCGATGCCCTCTCCCGCAAGCGCCTTGCGCTTGTCATGTCACTGCTGCACACTCCGATATCGCTGGCGACCGGCACCAATATGTCGCGACTTCGATCCAGAGCCGCAAGCCTGGCCAGACGGGCCGAGGCAATCGACAACGTGACGGGCCTTGTCGTTCAGATGCGCGAAAGTGTCGCCAGACTGGAAATTTTTGCCCGTCAATATACTCCGGTGATTAATCGGTCGCTGGCAGAGCCTGTCAATGTTACAGCCAAAAGCCTGGTGGCCGATCTGACGCAGTTTATCAAAGATTTCAGCGAGCAACCGGAATTGATCAAAACAGCGACGGAGCAGGCGGCCATTGGAAGAATCCTGCCCCTGGCGGTGACCGACCCTGCCAATCTGGGCGAATTGCGGCGCAGTGCCACCGCAGCGATCAGCTATCTCGGGCCGGTCGTTGCAGAACTGCAGGCCCAGACGGCCGGACTGGCGATGGACGTGGAAAAGGCGCTGGGGCTGGAGGATTTACCGGCTCCACTGATAGAAACTGAGGCGCGGCAGGCCGAAAACCGTAAAAAACAATTGCGAACCGCTCAACGATATTGGATTGTTAATGGCGTACGGGCAGCGGGCGGACTGGCGGCCGTGGTGTCGATTATACATTTTCTATTTCAAGCGATGGCACGTTAGTTGAATCGAGATTTCGGCACAATGCCACGCCATCATTGCAACGTGATACCGGGCAAAAATTGCAGATCACCCCGCCTGTCAATTTTACGGAATGCTGCGAACTCGGGGGCCTGGATTCGAACCAGGACAAGCAGAACCAAAATCTGCTGTGCTACCGTTACACCACCCCCGAATAGGTATCAGCAGGACGAAGAATTATAGCGTTTTGTGCCGGGTCATGCACGGCCGCCAATTCAAGCCCAAAGTGCATAGCACACGCGTCTGCATGTCAGCCTGAATCTTGACTTGCCCGCTCGTGCACGAAAAGGCACCTTTAATCCAAAATGCAACGGCCGATAGTGGCGAGGAATAAGCTTTAGCATCCCCAAGTTATCGAAGTGCCTCCGCATGGCCAATCTTCGCAGAAGCGGTTTTAATGGCCGCCCACAAGCATCCAGCGTAATCTTGATGCGACCGGGTCAATAACTATTTTGGCACCGTGGGGATATCCACCTTGAATATCAAACCATTCGAGTTGATTTTCGCCGGGATGCAGCCATACCGACGGTATATAAAGCCCGCCGGCCGCCGGTATGTTTTTGTCGGGGTATAAGCCCAGATCATGCCCATTGACATAAATGTGCCCGCGATGCAATTGCCCCCAGTCCGCACGAAGCACCATATGCCAACCAACCTGCCCACCCGGTTGCCACTTGAAGTTGGCCCGGTACAGACGCGGCAGGGGCATATGACCCAGTTGAGTCATCGGCTGCCACGCTTTACGGCCGTAATCAGGAGTTAACCCACCTTGCATACGCCAGTTAACAACAGGCTGCCGAACACGAAATTTATTAATAGTAGCGGTGCCCATAATTCCGCCGGCACCCGAAAGATTCTCCACCAGCACCACAATCCGATTGCGGCCGTTGGGTTTCCAGTTGGTGCCGGCCGAAATGGAAAAGGCCTTCCCCCATCCGTGATGTGATCCGGCGAGATGGCCGTTGACGAATATCCAGCCGTTGTCGTCCACATCGGTGAAGTTCAGTATCGCATGCGATTTGCCATCACCCATAAGCGTGGTCTCATACGCGGCATAACCGGAATGACCATGAAAATAGTCGGCACCTGTCCTGACCACCTGCGAGGCACCGATTGTGGCACCTGTGCGTTCAATTTTCCGCTCATCCTGGGGCAGCGAACCGGCCATAGGCGTCACACGCCATTGCGTAATCGCTGATGAGTTGCCCTCTTCCACAAAGACCGGCCCCCACAATCCTTTGGCCAGGACTTTATTAATTTTGCCATAATAGTTGTAGAGTTTATTCCGGCCATATTCGCCGGTAAAGATGGCCAGCACATTTTTTCCAGCGTGCAGAAGGGCATTGATTTCCTTGCCGGTTATCGGCTTTGCCCGCCCGTCTACGAAGGATATGCCGTCATCGGCGACGTGCGAGAGCACAATCTGATAATCACCGGCACGCGATACCGATATGGACGATCGATACCAGCACCACGGACTGGTCGTGACACCGTCGTAACCCATGGGCATCGGATCGCGGGTTTTCAGCCATGCCTGATCATTGAAGTTGATTTCGGCAGGTGCGGTAAGGGTTCGATACTGCCAGTCAGTAAGTTTCGGTGCCCGGGGTTGACGTGTCATGAACGCCAGCATCTTCAGGTCGATGGGTGTCTGTTGCGCCCCCCAGGCAGTCGCCGATTTTGCCCCGACGTTGATTGGAGCGCTGCCATATATATGCATGGATGCCACCGTGCCGGCCACCTTTCCCACATAGGCAGGGCCTTGAACGACCAACGGGCCGACGGGTGAGTTAACAAACCATGTGCAATCGGCCGCAGCCGTAGATTCAGCAATCACTCTGAGCACATGCGTTCCGGCGACGGCGGTCGATACGGATGGATCTTTTCCAAACCGCGTGGCCAAAGCAAATTCCACCTCTGCACCGGTGCCCTGCACCTTGCGTAGCGAACCATGAAGTACCGGCCCGCCATCAGCGCTGAACGTGATGTGGGATCGAGTTCCGATTTGACCGTAAACAGCGATCGTCGTCACATGACCACTCTGCTGAAGGCCAAGAATAGAGCTTTCTGCCCGAACAATTCCAAACCCATGGCCGATGGAAGCATGAAGAACGATGGGCATAATTTCCAACGGACGGAGTTTTATTTTCCGGCCGCTTCGAAGTGTGGCCACGACCGGGGAATGACCCGCGTTATCAAGAAAAACAATAGTCCCTGCGGGTCCCCGGCGTGCCAGCACACGGGCACCGGTGGCAAAATTCTTGTACAACCGATCGGCGTTGACGCTGTTGGAAAGAATATTTTCAAAGCTGCGGGCAAAATAATTCGCCCGCTTCATCTGGTAGTAAATGGGCCGTAAGTCGCCGGCCTGACCGATGGCGGCGGAGTAGTCGTAGCCCGCAGCCAGTTCATCATCATTCCACATGCCAAAGTTGGTGCTTCCCACCAGCATGTAAAAGTTATACCCTGCGCCACCAAACGCAATAATCTTCCAGATTCGCCGATTCACCAGCATCTGCTGCTGGCGCGGCATGGCCCCGTATCCCTGGTACCAATTGGGCGACGACCAGAACTCGGTGGTGTACCATGGACTGATACGGTGGGCATCGTTCCATGGCTTATGGCCTGCGGGATCAAAGCCATGATGCATGCCACTGAAGAAGGTCGGCACAACAATCCCTTCGGTGCGGGCAATCTTCAGCAGGTGATGATAATAAGCTGTATGCATGGCGGTGCCCCAGCCAGATGAGTCTTCATTTTCAAGCTGAACCAAAATCACCGGTCCACCACGATTTATCTGATGGCTGACAACAATCGGTAACAGACGCTTCCAAAATGCCGCGAGGGGTTGCATGAATGCGGCATCGTTATGCCGAACGTAAAGATTCTTGATAAATTCCAGCCATACCGGATAACCGCCGCTATCCCATTCGGCGCAGTCATAGGGGCCGCATCTTACTGTGGCATACATACCCATCTGATGCACCAAATCAAGGAAATGCGCCAGATTAGCCCGGCCCTTCCAGCGGAAAATATGTGCGCGAGATTCTTGAAAGTTCCAAAATACATAAGTTTGGACGGTATTGAAGCCAGCCCGCTTCATCTTCAAAAGCCGATTCCGCCACAATTTTTCCGGCACGCGGGCATAATGAAAGCTACCCGAGCAGATGAACGTTCGTTTACCATTGATAACAAAACCGCGTCCATCAATGCGAATGTACGGCTTGGCCGGTCCCAAGGGCGGAAACATATTGCTATTGGCCAACGCATAGTTACATGCTGTGGCAATGTATGCCACGAAAAGCCAGGCAGCCACCAATCCGATCCGACTGTGATACCAGCGCGAGGACAAAGCAGGCATAGGTGAATCTCCGCTTGTTAATATTGCCACGTAAACTGCGGCTAAGGGAAAGAAATGGCCCACGACCATTTCGCCTGCGGTTAACCATAACCGGGCTGGCAACCATCGGCAATTTGTGCTTTGGCCCGCATGCACTCCCGCGCAGTCTGCGAAGGGACTATATTGTGAACCCACTACTTTGACAATGTGCCGCCAATAACTAACCCGATCGGGATAGCCGCCGGCCGCGATCCGTGGCCTTATTTAACGTGGTTTCGGGACAAGGAATTTCGTGGCTTTGCTTATTTAAGTTGTTATATTCACCGTGGCACAGACATTCCTGTCTGTGGCGCTGTATTCCGAGCTAAATCACAGGCAAGAATGCCTGTGTCACCTTGGTTAAAGTGAATTCGGGATAAGCCTTTTCGCCGGCCGCGATCCGTGGCCTTATTTACTGAAAAACTTTTTGATGGAGTATACCGTGGCCGCCCGGCCAATGATTCCGATACTTTCAGTGAGGGGAATTTCCTTCGGACAGACCTTTACGCAGTTCTGGGCATTGCCACAATCGGTAATCCCCCCTTCACCCATTAATACTTCCATGCGGGCATCCTTTTCCGTTTTGCCGTTCGGATGCATGTTGTAATATCGGGCGATGGAGAAAATCTGGGCACCAAGAAAATTATTGTCGCGCGTAAATTGCGGACACGCCTCCAGGCAGGAACCGCACGTCATGCAGCGGGAAAGAGGATACATGGTCTGCTGCTCTTCCGGAGTAATCTTCGGGCCGGGACCAAGGTTGTAAGAACTGTCAATCGGAATCCACGCCTTGATGCGTTTGAGGTTTTCAAACATGCGCGAGCGATCCACGACCAAATCGCGGATAACCGGAAATTTCGTAAGCGGCTCGATGGTGATCGGCTCATCGGGATGACCGGATTGAATTTTACGAACCAGCGTGGAACAGGCCTGGCGAACCTTTCCATTGATCAGCATCGTGCAACTGCCGCAGACTTCCTCAAGGCAACTCGCCTCGTAGGCCGGGGGCGCGACCTGTGCACCTTCGGCGGTAACCGGGTTGGCCGAAATGCTGCGCAGCAGAGAAGTGACGTTACTGCTCGGTGTGCAGGGCACTTCAAATTGCTGCCAATAGGGATGGGTATCGGGCGTATCCTGCCGGAGAATATTCAATTTGACGGTTTTTTTTATATCGGCCGGGGCGATCATAACGGTCATCCTCTTAAAGCTAAATCAAACCGCAGCACCGGCGGTTTCAGCCGACGCTGCATTGGTGGCCGGTGCAGTTACTTTGCCGTAGTTGCGAGCCCGGGGCGCTACCAGCGAAACATCAACGGGTTCGTAGGAAAGAGTCGCTTTACCATCGACGTAAGACACCAGCGTGCTTTTAAGCCAATGCTCATCGTCGCGTTGCAGAGCACGCTTATCAAGGGGCAAATCATGACGATCGACAAGTTCATCGGGAATTTTGAAGTGCGATCCGCGCGACTCCTCGCGGGCCAATGCCGCCGACGTGACGGCTTCACCCAGCAGGATCATATCCCAGCAGGCGCGGGCAAAGCCAAGCGACTGATTGTTCCACAGGCCGGAATCGGGCAACCCCAGATTGTTCTGGTACCGGTCTTTGAGCGATTCAATCAGACTAAGCGTCTGCCTGAGCTTCGCATTGGAGCGGATGATGGTGACATTGTCACTCATCGCTTTGCCCAGTTCCCGATGCATGACATAAGGGTTATCGGTGCCCTTGGAATTGAGCAACCGGCTTTGCACCGCCTGCTGGCCGGCAACCGCCGCATCATAAATGGTCTGTGCCTGCTCCGCGACAGGGGGCTGCGACTCAATGAATTTTTTAATGCCCGGTGCCATGAACAATCCCGTGAAGATGCAGGACAGCAGGGAATTGGCCCCCAGACGGTTGGCGCCGTGATACTGGTAGTCCGCCTCGCCGGCGGCATAGAGCCCGGTGATGTTGGTCATCTGATTGCGCGGGTCAGCCTTGCGTAAACCACCCGTCTTTTCATCTTTGGCAAAGTCCACCCAGAGTCCGCCCATGGAATAGTGGACGGCGGGATAGATTTTCATCGGTTCAAGCAGCGGATCAACACCCACGAATTTTTCATAAATTTCCAAGATGCCACCGAGTTTGCGTTTCAGCACGTCATAAGGAATGCCGGTGGCTTTTTCCGTCAGGTCCAGGTACACCATCTGCCCGCCGCCGATGCCATATCCCTGTTCACAGATATAAAATATTTCGCGGGTGGCGATATCACGAGGCACAATATTTTTGTATTTGGGATAGAGACGCTCGAGGAAATAATCCCGCTCCTGTTCGGGGATGTCATTGGGGTGGCGGGAATCCTGCCGCTTTTTGGGCACCCACAGGCGGCCCCCCTCGCCACGGGCCGACTCGCTCATCAGGCGGCACTTATCCTCGCCGGGGATGGCCGTGGGATGCACTTGAACAAATTCCGGGTTGCCAAGTCTGGCTCCGGCCTGATAGCACCGTGCCGTACCGGAGCCGGTGCAAATGATGCTCATCGTGCTTTGACCGAATATCAGCCCATTGCCGCCAGTGGCCATTACCACCGCGTCGGCACGGAAAGACCTTATCTGCATGGTACGAAGGTCCTGCGCCACAATACCGACACAACGACCGTTGTCATCCAATACGGGGGCTAAAAATTCCCAGAATTCATATTTGGTAACGTGGCCCTGCACCTCATGATGCCGCACCTGTTCATCAAGGGCGTAAAGTAGCTGCTGGCCAGTGGTGGCACCGGCGTAAAAGGTGCGCTTGTAAAGTGAACCGCCAAAAAGCCGCAGATCGCGGTTACCTTCCGGCGTACGACTGAAGGGCACCCCCATGCGGTCGAGGAGGTCGATAATCGCCGGGGCCATGCGTGCCATTTCCAGCACGGGTGGCTGGTGGGCTAAAAAATCACCACCGAAAACCGTCTCATCGAAATGCTCCCACTCGCTGTAACCCTGCTGGCGGGCGACATCGTTGCAGGCATTGATGCCGCCCTGAGCGCACACACTGTGCGACCGTTTCACGGGTACGAGGGAGAAAAGATCAACGGCCACGCCTTCTTCCGAAAGCTTCATGGACGTAGAGAGGCCTGCCAATCCGCCGCCAACAACAATCACACGTTTTTGGGCCATGTGTACAACTCCATCAGCTCAGGCAAAAAATCAGGCCCCTTGCAGGGTTTTTTTTTCGGTGCGCGCCCTTATACCGGTAGTATAGGCATGAAGATTTAACGGGGTAACGCCGGGTGTCACCTTCCGCGCGGGTGCGGAAAGCACCATCGTGCCGGAGTTCTTTTTGGGGACGACACCGGGCTTACCCAGCACCGTGACACCCAGCCAGGCGATGGTACCTATAATGCCAACCACCACACCTATCGCCACACAAACATTGCCCCATCGTCGCTGTGCTTTGGCGGTAATGGTGAGGCCCCATGCGATGGCGGCCGTCCATAATCCATTGGCCAGATGATAAACCGCCGCCCACACACCCAAAAAGTAAAGCCCATCGGAAAGGATATTGGCCCAGAACCATGGGTTATGCGAGTACGGCGTTTTGATGGCATCCACCGTGCTGGTATAGGCAAAGTTCATATGAAACCACGGGAAACTGGATAGCGCTGACCAATGCGTCAAACCGTAAATGAGGCCAAGCCCCCAGCGATGCAGCGTCGCGAGGTGATACGCCAAAAACACCAGCAACACCAGGCCGCTCACACGTTGCAGTGTGTAGCGGATGTTACCACCATAGTTATAGTGCACGGCGTTCCACTTCACGCCGCTGCTGGTGATGTATAAACCGTAGAGCACATGGATCAACAGGGGCAGAAAAATAAAGGTAAATTCAACAAACCCCAGATTGGGTCCCAGCGCGTGGATATTGTTAACTTCCTGCTGGTACACGGCTGGGCTTAGTGAAGTTGCATTAACCGTAAGATGAAAGGCGACAAACCCGCCAAAAGCCAGGCCAGCCAACGAGTGGATGCGCCTGAGCCAAAAGTGAAGTTGCCCGGGTGGTGACGAATAGTCAGGTGCGGAGGGGTGTTTGCCGACTGAACCCTCCATAGCGGTAGTCACGGTGATAACTCCTCATATCAGTGCGCTTGCCCGACGCCCGAACAACAGCGGATTTTAGAGGTGATTGGACGCCGTATCAAGATGCCGATGCACACGGTGATCAATCACCCAATTAATGGGCGGCTTTGTAATCCGTGCGGGCCTCTATTTGCTTCATCGCAAACCATGGCACATATGCCTGCTGCGAGGGATCGTTGAGCATGGACTGTTCGGCACCTTCCAGCAGCATCGGATTTTTTAGCGCGTTGGCCGGCACGGCGTCATATCCGCCAAGTTGCATCACGATTGCAAGCAAATAGCGGTGCAGCACCACCACAGCCGCCGGATGATGAGGGCCAACAAGACGACCTGCACCCAAGGCTGTCAATTCCGATTTGGTCAGTGAGGAAAAGGCGGTGGTTTTGGCTCCGTGCAGGTGCGCATCATAAGCCAGATTGAAGGCGGCACCTACCAGTTTGCGGCTGCGGAAATTCAGACCATGGATGCGCGCCGGCACCGCCACTCGCGGCGATTGCGGCACACCAGGATACAAAGATTCAGGTTTAAGCGGATGAAAGATGCCAGAATCCTTCACCGCCAGATGGTGCAGGGCGGCCGTCTTGATCAATCCGGTTCGTGGTGCCGAGGCGGCAATTTCCGCCCCCTGCTGCACAAGTGTCTTGAGAGCCAGATAAAGTTTTGCGGCACGCAGCACTTTGCCTTGCACCTGTTTGATATTTTTGGGGTCATGCGCCGGACTTACCGCCGTTACACGATACACATACACATCACCCGTGGTGCGGTTGGTCAGTACAGGTCCCTGCCGCCCCACCTGCAAGTGCAGCAGAAGCCCATCCCCCTGCGAATGCGGGTCCAGTGCGCGAACGCGCACGGCGAGATATGCAACGCCTTCCGACTGCGGCAAAACACCCGGGGCCGTTTCAGCAGTTGACAAATCCTGGTAGTTATCAAGTTGTGATGCAGACGTCCAGTGCGTGATCCGACCGATTTGCGGCTTGTATCCAAACCGGGCGGCCAGTTTGCCCACGATGGTGCTGTAATGTACCCATTTCGCAGTCGCGATCGGCTTGCGGAAGCCAGCCGCGTCAAACGCCTTCCAGGGCCGATCGGCCATATGGTTGGCGGCGGAGGCCATGCGCACAAACAGGGCCTGGATTTTTTTATCAATCTGGTCGCGAACCAACTCGGTCTTCACGCTGTCAAACGACTGATATGTGGCGGGTGTTTTAACCCCTTTTACCGTTTTTGCCGGTGTCAATTCAAAATCTGATTTATGGGTTTTGTAATAGGTGTAGGCGGCCGACACATCATTCAAACTGGGATGCATGGTTTTAGCCACATCCGCCGCATTAAATTTGATAAATTCCAGCTTGACGCGGTTGGGATACCGGAAGCCGAAGGGATATCGCGCACCGGCGATCATGGGTGGCCTGGCGGTTTTTAACGGGTTCCACGGCAAAACAGATTTGTACCGCCTGAATAATAATTTCATCAGCACCGAGGTGGGCTTAATGGGATGGTGTTTAATCCATTGCCGTGCCGAAAGCCGCACATATTGCATCTGCAGGCTGGTGGTGATGCGCGTGACATAATGCAGCACCTGCGGACGGCTGGGCGTGGATGTTTGGGTGGCAAGCTGATACATCCGATCCACCATACTGAGTTGGCCCAGGGCCTGCGCCACATTTTCCACGGCAAAGTTGGAACTGGCCGTGACCGATGCAATGGCGCGGTCAAAAGCCTTCGTACCCTGCATGTCGGCGGGAAAGCCATTATCCGGCAGCAGGCCGTAGTGGCGGGCCTCGTGGGCAAGGAGAAAAAACTTCAGGGTCGTATCAGACCGGGAACTGTTGCCCTCCCAGTTCATATATTCCTCGGCAAAGCGCGGGTCGTTCCGGGCCATAATTTTCAGCACGCGAACATCAATCTGATAAGGCACAAGCTGGGTGTTGGTAACCGGCGTCGTGCCGAGATGCCCGATGACGAAGGTTGCTGCACCGGAACCGCTGCCACTGGTGTAGGCGTACCCCAGCAAAAAGGTGATCATAAGCACCACACCAAAAACCGCCATCAGCGGCTTGCTGTATTTTCGCATTAAGGACATGGACATTGTTTTATACTTTCCACCATTCGCCAATACTGAGAACGACTACCGTCCCCATCCCATGGATTAAACCCAAGAGGATACTTGATTAGCCCGATGGCGTAAATTGCGCTGGGAGTAACGTGCAATTGCGTTGGTTTGCCCGCAATGCTGAAGTTGGCCGAAGGGCGGGTTCCCAAGCCCAATGAAACTATTTTGGACAAAATCTGCCGCTATGGTTAATTTGAAGCCCAACATCAAAATACTGGAGACCGATACATGGAAAAAGCCCGGCGAAGTGTGTTAATCCTGACATTAGCATTGGCGTGCGGCACGTTGGTGATGGGCCGCGCCAGCACTTGTGATGCCGCCGCGACTGCAAATGCTGCTGGCGGCATGGCGTATGCCTCCGTTTCGCGGGCGGCGGCGTTTGCCGTACAAAAACAGTTGCAGAACAAAATCGCCAAAGCAGGATGGTGGAGTGGAATTGTCCGTAAGCCAAACGGATCGCTCCATCATGAATATCTTGTGCCGGGTGCGGACTATACCCAGCTATTTGACTGGGATACCTATTTCATGGGTGTGGCATTAAGCCATCTTCATCGTGGAAAAAGTCTGGCTGGTTCGGTGAAGGATTTTCTGCACTTCACCGACAGTCATTGGTCCTATCGGGGTTACACCCCGCGAGAGGTGGCCGGTCGGCATTTATGGGCCCTGCCGGAGATGTGCAAACCTTTTCTTGCGCAGATGGCGTTGCGGGCGACATTAACCCTGCACCATGTGGCATGGCTTAAGCCGTATTACGCGCGCTTGAAAGATACGCTTTGGTATTGGCGCCATGCGCGGCGTGCAAGCGACGGACTGTTTACCTGGTTTGACGGCGTGGAGAGTGGTTGCGACAACAGCCCGGCGGTCATTAATGTTCCGGCCAACCGCACGGAAGGTGTCGACCTTGCCTGTTACATTTATCGCGAATACCTTGCCATGGCGGATCTGGCAAGCCTGCTGGGAAAGCGCGCCGATGTTCTCCGATACCAACACCGCGCGGTAAAACTTAAAGCGCTCATTGAGACCAGACTTTGGGACGCAAAGGCGGGAACGTTTTACAACCGTAACAGCCGGACGGGTGCATTTATACGCGTGCCGGAATGGACCAATCTGGTGCCGCTTTGGGCCCATGTTGCTTCCGCCCGCCAGGCACGAATTATGATTAAACGCCATGTGCTTAATCTGCACCAATTCTGGACACCTTTTGGAATCCGCTCTCTCGCACCGTCAAGTGCGTCGTACCATCCGATCAGCGGTTATTGGCAGGGGCCGATCTGGATCATCAGCAATTATATGGTTATGCACGGTTTAATGAATTATGGCTACGATGCGCCGGCCCGCACACTGGCGTATGAGACCGCCAGCATCTTGCTGCACGATATTAATACGACTGGCGGCATGCATGAAACGTACAACCCGCGGACGGGCGTGGGGCAAAATCAGGGCTTATTTAAGAGCTGGGATATGCTCGGGTCGTATATGGTGCAGGAGGCGTACAGCGGCAAAGACGCCGCGGGCATTCCCACCGTAGAAAAAATTAATTCCATGTGGCAAGCATGGCATCACGCCGCAAAGCACCCCGCGCACCATACTTTGCACCACACCGCCGCGCGATAGATTCTGTGGTGCCGCACGGCCTTTTGCCGCGGTCGTCGCAACGCCCATGGCTGCTGCGGCATGGTGAGGCAGCCGAAATTAAGCGCGACGCCACGCGGCCGTGAATCCGCGAGGCCACGCAGCGGCGAGACCAATCATCCGTGCATCCGCGCAGCCGCTTCACTTTGCGGCTTTCTTGTGCCTTAACCCCGAACTGCCGTTCGTCCATTTCCGGTTGCAGCGGGACACTGAAATTGATCATCAAATGAGTATGCGTTCGCCCGGGGTCAAGCGGGCCTCTGTCAGAAATTCCTTTGACAAGTCTATTAGTTACGGATAGACATAGTGTTCCTTTGGAGGAGGCGTTGCCGTGGCCTATCGGCGCTCGCAGGAGATCGAACAAAAGCTTGAAGCAGTGCACTCCCATCGGGCGTGGCGGGTTTGTCGCTCGCCCATTGGCAATAATTATTGGCGCTTTGATTCCCACGGTTTCCCGTTGCCTGGTCGCCCTCCGCGCGGCCAAAATATTCGATCTGAAAAACGGGCTGAAGGCTGGCAATCTGTTCTATATTCCGGCCCCCCATTACCCGGATGCCGAGCTACGCAAGCAGCCAGCACGGGTTATGGTTCGGAGGCGACGGCGACTACCGGGCGTCGCCGGACCAGTACCACCGATGCCAAACGCCGGAAGGATGCCTAGTGCCGATCGAACTCATCGACAATATCAACCAGCTTCTCGGTGACAGCTTAAAAAAGTCTGTCGCCCGTGGCACAAAGCTCAGAGTCGCCGCCTCCTGCTTTTCCATTTACGCTTTTGAGGCCCTTAAGGAGGAACTTGAAAGGGTCGACTCATTTCAATTTCTCTTCACATCGCCGACGTTTATACCCGACGAAGTCACTGATGCCGGACAAAAAGTTCGGCGTGAATTCTTCATTCCGAAATCCGAGCGTGAACGGGGCTTCTACGGCAGCGAGTTCGAAATCCAACTCAAGAACAAGTTGACCCAGCGGGCAATAGCCAAGGAGTGTGCCGAGTGGATGCGTCGCAAGGCCAAATTCCGCTCAAACCGCGGGCAGGCTCCGATGCAGCAGTTTATCTGCCTCCAAGGGGATGTCTCGCAGGCCATTTACCAACCCCTGCACGGGTTCACCGCAGTGGACCTCGGCTATCAGCCGGGCAATGCCGTTTCTAATTTTGTCAACCGGATTGATGAGGCATCATTCGCCGCCACCTATCTTTCTCTATTTGACCAAGTATGGAATGATCCAGAGAAAGTCGAGGATGTGACCGATCGTCTGTGTGAACATATCGCCACTGTTTATCAGGAAAACTCCCCTGAACGCATTTACTTCATGATGCTTTACAACATATTCAGTGAATTTCTTGAAAATATCTCAGAAGACGTTTTACCCAATGACCTCACAGGCTATCAGGATAGTCTGATCTGGAAGAAGCTCTACAATTTCCAAAGGGATGCCGCAACGGGCATCATCAATAAACTGGAGACGTACAACGGTTGCATTCTTGCGGATAGCGTTGGCTTGGGTAAGACCTTTACAGCGTTGGCGGTCATCAAATACTACGAACTCCGCAACCGCTCTGTGCTCGTGCTGTGCCCCAAGAAGTTGGCTGACAACTGGCTGAATTACAATCGTAATCTGACGACCAATATTTTTGCCCACGATCGCTTCAGTTACGATGTACTGTGCCACACTGACCTGCTTCGCACAACCGGCGAGTCGTTCGGTACGCCACTCAACCGCATCAACTGGGGCAATTACGATCTGGTCGTCATCGACGAATCGCACAACTTCCGCAACAATGATGTGTTCAAAGACCGCGAAACCCGATACCAGCGGCTGCTGCACTCCGTCATTCGTCAGGGCGTCAAGACCAAAGTGCTCATGCTGTCGGCCACGCCGGTGAATAACCGTTTCTCCGATCTACGCAACCAACTCGCACTCGCCTATGAGGGGGATTCCGAGAACCTTCGGGGCAAGATCGGCATCAGTAAGGGCATTGAGGAGGTATTCCGTCGTGCACAGGCTGCGTTCAATGTATGGTCGAAACTGCCGCCGGAACAGCGCACCGCCGAGGCGATCCTTGGCACCCTGGATTTCGACTTTTTTAAGGTACTCGACAGCGTTACAATCGCCCGTTCACGCAGACACATCGAAACCTTTTACGATACGTCGGCTATTGGCACCTTCCCCGAACGCCTGAAACCGGTTTCAGTGCATTGCCAGTTGACGCATCGCGCGGACGTTATTGGATTCAACGATATTTTCACCCAATTGTCGATGCTGCGGCTGGCCGTCTATGCACCCCTGAGCTACATCTTGCCGAGCCGCATCGCAAGATACCAGGAGAGGTACGATACGGAGGTCCGTGGAGGGGGCGGCACGCTCAGGCAGGTAGACCGCGAGAAGAGCCTCCAGGGGTTAATGACCATCAACCTTCTCAAGCGGCTGGAGAGTTCCGTAGAATCATTCCGCATCACACTCCAGAAGCTCCATGACAATCATACCGAAACCCTCAAAAAGATTGAGAAGTTCAAGAAGGACGGCATCGACCCCGGCTTTGATGATTTGACCACGGCCTTTGAGAACGCCGACCCCGAGGATGACGACTACCCCGACCCCGGAGAAAACAGCATTGGCGGAAAAATCCAGGTCCGGTTGTCCGACATGGACGTACCATCATGGCAGCACGATCTGGAGGAAGACCAAAAGTTGATTACCGCATTGCTGGCCGAGATGCACAAGATCACACCAGACCACGACGCCAAACTCCAGCACCTCAAGACACAAATTAACAGCAAACTGGCATCGCCTATCAACCCAGGCAATAAAAAAATTCTCATCTTCACCGCCTTCGCGGATACGGCTGAATACCTTTACACGCATCTGGCCCCGCACCTTCTGAAAGACCACAAAATTCATGCGGGCATCGTGACGGGGGCTACAACGCCACGAACCACGCTCAAAAAGGGGTATGACTTCCAGGCAGTGCTCACCCTCTTCTCCCCGCACTCGAAGGAAAAGGCCCTGACGATGCCAAAGGAACCCGGCCAGATCGACCTCCTCATCGGTACCGATTGCATTTCCGAAGGCCAGAATCTTCAGGATTGCGACTACCTCATTAACTACGATATCCATTGGAATCCTGTGCGCATCATCCAGCGGTTTGGCCGTATAGATCGCATCGGTTCGAAGAATGCCCGTATCCAGCTTGTGAACTATTGGCCGGACATCACGCTTGATGAATACATACGCCTCAAGGAGCGGGTGGAGAATCGCATGATTATCGCCGACGTAACGGCCACCGGTGACGACAACCCCCTCACCGCCGAGGCCAACGACGTATCCTACCGCAAGGAACAACTTCGCCGCCTCCAGGAAGAGGTCATCGACATGGAGGACCTCAAAACCGGCGTTTCCATCACCGACCTTGGCTTGAACGACTTCCGAATGGACCTGCTCAATTACGTTAAGACCGCTGGCGATCTCGCCAACCTGCCGAGCGGCTTGCACGCAGTCGTTCCAGCGGAACCCGCAAAAGGGCTTTTGCCGGGGGTGATTTTTGCCCTCCGCAACCGCAATCACGGGGTCAACATCAACCAGCAGAACCGCCTGCATCCCTATTATCTTCTGTATATGGGCAAGGATGGCCACACCATTGCCAAGCACACCGAGGTCAAGCAACTCCTCGACCTTGCCCGTGCTGCATGCCGGGACAGGCCAAAACCAATTCCCGCCGCCTACGGCCTTTTCAATAAGGCTACCGATGACGGGCGGGACATGACCTTCTACTCCGGCCTGCTTGCCCAGGCCATTCGCAGCATAGTGGACGTGAAGGAGGAAAAAGACCTCGAGAGCCTCTTCACCGGCAAAACCACAACGGCCCTTACCAACACCATCGCGGGCTTAGATGATTTTGAACTCCTTTCCTTTCTTGTGGTGCAGGAAGTCAGATGAGCAGCGGCCTTTACGTGTATCCAGAGAAGGCCGCGTTTGGCCGCGTGCTTCCCAAGAGCAAAATCTTCGCCTTTGGTAAGGTCAGCCGCCGCCTGAAAGACCGTTTCGCCGCCGAAGTCGAACGAATCGTGTGGCAATTCAAACTCGCGCCCGAAACCACCAATCTGCCCGCCGGCCCGGGCGTAACAGAAATTCAGGTATTCACGGTTTGCCTCAAGCCCGGCATCCATGGATTGACTGAAGATATCCTTCGCTGCATCGATGACGCCATCGGCTTCCCCATCATCTTTGAGGTGTTTACACGGCAGACAAAGGGCGACCGCGTAAAGGCGATCGCTGCCTACAAAAGGCCGAGCGAGGCGGATTCCAATAAATGGGTGGTCGGGGATTATTTCTCCACCGATTGGCTTGCCGGCGATACCACGCGCTCACCTCTGCCAGCAGCATTAAACCTTGCGAGCCTGTACGAGCAGGTGCTCAGGCAATTGATGCCCGTGGCTGGCAAGCCGGGGGAAACGCTCGATGCACTTGCGGAGAGACACCGCCTCATGGCAGCAAAGCAACGCGAGCTTGCCAAGCTTGAATTACAACTCAGGCGAGAGAAGCAATTCAATCGCAAGGTGGCGATCAACGCCCACTTGCGCGCGGTTAAGGCGGAAGTGGATAAACTGGCAGATGGAATTATTTCATGAGGAACCAATGAATAAGCTTAAGATGCACACTCCCGACGGCACCAGGGACAACATCGCCCGCATCGGCGAGTTATTCCCAAACTGCATTACCGAAGCGAAAGATGACAAAGGGAACATCACGCGGGCCATTGACTTTGATCAGCTTCGGCAGGAGCTTTCGGATTCAATCGTCGAGGGGCCGCGTGAACGCTACCAGCTTGACTGGCCAGGAAAACGAGAAGCATTGCTTGCCGCCAACGCCCCCATTGCCAAAACCCTACGCCCCGCCCGTGAGGAAAGCGTTGAATTTGACACGACGCGAAACCTTTTCATTGAAGGCGACAACCTTGACGCGCTAAAGCTGTTGCAGGAAACTTATCTCAATAAGGTCAAGCTCATCTACATTGACCCGCCATATAACACCGGACGTGATTTCGTATACGACGATGACTTCGCAGAATCGAGTGACGAATACCTAGCCAAGTCGAATCAAACCGATACGAAGGGCAATAGGCTCGTCACGAATCCCGAGTCGAATGGCCGTTTTCATTCGGATTGGATGACGATGCTTTTCCCACGCCTCCGCCTCTCTCGGAACATGCTCAGCGAAGATGGCGTCATATTTATTTCAATCGACGACGTTGAGGTATCTAACCTCAGAAAGATGTGCGACGAAATCTTTGGCGAGGACAACTTCGTAACTCAGATTATATGGAAAAAGAGGAGCACGCCGCCAAACGACAAGGCCATTGGTGCACAGCACGATTACGTCCTTGTTTACGCCAAGCAGCATTCGAGTGCGAGCATCGCCCTGAGACCGCGAAGCGACGAGCAGGTTGCTCGGTACCAGAACCCGGACAACCACCCGAAGGGCCCTTGGGCCGCTGGTGACCTCATGGCGAACGTCAAAGGCGGACGGTATGTCGAATCCCTAAATTTCCCCATTGTCAACCCAGCCACGGGCGAGAAGCATTTTCCGTCGTCGAACGGCAACTGGCGATTCAGTTCGGAGACCATCGAGAAACTTTTGGCCAACAATGAGATTTACTTCGGCTCGGACGGGCGCGGGCGACCGAAGCTCAAGCGATTTCTATGCGACATCAAAGATGGCATTACCTGGACATCCCTTTGGGATTTTGTGCCCTTTAATACCGAGGGTTCCAATGAGATGGCGGGAATTTTCGGCAATCTCGCCGTCTTCGAGAACCCCAAGCCCGTTGGATTACTCAAGGAGATTGTCAGAGCAGGAGGCACGCCAAGATCAATCGTTTTGGATTTCTTTGCCGGTTCCGCGTCAATGGCTCACGCGGTCATGGGGATGAACGCAGAGGACGGCGGGACGCGTCGCCACATCTCAGTCCAACTGCCGGAACCTTGCTCAAACGGAACGGAAGCAGGGAAAGCCGGTTTTAGGACGATTGCCGACCTTGGCAAGGAACGCATCCGTCGTGCCGGGAAAAAAATTAAGGAAGAAATGGGCCTAAACGGAATAAAGCTGGATACAGGCTTCCGCGTGTTGAAGGTGGACACATCCAATATGAAGGATGTGTACTACCGGCCCGACGCCCTGAAACAAGAAATGCTTCACGGCCAGGTGGACAACATAAAGAGCGACCGTAGCGACGAAGATTTGCTGTTTCAGGTACTGCTCGATTGGGGCGTAGATATCACGCTTCCCATTAAGCCGGAAAAGATCAACGGCAAGAACGTTTACTTCGTAGACACCAACGCCCTTGCCGCATGTTTCGAGCCGGGCATTGATGAGGCGTTTATCAAGGAACTCGCCAAGCGAAAACCCTTGCGTGCAGTATTCCGCGACAACGGCTACGGCAGCGATGCCACCAAAATTAATGTCGAGCAGATATTCAAGCTTTCATCACCGGGTACCGAGGTCAAGGCCATTTAAGGATGCGTGCATGAACCCCTATTTGCCAACTGATCTGCCACCGGCCCACCTGCTGCTGCGGAAAATGCGCGACGCCGGCATTCTGGATGAGGTTTATTCCGCCAGCGGGCGACGGGCCGCCGTGCTGCGATTTTCGCAACTGTTGCACGTGGCGGAGGGCCGCGATGCACTGTAGAGCCTGGTTGAGTTTGTGGAACGCAGAATGGCAACAAACTCATTTGTGGAACGTAAATCGGGTTTTACGCTCCACAAGATTGGGCTCGGGGTAGACGGGGCCGCTTAATTTACACAAAATGGCTAATAACTTTTAGATTGGCGAATATATGAAACTTCGGTTCAAAAAGCAGGCTTACCAGACCGCCGCCGTCGAGGCAGTTTTGAACTGCTTCACAGGTCAGCCCCTCAACACTGGATTGACCTACCGCATTGACCCAGGGCGGCATGCGGATAGAGAACTGTTTGAAGAGACCGGCCTCAAGAACTCGAGCATCGCCTTGCTGCCGGCGAAGGTGTTGGAGAACATCCAAGCTGTGCAGCGGCACCAGAATTTGCCGGTGTCCCAGTCGCTTGTGAGTAATCAGATAGCGGCAGTGAATCTCGACATCGAGATGGAGACCGGCACGGGCAAAACCTACTGCTACATCAAGACGATGTTCGAGATGAACAAGCAATATGGCTGGACGAAATTTATCGTTGTCGTGCCAAGTATCGCCATCCGCGAAGGCGTATACAAATCGTTTGAAATCACCGCCGAGCATTTTCTTGAAGACTACGGAAAGCGGGCACGGTTCTTCATCTATGACTCCAAGCAGTTGCACAACTTGGAGAGTTACTCATCCGACGCTGGCATCAATGTGATGATAATCAACGTGCAAGCATTCAATGCCACCGGCAAAGATGCACGCCGCATCTACGAGGAGTTGGACGACTTTCAGTCACGCCGCCCGATAGACGTTATCAAGCAGAACCGGCCCATTCTCATTCTCGACGAGCCGCAGAAGATGGAAGGCAGGAAGACCCTCGACTCGCTCAAGGAATTCAATCCGCTTATGGTGCTTCGTTATTCAGCGACGCATAAGACACAGCACAATAAAGTTTACCGGCTGGACGCACTCGATGCCTACAACCAGAAACTTGTGAAGAAAATCGCCGTCCGGGGAATTTCCACGCGAGGCTTCACAGGCACCAATGGCTATTTGTATTTGGAATCCATTGAGGTCTCCACCACCAAACCACCCGTGGCACGCATCGAAATAGAGGTACAGACCAAAGCGGGCATCAAACGTGAAGTACGTAAGCTCGGCAAGAACGATAACCTGATGGCCGTGTCGGAAGGATTGCGCCAATACGAAGGCTTCGTCATCGCCGACATCGATGCCGTTGCCGACACGGTGAGCTTTACGAATGGACACCAGCTCCATTCAGGCGAAGCGATGGGTGACGCGGATGAAATGACCCTTCGCCGCATCCAGATTCGGGAGTCCATTAAGGCCCATCTCGAAAAGGAGCAATCGCTTTTCGAACGGGGTATCAAGACGCTGACGCTTTTCTTCATTGACGAGGTGGCCAAATACCGGCAATACAACGAGGCGGGAGAGCAACCGGGCGAATATGCCAGGATATTCGAGGAAGAATATACACGGCTCCGTGATGAATCGTTGACACTTTTCAGCAACACAAAATACGTCAATTACCTCAGAAACATTGATGCTGCCAGGACGCACAACGGCTATTTCTCCATCGACAAAAAGAGCAAGCGGATGGTTGACCCATCCGTTGCCGCCAGAGGCGAATTGGCCGGGCAGACCGATGACGTTGACGCCTACGACCTTATTCTCAAGGACAAGGAGCGGCTTCTGTCTCTGGACGAGCCGGTGCGATTTATCTTCTCGCACTCAGCACTTCGCGAGGGCTGGGATAATCCCAACGTCTTTGTGATCGGCACACTCAAACACAGCGATAACACGGTAAGCCGCCGGCAGGAGGTTGGTCGCGGAATGCGGCTCGCCGTCGTGTCCGAAGGCCCCCGGCAGGGGGAACGCATGGACGACCCGGCGACGGTGCATCAGATCAACGTGCTTACGGTTGTCGCCAGCGAGAGCTACAAGGATTTTGTGGCAGGCTTGCAGAAGGACATCAGCACGTCGCTATCCGAGCGGCCTCGCGCGGCAAACGAGGCGTACTTTACCGACAAGCTGCTTAATACAAAGACGGGAGATGTGCCAGTGACGCCACAGATGGCCAGGCATATCTACAAATATCTGATGAAGAACGACTACGTAGACGACAGGGATGGAATCGCGGAAGCATACCACGAGGCGAAGAGGGGAGGAAAACTCGCACCGCTTCCCGAAGAACTCAAACCCTACGCCGACCAGGTATTTCAATTGATTGACAGCGTATTCAGCGACGCACAGATGCCCAGATCGGAA
>JAKAEB010000059.1 GCA_021818445.1 Planctomycetota bacterium
GGTCTAATTGCAGCGTGGCGGTGCGCCGATGCCTGCCCGCGGAAAGCAGGCGGCGTTGAACCATAAGCCGACGAGCGACACCGGTGCGAATGAGCACTGTTTTTTTAGTGGAACCGGAATTTACAACCGTCAGCCTGAAGGGTGCGCGATCGGTAAACCGTTCATAAAGTACGCCGCCGTCAATCGCCATGGTAATAAGCCGGGAAGGCGGGGCGGTGTCGGCATGAATGCGGATGCCGACGGAGCGGTCTACAGCGAACTTCAGCGTACGGTGAGCACCGGGTGGCAGTGCGGGCATCACGGCCTGTCCCGCCAGCACGGCTCCTTGGTAAATGGAGGTGGTCCCCGGTGGCAGATAGTGGGCAGAGTTGTTGGTCAGGCGCACAGCTTTCAATGGGTGGTGAGTCCCGCCCACGACGCTGGCAAAATCGTAGGCCGTGAAATAATCCGCCGTCTTTGCGGCGATGGGCGTAACCAGAATCGGCACCAACGCCGAGTGGCCCTGTTGCAGGCTTAGATCATCCATGTGGTAGTCAAAGGCAGGATAAACCATCGAGGTACCGGCCAGCGCCTTGACACCTTGCAGCGGATTAAACGGTACAGACGGCAGTTTTTGCAGTTGCTGGCCCGATTGCTGGCCCGATTGCTGGAATATGGAGCCTCCGCCACCAATGGTCCCGACACCCGCCGTCCCGGTGGGAGTCGGGGTACCTCGCTGTCTTCGTAACTGATGGTAAAGGTGCCGCGATAATATGCCCGGTCGCCGCGATTGGTAAGCCGCGCCGCCCCACGTTTGCGGCGATCGCTTGAGCTCACTGCTGGCCTGCCGGACGGGCCGCCGCTGATACAGGGGCCTGTAAAGATGGGCGATGAAAGATACGGGTTCGCCGCCACGCAAATCCAGGCGGATGTTGTTCCAATCGGTGTTTGAATCGTTGGTTACCAACGCCATCGCCTGCACGACGGACTTTTGCCGTGTGTCACCGGGTGCCGGCAATATCAGGCGGTAGGTCATCCGCCATACGGGTGTCTCCATCAGATAGGCAAAACCCACCGTTCGCGATGAATGCCCGCGAAACCAAACTGTCAGCGGACGCACATGGTGGCGATGCTTGTAAGACAGCAGCGTCATCGCCTTGGCCAGCGACTGCCGCAGTGCGGCATCACGCACGACAATCAGCCGGACATCATCCAGCGTGATGTGCCGTAAAGTGCCATGGCACAGCAGGTCAATGCCAACGTCCCGGGTATTCGACCGGTTGGGCGAGTGCTCTGCCTGTCCGACCCGTATCACCAGTGGTGACGGGCGGCTTTTGTCGGTGGCGCGGC
The DNA here is from genome assembly GCA_021818445.1 of Planctomycetota bacterium. Classification (GTDB taxonomy): domain Bacteria; phylum Planctomycetota; class Phycisphaerae; order WQYP01; family WQYP01; genus JAJZGD01. Next base: position 1,330 of record JAKAEB010000059.1, read on the forward strand.
CATAGCGCAACGAAACGATCCGCCCGGTGATGCGTTTGCCGTAAGGGTGTTTGAGCACAAACGTCACTTTGGCACCGCGCATCTGACCCAGGATTGACGCCCGCGAGGGTGATCCAGTCAGGTTTACCGGGAATTGGCGCAATTGCTCATCAAGCGGAATTTTCGTGGGGTAGGTTATTTCGCCAACCTGTCCCCCGCCCGTATCTTGAAAAATCATTGAGCCAAGCACATCGTCAATTTGTGCGGATCGAAATTCTAATGTTTCGGCGGCATCTCCGTTCACCCGCCCCTGGTATTGGAATGTGCCAATTCCATTGGGGAACAGGCTGACTTCTCTCAAACGTGCGGGCCCCTGCGGCACCGCCATCCGCGCACTGCGGGACAAGTACGCGCGCGGCGGATGCATCGACTGGCATCCGGCCGAGGCCAGCAACGCGATGAATGCTGCGGCGATACCGCCGCGGCCGACGTAGCGGAAAATACACGGGTCATTCTTCATGTGCAGTCTATCCTTTCAGTTCAGATTTTCGTGCGGCGGCAAGTGCCCGCTCCACACCGCGCAGCAACCGTGCTATGCGCAACTGATCGCGATTCAAAGCCCGGATAATCAGGCATGCGCCAACAAATTGGCAAGTTCCGAAACGTCCGCCATTAGATATCCATGAATTCCGATCTACATTTCCCTCAATCGCGTAAACGAGCGTGCGCATGCGGTGCAGGCTTACATAATTGCCATACCGTCCATGCACCACAACGATAGGAGCGACATTGTAAAAGCGGAAGCAGACGGTTCGGTCGGTCCAACTGCTTGGGCCGACCAGCAGTGCTCCCCCGACGATATTCCATCGCAAAGGTAGCTTCAAAGCGGCGGCTTTAAGCAGGATGAGGTCGATGGCCCTGCGGGCCGAAACGGCGTGATGCAAATGTAACGTTATGGGTGCAAGACCCGCGCGGTTGCCACCGCGCATATCCTCTGTATTTAACAAGAGGGTCATGCCGATGGCTTTTGCGATGGCGGCCAGCGCCTTTTTTAGGGGCGTGTGGTGCAGGTTAAGTCGCAGGCGTGTCGCAAGCCGCTGCGCTGATGTTTCATGACCGCCGCGGCTGGCCGCCATGATGCGGGCGGGCGGTGCGGCAATAAGGGCCAGCACGATGCTGCAAAGACCAATCGTTTTTTTAACATTCGACGGGCGGCAGGGGCAGAGCATATCCGTCACTCCAGTCAACTTTGATCGGGCGTCAGGTCGATTCTACATGACAGCCGCCGTCGGGCCAAGTAAAAATGACGCACTTTCATTTAGCCGCTGGCGTTGATTCGGCCCACCGGTGCAACAGCGTATGGGCAGTGATAAATTATTTTAATACAGTGACACGCCCGCGCTATTATGCCCCACTGGGATGCAAATGCAGTATGGGCGGCACCCGGCGGACGCGATAGCATCAATGAACATCTCGCCCTGTGACGTGGGCCGCATGGATGATCAGCGCCGGACCGTTCTTTACATGAATCTTCGATTTTTCAAAGCGTATCGCCTTGGCGTCGGCAATCAGCATGCCCGTGCGGGCAAAAATGTGGACATTCCGCAACAATACATTTTGCACGGGCAGGCCCGGAAGACCGATGATGCGACCCGCGACCGGGGAGTGAGTGGAGGTTAAATTAATAATCCGGATATTGCGCCAGATGGGCGTGGTGCGGGTGTATGGTACAGGGGCCATGCGCCATGACCGTTGAGGCGCGTGCGGGTAATAACTGGATATGAAAATGGGCCACCGCGCGTAGCGCATACGGATGTTTTGATAAACTAAATTTTCAACCAAGCCACCCCGGCCACTACTGGATTTAAGCCGAATGCCCGCCGTGGTATGGTCAAATGTACAATCGACGACCCATACATCGCGAATCCCGCCACGGGTGAAACTGCCGATGGACATTCCATGGCCGTAACCAAAGGCGCAATGACGGATAACGATATCCTGGCTTTCAAATTGATTCGGCAGATCACGTCCGCCTCCTCCAATGGCAATGCAGTCATCGCCATCGGAGATGCGGCAGTGGGAAATGAGAATGTCGTGGCCGGAAATATCCATGCCATCGGTATTGGGAGATTGACGGGGGGTATGGATGACGACATTTTCAATGGTGACATCACGGCATGCATTCTGCAGAGAAATATGTGTGTTGGCGGGATTCTGCAGCCTCACGCCTTGGATCAGCAGGCGCACCACATCATTCATGGCAATCATCTGAGGGCGGTGCGGTAAATGGGGAACGCTGCCGTTCGGCCGTCGCCGATACAGCGTCCACCATCGTGCCCCCTGACCGGTGATGGTGCCTCGACCCGTGATGGCGATGTCATGCTGATTTGAGGCACGGATAAAATCCTGATAGCGGCCGTGGACACAGGGGTATTGGCTCAAGGGAAGCATTTTGAGCAACGCCCCCTTGGCAAGATGCAACTCCGTGTGGTTTGGCAGGAGCATGGGGCCACATAGAAATTTGCCCTTGGGAAAGTATATGATGCCACCCCCGGCCCGGTGGCAGGCGTTAATGGCCCTTCGGACGGATGCGGTAGCGGGTGTGGTACCGGCGGGATCGGCACCAAATTTAATCACATTAAAACTACGGTGAGGTATGGTGGGCAATGGCGGAGACGGTGGCAAACGGAACTGGGCCGCATCCAGTTTGGTCAGCACGCAAGTGGTGGCCGTCACGCCCGCCAGAGTCATTAGCCGCCAATTCATCATGAGCAATCAACCTTCTGATAAATGAAGTCATCAAGCCGTCGGCGTGCAGTGATACTATGCAAAAATGAGGAAAATAAAAGCCATTTGATCATTCCGACAGTGTGTCGCTGGTGTGCCAGAGGGTCTGTTGTGACTTGGACAGGCTCGTAGCGGCCGCGTGGAAATATCTGCCTGTTGCCGCCTATTATCTTTGCGTTTGTGTACTGTACCAAAGAGTTTTTAAGGAGTTGTACATGGCAGTTGCAGAAGGGGCGGCGGCACCGGCGTTCACGCTTGAATCGAGTGCGGGCAAAAAGGTGTCGCTGAAGGATTTCAAAGGTAAAAGGGTGGTGCTTTATTTTTACCCGAAGGATGATACACCCGGTTGCACCAAAGAGGCGTGCAATTTTCGCGATGCGATCGCCGATTTAAAAAAGGCTGGTGCGGTGGTATTGGGTGTCAGTCCGGATGATGTGGCAAGCCATCAAAAATTTATCGGCAAATTCAAATTACCCTTTGAGCTTTTAGCCGATACCGATCACGCCGTAGCGGAAAAATATGGTGTATGGAAAGAGAAATCGATGTACGGCAAGAAATACATGGGTATTGAACGCACCACTTTCCTTATCGATGAAAGCGGCAAACTGGCAAGGATATTTCCCAAGGTGAAGGTGGACGCACACAGTGAAGAGGTGCTCGGTGCCCTGAAGGCGATGTAAGGCGCAGGGGGATTCCGGGTAGTTACCACTGCATTGCATCGCGACCGTTAATCCGGCGCAAACTCCCATCACACCACCGCATGTGACGGCCACCCGTGTGCTTGGCATCTACCGGGCGCATAAAAAAGGCCCATAGCAGAAGCTGCTATGGGCCTTTCGTTCAACTGCGGGTTAGCTCGCCTTTTTCATGTTGTAATAGCTGGGCAGAGGCGATCCAAGCTTCTTCCAGTGGGCAATAATGGTCTCCGCCTTGCCGGCGCTGTTAAGCACGTGGAGTTTCCTTCGCACCATGCCAACGATGGCATCGCGCGCCGGGCCAAGATAGTTGCGCGGGTCGAACTCGGCCGGTTTGGTGGCAAATACTTCCCGAATCTTGGCGGTCATCGCCAGCCGCAGATCGGTGTCAATATTTACTTTGCAGACGCCATATTTGCGGACGGCCATCGAAATCTGATCTTCCGGCACACCCTTGGCATTGGGCATGGCACCGCCATATTTGTTGACCAGATCGATGAATTCCTGCGGCACGCTGCTGCTGCCGTGCATCACCAGCGGGATGCCGGGGCAGGTTTTCATAATTTGTTCAATGCGGTTGAAGGCCAGTTTGGCCTCATGCTTGAATTTGTAGGCCCCATGGCTGGTGCCGATGGCCACCGCCAGAGAATCCAGCCCGGTACGTTTGCAGAATTCCGCGGCCTGCTGCGGATCGGTCAGAAATTGTTCAACATTTTTTTCATATTCTTCGGCACTCAGACCTACCACATCCTCTTCAATGCCGCCCAGCATGCCGAGTTCCGCCTCGACCACCACACCGGCGGCGTGCGCCACCTTGACAGCTTCCGCCGTCAGGTGAACATTTTCCTCAAACGGATGGTGGCTTCCATCGATCATCACACTTGTATAGCCGTCGCTGATACAGGTTTTAATCAGTTCAACCGTATCTCCATGGTCGCAGTGCACGCAAATCGGCAGGTTGGGGTATTCCGCCACGGCGGCATCGATAATCGCCTTCAGATAGCGAATGTTGGCGTACTTGCGGGCACCCTTGGATATTTGCAGAATGCAGGGGCTGCTTTCCTTGGCGCACGCCTCAACAATCGACTGTGCAAGTTCCATATTGTTGACATTAAACGCACCAATCGCAAAGCCGCCGTCGTAGGCGAGATCGAACATAGGTTTACTGGTCATCAGTGGCATCAATCGACTCCTTAAAGTCTGGTTCCAATAATTCATCAAGCCCCGCACCAGCGTGCTGGCCTGACGCCCGAGGTGCAAGGCTCTTTCATCGCACCTGAATCAACCACCATATTAGATGAAAGATGGTAATTCGCAAATTATCCGGCACCTGAGTTGAAGTTTTCGTCATGTCGGGGTTGCCAATTGCACTTGTCAATTTTTTTTGAATGGTTAGAATTCCAAACGTCGAAACAGCGTTTTTATCGGAACGCAGATTCAGGGGAGCCTTGGTGTTTGTTGTCGTCTGACTGCCTGATTGTAAATTCGGGTGGGAAAGCCGTAGAAATATTCAGGCAATTATCCCCAAACCGATAAAACGCAAAATGACAATGTGGCTATAGTTCAGCCCGCGCCGGGCAATCGAATGGAGTCGGTATGCTGGCACAAACTCATCACCAGGTCGTGCAGGGTTCGCCAATCCAGATTTTCGCATCTGTCGAAGCGCCCCACCGTCTTGAGTCAGCGGTTGGCTTATGCCGATTTGACAGTTTTCTCTGCGTTTGCCGGGCACAATGCACTATAATGTCGCAGGACAATTCGGTACGCGGAATGCTTGGGAGATTGGCATGGGCGTTTTAATCCGGCTTTTCGCTGAAGGTGAGAGTGGGTGATCAGTATGCCTGATCACAACGCCTGAAAGGGGCCCCGCTTTGTTTGGGGATCAGTAACAGGTTATGGTCAAGGAGTGACCCACATGGCTAAGACAAAAACCACTACAACGGCCGTTGAGCAGGATATCAACGAAGTATGGCTTACCTTTAAAGCCCGTCCTACCGACGCGCTGCGCAATTTACTTATGATGGAATATCTGCCGTTGGCCAGATACAACGCCGAGCGCATTTTCGCCAAGCTGCCCGATGAGGTGGAACTTGACGATCTGATCCAAGCCGGTAGTTTCGGACTCAAGGACGCCATCGAATCATTTGATCCGGGTCGTGGTGTAAAATTTGAAACATATTGCGCTCCGCGTATTCGCGGTGCCATCCTCGACGAACTGCGAAATATGGACTGGGTCCCGCGGCTGGTGCGCAGTCGCTCAAGCAAAGTGGATCAGGCCACTCGCCAACTGGAAATGAAGCTCGGTCGCCAGCCCACCCATGAAGAACTTTCCGCCCACCTTGGTGTGCCCAAGGATGAGCTTGATAAGATGCTCAAGGATTCCAACGCCGTTTCACAGGTGAGCTTATCGCGTAAATATTTTGAATCCGACGGCTCGCGTGATGTACACGAGGTGGACATCCTCGCGGATAAAACCGCTCCATCCCCTCTCGATGAAATGTTCCGCCGCGATTTTAAACAACTCATCTCGCGCGGGCTTTCACGTTCTGAACAAATGATTCTGTATCTTTACTATTATGAACAGCTCACCATGAAAGAGATCGGCGATGCACTGGAACTTTCCGAATCGCGCGTGAGTCAAATGCATTCAAGCATCATTTCACGATTGAAAACCCAGCTCGCCAGCCGCGAAAAAGAATTTTTTTCCGATTGAAAAAGCCGTCGCAGGCCCGCACCCTTTCCAAGAACCTTCCCAGCGGGATGAGCGCGCTAGTTATCCTTTCGGTTGTACGCAGGGTAATTTCCCCTAAGATGACGGACGGGAAGGGTGTTGATCGGCCGCTGCATTCAGCACCCTGGCCGCCGGGCGGAGAAGGTAGCGTGGCGACGAAAGGATAGTGGTCGGCGTGTCGGATTCAATTCCATCCAAAAACCAATCCAGCCCCCTCTCGGAAGATCAACTCGTAGAGCTTGGCGAAGCCAACATGCGCCTGCGGCTTATCAACCGGGCCGCCAAAGCCGCCCGCCGGGCTTATGTCGGGTTATTCGTCTTTGGTATTCTCACCGCTCTGCCCCAGTTTGTGCCGGGTGCCGGATTCAGTTTTAGCGGAAGCATCATGGGGCTATGGATGATAGCTGCCGGCTGTGTGGAATACTGGGGCGAGAAAAATATCCACCTTTTACGGCCGGGAGTTTTCAAAAAACTCATGATCAATCAACTGCTTCTGGGGGCTATGTTCATCGTGATCAGCGGCTGGTGGGTGCTGGAAGTGGCGCTGAATAAGCGGTCTGAGACTGCCGCGCTCAATCATGCGATAGGGCCCACGCTCGGTGGTGGAGCCGGAGGTAGCATCGGCCATATTGATTTGATCCTGCTGCTCATATTGTACGTCATGTACGGTTCAGTCGGGGCGTTTGGTCTGGTGTGCCAAGGTTCGATGGCCTACTATTACGGAAAACGCGAGCGGCTTTTGCAGACCTACCTGGCCGAAACCCCGCAATGGATCATCCGCATTCAGCAGTCGCAGGGCAACATTCCCAAGACGGCTTCATGGAAAACGCCGTGAAATGAGAACTCCGCCCTCGTGCGGGGCCATTTCAGCGCATTACCCAGTATTTTTTTACCAGCACTGGTTTAGGTGTCAAATTAATGGCATGTCCTGCGATGTGATAATCCAGCACCAGCGTTTTATGCAGCACCACCGGCTTGCCGGTAAGCGGATTTTTTTGCACGGCCGTTTCACCGGATAGACCGGAGACAAAAACTTTGAATCCGCGTATACCCGATGGCACACCGCTGAAAATGGCAAACGAGTCTTTGGCATTATCTGCGCCCTGCAGCAGCTTGCCTGAAACCATATCTGGGTCAATCAAAAACGGATTGCCCGTCGCCCGCTTTACCGATTTGTACAGACGCGGCGTGATACCCACCACCGGCGATATGATGCGCCCATTATCCAGCCGCAATTCAAATGCAGGTGTGTAATATAAATCCCGATGGGTGTTGTTAATGATGGTGTAGGTCAAAAACCAATATTTTTCCAACTGGGCATGGCGGCCCGTACCCGTCATATGAAACAGCCGGGTGGGGGTGTGCCAGACAAATTTAATCTGCCAGCTTCGGCTGAATAGTTTCGGCTGCGGGGCAAGATGCTTGGCGCTTACCATGGGGGAAACCGCCACCATACCCAGCACCATCGCGGAAACGACCATCCATTTCAGAGCAATTTTTGGCTTCATCGGCATTTCCAGAATCTCCGGTTCAAAACATCAGGCCTGATTATAATGCAAATTGCTGCATCGAGTCACCCACGGCAAATACCGCTTGCCACCAAACTCCCGCCATTAGAATCGGCGGTTCGACTCGTGGCAAGCGCGTTAACCTCACCGGCCCGGGCATCATCGTGTCAGATATGTTGGCCGCCCAACCCCCAACCACAACTTTGCCCTTTTTACGTAGTATTTGGGGCCCGCCCCGGTCTGTACCAATTCGCCGTGCAGCAAAACCATCTCGCCGGTGGAAAAGCCCGTCATGGCGGCAGGTGGGGTGATGATCAACTCACCGTGATAGGGATCGGGTCCGTTGGCGGGTGCATACTCAACAGCCAAACTCCGACGTCCTACTATCTGCAACATACCGAAAATGGTGTGGTAATGCGGCGAATGCCACCCCGGATTGCCGGGCGGGTAGTTGTACCGATTGCCACATCCACCCACCGCCCAGGCTGCCAGCATTAAAAGGACGGCCGGCAAAATCCGCACTGTATTTCGCATGGTTTCCCCATTTACCGATCGCCCGGCCTCTGCGGCGCGGCTTCCTCGGCGTATCACCCGATACGCCCTCGTCGCCGCTTCTTGATGCCCGCCAAAATTCATTCCGTCGCAGTCCCTGTTATTACTCGGACAGGCTCCTAGCCCACATTTTCGCCAATCGTATAGACACTTAAACTGTTGGTGGCTCCTGCGGTTCCCAAGGGCGAGCCGGCCGCTATGATCACGCGGTCTCCCGCCTGGGCCCACCCTTTGGCTACCAAAAGTTCGTCGATCATGGCCGGTAAGTCGTCAAAATGCTGCGGGATGTCCGCACGAATGGGGAGCACTCCGTAATACATGCTCATTCGCCGTACCGCCGCCTCGTCGGTGCTTAACGCCACGATCTGCATTGGAAAACGATTTTTAGATAAATACCGCGCCGACCCGCCCGCCTGCGACCAGACCACCACCAACCGCGCATTGACATCCCGTGCTATCGCCAAGGCACCATGTGCCACGGCCGCCGTCCGATGGTAACTCATCTGCAGCAGTCGCGGCGGTTCGGTAAGAATATCCTGGCGGACAATGTAGTTTTCAGTTTTATCCGCAATGTCGCGCATGGTTCGTACCGCTTCCACGGGATATTTGCCCACCGCCGTCTCGCCGGAAAGCATGACCGCGTCGGCACCATCCAAAATGGCATTGGCCACGTCCGATACCTCCGCCCGCGTGGGGGTGGGGCTATCCACCATGCTTTGCAGCATCTGGGTGGCCACAATCACGGGTTTGCCCGCTTCGTGGGCCGCGCGGACAATATTTTTTTGAATCAGTGGCACGCTGGTAAGTTCCATCTCAACGCCCATGTCGCCCCGCGCCACCAGCACGACGTCCGAGGCTTGAAGGATGTTATGAATTTCATCCACTGCCTGAGGCATCTCGATCTTGGCCACGAGGTGAATTTTCGACCGTTTCTGGTCCAGATACCGCCTTACCGTCAGCACATCCTCGCTGCTGCGCACAAAAGAAAGCGCTAAATAATCCAAATTGTGCTCAATCGCCCAGTCGATGTCGCGCCAATCCTTTTCGGTAATGCTGGGAATCGACAACTTGGTGTGCGGTAGATTCAGTCCTTTATTAGACCCGACACGCCCCCCCGTGGTAATGCGGCATTTGATGGAATCACGCAATTTCTCCACCACATCTGCCCGGATAAGGCCGTCATCAATCAATATTCGCTGGCCCACCTCCACGTCGTCCACCAGATTGGAGTAGTTGCTCGATACAACGCCCCCACCACCCGTCAACGGCTCGCGCTCGATGGTTAATATGTCGCCCTCGGCCATGTCCATCCCACCGTCGCGGATCGGCCCAAGGCGTATCTTCGGTCCACACAGATCACCCATGATCGCCAGTGGCGTGTCGGTAGCGCTTCGGGCGGTATCCAAAAAGTGCTGCCGCTGTTCAAGCGTGCCGTGCGAAAAGTTCAGTCGTATGACCGCCACGCCGGTTTTGACCAATTCGGCAAACACATCGGGTTTGGCACTGGCTGGCCCCAGCGTAATAACAATTTTAGTTCTGGATTGATGCAAACTCATAAATAAAAACTCAACTTTCAATGTACTGGCGACCGCATCGCCGCCGAAATCCACCCTCGCGGTCCGTTCATGGCGTTCCCTCGCGCCGGGCCGATCCGTTTGCCCCCTCCCCCACCAGCAGTTTACAGGATTTACGCGCCGCTGCCGGGGACGGACGGCTTGATACCTGCTGCCCCGCTGGCCGGTAGGCCCACCACCGCCAGATGCAGGTCGCTCAATTGCGACGCCTCCACCGGCGACGGGGCCTGCGTCATCAGATCGGTTCCGCTTTGCGTTTTGGGGAAAGCAATCACCTCGCGGATGCTTTGTCGCCGCAGCATCAGCATGATGAGCCGATCCATGCCCAGCGCAATGCCCCCGTGGGGTGGAGCGCCAAAGCGCAGGGCATCAAGCAGAAATGCAAATTTCTTTTCCGCATCTGCCTGCGAAATGCCCAGCAGAGAAAATATCCGCGACTGCACCTCACGCTGATGAATACGAATCGATCCGCCCCCTATCTCCACCCCGTTAAGCACCAGGTCATAGGCTTTGGCCCGAACCGCCAGCGGGTCAGACTCCAATCGCGGCAAATCCTCATCCAGCGGTGCCGTAAATGGATGGTGCCGGGCGGCAATCTTGCCCGTGGCTTCATCGCGTTCAAAGCCCGGAAAGTCGATTACCCATAGAAAATTCCATAAATTATCATTAATCAAGTTCAGTTGGTGGCCTAATTTCAGTCGTAATTCTCCCAGCACCCGCCAGCCCACTTCCTGTTTGTCTGCCACCGCCAGCAGTAAATCGCCATCGGCCCCTCCCGCAGCATGGCGCAGTTGCTGCTGAATGGCTGGAGATAAAAATTTGGCAATTGGTCCGCCCATCTGCCCCGCACCCGCGTCCCCGCCAAGCTTAATCCATGCCAAACCCCTGGCCCCAAACTGCTTCGCCTCCACCGTCAGTTCATCAATCTGTTTACGGCTTAGAGTTGCACCGCCCGGCACGCAAATCGTCTTTACGCATCCGCCGGCGGCAACCGCATCCTTAAAAACTCCAAATTCTGACTGCCCTGCAATGGCGCTGACATCGCAAAGTTCCATCGCAAAACGCGTGTCGGGCTTATCGACGCCGAAGCGATCCATCGCCTCCCGCCATGACATCAGCGGGAAAGCCTCCGGCAAATCCACGTGCAGCAACTCGTGCCACAGTCGGCGAATAAGTCCCGTCACCAGGCCGATGACATCTTCCCGATCGACAAAACTCATCTCCAGATCCAACTGCGTAAATTCCGGTTGCCGATCGGATCGCAACGCCTCATCCCTGAAACAGCGGGCAATCTGCATGTATCGATCCATGCCCGCCACCATTAAAACCTGCTTGAAAAGCTGCGGACTTTGCGGCAGGGCATAAAAATCGCCGGGGCTTAAGCGCGACGGAACCAAAAATTCCCGCGCTCCCTCCGGCGTGCTTTTGTATAAAATCGGAGTTTCAATTTCTAAAAAACCGTGCTCGTCGCAGTAGTCGCGCATCAGCTTGGTCACCCGATGACGAAACATCAACGCCTCGGTCATCGGCCGACGCCGCAGATCCACATAGCGATGTTTAAGCCGGATATCTTCGCTGACCGTCTCGTGGCCGCCGGGCAAAAATGGTACCGGGTCCGCTTTGTTGCACAGCGTGGCGCGGGCCGCAATCAATTCCACCTCACCGGTGCTGATGCGCGGATTAATCGCTCCCTCCTGCCGCTTTACCAACTCGCCGCTTACGATCACGACGTCTTCATTCCGCAATCCACGTCCCAGATCATAAACCTCACCCGTTTCCGGCCGAAATACAACTTGGCAGATGCCCGTGCGGTCGCGCACATCCACAAATACCACGCCACCGTGGTCGCGGTAAGATGCCACCCATCCGCACAGCGTCATGTTTTTACCGATCTGCTCACGGGTAACCTGCCCACAATAACTGTCGCGCTTCATATAACCCTTTATCAATCCTCTATCCCGCCACAGGCCTGGGTAAAATACCCTCACGGCCCGGCCGAATATACTTTTCAACCGCGGACGCGCAACGGTCAGCGCCCGCTGATCCAATGTTCTACCAGATTAAGGGCTGGTTCGCCTTGAAGCGAGTAGGTGCCGTAATCCGTCGGTTTTGATCCCGGGTACCATTCCCAGATAAAAGCCCCCACAAATTGCTTCGGCGGCAGATTCCGCCATGCCCGCACAAATGCCTCGTAAGCGGTCAATTGAACTTGCGGGTCAATCGCGCCGGCACCCACATAGTCCCATGGCTTCCGGAGTGTATTTTGCAAATTATCCCAGCCAATTTCCGTAATCAGCACCGGGCGGCCAATCGCCTGTGAAAAGCGGCGGATTTTAGCCTTTATCGGCATCCACCGGGCCAGCACATTCTGCACCGGCGGCTGGTTATGCCGGGCCAGGCGGTAATAGGCATTCATTCCGATGTAATCGAGTTTGTTCCAAAACCCCACATAGGCATAGTGATCCCAGTTGGCACTGTAGGTTAATTTTCCATGGTATACGCGGCGTACCGCGGCAATGAGCCGGTCCCATTGGCCGGTAAATTTTTCGGTTGACAGCAATTCACTTCCCACCGAAAAAATCGCGACATGACAACGCTGTGCCCAGCCTGCAACCGTGACGATATATCGCCGATAGCTGGCGAACCACGCAGGCCAGTTGGACGGCTTGATCAGGCCGCGCCATTGGTCCCCCGTGGCGTGATCAAGCAGCACAATGGGCATCAGCATGGTGTGCATGCCAAGTCGGTGGGCGTAGAGCAATATCTTCCTTATCTGCGGGGGGCTTAGCGTCGCGGCTTTACCAAATGCCATCCGTTGCGAATTAATAGTTTTCTGCCGCGCGTTGATGACGATATTAACCCAGCGGCATCCCACACCATGCAGCCTGTGTAAGGCCCGTCGATAGGTTACATAGCCGCCAGGATTATCCAGCGACATACAGAGGCCGCGGATTGCGGGCAGATGGGTAAGCGGAAACTTCAGCGGTGACGGAGGGGGTAACTTTCGCCTCGGTGCGCGCGGCGTGCGGCCCATGCCAAGCAGGATCAAGGCCAGAAGCAATCCAAACAAAAGCCCCCAGCCGATGATTAGTTTCAGCCAGACATTTTTCACCTGCGTCGACTCCCGGCAGCAAAGTGGGCATTCTGTTGGAAAGCAACTTGTGATGCAACTACCGGCGCTGCCCGATGGGTGTCCGCGGTCAACGAACCGGCCACGGTAAGGCAACCAGTCCGGTGCCGACGGGTTGGGTATGGGTAACGCGGCGATGCCGGAATTTCGGGGTCAGATTACACAACTCCGGGCTTGCCGGGAGTTGTTCATCTGCCGGAGTGTAGGCCAATATCGATCGCTCGAACTGATGACGCGGGGTGGGCCGCCATTCCGGAGGCGGAGGAATGCAACTTCGCCGCCCAACGCCAGGTGTGGAAGGCTGCCGGGGACGCGGTCGGCGAATGGACGGTGGATGCTGGGCGTCCGGCGTGGCACATTCATTTCGCGGGTTTCTTGTATGACTGCATTACCTTCTGGTACTGTCCGGGTTTCCTCATTTCCTCGATCAGGAGTTTCTTCCAGGCGTCCGTGTAAACGTAATCCTTGTGGGCCTCATCGTAGTGGCAATATCGCACGTCTGTTTTCGTTCTGTCTTCTGCACCCTTACTCGGGCGAACTTTATAAAAATTGCAGGCTGCAACGTGGTGGCAGCTGGGGCCAAACTTTGCTCGCGATCCATTTACCTGCTGCACCACCGCCTCCACCGCCCGGCACACGTCCCCGGCTTTGAGCCGGCCCTGATTTGCTACCTGGGTGACCTGCGGCCTCAATACTGCCACGAGGTTTCTATACTCCTCCATCCGAGATGGATTCGCGGGATCGTATTTCACGAAGGAAACGGCCACGTCGGCGCTTCCCTCGTGGCTGGCCAGCTTCGGGATGATGAATACCCGATAGCTGAAAGCCAAGTCGTTGCGGATTTCCTCCGAAAGGGATGAACGGAAGGAGTCGATGTACTGGACGATATCGGCCGCGAGTGGAGCGTGGAGTGAACGGATCGCGGCCGCCTGCTCCGGGTCGCGTAGGTGCGAGAACTGGAGCGCCAGCGACATGCTCTCGGTAAGGGCGTGCTCGGGACCGAACTGCTGGAACAGCATGTCTTCGAAATTCAGCAGCATGGCCTGACATTCGCCGAATATGCGCTGGTCCAGGGCTGGCAGGGATCGATGTTCGATCTTGTTCCGCAGGCCGATAAACAGCTTGAGGTTCTCGCGTACTGGCGACGCCTCATCGCCGAAGTATTCGTCGAGGCAGGCGGACAGTTCCCAGCCCTTGTAATCGCCGTCGATCTTGGCGAAGCGATCAGGCTGGTCTTTCTCGCGGTAGAAGGGCCTGACGCCCCATCGGAAAAAGACCGCGTGCATCAGGGCGGTCCAAGCGATGGTCATCAGGACGATGTAACCGCCGCTACGGAAGGTCACCAGCGGTTTGTTGTATATCTCCACCGCGAGGCACGCGGCCTCGCGAGCCTTCTGAATCTGAGCGATCCATTCGTCGCCCTTGGCCCTCTTCGCGAGTCCGTCTACCGCCAGCCAAAAATCCGCCATACTGAGGGCCGCCCCGAATTTGGCGTTGAAATCGTCGCAGAGAGATCTGAACTCGTCGGTGTAGACAAGGCTGCCGCGGGCGGGAAGCCGCCGTCCTAGGCGCTTGCCGATGAAAGCGGCCTGCCGGATGTTCAATTCCGGGGCCTTCCGATCTGATGTTCGGCCAGCGAATCCGCCCTTCTTCGCCAAGTTGAAAAATGCCTGCATCAGATCGTATTTGCTGACACTCCCTGCCCGCGCGCAGTAGGCGTTGTGCAAACGGTCGAATTCCGTGGTGTAAGGGAGCTTGTCTCTGGGCTCAGTGCTGGATTTCAGAAGCGCAGCCGCCGTCTTAGGATCGACATTTGCATTGACCATTTGACCTCCGTGTCAGGCTTCCATTGCGCAATCGCCCGGCCGCCCGCCCTACGCCCGGATATCTACTGCTCCCCGGTCCGTTGGCGCATTTGCCGCCTTTTAGTTCCATTGCTCGTCCGTGCCGTCGCTTCCTCCACAATCGCGATTTCCTCTGGCGTCAAGTCGTAGAGCTTGTAGACAAGCTGGTCGATTTCCCTCTCCAACGCGCTCGTGTCCGCTTCCGCGTTCGCCGCCTTTGCCGCAAGGATGCGGTCGACCAAGTGCGTCACCGCCTTTTGTTTCTCTGGCGGGACGGGAGGAATTGGCAAAGAACGAATTCGCTGCGGCTTCACTTGTGCCAGGACACGCCCGCCCTCTTGTGAGATTTCGCGATAATAGAAATTGACAACCGCGGAGTTAAGCAGCCCGAGTAAGAACCCCAGTTGCGGGATAGCTGACCTCTTGAGCAAGGCAACGTTTACGGAATCAATACAGTAATATCCAACGTCGCAATCCGGTGCCGCGACAATTCTGTCTGCTGTTTGCCGAATCAAAATCTTCGGAGTCCTGAAAAGCGCTTCATATCGCCCCCGAAAGAGAATATGCCATTCTCGCTTTCCTTTCTTTTTTTCAACACATTTTTGGACGAGAAGTGCTTTGTGTTCAGCGAGATATTCCAAAATGTTCTTTCCAATCTTTGGATTGAAATCGTCTGTGACGTAAAGAACACAATCTCCGGTGTCAGCCGGGCAGAAGTGACGGTTAAACTGGCCGCCCCTGATGCAAGGCTTCACGTATTCCGGTTCAAATCCATCTCGTGCGACAAGTGACTTGGGAATGACATAAACTTCATCGCAGCTTGTGCTGATTCCGTTCGCAATATCATCGCAAAACGCTTCAAATGCCACGCACTGCGTCGATAGCTTGTTGACCAAACAGGCGAAATCGGGGTTGAACACAAATATGCTGTTGGGGATTCTCAGAACGGTGTCGCTGGAGGACGCCCTAAATGAATGTGTGTTGAGACGACGAGGCAGTTCTTCTCGCGTGCACCCTCGCAAATCCGCAACGGGAATTTTGTAGGAGTCGAGTTTGCGTTTTCTCAACGCGACGACGCACGTCGGAACGATTGCCTCAAAGATGTCCTCTCCAGTGTTGATGGCGTAAAGAATCTGGGAATTACTAACGAAATATCGCCTCGCCTTTGTCATGTAAATCTGAAAGAGAAACTCGTTCGGCTCAATAGTGGAAACGATGCCGTCTTTTCTCACGATGTCGTAGCCAAGCCCCATGAAATACAGAAAGGAGTTGCGGATGCGCTCGACGATGTGGTCGTACTTCCTTTTCAGAAAGTCCTTTTCTGCTTCGCTGAATTCGGCCCCATAGGGCGGATTCATTATGACCACATCAAACCCGCGCCTGCTGTGAAACATTTCCGAAAACTGGATCTGGAAATCGAAGTCTTTACTGCCATTCGTGAGTCGGTGGATGATGCCGTCGATTTCGCGCTTGTACTGGTGTTTTCTAGCATTGTCAGTTTCATCAAAGTATTTTGGTTTAAGTTCTTCCAGCCGAGTAAGAAGATTGACGTTGAAAAGGTTCTTTTCTACACCTAGTAGCGAGTTCCCAACCACCACCTTGTAATCCAAGTTGGGCAGCGGCTTGATCTGCTGCACTTCGTCCTCGTCCACAACCAGCGAGAGCCAGAGGCGCAATTTGGCGATTTCCACCGCACCGGGGTCGATGTCCACACCGTAGAGGCAGTTCTGGATGGCGTGGCGCTTAAAATGGTAAGCGCTGCGGTCCTCGACGTCGTTGAAATACGGCGTGAGGGCTGTGCGGGCGCGGACGATTTCCTGCATCATGCCGACGGGGAACGCTCCCGAGCCGATGGCTGGGTCGCACACGGTGATTGCCGCGAGTTTTTCATCCAGAACGCGGGCATTGGCCTCGATGCTTGCCGGCAGTTTTGGGCGGTAGCTTTTTGTGCCGCGGATGCGGGCGTCTTCATAATGGGCCGCCTGGTCGCCAGAGTGGATCAGGCTTTCAATGTCAGAACGTGGCACAGACATTCCTGTCTGTGGTGTAGTGCTTTGCGTTGGAGCACAGGCAGGAATGTCTGTGCCACCCTGAAGAGAGGCAGAAGGAACGCTTGTATCGTGTGTACTACATTCCGCGTTGCCGTTCATTGCCGTGTCCAGGTAGTTAATAAGGCTTTCCTGGCACATGTAATGGACGATCTCACGGGGGGTGTAAAACGAGCCTTTTGATTTGCGTTCCTTGACTTCCAGCAGATTTTCAAAGACCTTGCCGAGCATTTCCGGGTCGATGGCGACATCTTTTTCCAGCGGCTCGGCTTCATTGACTGTGAAGTTGTAACGGTCAAAGACGTCCAGAATGCCTGTTCCGATGGCCCCCTCCTCCACGGCGTCCGAGTTCGTAAAGAGGCGATTGGGCAGCAAGATTTCAGTCTTGTGCCAATCGTAACCGCCAAGAGGTTCAAATAGGCCGCCGTTAAGGAAGGGGATACGGCTGTTGAAACGCTGGCAGAGCGCCTCGTGGCCACGGTCGGTGGCCAGCGTGTCGTAGAAGAGCGGTTCGAGTAAATCGTTGAAGAAATTGCTGTACTGACCATATTGCCCGTTGGCGAGCTTGCGCAGAAAATCGTGCGGACCTTCGCCCCAGGCGCCGCCCTTGCGCACGCCTAGCCAGCCTTTTTTCTGGAGGAAATAGAGGAATACGATCTGGCCCATGAGCTTTTTGGCAAAGTCGGCGGTGGCGATTTTGCGCGCGGTGAACTCGCCAGCGATAGCCCGGTCAGTGGCGGCCAGACGGTCCAATTCCTCTTTGAGTTCGATGAAGAGATCCTTGTAACGCTGGAAGAATTCCTTGGTGACCGCCTCAACGCTGAATGCCTCTTCGATCTGGGCCAGCGATGGATCGGATTGCGTGTTGTGCAGCAGCGCCAGGAAACGCGTCTTTGCGGTGTGGCAGCTTTCGGCTGGGCCAACCAAATAGGAAAAACGTCGGGCGGGCGTGAGGCGTTCCTCGGCGTCAATTTCGCCGGAAGGCTTCTCGACGGTGGCGTACTCCATCTTGACGTAGGAAAACCGCCAGGCCGAGTCAGATGGCGACACAAAGGCCACGAGGGCAGCGTCTTTTCTGCCGCGTTGCTTCAAGTAATCGGCAACGAAGTTGCGCAAGGCCGTGCGGGCGCGGGTGAGCTTGGCCTCGCTCGTCAGGTGGACGACCAGAATATCGACTTTTCTCTGGTCCGGGCTGGTGTAAGTGGCGAGGCGTTCGTACCTGTTTATATGAGGTTTGAAGGCGTCTTTCACATACTGCCGGTTGCAGGCGAGTTCTTTGCAATAGTCCAGATGGTTGAGGAGTTCGCGGATAAATGTTCCGTATCGTTGGCGGTCGAACGGCTGGGTGAAGGTTTCCTGGACAAACTTTCGGGCTTGATCCTGGTTCATGGGGCCTCCAACAACAGCGATGAGAGGATTACTTCGCGCGGGGCGTCCGCATGGGCCGTGTGCTGGGCCGATGTAGGCAAGAGCATCCGCTCCGTCAGGTGTCGCCGAAGGATGGTTAGCACCTTGAGAGGCTCGCCTTGCTTTTTGAGTTCGGCAGCAGTCTTCTTGGCGGCGGCCTTGGGAATCGCGCCGTCGTTGAGTGCCTGGATGACGCGCTGGAGGAACGTTTCGTCGTCGTCGGTGTAACCTTGGTAGTCGCGAATGTCTCGGGCCGCCAGGCGTCTGAGGATGTAGGCGGCGTTTATGCCTCCACCGGGCTTTGAGGTGGAGTCGCTGGCAGCGGGCGTGGTTGCGGCCTCGAATGCCGTCCGATTCAGTTCCAACAGACGGTAGAAGTTATCGGTAACAGGCTTCAGCGGCTCCGCCGGGTCGCCGGGCTTGAGGAGCTTGGCGGCGCATAGGAAATCCACCTCGACCGAGTTACCGAGAGGTGTGGCAGTGAAAAATTTGTCCAGCCGGCCCTGGCGAAAATATGTGACCAGGGATGGGAAGGCAATGGTTCCACTGATGCCTGCCGGCGGCGCGAGTGCCCGGGTTGAGCGGGCCTTCTTTGGCAGGCGCTTGATGCGGGTAAACAGATCGGGTTGGGTATCGCGGACCTCGCGTATTTCGGTGAGGTATTGAAGCTCTGATTCCCCCTGTTCGTCCTCGCCGGTGATTGCGGCCTTGGAATTCAAACGGGTGAAAAGATCGTGCGATTTTATCTCTTCGCCGTCGGTGAGCAGGCGAGCATCCGTGCCGAGCATTTCGATGAAGGCGTGGATCTTGGCTTCGGCGGCCTCTCGGAGCTTGATCTGATCGTTGCCTTCATCGGTTGGGAAGAAGTTGTACGTATAGACCGTGTCGAAGCATGTGCCGACGCGGTTGACGCGGCCGACACGCTGGATCAGCCGGGTGGGATTCCAAGGGATATCGTAATTGATGACGATGTTGGAGCGGTGCAGGTTGACGCCTTCGGCAAGCACCTCCGTGGTCACGAGGATGCGGAAGTCGTCCTTGCGGTGGTAGGCCTGGGCGTCAAAGTTTTCGGTGGCCTGGCGGTATACGGCTTCGTCGGAATCGCTGGTGGAGAGTAGGACTTTCGGGTCAACCTCGGCCCGAATTTGGGTGGCCAAATATTCCGCGGTCTCGCGGGACTCGGTGAAGATGATAAGCTTGGCCGATTGAAGCCGACGATCGTTGCGGAGGATCTGGCGGAAAGATTCCCATTTGGCGTCGCGGTGAATTTGCCGCCACATTTCGCGGATGGAATCCAGAACTTTCAGGTCGCTTTCCAGA